>JAHZFJ010000001.1:0-109933 GCA_019421365.1 Lachnospiraceae bacterium
TAGCCCCTTATAGGGGCAGAGCAAGCCACCAGCTAAGCTGGTGGTCTTGACTGCTCTATGTCAGGTGTAAAGTGTAAGTCTTTTATTTATTGAGATGGCAAAGGTGAAACTTGATGTAAAGACAAATAATAGTTCATAGTTAATCTTAATTAAAATAGCAATTTGTGTTTAATAGTAAGCAATTTTATATAAGACCTTTTGTGGGAAGTCCACTATAATTAGTATCAAATCACTATACGATGTATTGTGTTTTGATAGATATTTATACAACCCCAAAAGACAAGGAGGATTACTATGAATCCTAATCCAATTATTAAACTTGATTATCCTGATCCAGATGTGATTAGAGTAGGATATACTTATTATATGGTATCTACCACAATGCACTTTATGCCAGGGTGTGAAATACTACGTTCCTATGATTTAATACATTGGGAACATGCAACCTATGTATATGAAACATTGGATAGTACAGAGGGACAATGTTTGGAAGGAGAGAAAAATATCTATGGACAGGGTATGTGGGCGGCTTCCATACGATATCATAAGGGTACATATTATGTATGTTTTGTAGCAAATGATACACATAAAACTTATCTTTTTACAACAAAGGATATTGAAGAAAAATGGGAAAAACATATCATACAAGGTTTTTACCATGATTGTTCACTTTTCTTTGATGATGATGATAAGGTATATATTGTCTATGGAAATAAAGAAATATGGCTTACACAATTGAAGGAGGATCTATCAGCTCCATTTGCTGGAGGACTTCATCGTCTTATTGTTAATGATGAGGGACACCCAGGATTAGGATATGAAGGATCACATATGTATAAGATAGATGGAAAATACTATGTATTCTTCATACATTCTAGACGAGATATGTGGAAACGTGTGGAAGCATGTTTTTATGCAACATCACTTGAGGGAGAATTTATCGGAGGAGATGTACTAGATGATGATAGAGGTTATTGTAATCAGGGCGTAGCACAAGGCGGTATTGTAGATACCAAAGAAGGAGATTGGTATGGGGTATTATTTCAGGACCATGGTGCAGTAGGTAGAATTCCAGTGCTGGTACCAGTTACGTGGGAGAATGATTTTCCTATCTTTGGTGAGAATGGAAAGGTGCCTGAAGCAATCATAACGAAAAGTACAAGACCCGATTACTCGTATAACCCACTAGTTGGGAGTGATGATTTTAAGTCTCATACCGCGGAGAAAGACGGCTACAGTATGAAAAAGCAATGGCAGTTTAATCATGAACCAGATAAGGACAATATGTTTTTCAATGGGGAAGAAGGATATTATCAGATTACGACAGCTAAATTATGCAATAATCTAACTCAAGCAAGAAACACGTTAACGCAAAGAATGTTATTCCCAAGTTGTTTTGCTGAAGTTACGATTGATGCAGAGGATATCTTGGAAGGCGATTATGCAGGACTGTGTGCTTTACAGGGGTGCTATGGTATGATTGCAGTTACAAAAAGAGAGGGCAAGTACTATTTGGTCATGAAAAACAGAGAGTCAACAGATGATTCTTTAAGCGCGATGGAACGAGATAGTTACGAAGGTCATGAATGGGAATCCATAGTATTGGATCATGGCAAAGTGAGAGTGAAGGTAGAGGTGAATTTTCAGAATATGGTGGATGAAGCAATATTCTACTATCATAATGAAACAGATTTCGTACAAATCGGAGTGAAGCAGAAACTGTATTTTAAGATGGATCATTTTTCAGGATGCCGTTTTGGACTGTTTGCATATGCAACAAAACAAACAGGTGGTAATGCGAAATTTAGCAACTTTATCTATAATTAAGCCATTAAGAAAGGAGTTCCACTATACCTTATGTCTTTGAGAGGACAGTGTGAAGTGAAGTTATGAAAAAAAATTATCGTAATATGTTTTATGAAATCGAGATTAAAGAAGAAGAGATTAAAAAACGTTTACATGAGATCAAACAGACATTCTTTTATGGTCAAGATGATGAGCGACTGTATTTTGAATACGAAGAGGATATGGCATATATTGTAGACACAGGTAATAATGATGTAAGAACAGAGGGAATGTCTTATGCTATGATGATATGTGTTCAGCTGAATATGAAAGAAGAGTTTGATCGCCTATGGAAATGGGCGAAAACGTTTATGTGGTTAGATTCTGGTGAGAATGAAGGATATTTTGCATGGTCTTGTGCTACTGACGGAATGAAGAATGCAAATGGCCCTGCACCAGATGGTGAAGAGTTCTTTGCAATGGCATTGTTCTTCGCGTCTCATAGATGGGGAGACGGTGAGGGAATCTTTGAGTATTCTAAGGAAGCTAAGGAAATCTTGAAAGCTTGTATTCATAAAGGGGAGAATGGTAGAGCAGGACATCCAATGTGGAATAGAGAGAATTATCAGATACTGTTTGTTCCTGGTATTGACTTTACAGACCCTTCTTATCATTTGCCACATTTTTATGAATTGTTTTCGCAATGGGCTTATGAAGAAGATCGTGAATTTTGGAAGAAGGCAGCGGCAGCTAGTCGTGAATATCTAGCTAAAGCGTGTCATCCCGTTACTGGATTTAGTGCTGAGTATGCTGAATTTGATGGAAGTCCAATGAGTAGGAAACTGGCATGGGGACACGATAGACATGACTGGTTCTACAGTGATGCGTATCGTACAGCTGCGAATATTGGATTAGACTACGAATGGTTTGGTATTGACTGTGGACAGAGAATAGCAGCTGATCGTATTCAACATTATCTTGGTGTGGTAAGAAAAGGAGAAACATATAAAGTATACGAAGTAGATGGTAGTGTAATTGAACAGGAGGCATTGCATCCATATGGAATTACCGCTACCGTAGCACAAGCTTCTCTTGCTGCAAGGAATACACAATATAAGGAATGGGTACAACGTTTCTTTGATATGCCATTAAGGACAGGAGAGAGAAGATATTATGACAATTGTCTCTACTTCTTTGCATTCCTTGCATTAAGTGGGAATTATAGAATGTGGTAACAAATCCGATAGGTTTTATTAAAAAATAATAAAATAAGGAGATTATTCGTAACTATGGGGCATTTACAATTACCAAATTTAATAAGCGATGGAATGATCCTACAAAGAAATACACATGTTCGTATATGGGGATACGATTGTTCTGGTAGAAAAGTTACTGTAATTTTATTAAGACGGTCGGAGGAAAAGGAACAAGTTAGTACTTCGGTTGTTAATCAAGAAGGATATTGGGAAACATGGATCGATACAGAGGAAGAATCCACTGAATGTCAACTTATAATAAGAGATTCTGAAGCAGAAGAATATTGTATTAAGAATGTATGTATTGGTGATGTTTTTATCTGTGCAGGTCAATCCAATATGGAACTACCGATGGAGAGAGTGAAAGATCAATATCCAGAGGATATAAAGAATGTCTGCATGCCATATGTAAGGCAGTTTAAGATTTTAGAATGTTGTGATTTTCACAAGCCAGAAGAAGAACATCTAGGTGGCAGCTGGAGGGAAGCGCAGGTAGATACAATTAGAGATTTCTCAGCTACAGCGTATTTCTTTGGAAAGTTCTTATATGAGAATTCTAATGTACCGATTGGTTTGATTAATGCTAGTTACGGTGGTTCCAGAATTCAATCATGGCTGAGTCGTGAGATGCTAGTTGATTTTAATAATGATTTAGATCTAGTAGATACCTATTCTGATGATTCGTATGTAAAACGCCAACAAGATAAGAACGAACAACAGATGAAGGAATGGCATGGTAATTTGGATAAGTGTGATATTGGTTTAGGAGAAAAATGGTATGAAGATCACTGTTATACAAAAGAATGGGATACAATAGAGCTGCCTGAATTTTTTGAGAATACGCCATTACAAGATTTCATAGGAGCCGTTTGGTTTAAGAAAGAATTAATGATTCCTAAAAGTATGGTTGGCAAGAAGGTAAACTTATGGCTTGGGACAATAGTCGATAGTGATATGGTTTATATAAATGGAACTCTAATAGGAAGAACGGAGTATCAATATCCACCTAGAAAATACAAGATACCAGAGGAAGTTCTTCATGAAGGTGTTAATAGTATTACCATACGTGTTAAATGTGAGAATGGCCCGGGGCGATTTACTCCAAATAAGGAATACAAGTTATTCATAGGAGAACACCATAAGATGGGGGAGTTTGTTGACCTAACAGGTACATGGAGTTACCGAATTGGTGCGTCTACCAAGAAGATTCCTCCAACGGATTTTGTGAATTGGAAACCAACAGGACTTTATAATGGTATGATGGCTCCATGTCATAGATATACTATTAACGGGATGATTTGGTATCAAGGAGAATCGAATACTAATAATCCATTTAATTATGAGTCTCTTAGTGCCGAGATGATTCGTGGTTACAGAGAAAAATGGAATCAAGGGAACTTTCCATATTACTATGTACAATTGCCAAATTTTACAATCGATTTAGATGAAGTAAATAGTGGGTGGCCTGAACTTAGAGAAGAACAAGAACGATTACTAACAATCGAGAATACGGGAATGGCTTGTGCGATTGATTTAGGAGAAGATAATGATCTCCATCCTTTGAATAAAAAGGAGGTAGGCGAACGTCTTGCAAGACTTGTCTGCGCAAAGCAATATGGAATGGATATGGAATATAGTGGACCAACCATTGAACTAATTCATGTTGTGTCTGATGTGAAACAGACAGAGATTATAATTACCTGTGGTCATGTAAGTAAATTATTAACAAAAGACCGAGTCAGTCGAATACATAGACCTGTAGAAGAATTAATTGATTTCCAAGTAGCAGGTGATGATGCTATTTATGAAACAGTTCAAGTAAAAGTTGAGGAGAATATAATTCATTTACTATGGGAGAAGGAAGGTAGACCAAGATATCTTAGATATTGTCATGCCAATGCTCCAAAAGGTGCCCTTCTCTATAATGAAGCAGGGTTACCAATGGCACCTTTTGCAAGAGGTATAGAATAAGCTGATTATAAGCTCTTATGTACGTTCATGTTCTTATATTCGGTTGGTGTACAGTTTTTTGAAGTTTTAAATACTCGATTAAACGAGGAAAGACTTCCAAAACCAGATTGTAGAGCAACTTGCGTTATTGTTAAGTTTGGTTCGATGAGTAGGCGTTCTGCAAGTTCAATTCGTTTCTGTATTAGATATTCATAACAAGTAACATTCGTGAATTGTTTGAATAGACGAATAAAATGAAATTTACTAAAACCTGCTAAGAAAGCTAATTCGTCTACAGTTAGATTTTCTGTGCAATGAGCGGTTATGTAATCACAGATCTGCATAAATTTTTCGATATATTCATATTGTTTTGTGATTGTAATTCCAGGAAACTTCTCTGCAGCATTCAATTTATAACGACCAATGGAAACAAAGAATTGAATGATAAGTGCTTTAAGGCTTGCTTCTTTGTATGGAGAAGGTTGTACATATTCTTGATAAATTGCATTAAGAGAATCTTGTAAGGTTTGAAGAATCTGCCTAGATTCTTCATGTTTAATTAAAACATAAGGACGTAGGGAAGGTAGTAAAGCAGTCATACCATTTACGTTACAAATCTGAGAATAATCAAGAAGAAGTATCAAACGATCTCCAGTTAAAGGTGCTTGCAATTGATGAATGGTTCCTGGTGCAATGAGAAAGAGTTCACCTTCCCTAATCGTATGAGAAATGTCATCAACTATAACAGTGTAAGAATTATGGTAAGGCATAATTATTTCCAAAGCAGTATGCCAATGAGGAGGATAATTCTCAGCTTCACTATTAAGATATAGCTTAATACCAGGCAAATCATGATACTTAACGGTTTCGTGTATGCCGTGTAATGTTTCAATCATAGATGGTCCTCACTTTGTTAATTATTAATGATACATTGTTTTTATTATACTTCAATCTTGTAAAAATTGGAATACCAACTGTTAGTTAGAGTAATTACGGTATGGAGATGGAATGGAAGAAGAGTCTAATATTTATTTATGTGAAAAGGAGTTTATGAATAGTATGGAATATGAACAAGCTTGGCTAAAGTACCATAGTTTAAGTGATTATGAGGATTGTATATACTTCAATAATATCTATGTTAAAGAATCAGATCTAGTAATAGAAACAGCGATCAAGGAATTACAACTAGCAGTTAAAGAAATTCTTGGAATAGATTGTGAGAGAATATATGATACGAATTTGGAGAAAGAGTGGAATTTGAATAAAGGTATTTACTTTGTCACAGATCAAAGTATTCAAAAAGAAGGGTATCATATATATGTTAAGGATCAGGCTATCGTAATAGAAGCGGGAGATAGTAATGGTTTCTTATATGGTGTATATGAATTAATTCGTTATTTACAAAGAAATCAATCTGTGAGAAATATAGATTATCAGACGGCACCAGATATTCCATATCGAATGTTAAACCATTGGGATAATTTAGACGGTAGTATTGAAAGAGGATATTCAGGGAAATCCTTCTTCTTTCAGGACAATGAAGTTATTGTGAATGATAGAACGAGAATGTATGCTAGGTTACTTGCATCGGTTGGCATCAATGCTACAGTTATTAATAATGTAAATGTAAAGGACCATGCAACTGGACTAATTAGTAATATGTATTATGAAGAACTTCGTGCAATGGCAAGTATCTTTAAAGAGTATGGGATACAATTGTTTCTAAGTTTGAATTTTGCGGCACCTATGGTGCTTGGTGGTTTACATAGTGCAGATCCTTTAGATGACGAAGTAAGAACTTGGTGGAAAGATAAGATGGAGGAAGTATTTCAGAATATACCAAACCTTGGAGGATTCTTAATCAAAGCAGATTCAGAAGGAAGACCAGGGCCTTTTACATACGGAAGGACTCATGCCGACGGTGCTAATATGCTAGCGGAAGCTGTAGCACCTTATGATGGTTTAATCATATGGAGATGTTTCGTATATAATTGTCAGCAAGATTGGAGGGACAGAGTCACAGACCGCGCTAGGTCAGGATATGATAATTTCAAACCATTAGATGGTAAGTTCCTTGATAATGTGATTCTACAGATTAAGAATGGACCTATGGATTTTCAAGTTAGGGAACCGATTACACCATTGTTTGGAACATTACGTAACACAAATCAGATGTTAGAAGTGCAGATAGCGCAAGAATACACGGGACAACAAAAACATATCTGCTATCTCGTACCTATGTTTGAACAGATATTACAGTTTCATACGTATCTACAAGATCAGAAAGACACAATCCGAGAAATCATTAGCGGTCAAGCATTAAATCAGAAGAATTGCGGTATCGCGGCAGTTGCTAATACAGGGGATGATTCAAACTGGACAGGGCATGATTTGGCAGCAGCGAATCTATATGGTTTTGGTAGATTAGCCTATCAAAAGGATTGTACTGCAGAGAGTATCGCGAAGGAATGGGTGGAAGTAACCTTTGGCTCAAACAATGAGGTGATTACTACAATTACGGATGTTTTAATGAGGTCATGGCCTATCTATGAACAATATACAGCACCACTTGGTATCGGCTGGATGGTAAATCCTAATCATCATTATGGTCCTAATGTAGATGGATATGAATATGACCGCTGGGGAACTTATCACCGCGCAGATCATCTAGGGATTGGAGTGGATCGAAGTAAAAACGGAACAGGGTATGCTATGGCGTACCAAGAGCCGCTTTCAAGTATATATGATTCAACTGAAACTTGTCCGGATGAACTGCTCTTGTTCTTTCATCATGTACCATATACCCATATTTTAAAAAGTGGTAAGTCTGTAATACAACATATCTATGATACACATTTAGAAGGTGTTGAAAATGTAGAGAATATGATAATGGCCTTGGATAAGATTAAAGAGTATTTACCTTTAGATATTTATAAGAGAATGGTACCTCGCTTAGAGGAACAATTACGTCTCGCAAAGGAATGGAGAGATCAGATTAATACGTATTTTTATCGTAAATCAGGAATTCCAGATAGAGATAATAGAACAATTTATTAAGTGCTTGAGTTAATTGAGATGGTGGCAGTAGTGTTTATTAGGATATTATATTAGAATCAAATTATTAATATAAAAGAATGGGGAAAAGTGAATTTTATGGCAGAATTAGTGAATAACCTACAAAAAATCAATGAATATAAAGAACGAGCAAAAGAACTCGTAAGTAAGATGACATTAGAAGAAAAATGTTTTCAGATGTTACATAGCGCGCCAGCAATTGAGCGACTTGGTGTGAATTCATATAATTGGTGGAATGAGGGATTGCATGGTGTTGCAAGAGCTGGAGTAGCGACAATATTTCCACAGGCTATCGGACTTGCAGCAAGTTTTGATGAGGAACTACTTAAGTCTGTTGCAGATGCTGTCTCAACAGAAGCCAGAGGGAAGTTTAATATGCAACAAGAATTTGGTGATACGGATATCTATAAGGGACTTACTTTTTGGGCTCCTAATGTAAATATATTCAGAGACCCAAGATGGGGACGTGGTCATGAAACTTATGGTGAGGATCCCTATCTAACCGCTAGGCTTGGAGTTAGCTATATTAAAGGCCTTCAAGGTGATGATGAGAATTACCTAAAGACGGCTGCTTGCGCAAAACATTTTGCGGTACATTCGGGACCAGAGGATATTCGTCACTCTTTTAATGCAGAGGTAAGTATGCAAGATATGTGGGAGACGTACCTACCAGCATTTGAAGCATGTGTGAAGGAAGCAAAAGTTGAAACCGTAATGGGTGCTTATAATAGGACCAATGGAGAACCTTGCTGTGGAAGTAAGTTTTTATTAAAAGATACCTTGAGAGAGCAATGGGGATTTGATGGCCATGTCGTATCAGACTGTTGGGCTATTAAGGATTTTCATGAATATCACCATGTAACAGCTTCCGCAGTTGACTCTGTAGCATTAGCTGTTTCTATGGGATGTGACTTGAATTGTGGTAACATATTCCTCTATCTTGCACAAGCTGTTAAGGAGGGGAAGGTTTCAGAGGAACAAGTAACAACTGCTGTTGAACGCTTGTTCACAACTAGAATGAAGTTAGGTCTGTTTGATGAGCCTAAGAAGGTACCATACAATGCAATTAACTATAACATCGTAGATTCTAAAATAATGAAAGAAAAGAATCTTGATATAGCTAGAAAGACCTTAGTATTACTTAAGAATGAAGATAATTTATTACCTCTTGATAAGAAAGCGGTTAAGACAGTTGGCATTATTGGTCCGAATGCGGATAACAGAAGAGCGCTTGTTGGCAATTATGAAGGAACAGCATCTCGTTATGTAACCATTAACGAAGGAATACAGGACTATCTTGGGGATGATGTACGTGTACTATACTCAGAAGGATGTCATTTATACAAAGATCGAATCAGTGGACTTGGAAAAGAGAATGATAGAATTGCTGAAGTAAGAGGTATCTGCAAGGAGAGTGATGTATTGATTGCTTGCCTTGGTCTTGACTCTGGGTTGGAAGGTGAGGAGGGAGATGCAGGTAACCAATATGCAAGTGGGGATAAGCCAAATCTTAATCTTCCGGGTATACAAGAAGAAGTATTAAAAGTAATGTATGAATCTGGAAAACCAGTTGTATTAATAGTTTTATCAGGCAGCGCATTGGCTATTAACTGGGCAGAAGAACATATTCCTGCTATTATCCAAGGTTGGTATCCAGGTGCACAAGGTGGTAAGGCTATTGCAGAATTATTATTCGGGGAGTTCTCGCCAGAAGGGAAATTACCAATAACATTCTATCGTACTACAGAAGAATTGCCAGCCTTCACAGACTATTCAATGCAGAATCGAACTTACCGTTATATGAAGAATGAAGCTCTTTATCCATTTGGTTATGGACTAACCTATACTTCATTTGAGTTTACGAATGTAGAGCTTTCATCAGAAGTAGCCAGCAAGGATGGCGTTGATATTACCCTTGATATAACCAATATTGGAAGTATGGATGCAAGAGAGACAGTACAAGTTTATGTGAAAGCAGAACGTGAGGGTACACCTAATGCAGGACTTAAAGCATTTAAGAAAGTAGCTTTATCAACGGGAGAAACGAAACAATTAGAAATTCACTTAGGTTTAGAAGCCTTTTCATTATGTGATGAAGAAGGAAAACGAGTAGTGCTGCCTGGAACGTATTCTATCTATATTGGTGATTCACAACCTGATAAACGTAGTGTAGAACTTACTCATATTGAACCAAAATGTTTAAGAATTACTATTAATGAATACTTAGAATTATCATAGATAATGGTAAGTTATTAATATGTCTAAGTGGACTTATGTCAATAACTTGCGATGCACAGTAGTCATTTTATTCGAACTATGCTATTATGAATATTAGGAGTTATTATCTGAATCTTTTGGCAAAATACTAAATGAATTACTTAAGGAGAATAGTATGAAAGATCAGAATTGTGCTTATTGCATGCAAGGTGAATTAGTAGCTAATTTTGGATACTTAGCAATGGAGATGGACAATAGTTTTGTTTTTATATTTAAAGAACAAAGCAATCCAGGTCGAGTAATTGTTGCTCACAAAAAACACGTAAGTGAATTAATTGACTTAACAGATAAAGAAAGAGATGATTATTTTGCTGAAATTGCTAAAGTAGCTCGTGCCATGCATAAAGCTTTCTCGCCAAATAAAATCAATTACGGTGCATATGGTGATACTGGACATCACTTACATTTTCACTTAGTTCCTAAATACGAAGGTGAAAGTGAATGGGGGGGAACATTTACCATGAACAGTGGTAAAGTTATGATTGATGATGCAAAGTGTGAAGAACTTGCACAGAAATTAAGAGAAGCTATCTAATAAAGAATAGCACTGAAATACGAAAAGAGAATATCACATATAAAATATGCTCCACTTGTGGTAGATAATTCTTAGAATAAGAAAAGTCTTCCACAAGTGGAGCGTATTTTATTGTAATTATAGTAATACTCATAATATCGTGTATAATAGTATATATAGAATAAAAGGAGGTATAAGATATGAAATTTGGAATTCTTGGAGCAGGGAATATTGCACAAACTATGGCGAATACGATAAGTAAGATGACTGGGGTTGAAAGCTATGCGGTAGCTTCACGTGATATAGGTAAAGCTACCGATTTCGCTGCAAAGAATGGTTTTTTAAAAGCGTATGGTTCATACGAAGAACTAGTGCAAGATGAAGAGGTAGAATTGATTTATATCGCAACACCACATTCCCATCATTATTCACATGCTAAACTTTGTATTGAACATGGAAAGCCAGTTTTATGTGAGAAAGCATTCACTGCGAATGCAATGCAAGCAAAGGAAATCCTTGCTCTTGCAAAGGAAAGGAAGGTCTTTATTACAGAAGCAATTTGGACAAGATACATGCCAAGTAGAGAAAGAATTAATGCTATAATTGATAGTGGTCTTATCGGTGATGTGACTTCTGTAACTGCAAATCTTGGATACGCTATTGACCATGCGGAGCGCTTAATTAAACCTGATTTAGCAGGAGGTGCTTTACTTGATTTGGGCGTATATCCGATTAATTTCGCTTGTATGATACTTGGTTCAAACTATTCAGAGGTATCTTCAACTGCGATATTAACAGACACTGGCGTGGATAGTATGAATACAATTACACTATCTTATGCAGATGGAAAGATGGCATCTTTACACAGTACATTCAAGGCGAGAACCAATCGTATGGGAGTTGTTAGTGGAACGCAAGGTTACATGGAGATTCAGAACATTAATAATTGTGAAGAGATTAGAGTCTATAATATTAATGATGAGTTACTTAAGAAAGAAACGTTTACTGATCAAATTACTGGCTTTGAGTATGAGGTGGAAGCTTGTGTAGAGGCTCTTAAAAATGGTCTTTTAGAATGCCCACAGATGCCACATTCAGAAATAATTAAGATAATGGAATTGATGGATTCTCTTCGAAAAGAATGGGGAGTAATCTACCCATGGGATGAGACAGACAACTAATTAATCAAAAACAAAAGAAAAGCAGTATAGTACTAATTATTAGCAAGTCAATGGAAGAATTACATGATGAAATTCATTATACTTACGTCATATAAAAAACGACAATTTGTGCTTGCGACTAAAATTCGCAGGTTTTGTGAAAGGCATGGTGATTTATATGAAAATAATGAATCCAATTATACCAGGGTATTATCCAGACCCATCTATCTGTGCAGTTGGAGAAGATTTTTACCTTGTGAATTCTACATTTACATATTTTCCTGGGGTACCTATTTTTCATAGTAAGGATTTGAAGAATTGGACTCAAATTGGTAACATATTAACAAGAAAGAGTCAAGTTAGTCTTGATGATCAATGGCATTCTGGTGGTATCTTTGCACCAAGTATTCGCTACCATGATGGAACGTTCTATATGATAACCACCAATGTTGGCGGTGGGGGTAACTTCTATGTTACAGCGACAGACCCTGCTGGGCCTTGGTCAGAACCGTATTTTCTTGAGGGTGCTGATGGAATTGACCCGACAATATTCTTTGATGAAGATGGCAAAGCATATTACGTAGGACAAAGAGCGAACTCTGATGGGGCAGCATACTGGGGAGATTGTGAGGTATGGATTCAGGAGTTAGATCTAGAGGCAGGTATATTACTAGGAGAATCTCGTGTTCTTTGGAGAGGTTCTATGAAACCTTCTAATTGGGTAGAGGGACCTCATCTATATAAAATAGGTGAATATTATTATGTAATGATAGCAGAAGGTGGAACTGGACTTGAGCATTCCATAACAATTGCAAGAAGTAAGGAATTGTTTGGAGAGTATGAATCCTGTCCGAGAAATCCAATTGTTACTCATAGACATCTTGGTAAGAATTACAAGATTATTAATACAGGACACGGTGATTTGGTTCAGGATAAGAATGGCGAATGGTATATGGTATTATTAGCATCAAGACCAATACAAGGTTACTGTAATATGGGAAGAGAAACATTCTTGGCTAAAGTTGAATGGGAAGATGGATGGCCTGTAGTGAATCCGGGAATAGGAATTATAACCGATACAATTGAGGTGCCATTAGAAGAACAAGAACAGGTATTTGCTAATCATTGCTATCACTTCTATGAAAAAACATGGGATCCACATTTTATATTCTTACACAACCCTGATGAAACTGCATATGAGATTCTTCCAGAACAAGGAATTCTTAGAATGCATGCACGTAAGGAGACAATTGATGATTTAGTTAGCCCTACCTATGTAGGTGTGAGACAGCAACACCATCGATTCAAGGCTTCAACTCGTATAACTAGTAATATCATCGATGGTGAAGAAGCTGGGATGGCAATTGTTCAAAGTAATGAATATTACTTAACGGCCTCAGTAGTGAAGGAAGATAATAAGACATATTTAAAGGCTTTAATGAAAAATAAAGAACAGAGTTTTGAACTCGGGAAGAATGAAATTATGTCTGAGCCATTGGAAATCATATTAACTGGACAAGATCAAGTACTTTCAATCCATTATAAGCAAGATGGCAGAGAAAGTGTGCTTGCACATAATATCGATATGAACTCTCTTAGTACAGAAGTAGCTGGTGGATTTGTAGGTTGCACGATAGGTATGTATATCACATCAAAAGGTAGTGATAGCAATAGCTATGCTGATTTCAACTGGCTATCTTATATTGGATTCTAGTATGTCAGTCGCGATGGAATCTTTTACGAAGCAAATAGAGTAATGGATAGTATTCTAAAAATTGAAGATAATTATTAATAGCAAAAGCTGTTATTTGGAATTAGACAAGATAAAAACTTGTTTGATAACGGATAACAGCTTTATTTATTTTATTTAGGAGGTTTGTTGAATGGATAGGAAGAAACAGTATTGTCAATTGTTCCTAACATTTTTTAAGATAGGTGCGTTTACATTCGGTGGTGGCTACGCAATGATACCATTAATTAGAAGAGAAGTTGTTGAGAAAAAGTGGATAGACGAACAAGACATGATGGATATAATTGCAGTCTCAGAATCAACACCGGGACCTTTTGCGGTTAATTCAGCGACTTTTGTTGGATATCAATTGGGAGGATTTTTGGGTGCAGTGATGGCAACACTGGGTGTTACATTACCATCATTTTTAATCATACTCGCTATCTCTTTTTTCTTGAAGCAATTTGAAGAATTCCCTGCCGTTCAGTATGCATTTAAGGGAATTCGTGCGGGAGTATTTGTTCTTATATTGAGTGCGTGTTATTCAATGTTTAAACAGTGTAAGAGAAATTGGTTTAGTTATATTATAATAATTGCGGCATTTATCAGTGTTGGATTTTTTAATGCTAGTGCAATTTTTATTCTTATTCTATGTGCCATAGCCGGACTTTGTTTTAGCAGTATTATGGCTAGAAAGGATTCGAGATGATATATCTAAGGCTGTTTATTTCGTTTTTTAAAATAGGCCTGTTTACATTTGGTGGTGGTTATGCAATGCTACCGCTGATAGAAAAAGAGGTAATAAGTAATAATTGGATGACACTTGATGAATTGGTTAATTTCGTTGCAGTAGGAGAAAGTACACCAGGACCCTTTGCTGTGAATATATCAACTTATGTAGGTAGTGTTGTGGGAGGGGTTTTTGGTGCAATATCAGCTACACTTGGTGTTGTATTGCCCTCATTTATCATCATTTTGATACTTGCAAAATGTTACGAAAAGTTCAAAGAAAGTAAGATAGTGAAAGGCTGCATGAATGGTCTACACCCAGCAGTAGTTGGCCTAATTGCTGCGGCAGCGATGTCAATTGGAAAAACGGTGTTTCATATAGGTACTGAAACTATTGTTTTCAACAGTGGGGCGTTCATCTCCATAGGTATTATTGTTGTAGCTATATTCATGTTATATAAAAAGTTAAACCCAGTTTGGATAATTTGCGTTTCGGGATTAATTGGAATTGTTTCAGGCTATCTACTGGAGTAGTTTGATTACTAAGCGCTCTGAGTATTTTATTGATTAATACGTAAAAACCAGTATAGTAAAATGAAATAAACATCAAATAAGCTAAGAAAGATGCTCCTTACATGATCTGTTTGGAACAACTTTCTTAGCTTTTATGTTAATGTCAATTTAGAAATTATAAATAAATTAGAATACAATACAATTTCCAGTTTTATCAAAAATAACTTGATTATTATCAATAATGGTAATATACTCAAAAGTGATAACAATTAAATTATAAAGACAAAGAGAAGGTAAGTGTAGCGTTATATGAATAAAGATTTTACAAAAGTTATTATGAATCCAATTAGGCAACGTGTAATCCAATTATTGATAAGGAGAGGAACCGCAACAACTAGCCAGATGTTAGAGGAATTGCAAGATATTCCACAGGCTAGTTTATATCGCCATCTCAGAATATTGTTAGAAGCCGATTGTATTACAGTTGTGGAAGAAAACAAAATAAGAGGAACAATTGAAAAGACCTATGGACTTGTAAAAGAGCCAATCGGTGAGTATCAAAAAGATGAGGTATCAGGCTTGATTCATTCAACATTATTATCATTAATGGGATCGTTCAAAAATTATTTTAAAGATGAAGATGCTGATCCAATTAGAGATATCTTATCGTTATCCACATCAACTTTATTGCTATCCGATGATGAATTACGAGACCTGCTAGATGAGATCAGGCAGATACTAGAACGCGTGGTAGATAATAAACCATCAATGGACAGAAAAGAACGTAGGTTAACCTTCATATTATCTCCATGTGAAAAAGAGTAAGGAAGCCAATTGAGTGACTCTTCTGCGTGAATAAAGTATTCCTGTGTTTTAAGGCTGTTTACTACAGTTTTCTTAAAATTGTGTGACTTACACATACAATAAAAGAATTGTATGTGACGTTCACACAATTCAGTAAACTGTAACAACAGACATAAAACACTTAGGAATAACTTTATTCACTACAAAGAGTAACTCAATTGAGAAAGTTAATAAAGAAAGAAGAGGGAATTATGTTAAAAATTAAGAATCTTACAAAACGTTATAAAGGTGGTAAAGCGGCAGTATCAAACTTAAGTCTTAATATTCAAGCTGGCGATATCTATGGTTTTATTGGGCATAACGGAGCAGGTAAAACAACGACAATCAAGGCAGTAGTTGGAATAATTGATTTTGATGAAGGGGAGATAATAATTGACGGCGAATCTATTCGCAACAACCCAATTAATTGCAAGAAGAAGATAGCTTATATACCGGATAATCCAGACTTATATGAGCATCTGACGGGAATTCAATATCTGAATTTTGTTGGTGATATATTCGGGGTATCAGCAAAAGATAGGGAAGAGAAGATTAGAAAATATGCGAATGATTTTGAAATCACTAGTGTATTAGGAGATTTAATCTCATCGTATTCCCATGGCATGAAACAAAAGTTAGCTATTATTTCAGCTTTAATACACGAACCCAAATTATTAATACTTGATGAGCCTTTTGTTGGATTAGATCCTAAGGCAGCTCTTATTCTTAAGAATACGATGCGTGAGTTATGTGAACAAGGTAGCGCAATCTTTTTCTCCACCCATGTACTTGATGTCGCTGAGAAACTTTGTAACAAGATTGCTATTATTAAGAATGGAAAGCTAATTGTGTCAGGCAAGACAAATGAACTTACGAAGGGGCAGTCATTAGAAGATGTGTTCATGGAGGTAGCTGACCATGCTTAATCAGATTAAAAAGCTGGTGGGAGTAACACTTTGCAATACATGGGGAATTAATGTAGCAAGATATTCAAAGGATAAGAAGAAGATAAGAAACGTATGGATGTTGGCAATCTCATTCTTACTACTTGCTTGTATGGGAGTAACATATATCGCTATGCTAACCTACGGTTTGAATCAGATTGGAGTGGGAGAAATCATACCTGCTTATATACTGATGATAACAAGTGTTGTCATCTTGGTATTCTCTATACTAAAAGCGGGAAGCATCTTATTCCAGATGAAGACCTATGATATGCTTATATCTTTACCCATTAAACCGTCAGCAATCGTTGCCAGTCGTTTTATAAGTATGTATATCGGTAATGCAGTACTAAGTTTTCTTACGGTAGTTCCGAGTACGATTGTGTATGGAATCTATCAAAGACCTAATATTTCGTTTTATATAATGATGGCTATTAGTGTTTTCATGTTACCGTTGATACCTATGACAATTGCGACTGCAATTGGTGCATTAATCATTGCTATCAGTTCAAGGATGAAACATAAAAATCTAGTCACAATAGGACTATCAGCAATCATAACAATAGCTGCATTAGTAGCTTCCTTTGCTATGCCATCAAAAGCTACGGATATTGATACAGGAGCATTAGCTGAATTATCTACAATTATCGCAAAACAGATCTATGCAATATATCCTCCGGCAGAATTGTTTTCACAGGGGGTAATTAACCAGGATATAGTTTCTTTCTTAGCATTTGTTATTATATCTATTGGTGTGTTCTTGTTATTAGTAGTGATTGTACAATGGAAGTTTGTTGAAATCTGTAGTGCGATTAATGCTAGAGCAACAAAGAATAATTTCGTTGTGAAAGAAATGAAAGCTAATTCAGTATTGATGGCGTTTTATAAGAAGGAATTACGAAGATACTTTTCTTCGAGTATCTATGTATTGAATACAGCTATTGGTTATATTATGCTTGTTGTCACAAGCATTGCAATAAGTGTCATGGGGATAGATAAGTTAGAAGAGACTTTACAAATGACAGGAGTCATTAATAAGGCATTACCACTTGTTATGGCTGCAATGTGCTGCCTTATTCCTACAACGATATGTTCTATCTCATTAGAAGGTAAGCAATGGTGGATACCAAAGTCCATGCCAATAAGTACTAAAACAGTATTAGATAGTAAGATCCTAGTGAATCTGACAATTGGATATCCTTTTCTATTCCTGTCAGAAATTATCTTGTTTTTTACTATTAAAACGACATTAGGTGGATATATCATGATGGTGTTAGTTCCAGCTGTATATATTCTATTTATGTCTGTCTTAGGGATAGCAATTAATTTACGTATGCCAATGTTTGACTGGGAATCTGAAGTTGTAGTGGTTAAACAGAGTGGTGCAACCTTCATCTCTATGCTTGTATCTTTGATAATCATAGCAGTTCCAGGAGTTTTAATAGCTGTACTAAGTAATATTGATTCGAATATTATAATGGGAATTGCAATTGTGGTATTAGCATTATTAACAGTACTAATATATCGTAATAATAATAAGAAAGTACTTAATACAATTCAATAATTATTATTCGAAGGTTGAAAGGAGTATTATATGGGCTATCCAGTAATTAATAAGAGGTTATGTAGAACGAATCGGACTATACGAGGAGTGCAAAAAGAAGATCGGAAGCAATATAAAACGGTACGTGGTGGGAGAGCCAAAGCCAAGATCTATAAGGTTGTTAGATTGAATGAAGGAAGTAACTATGTTAACCTAGATATAAAGCAGCCAGAAGAAAAACCCCAGCAGGAAAAGTCGCAGAGAAATAAAAAAAGTAGAGGACTTAATATAGAGAGTGTAATAGCAACGCTCAAAGAAAACAACTTGGAAGGATTAAGTGGAGGAGGTTATCAGGTAGCAGATAAGATACGTACTCTAATAGAGTCAAAGGAGAGTAAACGTATATTATTAATTAATAGTGTAGAGTGTGATCCAGGATTAATTCATGATTCGTGGTTGATGGAGAACAGGTTTGAGGATATTAAAGAGGGAATTGAAGTCCTTAATGCGTATATTGGATTTGATAGCATATTAATTGCAACCAAAGTATTAAAGAAATCAGAGGGAAAGATCCAATTCGTTCAAGTACCAAACCGTTACCCAATGGGAGAAGAGCATATGTTAATTGAGTTTGTGACAGGTAAAACTCTTAAGAAAGAGGAGATTCCTGCAAAGCATGGAATTCTTACAATGAACATTCAAACCGTCTATACACTAGGGCAAATAGTGAAATACGGCTATAACAACACAGGTAGATATCTTACGGTTGCTAATCTATTCACTTCACAAGCAACTGTTGTATGTGCTCCATATGGAATGAGGATACGTACACTATTGGAAAAAGTCTGTAAGCAAGCAGCACTAGAAGCATATAGCGGAGGCGGAGTTATGAATGCGCACCCAGTAATAGAAGGGGAATGCGTAGATGTACATACGAATTTTGTTGGATATCAAGAACCGATAAGATTCAATAATCAAAATCCATGTAAGAATTGTGGAGCTTGTGCAAGAAAATGTCCTGCACAGTTACCAGTGAATGTAATTGTGAAAGCTATGGAACGTGGGAATAAGGAAGAAGCGCAGATACAGTTTAAAAATACGTGTATAAAGTGTGGCTCTTGTACTTTTTATTGTCGTGCTAATAAGAATGTTATGGAGATTATTGAATCCATGAATCTATAGTTTTTAAGGCTATACTAATTTCCCATTCTCCAATTCCGCAACATCATCACATAATAGTTCGATATCCTCTGCATGATGTGAAGTTAGCAAGATTGTTTTTCCTTCCGCTTTAAGGCTCCTGAAGAGATTTCTCATATCTTCAATTCCTTTGTAATCAAGGCCATTCATCGGTTCATCAAGTATTAAGATATTAGGATTTTCCATTATGGCTTGAGCAATGCCTAGGCGTTGGCGCATACCAAGAGAATATTTCCCTACGTGCTTCTTAGAGTATGGATCTAGTCCTACTAGATTTAGTGTTTGAATAAGCTGTTCTTTCCTGATAGTTCCTTTAATAGAAGAAAGAAATTTTAGGTTTTGATAACCACTGTAATTTGGTAAAAAACCAGGTGTATTTATAATTATTCCTATATTGTTAGGTACGTCGATATCCTTGCCTATGATTTGACCTTCAACTTCAATTGTTCCTGAGGTTAAAGGCAGTAGTCCGCAAATACATTTTAGAAGTACACTTTTTCCTGAGCCATTACGTCCAATTATTCCATGAATTTGACCTTGTGTAAAGTCCAAGCTAACATTGTCTAACACAGTTGTATCACGGAATTTTTTTGTGACATTTTTAATTGAAATACTTATCAATGTGTTCACCCCTTTCATTTTATGTACGATGAGTTTCGCAAAATTTTTCACTAAGAATGAAATTGTAATCTCATTCTTTTTTGTAATATACATAGAACAACAAAGAAACAGATAATACCTACTATGCAGAAGGTATAACAATATAAGAGTGTCGGGTTTCTAGTAGTGTGTTGATAATCAATGATGCTTAGTTTACTCCAAGAGAGAGGGGAAAGCCATAGCAATTTGGAATAAACAATATCTGTTGCTAAGAAAAAGTCAAATAGAATAAAAAAAGTGCCAACAAAAATACCAGTATGGTATTTAGGTGTGATCATATTAAATATATACATAAGGAGACCAACAAATAGGAATGAAAGTGCCATTAATGAAAAACTATGTAGCATAGCCTGTATCGGTGTAAAGTGTTTGACAATATTTGAGGAGTAGCTGATAGTAGATGGTAGAAATCCGGATATGTTAGGTTGAGATAGTGTTCCAATGACCTTTCCCCAATCAGTATTCCACTCAATCTTCGTCAAGTTTAATAAAATTGGTAAGAGCATAACAAGAAAGCTATAAACTATTGATGCAAAAACAATATAGAAGCACTGCCCCAAAAAGTAGGCTAGATGTTTACTCCTTATTATGATGTAGGTATGTATAGCTGTAATTCTTGGTGTAGTACATATGAGTGGCATAAAGAGAGTGAGTATTAATATTCTCAGTAAACGAGTATAATTTATGAATGGAAATATCCAAGGAGCAACTTTATATCCAGTCGTATCAGCATATAAAAAGGTTTCATTCGTATACTGTTGAAGAACAATACATAGAAGTAAAAATAGTGTCCATGTCTGATATTCCTTTGCTCTTTGGCGTAATTCAATAGCAAAACAATGTAATGAATGTTTAAATATCTGCATGTTCAACATTCCTTTCTACTTGAGATACAAATATGATTCCTAAGAAAATTATAATTATTAATAGGATAAGATGAGTAGCAATAAAACTACTAGTTACGGTACCTAGATTTATACTTGCTTGTGTAAAACTAGAAACTGAAAATCGTTCATTAACCTTAGATGTAACTATATCTGCGAAATAATAGATTAGGAAGGGTGAAATCATCAACACAAAACAATCAGAAAGTAGTGTTGATAAAATCACCGCACAAGCTACAAAAGTAGCACATAAGCTTGATAGAATTGAGGATTTTATTAGGAAAAAGAGAAGTGGATGACCTGATGTAACCACCACATTATAAGGCTCCCAAATCATATCAGCAGCATTGCTTATTGGAAATATAGTGCATAGTATACCAACCAATAATATCAGTCCAGTAAATATAGAAAACCATGTTATTGTAATAATTGAAGCAAACATGGCTTTTCCATATTGGCTCACGTTGTTACGGATTATGGTGTATGTATTAAAACCTTCTCTTTTATCAAAATAGTACATGAGCCCAGCAGGTAGCATAGCAATAATAAAAATTAGATTAATAAACCAACCATCTGTTGTTGTATAATTGAATAAGTAAATTACAGAATAATTAGAGGCACTCTTTACCCCAGAGTTTAATAGTTGAGTAATAGGATCACTATTCGAGAGAATACATATAAAGGGAACAAGGATTATAGTACACCAAAATCCGTAGGTTAAAAGAGAGCGTTTTATCTCCATTAAGAATTGATTGAAAAATCCATGTCGCATTAATTAATCCTTTCTCCACTTACAGCATGAAATAGCATAACAGTCCCATTAATAATTGATTCGTTTGCATTAGCTATGTTATTTACAGCTAATACGGACCAAACAGGAGTCATTGTATATTCCATTGTGTGGGCATTGGATATTACGGGGGCCATACAGAATTCTATTCTTGTAATTGTTACATCTGAATCTAAAATCAAATTACGATATTCGTAGTTGATATGGTCTAATAGCTCTTCAATTGGCATTATAGTTCCTTCATAAGTGCCGTTTTCTTCAATGGTATATGTTCGGCTAATTTCAAAGCATACAAGCTCATGTTTACGAATGCAGGCAAATAAGGTACTTCCATTGGTAATAAGTGTGATGCCATTAACATTACTAACATAATTATAGTTACCAGATAAGATATTCTCACCATGACATTCAATATTCCAAAGAATATAATAGCATTCGTCCTCCTCGCTCCAATAATTATTAATACCGGCTTGTTCTAAAAAATCAGTTCCAAGATCGTCCTGTCGAAACAGTAGTTCCATATCAGCCAATTGTTTTTGATCAATTCCGAACCATACGTAAGGTTCCTTTGCTAGTGATATACCTAATTTTTCGGTTTTGTCACGAATGGCATCTTTGGCTTCTTTAATTGAAAAGGAGGCTAATTCTTTTTGTGGAGTTTCTACAAATAAACTCTCATAATGAGAAAACACTTTTTGAGATTCATCTACAGAATCCGATAATCCAAAAAAAACTTTTAGATAACGCATATAATCATCATTTTGAAACAGCATACTTGAATAAAATATGGAAGCAGCTTCTTCTGTTTGAATAATCATTTCACTATCAGCGCCGTTATCATATGGTATACCCTCTTGTTGAAATAAAACTTGATTAACATTAGTGGAATCAAAGATATGTACGGTAGCGGGATAACTATACAAAGTTTGAGAATTAGGGGGAATAATATTAGCATTAACAATCAAATGCGAGTCGAGTGTTTGTTCTATATGTTCTGGTATCGTGATATCATCTTTTGGAATAGATGATTTAGGAGTCACCTCCCCGCATGCTGTAAGTAGATATAACATAATAATTATAAGATACACCTGTTTCCTTTTTTCCATGTGATATATTCTCCTTTTGTATGCTACTTCAGTAAAGAAATGTCTTTACTGAAGCAGCATAAATAAGTTTAATTAATTATGGAAACCAAATACCATTTACGTAACAATTGGATTTAGTACTCCAACCATATAGGTTATACAAACCGAAATTTTGTATATAATCGGATAGGTAATATATTGTAATAGTATTTGATGAAGAAGGTTTGGTTCCAGAGGTAGTTGCTACTGTTAAACTACCATTTGCTTCACTTACTTTTAACTGTTTGCAATAAAAATTTTGATATGCGTTAGTCTGACTTGAAATACCTATTGAGGCAGAAAGATATTGATCGTACTCACTATATCCATAGTTGAGCCTAGAACCTTTAATTTGCTCATTATCATTATCTGTTCCATAATAAAGATTAAAAGTGTATGGATGTGGTTGTATAGATGATGCGTAGCAAATGGTACCACTAAAAGTCGGTAATAAAGCAGAAAATAGTAATATTCTAAATTTTTTTCGTTGCTTACTCTTAATTGACATAATACTCCTTTCAAAAATGTTTTATTAAATCATAATAATTATGCAGAACTGTATGTTAAAGTATAAGCTTATAGTGAAATTATACATGTAATTACAAAAAAATGTAAACATAAAAATTATTATTAAATAAAATAGATCTGTGAAAGTCATAATGGAACCATAGTAATACAATTACTTCTTCTAGAAATCCGTAACCGATTATGATACAATAAGGATACGATTTAGGAGGAATGCCGTGTGTCACAAATTACGAAGAAAGCATTAGCAACTTCATTAAAGAAGTTATTATCAGAGAGACCGCTAGATAAGATTACTGTAATTGATATTGTTAACGATTGTGAAGTAAACCGCCAGACATTCTATTATCATTTTCAAGATATTTATGATTTATTAGAATGGGTATACTTGAACGAAGCAACGAAGGCCTTAGATGGTAAGAATACGTATGATACCTGGCAGCAGGGGTTTCATTATATCTTTGAATATGTACAAAGCAATCGAGAGTTCGTATTGAATACGTATAATTCTGTTAGTAGAGATTACTTAGAGAATTTTCTATATAAGGAAACGTATGCATTATTAATTGGTGTTATTGAAGAGAAAGCGAAGGGAATGCATATTAAACAGAGTGACAAAGATTTTATTGCAGACTTCTATAAATATGCGTTTGTAGGACTTATGCTAGATTGGATTCGTAAAGGTATGAAGGAAAAACCATCGTATATAATTGAGCACTTAAATATCCTCATTCATGGTGATATCTCAAAAGCTCTGAAGAAATTTCAAGTATCTGAAAATTAGTAATTTAAAAACTTAAAAATTAGTCATAAAGTATTTCATTCAATGAAATATAATAAATGCAAGACCGTACGTTTTCTGAAAAATCAGAAACTGTACGGTCTTCTTTTATATAAAAAACATTACACAATATACCAATAGTGATTTATAAAAATTCACTTGACTTTTATATCTTACAAATGTAATATATCAATTATTACGTTTGTAAGATATAAAGTGGAGGTTGAGTGAAAGATGAATCTTTACTCGCAAATTTGTGCCTGCAGCCTAAAGTTTGCAGGCTATGGAAAGGCATGGTTATTAATATATCTTTACTTTTACAGTGTATTAGTTCGTGTAAAAGAATGAATACTAATTCTTGTGATGAAAAACTTTCTAAAGTTTTTGCTGGGAGAAGAATATAGGTATTTATGATTCCAAACATAATTGGAGAATCAATGTTTGAAGATTTATATAACCTTACTTTTCTTCTAACGTTACACTTGGATTTACAGTTATCAAATAAAGCAAGGATCTGTGTATCTGTTATAGGCTGAAAAGTTAATTTGATATTTCTAACCTTTATGAGAGCATAAAGATTTATAGAAAGCATAATCATTAATCCAAGTAACCATGTTACGAATAATATTTTGGTAATAGGATAGGAGTGATCCGTAGCAGTCAACATAAAATCTTTTATTTGATTAGAACTTGAGGTAGTGGTGGAAGAATTTTGTATTAGACCATACGCTTGACTATTTAAATAATTGGAGGTAAGATTTTGAAAATATCGTCCTATGATATTATGTGAGAGTAATTTATCGAGTGGAAGAAATGGTGCTATAAGTAATATAAGAGCTGAAAACCAAAGATAATATTGATCACTTGTAGTTATATGTTTGCTCAATAATTTCTTTACTATGAGAATGATACAAACTAAGAAAGTCAGTAGTAAACTACTTAATAATAACCGCATCAATAATACAGTGTACAATTAATTGTCTCCTTTCTCATGTCTCTTGTCTAATATATTCTTTAACTCATCGATTTCTTTGTCAGATAGAATGTCATTCTCAATAAAGTTAAGAACCATAGAATTAATAGTTCCATTATAAAAACGATTCAAAAAAGAGTTACTTTCTTGCTTGATATAATCATTTTTATCAACCAGTGGTGAATAGACAAAGACACGACTTTGTTTTTCGTAAGTAAGAACATTTTTTTTCAAAAGTCTTAACAACATAGTTTGAATGGTCTTTGCAGTCCAATTGCTTGTTTTTGATAATTTTTCAACAACTTCATTGGTGCTAATAGGTGCAAAATCCCAAATTATTTTCATAACCTCTAATTCAGCATCTGATATTTGTGGTAATTGTTCCATAAAATAATCCTGTCCTTTCCATAGCCTGTAAACTTTGGGCCATAGGCACAAAGTAGAGTGCGTAAGATTCATCTTTCATACTAGCATCCTGAATACTTACGTGTGTAAGAATTATATAATAGGATGTGAGTAGTGTCAAATATAAGTTTCTATGAGAAATTTAATTTATTTTCACTAAACAGACATTATATGCTTTATCCAATATTATAATAGTAAATAGGAATAGAGAATGTAAAAGGAAGGCATAGTATGCGAAAACGTTTGTTGTTATGTACGTTACTAATTGTGTTCATTCTAAGTTTTACAGGTTGTAAGAAGAAGGAAAGCAGTAAGGGATTTAATCCTCCGATGGAAGGAATAACCTGGGGAATGACTCAAAAAGAAGCCATAGCCGTTATTGGCGATGCGGAATACCAAACGATTGAATTAGATGATGGAATGCATATTGCTCTTATTCTAGCAGATCCAATCACTAAATTCGGTTCGGAAGCACAAATCTATCTACTATTCTCCAAGGAATTATGTAAGAGTACCGATAATGGTGGTAGATTACAAGCGGTTGTTATGAGATATCCGAATATAACGGAAGAACAATTACTTACCAATATGACAGATGAGATGGGAGATGTAACAAGAGACTCTACTCCTACGAAAGAAGTTAAGAATTACATATGGGACAGTAAAGCTGTTCTGAAAGATTTGGCAAAGAAAGATTATGAGGCAATCAAAAATTTCATGACAAATAATGAATCTTCGAAACAGCTAGTTGACCCTGACACTGGAGTTGCTTTTACTGCTCCACCAGACCAACAACCAATTAATGCAATAGCATTAAAGAAGATAACATCGGCTGACGGCGATTCTTTAAGTGTAGTATATTATGGAGACTGGGCATATCTGTTGAAAGTAATAAAAGAAGAGCAGTAAGGAAGAGAAATGAATAACCTTACAAAAATGTTAGGTTACTGTAAGTTACATGAATGGCAGTGTATACTCCCTTTTGTTATTATAATGTTATAAAGTGTAGATGGACGAAATAAAAGATTTCTTATAGAAACTTGAAGAAAATCTGCACTTAGTTACGTTATAAATAATAGAAGGGGGTTTTTTTATGAGTAAAAAAAGAAAATTATTATATGGTGTTCTTGTAGTTTGTCTAGCATGTATGATAGCTGTAGGATGTCTTGTAACACCAGTTATTATACGTGGATATGATATGTACAAAGCAGCAGTTACTGCAGTTAGTATTGATGAAAAGGTTGCTGAGATTAGATCGGATGAGGATTATCTGCCTTTAGAGCAAATCTCTGATGAGTATCTTACTAGTCTTGTAAAATCAGAGGATAAGAGATTCTATAATCATAGCGGGTTTGATTACTTAGCAACAGCTCGTGCTATGATGAACAATGTAAGGGCAAGAGCTTTCAAAGAGGGAGGGAGTACAATAACACAACAGTTAGCTAAGAATATGTTCTTCTCCTTCGAAAAGAAGTTGGAACGAAAGGTAGCTGAATTATTTGTTGTTAGGGAATTAGAAAATAGATTATCGAAAGACGAAATATTAGAATTATACTGTAATGTAATTTACTTTGGTGAGAACTGCTATGGCATTAAAGAAGCAGCGAATCATTATTATGGAGTGGAACCAAGTGAATTAAATTCTGACCAAGTAGATGCCTTAGTTTATACTATAAAATCACCAAATAATTATAATCCGAATGCCAAACTTGAATATGCAATCTCTAATAATAAAACCTTATTCCAGAGTATGCAAAACCTTTATTAATTAACAATAGTTACCTTCATATACAAACATTCATAAATTGACATTAATAATACTAGATGCTAAAGTGATATCGAGTATTTAAAGTGAATAGAGATATGGATAAAGATATGAATATAGAATACCGGGGGAGGTAACTATGGAGAACAATAAAAAATTCCAAAAGATTAAAGAAATGATACATCGAGTAGTAACAGTTTTCTATTCCTATTGGAAAAGAAACTTCGGGGACACATATAAAGGTCTTGCTATCTGTTCTATCTTGTTTTCATCAATAGGAATGGCGGGAGATTTAATGATGTATTTCTCGCCACTGAGTATAGAAATCAGTTATTTAGTTGGATTAGTGTTGACAATTATATTGTTAGGCTTGTTATTCCTTGTAACTAAGATACTATTCGGAAACAGAAGAAAGGTATTAATATACTGGTTTCTTCCTTTTTTCTTTCTATATACAACAGCAACATCGGTGACTCAAGATGATAGAGATAAGGCTAATTTCTTCTTAGCTGTTATTACAATTATCCTACTAGATTTCTTTGGAAGAAGTATGTGGGCAATCATTAAGTTAAGAAGGAGAACTATTACACTGGTTATCACCTTAGTAATTACGGCATCGGGACTTGGCAGCATAGGAGCGCTACTTACCGATGAGGGCTTCAAAGATCAATATATTGAGGACTATCTGGCCATGAGGAATGAGAAAGAAGCAGATGATAATCAGAATAAAGTAGACGATGCTTTCGCAGATGCTATTAAACGTGGAAACTATGAGACAACATCTTTAGAATACGGTATTGGAAATTCATTTGATTTACAGTCTACAGTATATAATATATCGCCATTTGCTCAGAGAAGTTCTGTTTCTGGTTGGGTAATGGATCAGTATTTTGATTATGACTTGAGAGAAGCCCCTATTACAGGAAAGGTTTGGTATCCAGTCAATAAACAAGAGAGTCCGGTTTTATTCATCGTGCATGGTAATCATAACTATACAACAGAATCTTACCTTGGCTATGATTATCTAGGAAAGTATCTAGCTTCGAATGGTTATGTGGTAGTTTCTGTGAATGAGAATAGTTGTAATGAGCTGAGTAATGAAAATGATGCCAGAGCAATTCTATTGCTTGAGAATATAAAACAAGTCCTTAAATATAACCAGGATAAAACGAATCCATTGTATGGGAAAATCGATGAAGAAAATATAGCTATAGCAGGTCATTCCAGAGGTGGGGAATGCGTATCTACAGCATATCTATTCAATGAATATGACGTGTATCCTGATAATGGTAATATAAAATTGGATTATAATTTTTCGATTAAGTCAATTATAGCAATAGCTCCAACAGCCGATCAGTACATGCCTGCACAGCATGAAGTTTCTATATCTGATGTAAACTATCTGCTCATACATGGTACGAATGACCAAGATGTACTATCGGTTATGGGAAACAAATTATATAAGAATACTACATTTAGTGGGGAAGGAAACTATTTTAAATCCGTACTATATGTAGCAGGTGCCAACCATGGACAATTCAATAGTGAATGGGGAAGATATGACGTAGGATTTCCTAATCACTTTTTCTTGAATGTTAAGAATCTGATCTCAACGCAGGAGCAGAAAGAGATACTTAAGATATTTACAAAGATATTCTTAGACGTGACATTAAAGGGAGACGAGACAAATAAAGAATTATTCAGTAATTACCTGGCTTATGAGAAGTATCTACCAGAGACGGTTTATCAACAGATGTATCAGGACTCTAGTTTGGAATATGTAAGTAATTTTGAAGAGGATTCGGATTTGACAACTGCAACAATGGAAGGCGCTAAGATTTCCACATCCCATACAAGGATCTGGGAAGAGATTAAGACTACATCAGGGAATGGAACGAACGAGAATTATGCGCTCAGATTGAAGTGGAGAGGAACGGACCAGGCAACAGTGAAATTCGAGATTCCTGCTTATGAGATGACAGGTAAGAACTTACAATTTGATATAGCTGATATGAATGAAGAAAATCTGAGTAATGATAAGCAATTAATTGATGGAACTGTTCGTATTACTGATAGCCTTGGTAACGTAGCGAATGTTAAAATCAGTGATTGTACGTTTGTATATCCTACATTACCAGTTCAATTATATAAGATTGACTTTTTATCTGATATGTATGAATATAAGCATCAGATGCAAACGGTTTGTGTAACAACTGAACAATTTCTTTCAGATAATAGTAATATCGATACAGATAGTATTACTTCGGTAGAAATTATATTTGATGAAATGGAATCTGGACATGTAAAGATTGATAATGTTGGTTTTGGAGTAAATGGTTAATAAGTATTAGATTTAAGCCGAGTCTAATGCCAATGTTAAAGAAATTGAAAAGTGGGCAGATAATATTCTTACCTCTTTAGATGCCATTAAGAATACAATTAGTAATGTTGATTTCTCTACTGCAGCTAGGGCCGGAGAAGCAGGAAGAGGATTTGCAGTAGTAGCATCAGAAATCGGTCATTTAGCAGATATTAGTTCAAAGTCAACACATCAAATTAGCGAGATTATTGAGAAGGTTAATGTCCAGATTGGAGATATGGTAAACAAAACAAAGCATAGTGTTGAATCCATTGAAGAAAATTCGGTATCGATTAACCAAGCATGTGAAATATTTGAGCATATATATAGAGATATTAATAATACGAAAGATCTTATAAAATCTATTCTTAGGGAGATTCAACAGGTAGATGATGTTGCAAGTAGTATGGCAGTAATATCAGAACAACAATCTGCAAGTGCAGAAGAAATCCTTGCAACTATTGAAGTGTTAACTATTAACTCAGCCAAAGTGGAGGACGAGAGTTATCAAGTGGAAGAGTGTTCTATTGTTGTTGCTAAATCTTCAGAAGAATTAGCAGAGCATATGAAACAGTTTAAGATAAAAGAAGATTAGAATGATTTATTATTAAAGAACCCTACGAGAAAAGGTACCTCGTAGGGTTCTTTTTGCTAATACTTTTAACTTTTTAGTATTGTAATTAATATATAGTTGCTTATCAGTTAACTTTATCAACCGAAATCAACTATCATTCCATTGTATATTTGTAATTTATAGGTATAATTAAACCATAAGTTAAGTTCTTTGGCTTTGGAAAGGAGTACCTAGATTTATATGAAAGAGATTAATATAGGCAAGAAGATTATAGATAAACGTAAAGAGAAGGGAATTACACAAGAAGATTTGGCAGCTTATGTAGGAGTATCGAAAGCGTCGGTGTCCAAGTGGGAAACCGGGCAAAGTTATCCAGATATTACGATTTTGCCATTACTTGCAACGTTTTTTGATATAACAGTTGACGAATTGCTTGGATACTCACCTCAGTTAACAAGAGAGGCTATTCGTAAAGTATATGCTTCTCTTGCTGAACAATTTGTTAATGAGGGATATGATAAGACATTGCAAGAGTGTGAGAAGATTAGTAAAAAATACTACTCTTGTTTTGAGTTACAGTTACAATTGGCAATGTTATATCTTAATTATGGGATTGGAGCACCAACAGAGGAATTGAAAAGCACAATGATTACTAAGGTAATAAAAATCTGTAAACGTGTGAAGGAAGAATCAGGGGATTCTTTGTTAATGAGAAATGCAAACTCTCTAGAAGCAACGTCAAACCTTCTTTTGATGAAGTCGATAGAAGTTGTTGAATTATTAGAGGATACCATGGTACCAACACAATCAGATGAAGTTGTTTTAGCTAATGCGTACCTCATGTTAGGTAAAACAGGTAAAGCGATGGAGACATTACAGTTTCGAATCTATGAGAATGTGACGCACATCATCAACGAACTACAAACATATATGATGTTATTTATAACAGAGAAAGAGAAATTCGAAGAAATCAAAAACAAAACAATGCAAATTGTGGATGCTTTTAATTTAGAGAAGCTTAATCCCAACTTGATAGGAAGTATATATTATTCACTCGCTACAGCTTATGTACAACAGGGAAAGCTAGAAGCTGCTATGGATTATTTACATCAATATGTACGTGTGTGTAAGTCATTTGAATTTCCCTATAGGTTGCACGGAGATGAGTTCTTCAATATGGTAGAAAACAAATTTGATTTATTTGATATAGGTACCGTTTCGCCACGAGATGAAAAGACAGTTAAGGCGAGCATGGTTGCTGCAGTAAAAGATAATCCCGTATTTTTAGAGATTAAAGATCACAAAGAATTCAATAACATCGTAAAACAATTAGAATTATTATAGAATAAAGGAGTGTATTTATTATGATGTATTTAACAACAGGTTTAGAAACTTTACAGGAATATTTGCCAGTATTATTACCATTAATAATTGTAGAATTAGTTCTTATGGTAACCGCATTAGTACATGTATTAAAGCATAATAAGTATCGATTTGGCAACAAGGTAACGTGGGCAATCATAGTAGTTGTTTTCCAAATTATTGGGCCAGTCGTTTATTTTGTACTTGGAAGAGGAGACGAGTAAGATGAATATCTTAGAAGTTAATGGAGTTAAGAAATCTTTTGGTACCCAGACGATATTAGATGGTGTGAGTTTTCATGTTCCTGAACATTCTGTGTTCGGTTTTCTAGGACAGAATGGTGCTGGGAAGACTACAACTATGAAGATTGTTCTTGGACTCTTGCAAGCTGACCAAGGCGCTGTAATGGTGAATGGAGAAAGGGTAACTTATGGACAGACGAAGACAAATCGTTACATAGGATATCTACCTGATGTACCAGAATATTATGGGTATATGAAACCCACAGAATATCTCGGGTTATGTGGTGAAATCACGGGGATGAAGAAGAGTGAATGTAAATTAAAAACAGATGAGCTATTAAATCTAGTAGGATTAGAAAAAGCAAACAAAAAAATTGCAGGTTTTTCTAGAGGAATGAAGCAAAGGTTAGGTATAGCACAAGCATTATTAAATGAACCAAAACTATTGATTTGTGATGAGCCAACATCAGCCCTTGATCCAATTGGAAGGAAAGAGATTCTTGATATCTTATATAAGGTAAAGGATAAGACGACAGTAGTATTCTCAACACATATTCTATCTGATGTAGAGAGGATATGTGACACAGTTGCACTAATCCATCAAGGAAAGATTCAGATGCAAGGTGATTTAGCTACAATCAAAGCAAATCATAAAAGAGAAGGTTTAGAGATTGAGTTTGCGAATAGTGAGGATTTAAAACGATTTCAAATGGAAGCTAAGAACCTAGTTAATGCGTATAAAGAAAAAGAGGATAATCCTCTGGCAATAGAGATAAACGGAAGTAATATGGATAAGATGCCTAAAGTTGCATTACAGATACTAGCTCAAAACGAAATTGTACCAGTTAAGTTTATGTGCTTAGAACCAACACTTGAAGATCTATTTATGGAAATCGTTAATGAGTAAAGGAGTAACTATGAAAGCATATATAGCATTTACGAAAAAGGAATGGATGGAGAGCATTCGTACGTATCGATTTTTCATCTTATTAGCAGTTTTCTTTATTCTTGGAATTATGAATCCTATAACTGCTAAGATTACACCAGATATTCTTGCGAACTTTGCAATGGAAGGGATGACGATAACAATCGCTGAACCAACCGCAATGGATTCATGGTTGCAGTTTTATAAGAATGTACCACAGATGGGGATGATCGTGATTGTAATTATGTTCAGTGGACTAATGACAGGGGAATGTGGGAAAGGAACTTTTGTTAATATGGTTACAAAAGGTCTTAAGAGAAGTACAATTATTCTTTCTAAGTTTACTATGTCAGTGTGTTTGTGGACAATAAGTCTAGCATTATGTTTTACGGTGTCGGCGTATTATACCGCATATTATTGGGATATTAATGGAATGGGACAAATTCTACAGTCTGTAGCGTGTTTATGGTTATTTGGCATCTTTTTGATTGCAATACTATTACTTATGGGATCAATTGTTAAGAGTAATTATGCTTGTCTATTATTAGTAGGATGCGTGGTAGTTTTACTATTATTGATTAACATGCTTCCAGTGTTGCAGGAATATAATCCAATTCGTCTTGCATCAAGCAACTTGTCATTAATAAATGGTGAGATGGTAATTGCTGATTTCGGTTTTTCAATTGCTATTACCATTATATTAACAATACTTAGTTTGGTGGGAGCAATCATGGTATTCAATAAGAAAAAGTTGTAGTAGAAATAGAAATTATTAGGGTTATATGCTAATCTGATTAAAGAGCAAACACAAAGAATAAATCATATTTGAGCGTTAAGGATAATTTGACAAAATTTAATACATTCAAAGACGTAAATTATTTAGAGGATCCTGGTTTTTATAATAGTGATGGACTTATATGTTCAATTTGTTCACATGAATATACCTTTGCGCTTTTCTTATATGATAGTGAATTTTATGATTTTAGATTGTTGAATATACCTTTCTCTTATTAATATACGGTTACAGGATGTTGGTATTATAACCATTTGAGTAAGAAGACTATTACGAGTGTTGGAAGATATTCGAAAACAAGATTACTGAATGTTAGTTTGTAAATATAGGATAATACTTCTTGATTAGCTAACACTTTGGTGAAACTAGTTACTAAAATAAGGAGATTATGGTTGACAGATGGGAATTCGTAATATATTATACATATATAAATCTAAAAGAAGACTATGTGTAAACAACCATTAATTATGTTGTCAACATGGTATGGAGGAACGACGAAGATGATTATTATTACTTGCTAATTTATATGGAAACTAAATAACATGTTCAGTGGCCTGTTTTAAGGTTCTGGACGATAGCATAACAACGCCTGTTTGATTATGCGATGTTTTTGAATGCCATTAAGCAAGTATAGTAACTTCTTGTCTATCCCAGTCGGAGTTTATCTTCGGCTAGATATATAGTACGAATATCTTCTGTTAGTTTATATATTAGATAGCCTTTATTAGGTTATTTAATGTATTTGGCTTACGTAGATAATTTTACTTTTGTTTTGATAAGAAGACGCTAGGCATTTGCCTTGCGTCTTTTTTTTGCTAATGGCATATTAGGAGGCTGAAATTAATGATTTAGAAAGGAGCCATGCAATTTTCGAAGGAATATCGTAAGGGTATTGGGATATGCATGGGTATACAGATGAAATATCAAATTATTGGTGGTATCGTTCGATTTGCAGCGACAACCATCTTAGATAATATTAATTTTGAAATAAGGGATAATGAAAAGATTGCAATTGTAGGCCGTAATGGTTCGGGTAAAACTACATTACTGAATCTTATAGCAGGTAATATATCATTAAGTAATTCTGATAGTGATGAAGAATGTGGAATCTACATGGCAGGAGATTTGAAAATAGGTTTCTTAAAACAAATTGATTTTACTGAGGATACCTTATCAATTGAAGAAGAGATCATGAAGGTATATGAACCTTTATTATTGATGAAGCACCGGATGGATGATCTTATAGAGAAAATGGCAACGGATTCTTCTGAGAAAATCCTGAATGAATATGGGAAACTATCTGGGCTATATGAAAGCTCAGGCGGATATACCTTCAGACAAGATATGGAGACTATATTCCAACGGTTTGGATTTCCATTAGAAGACTTGAAGAAACCGGTTAAGGCTTTATCGGGTGGGCAACAGACGAGAATTGCATTCGTTAAATTACTACTTAGTAAGCCAGATATTCTTTTGTTAGATGAACCAACAAACCACTTAGATATGCCAACAATCGAATGGTTAGAGGGATATCTAAAGAACTATAATAAAGCAGTTGTTGTAGTATCTCATGATCGTATGTTTCTTGATAGAATTATTGATGTAACCTATGATATTGAATATACACACGTGAAAAGATATCCGGGAAACTATAGTGCATTTATTCAAAGAAAACGTATTGATGCAGATAAACAAGAAAAAGATTATATTGCACAACAGAAGGAAATTGCAAGATTACAAAAGCTTGTAGACCAGTGGAAGAACACACCGACTAAAGTAGCTATGACACGTTCCAAATTAAAGGCAATTGAGCATATGGATAAGATAGAGAAGCCTAGAAGATTTGATACGAAAGCTTTTCATGCACAGTTTTCACCACGAATTGAATCTCGTAAAGAGGTAATGAGAATTAAAAAGCTGGGTATCGGCTACGATTATGTTCTTGGCACAGTTAATTTCAATATATTGAAAGGTGAAAAGATTGCAGTTATTGGAGAAAATGGTAAAGGGAAATCAACCTTATTAAAGACATTAGTTGGTCAAATTCCAGCGCTAAGCGGTTCGTATGAATATGGTATTGATGTTGAGGAGGGTTACTTTGAACAGCAAATGGCACAGTATTCAAGTGAAGATACGATACTCGATGATTTCTGGAACGCCTATCCTAATATGAAGCAGACGGAGGTCCGTACTGCTTTAGGACATTTCTTATTCTCACAAGATGATGTATATAAGAAGATTAGCCAGTTATCGGGTGGAGAAAAGGTACGACTTGCACTACTTAAGTTATTTAAGAAACAACCAAATTTCTTAATACTAGATGAGCCTACGAACCATATGGATATGATAGGCAAGCAAGCGCTAGAGAGTATGTTGAGGGCCTATACAGGAACTGTGTTATTCGTATCCCATGATCGTTATTTTATCAAAGAGGTAGCAACTGCCTTACTCGTATTCGAAGACGATAGAGTGGTATATTATCCATATGGATACGAAGAGTATTTAATACAAAGGCAGAAGAAAGATACCATTGAAATAGTAAATAAATCAAAAGAAGCAGGGAGAAAGTTAAAAACACAAGCTTCAGTTGGCGGTGCAGTGGTGGAGAACATTGCTAATTCCGAAGAGTTGGTAGTTGTAGAGGAAAAGAAGATAGTTAATCCAGGTAAAGAAGAAGCAAAGAGAAAACGACAGATTATCAAGTTAGAAGAAAAGATAGCTGCATGCGAAGAACGAATTGAAGAATTAAAAGATGAGATTCTAAAAGAGGAATATGCAAGTGACTATAAGCAGTTAGAAAAGTTTACGAACCAGATTGATGACACAGAAAAAGAGTGGGAAGAACTGATGGAGGCACTAGCCCAACTACAGTAAACCATGTCTTGCAATTATGTATGGTACAATTTATAATGTAACTTATGAGAATCGGCGTAGTCGATTCTAGGGGTTACACGAAGTGTAAGACCGAAACTCCGAAGGAGTCATAAGTTAACGAGGGAAATCACGTAGTGATTTCTCGAGTCTAATCATTTGATTTCACAAGGCAAGTTAGTGAGTCTAATCATTTGATTTATAAGTTGAAAAATCAAAAATACGGAGGTATCACGTCATCATGGTTCGATTAAGACGGGGCAAAATGTTATTAGTGTCAATTGCATTAATGCTTGCAGTTACAGGTTGTAGCGGCGAAAAGAGTGCTAGTGATTATTATAAAGAAGGAATGAAACAATATAAAGAGCAGAAATATGAGGAAGCTAGTGCAAGTCTAAAAGAGGCTGTAACAAAGAATCCGAATAAAGCAGAATACTATATTGATTATGGTATGACACTTATTCAGTGCGGTAATTATGAAGAAGCCTTGATCCAGTTTGATAAAGCAATTCTTGATAAGGACAATCAGATTGTTAGAGAGAATAACAAGATGGCTTATCGTGGTAAAGGAATAGCATATTATGATTCTGCGGATTATAAATCTGCTATCAAACAATTCAAAAAAGCATTAAAGATTACCGAGCGTTCAGAGCTAGATATAGATATTCTTTACTATCTAGGAGATGCACAGACAAAAACCTTAGATCAAGAAGGAGCTATTGCAACCTATACTAAGATTATTGAGAAGAAAGCAAAACAAAGCGATGCTTATTATAAGCGAGCTGTATTAAAAGGCCAACTTGGCCAGCTTGAAGATTCCGTTGCAGACTTTGATAAAGCAATTTCTTTTGATAAAGACAATTATGAATACTACTTTGGAAAGTATGCCATCCTATTACAACAAGGTGATAGTAATGGTGCAGCAGAAGTTCTTAAGAATGCACTAGCAATTAAGACAGAATCTAATGAAGACTATTATAATGTTGCAATATTGCATTTTTATCAAGGGAATAACGATACAGCAAAAGTGGAGTTAGCTACAGCACTAGAGAATGGATTTACTGGTGCATATTATTATCTTGGTGAAATTGCTATGATAGAAAAAGATTATGAGGCAGCAGTATCTAATTATGAGCAGTATATTCAGAATACATCAAATCTTAAATCTGCAGTCGTTTATAATCAACTAGGCGAAGCGTATCTTCAGTTGAAAAACTATGAGAAAGCTTTAAAGGCATTCGAAGAAGGAATCAAACTGAATGATAGTGCTATTATGCAAGCACTAAAATATAATGAGATTATTGCCCTTGAACACCAAGGTGATTTCGAGCAAGCATATAAAAAAGCGAATAAATATCTAAAACAATATCCAGATGATGAGGGCATGAAGAAAGAAATTGAGTTCCTTAAGACTAGACAGGAAGAAGCCCTCATAGATAAAACAAAATAAAAGAGTTTTAGTTGTACCTGCGGCCCAAAGTTTGCAGGTTAATAGAAAGGGCATGGTATTAATATGGCGGAAACATTTGAAATAATGGAACAAGAAGAGCGTATGATTCTGGTAGGTGTTGCAACCAGTGATGGTGATGACACTGCGGAATCATTAGACGAGTTAGAGGAATTAATAAAGACAGCTGGTGCAGAGACTATTGCAAAAGTAATACAAAATCGTGAGAGCGTACATCCTGGAACGTATATAGGTAAAGGTAAGATTGAAGAAGTAAGGTTGCTAGCACAAGAATTAGATGCGACAGGTGTTGTATGCGATGATGAATTATCACCTGCGCAACTTAAAAACTTAGAGGAAGCACTTCAAATTAAGGTGATGGATCGTACGGTTACTATCCTTGATATATTTGCACAAAGAGCATCTACACGTGAAGGTAAGATTCAAGTTGAGTTAGCACAATTAAAATATCGTTCGTCACGATTAATTGGTCTTAGAAGTTCACTATCAAGACTTGGTGGTGGTATTGGTACGAAAGGTCCTGGTGAGAAAAAGTTAGAGATGGATCGTCGTTTGATTCGTGATCGTATCTCTCAGCTTAATAGAGAATTAGATGATGTAGTGCGAACAAGAGAGACGACAAGGCAACAAAGAAGTAAGAACCAAACTCCGGTTATCGCCATTGTTGGATATACAAATGCTGGTAAATCTACGTTGTTGAACACATTAACAAGTGCAGGTGTATTGTCAGAAGATAAACTTTTTGCAACACTTGATCCAACTACAAGAAATCTTAAGCTAGATAGTGGTCAACAGATTCTTCTTACAGATACAGTAGGATTTATTCGCAAACTACCACATCATTTGATCAATGCGTTCCGTAGTACGCTTGAAGAAGCAAAATATGCGGATATGATTTTACATGTGGTGGATAGCTCAAATCCAGAGGCATATAAACACATGCATATTGTATATGAAACGCTAGAAAACTTAGGCGTTAAGGATAAAACAATCATTACTGCATTCAATAAAGTTGATAAAGTAGAAGAACAACCAATACTAAAGGATTTCAAAGCAGACCGTACAGTTCAGATCTCAGCTAAGACTGGTAAAGGCTTGGATGAGTTATTGGATATAGTTGAAGAAATTTTAAAGGAACACAAGATATTGATTGAGAAGGTGTTCCCATATTCTGACGCAGGTAAGATTCAAGTTATCCGTAAATATGGGCAGTTATTACAGGAAGAGTATCAATCAGAGGGAATTTATGTAGAAGCATATGTCCCAAAAGAGATATATTTGCAACTATAAAATCAGTCTTTTAATACTATCGAAACCACAATATATAGTATGTCAAGCAAAATATGCATATATATATGGTGGATATATTGCTTGACTAAAAAGTTTAATTCTGCTACAATTTAACCGATAGGAAAATCTAGGAAGCTACATTAGGCTAAGACATATATTTATTATATAGTGATGGCAAATGTACAGAATAAAGATTTTCTTGTCGGTTTTTTTGTCTCAAATATAAGGCATTTTCTGGGGAGCTTTATATCATGCACAAGATATTGTGGTGTTGAATGGAAAGAAAAATCAGTTGCGAAGGGAGAACGGTTTTATGTTTAATGTTGTTAAGAGAGATGGGGAAATTGCTGAATTTACCGTTAAGAAAATATCGGATGCAATTTCAAAAGCATTTAATGCTACAGAAAAGCTTTATAATGAAGATATCATTAATCTCTTAGCTCTAAGAGTTACTTCAGATTTTCAGGGTAAAGTAAAAGATGGTGTAATTAGTGTGGAGGATATTCAAGATTCGGTTGAACATGTATTGGAACAAACAGGATACACGGATGTTGCTAAAGCATATATCCTATATCGTAAAAATCGAGAGAAAATCCGTAATATGAAGTCAACAATTCTTGATTACAAAGAAATTGTTGATAGTTATGTAAAGGAAGAAGACTGGAGAGTAAAAGAGAATTCAACAGTTACATATTCTGTTGGGGGATTAATTCTTCACAACTCTGGTTCTATAACAGCTAACTATTGGTTATCCGAAGTGTACGATGAAGAAATAGCTGCTGCACACAAAAATGCGGACATACATATTCATGACTTATCCATGCTGACAGGATACTGCGCCGGCTGGTCATTGAAACAATTAATTGAAGAAGGTCTTGGAGGTATCCCAGGTAAGATTACTTCGTCACCTGCAAGTCACTTATCTACATTATGTAACCAAATGGTTAATTTCCTAGGAATCATGCAAAATGAATGGGCAGGTGCTCAGGCATTTTCATCTTTTGATACCTATTTGGCTCCTTTCGTCAAAGTAGATAACTTATCATATAGAGAAGTAAAGCAATGTGTACAATCGTTTATCTATGGTGTAAACACACCTAGCCGTTGGGGAACACAAGCACCATTCTCAAATATCACTCTTGATTGGACAGTTCCTAATGATTTAGCAGAACTTCCTTGTATCGTGGGTGGTAAGGAGATGGATTTCAAATATAAAGATTGTAAAAAAGAGATGGATATGGTGAACAAAGCATTCATCGAGATTATGGTTGAAGGTGATGCCAATGGTCGTGGTTTCCAATATCCAATTCCTACGTATTCCATTACAAGGGATTTTGATTGGTCAGAAACAGAAAACAATAAATTATTATTCGAAATGACAGTAAAGTATGGTACTCCATATTTCTCAAACTATATCAATAGTGATATGGAACCAAGTGATGTTCGTTCTATGTGTTGTCGTTTACGTCTTGATCTTAGAGAATTAAGAAAGAAAACTGGTGGTTTCTTCGGTTCAGGAGAAAGTACAGGAAGTGTTGGTGTAGTAACAATTAATATGCCACGTATTGCGTATCTGTCTCAAAATGAAGAGGAGTTCTTCAAACGTCTCAACCGTATGATGGATTTATCAGCACGTTCTTTAAAGGTTAAGAGAAAAGTTATTTCCAAATTACTTGAGGAAGGTTTATATCCTTATACGAAGAGATATCTTGGTACATTTGATAACCATTTCTCCACAATTGGTCTTATAGGTATGAATGAAGTGGGACTTAATGCTCGATGGTTAGGAAAAGATATGACAAGTAAAGAAACACAAGACTTTACGGCTAAAGTATTAAACCATATGAGAGAACGTCTATCTGAGTACCAAGTAGAGTATGGTGATTTATATAATTTAGAGGCGACTCCAGCGGAATCAACTACGTATCGTCTTGCAAAACATGACAGGAAACGTTGGCCAGACATTAAGACTGCGGGGAATAAGGGAGATACTCCTTACTATACCAACAGCTCACATCTACCAGTTGATTTTACAGATGATGTCTTCTCAGCATTAGATATTCAAGATCGTTTACAGACCTTATATACATCAGGAACAGTATTCCATGCCTTCTTAGGTGAGAAGCTTCCAGATTGGGAAGCAGCTGCGAAGTTAGTTCGCACCATTGCAACAAATTATAAATTGCCTTATTATACAATGTCTCCAACATATTCAATTTGCAAGGATCATGGTTATATTAGTGGTGAACATTTCACATGCCCTGAATGTGGTGGAAAGGCAGAGGTTTATAGTCGTATTACAGGTTACTATCGTCCGGTACAAAACTGGAATGAAGGAAAATCACAAGAATATGCGAATCGCAAACTTTATACGGCAGGAAGTACTTTTCATGCGACAAACCATGGAGTTAACAAGGTAGAAGTAGAAACTACAACAAAGATCTGTGATACAACTGATTCTAAAGAAAGCAGTAATATTTCAAAAGATGGATTATACTTGTTTACAACAAAGACTTGTCCAAACTGTGCTATGGCTAAGACATACCTTGAAGGATTGAATTATGAGATAGTAGATGCAGAAGAGAATATGGATGCAGCAGCGGAACTTGGTATTATGCAAGCGCCAACTTTGGTACAAGTGAAAGATGGAGAACTAAAGAAGTATGTGAATGCTTCAAACATTAAGCGCTTTGCTGAAGAAAATTGTATAACAGTATAAGAGAGAATCAGGCTTTTGCAGATACAGTCATGCAAAAGCCTGATTTTAATTTATATAAAAATTCGTCTATAGATTAAGAAAATCGTAACTGTTCAGAGCCAATCTTGAAAAACCTACGGTTTTCCTGGATGTGGCGTATTCGCCGAATAGAAACAATATACAGTAAGTAGTACTTGTATTTTATAGATAGATACTTTAGAATAATTAGAGGACTTTAGGAAGAAAGTAGTCCTAATAGTTATAATTTAAGTAATTAAGGAGGAAGTAAATGAGTTTAGCAGACAATTTATTTATAGATATGTGTAAAGATATATTAGAAAATGGAGTAAGCACAGAAGGAGAAAAGGTTCGTCCAAAATGGGAAGATGGATCCTTTGCTTATACTATTAAGAAATTCGGTGTTGTAAATCGTTATGATTTATCGAAAGAATTCCCTGCTATCACGCTTCGTAGAACGGCTATTAAGAGTTGTATCGATGAGATGCTATGGATTTGGCAAAAGAAATCTAATAATGTAAACGATTTAAACAGTAAGATTTGGGATAGCTGGGCAGATGAGACAGGCTCTATTGGAAAAGCTTACGGATATCAGCTATCAGTAAAGCATGAATATAAGGAAGGTATGATGGATCAAGTAGATCGTGTTATCTATGACCTCAAGAACAATCCTTATAGCCGCCGTATCATGACAAACATCTATGTTCATGAGGATTTACATGAGATGAATTTATATCCATGTGCTTATAGCATGACATTCAATGTAACGAAGAAAAAAGATGGTAAGATGTATCTAAATGGTATTCTTAATCAACGTTCACAAGATATTCTTGCGGCTAACAACTGGAATGTATGCCAATATGCAGTATTAATTCACATGTTAGCGCAGGTATGCGATATGGAAGTTGGAGAATTAGTTCATGTAATTGCTGATGCTCATATCTACGACCGTCATATACCAATTATTGAAGAATTAATAACAAGACCGACCTATGATGCTCCAACATTCTGGATGAACCCAGAGATTAAGGACTTCTATCAATTTACAGTAGACGATTTCCGTCTCGATAACTATGTAACTGGTCCTAAAGTAGAGAACATTCCAGTTGCTGTGTAAACATATAAAGAAAGGAACAGGAAGATGAATTTAATAGTAGCAGTAGATAAGAATTGGGCTATAGGGAATAAGAATGACTTACTTGTTAAAATCCCTGCAGACCAACGTTTCTTTCGTGAAGAAACAACAGGAAAAGTAATTATTATGGGACGTAAAACATTAGAAAGCTTCCCACAAAAAAAGCCATTACCAAATCGTACGAATATTGTTATATCAAGAAAAGCAGATTATAAAGTTGATGGAGCAACAGTAGTAGGTAGTATAGAAGAAGCATTAGAGTTAGTAAAGGATTACAAATCAGAAGATGTTTTTGTTATTGGTGGTGATTCAATCTATCATCAAATGCTTCCATATTGCTATGTTGCACATATAACAAAAATCAACTATGCATATGAGGCAGATACGTATTTCCCAAACCTTGATGAGATGCCTGAATGGAAAATTACTGAACAATCAGAAGAACAAACGTATTATGATTTAGAATACTGGTTTATTAAATACGAGAAACAAAAATAAACAAATGCATAACTATGATGAATATAAGCCATGAACTATTGATATGCGAAAAGATTTTAGAAACTATTGAAATTCGAAATTAAGAAGACTAAGATAGATTAAAAGTATTCGCATAACTACGGATAAATCATAATTAGGAAGGTGAATGACCATGTTAAATATCAGATATGAGAAAACAACTGCACCAAAAGAATTGCCAAAAGAAGATAATCCATTAAAATTCGGTACTATCTTTACAGATCATATGTTTATTATGAACTATGAAACAGGTAAGGGATGGCATGATGCAAGAATCGTACCATATGCACCACTTAGTTTAGAACCTTCAGCTATGGTGTTCCACTATGGACAAGAGATGTTTGAAGGATTAAAAGCATACAAAACTGAAGATGGAAGAACATTATTATTCCGTCCTAATAAGAATATTGAGAGAGCAAATAATACAAATCGTAGAATCTGTATTCCAGAAATTCCAGAAGAGGATTTCTTAGATGCAATTAAAGCAGTTGTTAAGACTGATGAAGCATGGATTCCAACAAAGCCAGGGACGTCATTATATATTAGACCATTTGTGATCGCAACGGATCCATTCCTTGGTGTACGTCCATCTGATACGTATATGTTTATTATCATCTTATCACCAGTTGGTGCTTACTATCCAGAAGGTTTGAACCCTGTTAAGATTTGGATTGAAGATGAATATGTTCGAGCTGTTAAAGGTGGTGTTGGTGAAGCTAAGACAGGTGCAAATTATGTTGCTTCTTTAGCTGCACAAGTTAAAGCTCATGATGATGGTTATTCACAAGTACTATGGCTTGATGGTGTTGAAAGAAAATACATTGAAGAAGTTGGGGCAATGAACATCTTCTTCAAGATTAATGGAACAGTGGTAACTCCTAAGCTAAATGGTAGTATCTTACCAGGTGTTACAAGAAATTCAGTTATTGAATTATGTAAAGCGTGGGGAGTTCCAGTAGAAGAAAGAAAAATCTCTGTAGACGAATTATATGAAGCTTCTAATAATGGTTCATTAGAAGAAGTATTCGGTACAGGTACAGCAGCAGTTATTTCACCAGTAGGACACCTTCGTTTTGAAGACCATGTAATGCAAGTTAAGGATGGTGGTATTGGAGAACTTAGCCAAAGAATCTACGATACGATTACAGGTATCCAATTAGGTGAAGTGGAAGATACATTCAACTGGACCGTGGAAGTATAATTTAAGATAGGAACAATAGGAAGGCATATATTTTATCATTCTGTTGTCATTAATAAAGAAGAAGTCATAGGATAGATAATATCTTATGGCTTCTCCTTATGTAGTATATATTTAAGGAAAAATTACGGGAATTTATAGTTGTCATACCTATATTTATTTGTTAGAATAGTTTAGATTAAGGTATTGAGGCAGTTATAAACTATATATTTAGATTTTAGAAAAGAGAGGTACAATGTAGTGGCAGAGAATTTCAGAAATACGGCCGTGATAACAAGTGTAGTTAAGTTACAAGAGGATATTGTCAGTATGTGGCTCAAAGATGAAGAGATTGCATTGGCTTCAAAACCAGGTCAATTTGTTTCATTCTTTTGTAAAGATGGAAGTCGCCTATTACCAAGGCCAATTAGTATCTGTGAAATTAATCATAGCGAAGGTACATTACGATTTGTATTTCGTATAGTTGGCGAAGGAACAAAGGAAATCGCTACATACAAAGTAGGCGATGAGGTTGTAATCATGGGACCACTTGGCAATGGATTTACGCTTGAAGGTAAAAAGGCAATCTTAATTGGTGGTGGAATTGGTATTCCTCCTATGTTAGAGCTTGCAAAGCAACTCGATATAGAGAAAAGCATTGTATTAGGATACCGAGATGTCACATTTATGGATCAAGAATTTGAACCATATGGTGATGTGTATGTTGCAACAGAAGATGGAAGTACAGGAGTAAAAGGAAATGTTATCGATGCAATTCGTGAACATGCCATCGATGCAGACATTATCTTTGCGTGTGGACCTACCCCGATGTTACGTGGAATTCAATCCTATGCATTAGAACATGGAATCAAAGCACAACTTTCTCTAGAAGAAAGAATGGCATGTGGTATCGGAGCATGTCTTGCTTGTGTATGTAAAACAAAAGAAGTGGATCACCATACCCATGTTCATAATACAAGAATATGTAAAGACGGTCCGGTATTCTATGCTCAGGAGGTAGAATTATAATGAATCTAAAAGTGAATTTAGCTGGTGTGGAACTTAATAATCCAGTAATGACTGCCTCTGGTACATTTGGATCTGGAATTGAATATAGCGATTATGTTGATTTAAATCGTCTAGGTGCTGTTGTTACGAAAGGTGTAGCAAATGTACCATGGCAAGGTAATGCCACTCCAAGAATAGCTGAAACATACGGTGGCATGCTGAATGCAGTAGGCTTACAAAATCCAGGTATTGATGTGTTCGTAGAAAGAGATTTACCTTTCCTTAAGAAATACGACACAAAAGTAATTGTAAATGTATGTGGTAGATCAACAAGTGATTATGTTGAAGTGGTAGAACGATTAGCTGATGAAGCAGTTGATATGTTGGAAATCAATATATCATGCCCTAATGTAAAAGAAGGTGGTATAGCTTTTGGTCAGAATCCAAAAAGTGTAGAAGATATCACACGAGCAGTAAAGAAAGTGGCAAAACAACCAATTATCATGAAGTTAAGTCCAAACGTTACAGATATTACTGAAACTGCAAAAGCAGCAGAAGCTGGTGGTGCAGATGTTTTATCATTAATTAATACACTTACAGGTATGAAGATTGATGTTAACAGAAGAAACTTCGTCCTTGCCAATAAAACTGGCGGTTTGTCAGGTCCAGCTATTAAGCCAATTGCCGTTCGTATGGTCTATCAAGTCGCTAATGCAGTAAACTTGCCAATTATAGGAATGGGTGGTATTATGAATGTTGAAGATGCTTTGGAATTCATAATGGCAGGAGCGACAGCAGTATCAGTAGGTACTGCCAATTTTGCGAACCCATTGGCAACAATGGAAATCGTACAAGGTTTAGAAGAGTATCTTAAGAAGAATAATATAGAAGATATTAATTCACTAGTTGGATGTGTGAAATAGGTTGATTATGTGATTGACCTTGAAGGAGGGTTGTATATGACTACGGAAGTTATGTGTGCATAGCAAAGGCTATTGCAAATAAAACAGAATAAAATAGCCTTTGCTCAATTCCAAGATAATATAGTATTTGGGAGGAGCACAAGTGAGCTATATAAAGGCAGAATTAGTATTACCAAAAGAAGTTTTAGAGCTAGTTCAAAAGTATACAGATGGACAATGCATATACATCCCTCGTAAGAAGGAAAATTATAAATCCTGGGGTGAGAATACCCAGTATCGTGAAGTGACAAAATTGAGAAACCAAGATATTTATATAGAGTATCTGAGTGGCGTAACGACGTCTACCTTAGCTGAGAAATATTTCTTATCAGTTAAGAGTATTCAACGAATTGTATTAGAACAAAAAGGCATCAGAAAATAGGAGGATATACAATGGAACAATATAAGAAAGAGTTTATTGAATTTATGGTTGATTGTGGAGTATTAAAGTTTGGTGATTTCGTTACCAAGAGTGGAAGAAAGACTCCTTTCTTCGTAAATACTGGATTCTACCGTAAAGGTGCACAATTACGTAAATTAGGCGAATATTATGCCAAAGCAATTGAAAGCAAATTTGGATTTGATTTCGATATTCTCTTTGGACCTGCATATAAAGGTATTCCTCTTAGTGTAGCGACTACTATGGCAATTAGTGAACATTACGGCGTAGATATCGGATATTGTTCTAATCGTAAAGAAGTAAAAGATCATGGTGACACAGGTATCCTACTTGGAAGTCCTATCGTGGATAAGAATAAAGTTGTTATTATTGAAGATGTAACAACAGCAGGAACTTCTATTCAAGAAACTTTACCAATTATTAAAGCACAAGGTGATGTAGATGTTCTTGGACTTGTAGTTTCTGTAGATAGAATGGAACGCGGTCAAGGAACTAAGAGTGCACTATGCGAGATAGAAGAAAAATACGGATTGAAAACAACAGCAATTGTTACTATGGCAGAAGTTGTGGAACACTTGTATAATAAACCGTATAATGGTAAAATTATCATAGATGATACATTGAAAGAAGCAATTGATGCATACTATGAGCAATACGGGGTTAGAGAATAGCTCCTATTAATAGAATGGAGGAATGAAGATGAGTGAAAGAATATATAAGACTATGAAGTCAGTAGGTACAAGCAATTTAGTAATTGGTATATGCATTATTGTATTTGGCATTGTAGCAGGTGTTACTACTATTGTTAGTGGCGGAAGACTACTTAGTAAGAAATCAGATATATTATTCTAGGTCGATGGTTTCAGTTTTAACTCCATAAATGAACCTTTGACCATATTAAGATTCATTTTCGACAACAATTTGAAAGGGAATATTGCAAGATTGATATTATTATCATATTTGCAATATTCCCTTTTTCTGTTCTTTTTAAGAAATAACAAGTTAAGAAAAGGATGAATAGAGAGTGAGTGAACAGTATATGAATAAAGATTATGTATAATTTTTATTAGATTCATGTTAGAATATATGGAAAAAGAATAATTAATTTTTAAAGGGTATGGTATTAAAATGAAAAAAAGAAAAACAGTAGTACTTATTATATCAATTGTTATGATATTATGCCTCTTTGCAGGGTGTAAAGACTCCCAGAAAACGAAAATTAATCCACACGTTGCAGAAGATGTAGATACAGAGAAAGATGATATATCAGATGAATCAGAGAATATTAAGCCTACAGAACCAACTGATCTATCGGTGGTAGAACCTGAAGAGGAAGACTCACAATTTTCCTTTACTGACATTTCAAATCTAGAATTCTGGTTTGGAAGTGGAGCAGGAGCATGGTGTACGGTGTTGAATGTTAATGAAGATGGTACTTTTGAAGGAACATACCATGATGCTGATATGGGCGATATTGGGGAAGGTTATCCGGATGGAACTTATTATCTATGTTGTTTTGAAGGAAAATTTACTCAACCTAAGAAAGTTGATGAATATACATATTCGGTAAAGATTGAAAGCATTGAATTAGCCAATGAAGTTGACACAGAAGAAATTATAGATAGCGTTAAATATATATATAGTCAACCCTATGGTTTATACGATGCAGATGATATCTTGATCTATATCCCCGGTATCTCAATAAAAGAGTTACCGGAGGAGTATCGAAGTTGGGTTGGATACAGTGATCTTTTAAATCTCTCAGAAACAGAATTACCTTTTTACGGAATTTTCAATGTGAAGACTGGAGATGGGTTCTCTAGTTATGGCAAAAGTGAAGATTCAATAGATGATGAACTTGCACTTATTGAGCAGTTAGCAAGCGATTTAAAAGATAAATTACAGAAAGAAGATTTGACACAAAGTGATATGACGGAAATATCTTCACAATTATATCAATTATGGGATAATGAATTAAATACAATATGGGCTAAGTTAAAGGATTCGTTAGATTCAGCAACGATAGAAACCCTTACAAAAGAAGAACGAGAATGGATAAGCTACAAAGAAGATGAGATAAAGAAAGCTGGAGCAGAATATGAAGGCGGAACAATGCAACCGATGGTGGAGAATGATAAGGGGAGTGAATTGACAAAAGCGCGGGTGTATGAGCTTGCGGAGTATCTGCGATAGTAGAAAATAGTCGTGTGAAAGTAATAATCTTAATCTAGAAATTGATTCCAGAGTATACCTGGTTTTTATTTCTAGATTTTTTTTGACTCGAATATAAAAAAGTTCGTTAAGCATAGAAAGAACCATAGCAATTGTGAATCTGCCAACTAGTATGTCACAACTGGAGTTACAATTGAAACTTAAATAAATAATAGATTGACATTACATCGTTGTTAGTATATACTAACTAACTGTGGTTAGTATTTAATAACGGAAGATAGTTATATAAGTATCGATATTGCAACGAGGGATTTGTGATATTCATAAATTTATCAAAATTGAAAGGAGCTGTTTGTTAAAATGAGGCGTTTAATAAATGGTATATGTGTTGGTTTGGCGTTTGTATGTTTGGGGTTGGGTGCTATTGGTGTAATATTGCCTATTGTGCCAACAACTCCTTTTTTATTGCTTGCGGCAGTATTGTTTGCAAAAGGGTCAGAGCGATTTCATAAGTGGTTTATTTCCACAAAATTGTATCAAAAGCACATAGTTCAGGTGGTAAAGAATAAGTCCATGCCGCAGAAGGCTAAGGTGACAACAATATCGGTACTTACTGTGATGTTTATTATAGGATTTATATTCTGTCCAGTTTGGTATGGACGAGTGGTAATTGCGGGTGTGGCACTTGGTCATTTATATTATTTTATATTTCGAATTAAGACTAGCCCAGATTCCTTAGAAGAATAAATATGAAGAGGTGTACAACAATGAGTAAATGTAAAGTTAAGCCATTAATGGGAGTAACAATAGCGTTATTGCTATTATTATTTTGTGTGAAAGTAACGGGTGAAGTAATACATGCGTTATTGGGATTAGCTTTTACAGGAATAATGATTTATCATATGTCAAAACAAGGGAAGAAACTCCCATATGTACCTAAAAAATATAGAATTGTAGATATCGTATTAATTATATCATTAGGGATAATTTGTATATCAGGAGTATTGTTACATCCATTAAACGGAGTATTACTGATTAAGATTGTACATAAGCTAGCTAGCGTTGTACTCTGTATAGCGTTAATTTGGCATGTGATACAACATAAGAAGAAAGGAAATAAAAGAAATGTTTCATAAACGATTATTAAAAGAATTTAAAGATAATCAAAAACATGTTGTCGGTATGGTGTTAACACAATGGATTTCTCTATTAGCCAATGTGACATTAATGTTTGTAATAGCAAGTACAATTAACAACATTGTTAATAATACATTTGGATTAGAACAAATGATACCAGTTTTGGTTACATTTTTTGCAGTATTACTAATACGCGGAGGTATGACGAAGATTAATGATACTATGTCATACTTAGCAGCTACGAAGGTAAAGAGTGGATTACGTAAAGTAATCAATCAAAAATTAATGGATATGGGTACAAAATACCGCGAGAGCATGGCTACATCTGAAATCGTTCAGATAAGTACAGAGGGTGTAGAACAGTTAGAGATTTATTTTGGTAGATATGTACCACAATTTTTCTATAGTTTATTAGCACCAATTACGTTGTTTGTAATTGTAAGTTTTATGAGTATTAAAGTTGCATTAGTTTTGTTGCTTTGTGTACCGTTAATCCCGGTATCCATTATTGCTGTTCAGAAATTTGCGAAGAAGATGCTTAATAAATACTGGGGAGTGTATACGGGACTTGGCGATTCCTTCTTAGAAAATTTACAAGGTTTAACTACGCTTAAGATTTATCAAGCAGATGATCGTTATGCGAAAAAGATGGACGAAGAAGCAGAGAAGTTCCGTAAGGTTACTATGAGAGTTTTAATTATGCAGTTAAATTCTATTAGTATAATGGATTTAATTGCTTATGGTGGAGCAGCACTTGGTATTATTCTAAGTATTCTTGAATATAGAAGTGGACAAATTACATTTGCACAATGTTTATTCATTATGTTAATTGCTGCGGATTTCTTTTTACCATTACGTTTGTTGGGATCTTTCTTCCATATTGCAATGAATGGAAATGCAGCAGCCAATAAGATTTTTGCTTTGCTTGATACACCTGTAGTTAGAAATGATTCTAGAGTGAATGAGAGTAAAAGAGAAAAGGATATGCAAACAGATATCAACTTTGATAAGGTTTCATTTGGTTATGAAGAAGGACAAACAGTTATTGATCAAGTTTCATTTACAATCCCTAAGAATTCTTTCACAGCATTGGTTGGGACTTCTGGTTGTGGAAAGAGTACAATAGCATCGTTAATTATGAATGATAATAGACCTGGCAAAGGGAATATATCAATGTGGAATTGTGATATAAATGATTTACCTGAAGAATTCATACATCAAAGAATTACAAGAATTCGCCATGACAGTTATCTATTCAAGGGAACTGTGGAAGATAACCTTCGTATGGGTAAAGAAGATGCAACAAAAGAAGAGATGTTACAAGCTTTAGAACAAGTGGATCTTCTTGATACCATTATCGAGAAGGGTGGATTATCTATGGAAATCACAGAAAAAGCATCTAACCTATCTGGTGGACAAAAGCAAAGAATGGCCCTAGCTAGAGCTATCCTACATGACAGTGAAATATATATATTCGATGAAGCAACTTCTAATATTGATGTTGAAAGTGAGAATAAGATTATGGAAGTTATTCATATGCTCTCTAAATCAAAAATGGTAATCTTAATATCTCATAGATTAGCAAATGTAGTAAAAGCAGATCAGGTTCTTGTAATGAAAGATGGTAAAATTATCGAGACAGGAACACATGAAGAGTTAATGAGTAACCAAAAGTATTATCATAATTTATATTCAAGTCAAAAAGAATTAGAAAAATATACAGAGGAGGTAGCGAACTAATGAAACAAAAGAAAAGAAATGGTTTTCAAACAATGTTAGAGTTAGTTGGTATGATTCGACCTCTATTAGGAGTTATGTTAATAGCAATCCTAATGGGATGCATTGGGAATCTAGTGGCTACCTTTATAACAATTCTTGGCGGTTACGGTTTGTTGTCAGTAGCTGGTTTATATACTAAGATTTCGATATCAACGATCTTTACAGTAATTATTATATTTGCAGTGATACGTGGTATCTTACGTTATGCAGAACAAGCATGCAATCACTATATTGCCTTTAAGTTATTAGCTAGAATCCGTCACAAGGTGTTTGCTTCACTACGTCGTCTAGCACCTGCTAAGCTAGATGGGAATGATAAAGGTAACCTAATATCTATCATTACTAGTGATATTGAATTATTAGAAGTATTCTATGCACACACTATTTCGCCAATTGCCATTGCGATTATAACTTCTGTGTTTATGTGTATCTTCTTGGGACTTATCAACCCTATATTAGCTGTAGTTGCACTAGTATTCTATCTCTTAATAGGTTTAATAGTGCCTGTGTTAAATAGTAGAGGAGGTAGAGATAAAGGACAAGAATTCAGAAATTCTTTTGGTGATTTGAATACCTCTGTTCTCGATAATCTTTATGGATTAGAAGAAATTATACAATATGGACAACAAGAGAAGCGACAAAGTTACTTAGCAGAGAAGACTGAGAGTTTAGAAAAAATCTCAAAGAAACTAAAGAACGAAGAAAGTGTACAAAAGATTGCTACGGATTGGATTATTCTACTTGCAGGAATCACAATGCTTGGTGTATCCGGATATCTTGCTAGTAATGGAGAAATAGACGGCGGCATGGCACTTATAGCAACTATTGCAATGATAAGTTCATTTGGTCCAACAGCTGCATTATCTGCTTTATCCAATAACTTGAATCATACATTAGCTAGTGGAAATCGTGTTCTTGATTTGTTGAGTGAAGAACCACTTGTACTTGATAATGTTGATGGTAAAGAAGAGTGTAGCGGTGATATCACATGTGATAGTGTTACATTCGGATATGAGAATAAGAAAGTATTAAGTAACTTTAATGAGACATTTGCTGAAAATCAAATTCATGGAATCTTAGGTAAGAGTGGTTGTGGAAAGTCTACTTTACTTAAATTACTAATGCGATTCTACGAAACCGATCAAGGTACAATATCTTATGGTAAGAATGATGTTAATACAATTAAGACAGAGGCGTTGCGTAAAAATATCTCATATGTAACACAAGAGACATATCTTTTCCATGATACGATTGAAAATAATATTAAGATTGCAAAAGAAGATGCAACAAGAGAAGAAGTAGTTGCAGCAGCAAAAAAGGCATCTATCCATGATTTTATTCTATCACTTCCAAATGGTTATGATACCAAAGTAAGTGAGTTAGGAGAATCCTTATCTGGAGGGGAAAGACAGAGAATTGGTATTGCAAGAGCATTCCTTCATGAAAGTAACATCATTTTATTAGATGAACCAACAAGTAATATTGATAGTCTGAATGAAGCAATTATTCTTAAGAGCTTAAAGAAGGAAAAAGAGGATAAAACAGTTATTCTTGTTTCTCATCGTAAATCTACAATGGGTATTGTTGATCATTTGGTTAATATGTAAATCTAAAAGAGTGTCATAATTAAATAGTATTTTATGTTGATAAAAATAGGAAATAATAACCTAAATTAATAATTAATAGTTGAAATCTCAAGTTTATTCTGATAGGATTATAGAAGTGGTCTTTCGACCAATATGCAAGATATAAAAAAGAATAGCCACATTCTTATCTTTAGCATAATAGGTGGTGCGTGTTATAGGGAATCTTATGATACAATAAGGGAGGAATAATGAAAAAATTCAACAAAATATTAATGGTGGTTCTAACATTATGTTTCGCTTTTGCGTTAACAGGATGCTCTGACAAAAAGGCAGAACAAAAATACTATGATGATGTTATGGCAGCTGTGAACAATGCAACAACTGCAAACTCTACATTAATCACTGATTTACAAACGTTTCTTACTGACGTAACAAACGAAGATGCAAAAAAAGCTGCTCTTGAAGATCTTGATACAATGGAAGCTGAATTTACAACATTAAGAGATTTAAATGCTCCTAAAATCTACAAAGAAGCACAAGTGGTTTTTAAGGAAGGTGCAGAAGCAGCAATTAGTGGTATTGGAGTTTATCGCACAGCAATTGAAGGGGTTACAGAAGAGACAATCTCAGACGAAGGATTATATAATGCATTCTATGCTTCGATTGAAGAAGGCGACGAATATATGACTACTTCTAATTCAAAGATTACAGAAGCAGCGCAAATCGCTGATGATGCTCAAAAGTAAATAAAATAAAATAAAATAAAATAAAATAAAAATAGTTTAAAAGATAAAATAATTTATAAGATAAAATAATTTATAAATAAATTAAGAAGCTGAAATTAGTTATAATTAACTGATTTCAGCTTTTTACTCTATAAATGTAAAAAAAGGTTTACAAATGAGAAATTCTGGGATATAATCAATTTTATCTGAAACAAGTCTTTAATTATCTGGTTTATCGTTTAATTCATTTAATTTCAAAGTTTATCCATTATTTAGTACGAAGTATATTCAGGTATCTGCAAGTATAGTATTTACATGTCATTTTATCAGATATCAAGAAGGAGGAGGAATGGCTAAGTCAATAGCTTTTATTGGAGTGCCTAGCCGAGATATCATATATTATGTAGGAAGATTACTGCGTATATGTGGGCAAGAGGTGCTGATTGTTACATACAAGGAGGGGGAGGAGAAGGAATATCAACCCAGTTATTATATGGGACTTGATTGGTTAACATGTAGTAAAGAGTGGCTTCAGGTTCACGAGGAAATCTTAGGTGATTATTCATATGTATTATATGAATTGGAACTTAACGAGGTGGAATTATATAATGATATATATTATATCTTTGATTATATAGTTGGAATAACCACTCTATATAAGAATACTATGAAGGATATAGCAAAGACGATTCTTAGTTATAATAAGCAATGTATCTTAATCGTGAGAGGAATCTGTAGTAAAAGGCTTGATAGTAATTATTTCATTCGTAATTATCCGGATTGTAAAGAATTATGTAGTATGTGTGAGATTTGGATTGATAGTTATGACACGTATTATAAACAATGTTTAGAGCTAGAAGAAATGAAGAATTTTAAAAGATTGTCAGATGATATGGTTAAAGCCTTATCTCGTATACTACTGGAGCTACAGATTTTCACGAACAAGGAAATTCATAATGCAATAAAACAATTAAAAAAAGGAGTGGTGGAATGTTAATTGCATTTTATAGTAATGTTAGGGGGAATGCAGGTACTACAAGTAATCTTTGTTGTTTGGCTACTTATCTGGCAATTAGAAGAAAACAAAAGATTTTATTGTGGGAAAATCATACGAATTGGAATATGATTGGGGATAATGTTACAGAAAGAACAAGGCTATCGCTTCTTTATGAAAGTCTTGATTCCTATCACATTAACGGTTCGAAGGAGCTGTTTTGTAGGTTACAACGAAGAGAAAATCTTGATTTATCTATTCAAGTACAAGAATTGGCAAAAGAACTGTACCCAGATACATTATACTATCTTCCGAATCGTCAGATTGAAAGTTCACTTTTTGAGAAAGATGTTGCCAGAGTATTACCACGCCTAATAAAATTATGCAAAGAGAGTGAGGATCTTGTGTTTATTGATTTGCAAGACATCACAAAGGAGAGTACACGCTATATCCTAGAACACTCAAACCTTGTTATAATGAATCTTATGCAATATGTTAATCACATGGATAGTAAATTAATTAGTAATGATATATCTATATCGAAGATTCGATATCTTATTGGCAACTATCAGCCAAATTCCAAGTATAATATTAAAAACATATGTAGACGATACAAAATTTCTAATATGGATATCGCAATGATACCTTATAATACATTGTGTAGGGAGGCGATGACAGAGGGGAAATTACTTGATTTTATGTCAGCGAACATAGAATGTTCTGAGGAGGATTCTAATTATTCTTTCATGCATGCAGTTGAACAAGCTGTCGAGATGTTAAACGAAGCCGTCGACGAAGTTAAGCAATCAAAAGTAAAGCAAGATGCCGCACTTCCTATAAAAGCGGAGATAGATAAACCGTTACAATCTATTAGTAAAGGTAGGTGTGAAGACTGTTACATATAGGTAAAAGACAGAATATAAAATCTGAGATAAAACAAATTCTAGATATGGATACATTACGAATAGAAGTTCAGAATACATTTCGTGATATCTTGCGTACGCATATCTTTGATAGCAATGCTAGTTTTGTAGAGCAGCAAAGACAGATACAAAGAAGAAGGGAATTGAGAAGTGCTTTAAAAACATGTACATTCGGTGATTGGCAAGCCAAATTATATATTAAGGAATACATCGTAGATATACTAATTAGTAAATTTCAATTCACAGAAGGAGATCTTGAACGTTTCATCGCTTTTGAGAGTGGAAATCTCTCGACTAGAGACAAATTTGATATCTTATTATATCACTACATACAAATGTATGAGAATCGCGCGTTGATTTTTATGATAGAGGATAACAAGTTAGATCAGCCTAAGATTAATGATGATGGAGAAGTGTATTATGAAATCTCGGAGGATCAAATCAATGCTATCTATCGACGGAACCATATGTACTTAGATTTGTATGATAAACTGCAGATTCTTAGTCAGAGATTATATTCCTGGTATCGAGGAAATGGTGTAATTGATGAGATTCGCGATATGACCATAGATGGTGTATCAGCAGGGGTATCAGGTATTACTAATGGCATGGAGGTTGAACGGTTTGGAGAAGTACGAGTTTTGCCTGCATCCTATGAGAGTATCTGGTTATTCTATAAGGGAAAATCCATTCATTTATCATTCTTAGGATTTGAAAGTGAGAAAGAACTGATACGAGTATGCAAGAATATCTATCGATATAATAACCCAGGCCAATTGTCAGAGGTACGTGGATACATAGTGAATGAGATGATGGATGGTTCTCGTGTTGCAGTTGCAAGACCACCATTTTGCGAAGGTTGGGTTTTATTCATTCGTAAGTTCCATCAGGAATTACAAAGAGATATTCATAGTTTAATTACGGATGGCAATTGTATGATTCCAATTCAATTAATGAAATGGCTGATTAGAGGTTGTCAGGTTATTGCGATAACTGGAGAACAAGGTTCTGGTAAAACAACTTTATTAATGTCTTTAATTCGCTATATTCGCCCTACGTATAATCTGAGAGTACAGGAATTATCCTTTGAATTACACTTAAGAAAAATTTATCCAAGGAGGAATATTGTATCTTTCAAAGAAACGGATTATGTTAGTGGTATTGAGGGATTGGATTTTTCTAAGAAGACTGATGGAAGTGTTAATATCTTAGGTGAAGTGGCTACAGCAAGCGTTGCTAGTTGGATGATATCAATGTCACAGGTTGCATCACTCTTTACGTTGTTTACTCACCATGCAAAGACTACAAAAGACTTGGTTTATTCTATGAGGAATGCGTTACTTACTGAGGGAGGATTTCATAATGAAGTTGCGGCAACAAGGCAGGTAGTTGATGCAATTCAATTTGATGTTCATATGTGTAAACATGCTGATGGTCACAGGTATATAGAAAGAATCTCACAGATCATTCCTGTTAGGCAGAGTGTTATACAAACTTGCTATCGTCCTTCGAAAGAGGATGAGGTAATAGAGCCACAGTTTATAGTTCAAGATATTGTAGTTTATGAGAATGGAATGTATGTGCTAAAGAATCCTATAAGTGAGGAGATTAGGCATCATATAATGAAACATCTTACATCATCTGAGGAAGAGGAATTTATTAAGAATCAACAGGAATGGGGGCAGGTGTACCTATGATGTCAAGGTTCTTAAAAACAAGAAGATTGATTCAAGAATGGATTATACCAGGTGAAGAAGAGAAAATTTCTTATCTGACTAGAAGGTATTTGTATACAGAACTGACTCTTATTTTTATATTTGTATGTATAAGTTTATTTGCTTGGAAGCTATGTTTTGAGAGCGTATTGATGATTTTAATGGGGGCCTATCTAGTGAGTCTTTATTACCGTTTCTACTATACCAGGAAGAAATATATGAGTTTGTTATTACAATTTGAACAGTTCCTAGTAAATGTAAGAAATATATACCAGAATACTGGAATGGTTGAAGAAGCATTACAAGAATCTATATGGGAGACTGAGGAAGAGATATCAAGTCATATGCAGCAACTTTTCATGGCTTTAGAACTAGAAGATAATGAAGAATTACAAGAGTTTAAAGAAGGAATATCTTTTCCCTATATTCTGACATTCTATATATTATGTAGAACGTGTATTACTTATGGAGATTCCTATACAGATGGGAAATCAGCTTTTCTGAGCAATATGAATCATCTTAAAGAGGAGATTCATAATGAAGTATTACGTCGAAGACGTTTGAATCATGTATTCAGTGGATTATTGTTCGTTACTGTATTCCCAGTACTTTTTATCGACTTTATTAGAAATTGGAGTATAGGGAATCTTCCAGAATTAATAAGATATTATGACGGTGGATATGGATTAATTGTCAAATTCACATTATGTGTGGTCACAATAATTACGTTTAGGTTAATACAATATCTAGTGGAACCAAGAGAGTTAGTGAAGAGACCTCATTTCTACTTAGAGAAGCTTTGTAATATAAACATAATAAAACAATTCTTAATAGAGCATATTCATAAAAGAGAAGATAAGTGGCAGAAAGTATATCGAGATCTAGTAAGTATTTCTTCGAGTTATACAGTTCCACAATTCCTGTTTATGAAGATCAGTTTAGCGGCTTGTTCTTTAATAATCACTAGTATGGTTATGATACTTATGGTTATTCGGGAAAATAGCGTATCTCTAATTACCACATCATTGTTGTATACAGAGCAAGAAATTACGGTGGCCGTGGGAGATACGAATTATCTTATGATTTTCTTTTGCATTATTCTAATTACGATTTTCTCGTATTATATTCCAAACATACAATTAATTATTAAATTAGCTTGTGGCAACCGTGATGTAGAGGATGAATTAATGCGTCTACAAGCAGTGTTGATTATGTTGACGCCAATAAGAAGAATGACAGTAGAGACTTTATTAGAGTGGCTAGCGTATGCAAGTGAGATCTTTTTACCTGTGATTAATGAGGGAATAGATTGCTTTTTGCAGGATAATGAAAAGTCTTTAGATATCATGTACCAATCATGTAATAATGACTCATTTAGGCATCTTATTAAGAATCTTGAGGTTAGTGATCGAATCGGAATATGCCATGCATTTGAAGAGGTGCCTGGTGACTATTCTTATAATATAGAAAAAAGGAAGCAGGAAAACGAGATGCGTACAGATAACCAAGGAGCTATAGGAGAATTCATTGCATTCTTTCCGATGGTTTTATTAATTGGTGGATATCTCATTGTACCGTTTATTCTAGAAAGTATATCTCAGTTTATGACTTATGTAAGTCAGATACAGGGAATGAGTTAGTATTAGTAGCAGATAAGTACAATAACAGTATGTAGAACAAGGAGGAGTTACATGGATAATAGTTTAAAGGGATTAATTTTAGCAGCAGGTACAATAATTACTTGTATCGTAATATCATTAGGGTTTTATATATCAAGAGAGGCAAGAGATACAGCAGCAAGTGGTGCGGGACAGATTTCAAAGTTAAATGCAGAATTTAATGAAAGCGATAAGGTTATGTATGATGGCTTGAGTGTATCAGGAAGTGAAGTAGTTAATGTAATTAATAAGTTCAAGAATGGAGATATTTCTATCCAAGTAAATACGAAGAAATCATCTATCTATTACGTAAATGTTCTTGATGACAAACAGACTGAAATTATCGGATCAAGCAGTGCCTCTGTTAAGACAGCTCAGAATTCTCAAAGCAATACGTATATCAATCCTAATGGTCAATTTCTAGGAAGTATCATTCGTGATGTGAATTACACCATTATTGGTATCATATTTTCACAGGTTAATTAAACTATGGAAAATGCAAATGAGTTATTAGTTAGTATGGCAGCTGTCGTATGTTTTTGTATAGCAGTATCTCTTCTTGTATATGTTACACATACCTTAAACCAAGAAGTAGATTTGATATCGAGATATATCTATGAACAACATGCGATCTATCCATATCAATGAGGTGTAAGAAATGAATGCATTTGGTAAGATTATATCTATATTAATAGCCGCCTTTTTGTTGTTTATTTGCCCGATTCAGTATGTGGCACAGAAACAAGATATACTTATGCAACAGTATGTAACAACAGAGACAAGTTATTTCATTGATTCAGTAAGAAACCTTGGATATGTTACAAAACAGATGTACGAGGAATACATGCGAAGAATTGAGCTAGGAAATAATTTGTATGAAATTGAATTGACGCATTATCATGCCTTGTTATATGCGGAGGAAGGTGAACAAGTTGGTACTGATTATAAGGATATATCGGGATATATTGGAGAGGAAGAAGATGTATACCGGAGATACATGTGTTATTATACACCAGACATTCTAGAGGTGATTTATAATGAGGAGAGTGATTATATCTATAAGATGAATCAAGATGACTACCTTACAATTAAAGTTAAACTTAAGAACAAATCTTTGGGAAAACGGATGCAAGAACTACTAGTAGGTGTTGACTACACAGATGGAAATTACGTTACGGTGTATGGAGGACTTATACGAGATGAAGCATACTAATATTAGTATAGTGTTTGCACTTATTATGGTGTCTGTATTCCTAGTACTTAACCAAAAGATTGATACTGTGGCGGCAATAACTAAGCTACAGATTCAGTATAATAATGCTATTGATAATGCGGTGGCAGATGCGATCAATCAGATTGTTGATCAAGATTCTTTAGTGTCTACGTCAATTGATTACGCTAATGTAACAGATTCATTCCTGCGTTACTTATCTTGGAATCTAGGACTTGAAGCAGAATCTCAAAAAGGAAGAACTTTATCAAACTATGTTCCAGTCATTGCATATATTGTTCAAGATGGTTTATATCTGGCATATCAAAAATTAGATGAAGGGGAAGTATCAGCTGATATTTATAGCGGTGTAGAGAAACAAATAAAAGAACAATCAAAGTTTTGGAATGTTGGAGAATGGAATACAAGTATAGCTATAAGTGATCGAATCCCCTTTGAACAACGTACAGATGCCTATCTTATTCAATATACACTTACGGATTACGTAAGGATTATTAACATACAGTCGAATGATAAGATGGAAGGGTATTATGGCGACTTAATAAAGCTATTTCCAGAAATACTGCCAAGTACAAAAGAGGAATTTGATAAGGAGAGACGATTTACAATTATAAATTGCTTAACAGAAACAATGAACGAATACATAGAGAAACATAACAAGATTGCAAAGCATTATGGAATTACGTATCAATTCTCATTACCATATATAGAAATGGAAGAGTGGTATCGTACGGTGGATGATATAAGCATGTTAGTATTATTTCAGGGATATCCATATGGTAATGAAACCCTGGGCTATTACAATAGAATGGCATTAGGAGGTGCGAGGATTAGAAAGATGAAGTGAGGGAATTAAGGATGATGAAGTAAAGAATAAAGATAATTAAGAATAACTAATTTCTGGGTCGATTGTGTAATCTGAAACATATGATTATTAATCGGCCTTTTTTGCAACTTTATTAATAGTTGCCCAAAAATAACATAACCTGTTATACTAAATGTAAAGATTTAGAAGAGGGGAGTTGTTATTATGAAAAATACAGATATACTAATTGTTGATGATGATTATGATTTAGCTATGATTACTTGTGATCTATTAGAAGATCATGGTTATCAAGTGATACATACCTATACGATAGAGGAATCATATGAAGTATTAGTTAAATACCAAGTTAAATTGATTATACTCGATATCAATCTACCAGATGGAGTAGGATTTGAATTTTGTAAGGAGCTTAGAACACATTCGACAGTTCCAATTATATTCATAAGTGCTAGAACAAGTGAGACAGATCGAATCAAAGGGCTTGATATTGGTGGAGATGATTATTTACCAAAGCCGTATTCTCTACAAGAGCTATTATCAAGAATTAATGCTACAATGCGTCGTACATATGGGTTCGCTACAGGAGCAAAGATGATAACATTTGGAAAAGTGATTGTAGATGAAACAACTAGGACGGTAACACGTGATGGTGAGGTAGTAACATTAGCGTTAAAGGAGTATGACTTATTAAAATATCTTATTGAGCATAAGAATATGGTATTAAAGAAGGAGACTATCCTAGCAGATGTGTGGGGGATATTCAATATAGTCGAGGTCAGTACGGTGGCGGTACATATAAGATGGTTAAGGGAAAAGCTAGAAGAGAATCCATCTAAACCAATATATATTAAAACAGTGTGGGGGATTGGTTATCGACTTGAGGTAGAAGAATGAAGAGAAAAATTATGCAGATAATTCTGGTATGTATAACTGTTATTACGTGTATAACCATCGTATTCCTCTATCAAATATTGAACATTAAGGAAGTTTCACCACAGAAAGAATGGATTGTACAACTGAATACCGTAGAGAAATTACTTGAAGAATCCATAAAGGAAGAAAGCAAGAAGATTATAGAAACAGATTATATCAAAATACAAGAGTCCATTCAAGATCTACAAGAGAGTATGCGTGGCCAAAAGTCAATGTCCGAGATTGAACAAGATAAGCAAAAGCTTTTATATCTTGGCGTTTTAATATACATAACTTGTGTTGGTCTTGTAATCCTTTTGTTTGGCTACATCTATCGTGTAGTAATTAAACCGTTTGATCGACTAACATATTTTGCGGCCTCTGTCTCTAGAGGTGATTTTGATACACCAATACAATATGAGCGTAAGAATCTATTCGGCGCATTTGCATGGGCGTTCGATAGTATGAGGTGTGAGGTGAAAGCATCGAGGAAGGCTCAGGCGTTAGCAATCGAGAATAATAAGACTGTTATCGCTACAATTTCCCATGATATTAAGACTCCAATTGCCTCAATACGGGCATATACAGAAGCGTTGCAGGCCAACATGGATACCAATCAAGAACGTAGACAACGCTATTATTCAACTATTATGCGCAAATGTGATGAGGTAACGAAGCTAACCAATGATTTGCTCTTACATTCTATTTCGGATTTGCAGAAATTAGAGATTCAGATGAATTCATGTAATATAGCGGATGAACTCCCCGAGATGATTACAGCAATTGCAGGAGATAATCCTAAGATACGATTGTACTTTGAAATACCTAATGTGACGATTGAAGTGGACAGGCGACGATTAGAACAAATCCTAGAGAATCTTATTACTAATGCATGCAAATACGCTTCCGATGGTGATATTGAGATTTCATTAAGCTTAGAAAAAAATAATAATCTACAAATTTACATACAAGATCATGGGCCTGGTATTCCTGATGGGGACATGCCATTCATCTTTGAAAAGTTCTACCGAGGGAAGAATGCATTTCATGTACAAGGAGCAGGATTAGGTCTTTACATTGTTAAGTATCTTGTTGATGAGATGAATGGAACCATACAATTAGAGAATAAAAGAGAAGGCTTAGGAGTGAAATTGACTTTTCCTGTTCACTGACAATAAGAAGGCTGTCGTATGATTTACGACAGCCTTACTAGGGGAGGAGTTATGAAAAAAATATTATCTATATTAAAAAGGTAGTTGTTCCTTTGATGTATATAGAATACCATTCAAATGTGTAGGATTTATGGAACGAAAGTGAAGTTTATGTGAACGATATGTAACTTTTTATCGAGAGGGTTAATCGAATTATTTTTGGGATTAAGATCAACAATCCATTTCTTAAAGACTTCTTAATAACTTCCTTGTTATGATAGATATATTCAAAGTTTTAAAGAATGTATGAAACAAGTGAAGGAGTGATTTTATAAAGATGAAGAAGTTTATCATAATAGGAATAGGATTTCTATTGTTGGTATTTGTAATATCGGCAATAAATAGTTTTAAGGGTAATCCTATTTCTAAATTATTAGCAAAGAAGGCCGCCGGAAGGTATATAGAAGAACAGTATAGTAATTTAGATTTAGAGATAAAAAAGTCATATTATAATTTTAAATTTAAGCACTATGGTGTAGTTGTTCAATCGAATACGAGTGAAGATACTTGTTTTACAATATATACAGATGAGTTAGGTAACATTGATCATGATGATTATGAGAATATGGTTGTTAATAACTTTAATACATGGATAAGGTTAAACCAGGAGCTTGATGAAAGAGCTAACGAGTTAATAAGTAGTAAACTAGATTATACATTTGATACAGTTTCTATAAAATTCTTTGAAAATAGTAAAAATAATCAAGACTTATTAAAATTACAAAAAGACATGAAACTCAATATAAAGAACCCGCCACTTCCTCTAGAACTGTATGTTGTCGTCTTTACAGAAGAAGTCTCTTACTCAAAGATTGCTGAAGTTGCAAAGGCTATTGAAAAAGTTTTGAAAGATCATAGCATACCTATTGAGTCATATAGTGTAAGGCTTATACCAATGTCAGATAAACCAAAGAATGAGAATGAAGCAGTTTCTTGGGTGAATTCAATAGCTGTAAATAATTTTCCTGATGAGTTAATGTCTGAGAAAAACTTACCAGATGTAATGGAAGAGTATGAATTAAGTAATTGGAATTGAAGGGGGAAAAATAAACATGAAGAATATAATTATTGAGGCAAACGATTTATGTAAGAGTTATGCTAACAATGGTATGCAAAATCATGTATTGAATCATATTGACTTAGAGATCTATGATGGAGATTTTACTGTAATAATGGGGAGTTCGGGTTCTGGTAAGTCAACACTTCTGTATACTTTAAGTGGAATGGACCAGGTGACATCAGGTGAGGTTTGGTATAAAGGCGAAGATATAACAAAGAAGAAGGAGAAAGGTTTGTCATATCTAAGAAGAAAGGACTTTGGCTTCATATTTCAACAAATCCATCTTGTATCCAACTTATCACTTTTTGAAAATGTCAGCAGATACCGTGTATTAATAGTAAACGAGTTTCAACGAGCCAGAGAGAATATCGTAATATGGTGTTTTTCTTTGCATATGAACCAGATAAACAGATGTATCAGTTCTTTGATGACAAAGAAAATGATATTGTTCCAGGACCAGGAGAAATCTATCTTCCTAAAGCGTTGGAACAGAAATTAGATTGTAAAATAGGTGATAAAATCAAGTTTGCTACTGGTTATGGGGAGGAGAGTTTTACAATAACTAGATTCTTCGAGGAACCTTTTATTGGAGCAGAGCTAGTAGGTTATAAGAATGTACTGATTAATCAAGAGGATTTTAATCGTCTTAGAGAAAACACAGAAAAAGCTTATACTAACATGGAAACTATTCATGTATTTATCAAAGAAGAGATCAAAAATCAAGATAACTACAAGGAAAGTAAGGTATTAGATAAAATCAATAAACAGACCGGAATACAGAATGCTTGCGTTACCTCTTTGACAGTATCCGAAGCTAAGAGTTTAACATTAATGATGGATAATATTCTTAGTGTAATCGTATCTTGTTTTGCAATTTTATTATTAATAGTAGTATTAATCGTTATAAGTTATAATGTAAGCAGCAGTATTGAGATGGAGTATGTAAGGTTTGGAATTCTGAAATCACAAGGTTTTTCCAATGGTTTGATTCGTATGAGTCTTGTTCTACAATATATATTGGAAGGTATTGTAGGAACTGTTCTCGGTCTGGTTGGTAGTGTTTATACTACTAATCTGCTTGGAAATGAGTTTGTTTCACTAACAGGGTTGATATGGAATGGAAAAGTTGAAGTAGCATTAAGTATCGTGTTATTATTTATAGTACTTTTTACATTTTTAAAAACAAAGAAAATAGCAAATATATCACCAGTTCAGGCGATTTCTCTTGGACATGAAGCGGTTTATTTTAAGGGGAGAATGGATCTTTATGTTGATAAGATGAAACATATACCACTTAGTATGAAACTAATTATTAAATCTGTTGTTTCTAATATGAAAGAATATATAAGTACTTTGTTTGTAATTATCCTTTTGACAACATTTACAATTATGGCAACTTCAATGAATCAGTTAACTGAAGATGAAAATCTTAATTCTATGGTTGGAACCTTAGACTCCCATATAACAGTACGTATTGCATTAGAAGAGTTGCGGCCATTACTAGTGGATATAAGAAAAACAATAGAAGAAAAAACTAGTATTACCAAGGAGCATTCAACTACCAATGCTTACTTTATGGTAGATGGAACACAATTTCTTGGTAGAGTTATTGATCATACGGATGGAGTGCTACTTCCTGCAATAGAAGGAAAAAATCCTGAGTTTGATAATGAAATTACTATTACTGAAGTTATGAAAGATGAGTTAGATAAAGATATTGGCGACACGGTGATCATTGATAATAGTGGTGTTCAAAGAGAATATCTAATCGTTGGTATTAGTAAGAATATGAACGATTTAGGTCGAAACTTTACAATTTTATTAGAGGGTGTCCACAAGATGAATACAGAATTCAATATTATGAATATTAGTTTTTGTGTAGAAGATGATTCAAAAGTTGAGACTATAGTAACGGCATTAAAGACACAGCTTCAAGCATATGAAAACGAAATAAGTGTTACCAATGACTTAAAAGAAATAGATTCCACAAATGAAACGATTCGTATGGTTATCATGGGGGTTACGATGGCGATTTATCTAATTAGTCTATTATTTATTGCAATTGTAATTGGAATGATATGCAAGAAAGCATATTTGAGAGAAAAAGTTGACTTAGGTATCTACAAAGCGGTTGGATTCACTACAGGAAGTTTACGTCTACAATTTAGTTTTCGATTTGCTATGGTTGTTCTTATTGGAACTATTCTTGGAACAGTACTTAATATACTAACCAATGACATGTTAATGAGTGATATGCTTTATAGCATAGGGATTACACATTTTCACACCAATTATACTGTGTGGAATATATTGATTCCTTGTTTGTGGATCTGTACATGTACGTTTGTCTATGCATGGTTAGCATCAGGAAAAATCAAGAGAGTTTCTTGTAGAATGTTAATTCAAGAAAAATTACTACGCTAGTTTTTCCCTTTATAAAGACTATAGTGTAGAAGAGATATTTGATAATGAGTTTAATTATTATATAGAGAATTACGATGCAGAAGTATCGGACTTGAATACTTGCAATGGATATAATTATAAAACAATTTCATATATATCTGACGAATATACGATTATTGATGGGTTTGCTGTAATACAAAAAGGAGATTATATTGTTACTATTAATATTAGCCAAAGTGCCTTGAACGAAGATGATTCCATTGATGATGCAGTGCAGTTTGTATTAAACAATATAACGGTTATGAAATAAAAAGAAGGGGCTGTTGCAAATACAGTCTGCTATAATGTTATTTAAACTAAATACATTCACACATCAGTAAAAAAACAAATTTTCTTCGCTGAATGCCATCTAGTGAACATAAATGTTCACATATGGCAAACATCAAAGAAAATTTGTTTTTTTGATGTTGCATTTCATGGTATTTAGTTTTAATAACATAGCTAGTTTACTATTTAGAAATTTTGCATCAGTCCCTTCTTGGTTCAACTAAGTAATTACGTGAAATTAGCCGATGTATAATATAGATGGATTAGCATAGATTATGTGCAGACCGCAACAAGAACGCAGTGGTGTTCTTGAATTATGAAAGCAAGGATGCGATGTTTATGGATATACTAGAATATTTTAAAAAGAAAAATGGTGAATTATCTTCGAATGAAGTGATTCACCCATTTGCATATAAAGATAATACGTTCAAATATAGTTATTGTTTTGGTCTTGGTGTATTGGCGTATGGTACCGTTAAGAGCATGAGAGAGTTGTTAGAAGAATATCAAAAGATTCTTACTAGTATGAAACTGCCAGCCTCCTATTCTGGTAAGATTGTTGAAGATATGAATAATAATTTTGACTATAAAATTAATGATGTATTTACAATGTTAGACACAAAAGAGAAGCAGTACACATTCGCAGCGGATTTATTAAAGCTTTGTAATTACTCATTATGGTCGGAAGATTACGCGAAAAAGGTTTGCCAGAATTACTTTGCTATCTTCAAATTCACGAGTGAAGAGAAGGAATTCTTCTTGCAGTACAATGAAGCTGCACGTAAGAAGGATACGCAAGAAGCAATTGGACTATATCACAAGTTTATCAAAGATGGCTATACCGTAAGCTATAATTTATTAAAATATATATGTGAAGATATTCTCATTGAAGATACCTATGATAATCTGATATTGAATACTGGAGAAAAATTCATTATAGATAAACCTTCTAAAATTCATGGACAGATTGCAGTTACTAATGGCTCGGCACTAATTATTAAAAATTGTGAAGTTAGCATTAATGGCAGCATAATGGTGGATGGCGGAAGAATTGTAATAGATACTGTTAAGTTGACTGTAGAAGATTGTAACAGTGATACGTTGATCCACATCAGTAATACGGCAAAAGTTAATGTAAGTACGTTGGAATTGAATTGTAATTTTAAGTGTGGTGCTATCTGGCAAAATAGAGGTTGCCTTACTATAGACAATGCTACTGTATTAAATACAGACCTGGCACCTGCTATACGCTTTACAGGTGATTCACTTATTATGAATGGAACAACACTTGCAGATTGTTTAGTAGGTGGCATTCGAGTGAAAGAAAATGGCCGATTAGTTGTTGATGATTGCGATTTTTATCATTGTAAGGAAGAACATGGTGGAGCAATCTATTCGAATTCTTTATCTGATTCAAGAATAACTAATTCTAGATTTACCAATTGTATAGGTAAATATCTTGGTGGAGCAATTTATTTTGAATATGAAAAATATGGGCAAAAGGTCTATCGCTGCGAATATAATGATTGTCTACCAGAAGATAGTGTTGTCTTCAATACATGTGAGGAGGAAAGATTATGATTCAAACAGATATATTAACCAAATTCAATCGTAAGAAAAAGTCCTTCCTATCACCAAAGCACCCGATGTTTGTAGAAGATATAGAACAAAAAATATCATATTGTGCAGGTGTTTTCGACCATGCAGGTATTAATAAGTTAAATAGTACTCTTACTAATTATGAATTGGAACGTTTGATGGTTAAGGGATTAGGGCTTGAGCCTAAGCAGATTGCAAAAGTCATTCGTCAAGCTACAGATGACACCAGATTAACGGGCAGTTTGTTAAGGAATATGAATGAGCCATTAAAGAAATATCTTTTTCTTATGGATCTGATTCATGTGAGTTTGCGTAAAACTCCTCTTTCAGAAGAAGAGATAGAGTCAATAGAACGTTATCGAATATTATTCAAGGTACCAGAAGATATACTTTCGTTACTGTGGCAATTCATTCAAGCTAGCTATGAGAGTGATATGGAACAATGTAATCGACTTTTCTCTTCTATGAGAAAGATTGATTTACCATTAACTATGACAGAGTTGAAATATTATATGCCAGATATGGAGTATATAACAGAAATTGAGAATAAATCTGTCTTGCCAGGAAAAGAAACAAGAATCGTTGATGCTTGCATAGTGAAAGATAAGTTAATCGTCCCTAAGGAAGGTACGTTGATATTAGATCATGCGGTTATCTACCTTCATGGATCTATAATAGTAGATGGTGGGACTTTAGTAATTCGGGATACAACTATCATTAATAAGTCAGATAGGAGTAGTGCATTAATAGAAATAAAGAGCTACTCTGAGGTTCAGATAACAAATTCTATTTTAGATTGTCGTTATACTGGAAGTGCGATTAATCAAAAGAATGGAAATCTTTCAATTATAGATTCCAAAATATATCATACCACTAAAAATAGTGCGATAAAGTTTTGGGGAAATCAAATAGAAGTTAATAACTGTAGTTTTCACAAATGCTATACAGTCGAGAATGGAGCTGCAATTCAGATTCAACAAGGACGTGGTTGTGTAACCAATTCTACATTTAAGAAGTGTGAAGCTAAGAATGGAGGAGCTGTTTATGTTGGATCAGATATTATGATAACATGCTGTTCGTTTAAGCATTGCTATGCTTTAGAACATGGTGGTGCAATTTTCTATAATAATGAAGTGAAATCCAATGTTATGGACTGTCAATACATTGAATGTTATCCACAAGGAGAAGAGATCATACAGTATATACATGGACAGGGTGAAAAAGTAATTGATAGGGATTTCAAAGTTCGTATCTCATCGATAATTGATGTACCTATACGAGTAACAGAATTAGGAATCCTTAGTTTTAATCATGTAGTGGTTTATTTAAGACAACAAGTGCAAAGTAAAGGTATATTAGAGATTAAGGGATCAAGAATAATCGCAGATGGATTAAAACAAAGGGATATGTTTGATATTAGCCGATCAAGGGGCTGTGTAGTTGATCGTTCTGAATTTGATGGGAGAGCAGTTAATGCGGGATTTCGAGCAACAGGTAGTAGAATGATAGTGGTTCATTCAATCTTTCGTAATATTAAGAGCGGGCGTGCTATATATGATGCTTTGGAACCAAAGATATCAGATACGATTTTCACATACTGCCAAGATGGAGCAATTTATTCATGCTCAGGAGTAATTTCCAAGTGCAAATTCATTAATTGTAGACAAAAGAGCGGTGCAGGTATTATTATGTATGGTTCTAGAGGAGAAATTAAAGAATGCAGATTTGTTCGATGCATCTCAGAGTACAGTGGTGGTGCTATTGATAAATCAGGTGGTCATAGAATAGAGAAATGTGAGTTTAAAGATTGTAAACCTAACAATATAGCTTAAAAAATCGGGCATACCGTAAATTAAAAAAGACAATCTATCATATGATTTGTGCGTGGAATATGGATATATAATATCCGTAAATTCCATGTTCAAACTATGAAGATTGTCTTTTTATTTACATGTAAATGTATTTATAATTTAAAATCGATTACCAATCTATTCTGTAGTAGGTAATACTACAATGTGTACTTTATCAATACGGTTTTTATCAACTGCATCAACTGTATAGATTACGTGATCATCTTCAACTGTTTCCCCTTGAGAAGGAAGATGGTCTAATAATCCGATTATGTGACCGGCAATTGAATCATAATCATCGGATTCAATATGAAGGCCAATAATTTCGTTAATATCATTAAGCTTGGTATTACCATCTGCTATAAATTCATTCTCGCTAATGCATTGAATAGAGTCTTCCTCATCAGAATCATATTCATCACGAATATCACCAACGATTTCCTCAATTAAATCCTCTAATGTAAGTAAACCGGCAGTTGCACCGTACTCATCTAACACGATAGCAAGAGGTATCGAATCTTTTTTCATCTCTACGAATAATTCAGAAGTCTTCTTGTATTCATATGTGAAGTAAGGATCTCTCATGATATCCTTCAAACGGAAGTCTTCTTTTTTACCTTGATAGAAAAAGACGTCTTTTAAGTTGACAATACCAACAATATTGTCTCTTGTCTCTTGATAAACAGGCATTCTCGTGAATTTTTCAATTAAGAATGTATTAACAAGTTCATCATAAGTAAGATCGATATCTGCAAATTCCATATCGATACGAGGTACCATCACGTCTTTTGCAAGTGAATCACCAAAATCAACAACATTGGTTATCATTCTACGTTCTTCACTTTCAATAATACCCTCTTCATGACTTACATCAACTATAGTACGGAGTTCATTTTCTGTTATAGCAGAAACTCTTTTATTAGGATCAACACGTAACAGACGAAGTATCGTTAGTGAAATTCGATTCACAATATAGATAACCGGTGTTAACAGTTGAGTTAAAAAGTAAATAACTCCTGCATATTGTAAAGAAAGTTTCTCGGCATGAATAGTTGCTAGTGTTTTAGGTGTTATTTCACCAAATATTAAAATCATGATAGTAACAATACCAGTTGCAATACCAGCACCAACACTTCCAAAATGATCAATTGCAAGAGAAGTAGCAATTGAAGAAGCGGATAGGTTTACAACGTTGTTACCAATTAAGATTGCGCTTAGCATCTTAGAAGGGTCTTCAATAAGTTTTACGACTGTTTTTGCGCCTTTTACATTCTCATCAGCTAAACTTCGAATACGTAATTTGTTTATTGTTGTTAAAGAAGTTTCTGCAGAAGAGAAAAAGCAAGAAAGTAGTAGTAGAATTAGTAAAATAATAATCTGCGTGACATCACTCGGGTCCAAAGTATCATCTCCATTTTTCAATATAGTTTGTCTTAGTATAACATATTATGAAATATGTTCGTTATAAAATTTTTACAAAAGAATTATAAATTAAAATTAATAAATTAAAAACAGTATAATGTATATGATTTACAAAACCTGAGATTTATAAAATCTAAGATTTATAAAATCTTTGTTATAGATAAGTTATGTGTTTTAGATAAATCAACAACTGTATCTTTCACCTTAATTACCGGTCTGGATAATGCGTTCTTGTTAAGTAGGATAATTTCACCTTGTCGTCCATCACTAAGTTGAACGTTGTTATTAATGTAAGCTTGGCCAATTCTCTCTAAGAAATTAATAAGAATTTTTGCGTCATATTTTTGGAAACCTTCATCTTCGAATAAGCGAATAACTTCGAAGGGGCAAAGGGCTTCGCGGTATGAACGCTTAGAAGTCATTGCGTCGTAGATATCTGCGATAGCTATAATCTTAGCAAATTCATTAATATTATCACCTTTTAACATTGATGGATAACCGGATCCATCGCATCTTTCATGATGTTTTAAAACTGCTTCTTTAATACGTGGATCGAGGTCTTCGTCTTTGATTAAATCATAGCCCATAATAGGATGTAATTTAATTAATTGGAATTCTTCGTCCGTTAGTTTGTCAGGTTTTTTCAAGATATCTTCTGGTACCATTAATTTTCCAATATCATGTAACAGACCTGCTAAGGTAAGTACTTCAAGATCTTGTTCATTGTAACCAATCCAGTTACCAATAACATTACTGATTAAGGCAACATTTAAGGAATGGGAGTATGTGGAATCATTATAGTCTTCTATGTTGTGCAACATATCGAAGACACTAATGGTTGTATCGCTCTTACTTAATACTGTGTAAGGTTCTTTTTTTAATTTCTTTAAATCCACTTCATCAGTTTTGTTAACAAAAGTTATGATATCGGATTGAAATTGTTTTACATTAGCACTAAATGATTTCTTGAATTCATGAAATCGTTCGCTATTTTTAATTCGTTTTGAATAAGTGTCAGTATTAATGACGGGTGAAGTTTGTGTAACTTCAGTAATAATCTCTTTATCGTAAACACTAATCTTCATTACGGAGTAAAAGCTAAGCATCTCTTTTACTTTGCTATTAATTTCTGTTCCCTCAGCAACTAATAATTGTCCAGCTGAATTAAATACATCTTTTGATATACACATTCCATTCTTAGCTTGAAATGTGAAAATAGTGCGTGACTTCATTAGTGAAAACCTCCCTATCTACATTAACATCCAAATCCTTTTGAGCTGTTGTTAGATAAGTGAATCTACTTGTCCCCATATATTCGACTTATCTTTATACAATAGGAAGTTCGATAACGAAACTTCCTATTGTATTTGTTGGTAATAGGTATATCTCTGATTTTACAAAGAGCCTACAAAGTAGACTATAATATATCACGAATTGCTACTATAAGTGACTTGGTTTAGTCTTCATTTGTAGCCATATTCATAACTTGACGTTTTCTAGCTAATTCGTCATTATCAAGATATTCATCATATGTTGTTATCTTGTCGATTAAGCCTGTTGGAGTTATCTCCATAATACGATTTGCAATAGTTTGAATAAATTGATGATCCTGTGAAGAGAATAGCAATACACCAGGGAACTTAATTAAACCATTATTTAATGCTGTGATTGATTCCATATCTAAATGGTTTGTAGGTTCATCCATAACTAAAACGTTAGAACCTAGAATCATCATTTTAGAAAGCATACAACGTACTTTTTCTCCACCGGATAATACATTAACTTTCTTAACGCCTTCTTCACCGGCAAATAACATTCTTCCAAGGAATCCACGAACATACGTAACATCCTTTTCAGGAGAGAACTGCATTAACCAGTCAACGATCATCTCATCGCCAGAGAAATCTTTTGTATTATCTTTAGGGAAGTACGAATGGTTTGTAGTGATTCCCCATTTGTAATCACCTTCATCTGGTTCCATTTCACCAGTTATAATCTTGAATAGAGTAGTAGTAGCTAATGTGTTAGGTCCAACGAAAGCTACTTTATCGTCTTTTCCTATAATAAAGGAAATATTATCAAGAACTTTCACGCCATCAATTGTCTTTGAAAGATTCGTAACAGTAAGTACTTCGTTACCGATATCTCTTGTTGGTCTGAAATCGATGTAAGGATACTTACGGCTTGATGGACGAATATCATCAAGTTCGATTTTTTCAAGTGCTTTCTTACGAGAAGTTGCTTGCTTTGATTTAGAAGCATTCGCACTAAATCTTTGAATGAAATCTTGTAATTCCTTAATCTTTTCTTCTTTCTTTTTGTTTGCTTCCTTCATCTGTTTAACCATTAATTGGCTTGATTCATACCAGAAATCATAGTTACCTGCATATAATTGAATTTTAGCATAGTCAATATCAGCAGTATGTGTACAGACTTTGTTCAAGAAGTAACGGTCATGGGATACAACGATAACAGTATTTTCAAAGTTAATTAAGAATTCTTCTAACCAACGAATCGCTTCAAGGTCAAGGTGGTTAGTAGGCTCATCTAGTAATAGAATATCTGGGTTACCAAATAATGCTTGAGCAAGTAATACTTTGACTTTTTCACTACCAGTTAATTCTGACATTAATTTGTAGTGTAATTCGTTATCAATACCTAAACCATTTAATAAAGTAGAAGCATCAGACTCCGCTTCCCAACCATTTAAAGTAGCAAATTCACCTTCTAATTCACTAGCTTTGATACCATCTTCTTCAGTGAAATCTTCTTTAGCATAGATTTCATCTTTTTCTTTCATGATATCATATAGTCTTTTATTACCCATGATAACAGTACTTAATACATCAAATTCATCGTATTTGAAGTGGTCCTGTTGTAAGAAAGACAATCTTTGTCCTGGAGTAATAACGATATCACCCTGTGTAGGTTCAATCTGTCCTGAAAGTATTTTAAGGAAAGTAGATTTACCAGCACCGTTGGCACCAATTAATCCATAACAATTTCCTTCGGTAAACTTAATATTAACTTCTTCAAAAAGTGCACGTTTACCTAATCTTAATGTAACATTACATGCTTGTATCATATTTTAAAACCTTTCTATGTTTTCTTACTAGTTTCTATATACATTCGTATCAGTTTTTAACTGACTCGTTGACTAGTATAAAAATGAATATTTAGTCTCAGTCTCTATTTTACCGTAAATTTGGCATTTTGCAAGTGTTTTTTGTTTAATATAGGGAAAGGAAAGTGGAAAAAGTATGCTAACTGCTACCTATTTTAGGGATTGTAACAACTTAACACATAAGCTATAATAGAAATTAGTGAAAATAGGCCAATTATTTGTACTAGAATCAGTATTAAATTCTAGTTATCGGCTGATAAAAAAGTAAAGTGAAAGTGAGTAATTACATGAATTTGTTAACAATAGATAAAGTTACAAAAGGTTATACAGACAAAATATTATTCAAAGAGGTCTCTCTTGGTATTCAAGAAGGCGACAAAATTGGAGTAATTGGTGTTAATGGTACTGGAAAATCCACCTTATTAAAGATTATTTCGGGTATTGAAGAAGCAGACACAGGCGAGGTTACAACAGGTAGAAACATTAAGATTGAATATCTAGCACAGCAACCGGAATTTGATGTCTCAAAGAATATTCTTGAAAACGTTATGCTTCAGGATCAAGATTCCCATGAAAAAGATTGGAATAAAGAAGCAGATGCCAAATCAATGTTAGATAAATTAGGGATTCGTGATTACGATGGAAGAGTTGATGTATTGTCTGGTGGTCAAAGAAAACGTCTAGCGCTTGTAAGAGCAATTCTTAACCCTGCGGACATTCTTGTATTAGATGAACCTACTAACCATCTAGACAACGATATGGCGGAGTGGCTTGAGAAATATCTAAACCAATACCGCGGGGCAATTATTATGGTTACCCATGATAGATATTTCCTAGATAAAGTTACAAATCGTATTGTAGAGATAGATAATGGTAATCTCTACAGTTATGCAGGTGGTTATACCAGCTTTCTAGAATTAAAAGCACAAAGAGAAGAGATGGAGCTTGCCACAGAACGTAAGAATAAGAGTCTATATCGACAGGACCTTGAATGGATGATGCGTGGTGCTAGAGCAAGATCCACAAAACAAAAAGCCCATATCGAACGTTTTGAACAATTACGTGATAGAGAAAAACCAAAAGAAGTAGCAACTGTTGAGATGAATTCTGTAGCTTCAAGATTAGGTAAGAAGACAATTGAATTAAATGAGGTATCTAAATCATATGGGGATAAGGTTTTATTCCGAGACTTCACATACATTTTACTTAAGAATGACCGAATTGGTATTATAGGAAAGAATGGTTGTGGAAAATCTACCTTGTTAAAAGTTATTAATGGGATTATATCACCAGACTCTGGTTACGTAGAGATTGGTGAAACAGTTAAAATCGGTTATTTCTCGCAAGAGAATGAAGAGATGGACCCAAACATTAAGGTTATTGACTATGTTAAGAGCGTGGCTGAATATATTACTACGAATGAAGGTAGTATCACAGCCTCTCAGATGTTAGAGAAATTCTTATTCACAGGTGCTATGCAGTATTCACTAATCGGTAAGTTATCAGGTGGTGAAAAACGCCGTCTTTACTTATTATATGTATTAATGGGTGCACCTAATGTTTTGATTCTAGATGAGCCAACTAATGATTTAGATATTCAGACACTAACAATCCTTGAGCACTATTTAGATACATTCCCAGGTATCGTAGTAACAGTATCCCATGATCGTTATTTCTTAGATCGTATGGTTAATCGTATCTTTGCTTTTGAAGGAGATGGTTTGGTTAAACAATATGAGGGTGGATACAGTGACTATATGTTAACAAAGGGTGATGATATCCCTGAGGAGAAGAAGACAGAGAAACCAAAAGAAGAGAAAAAGAGTTATCAAAAAGATCGTTCTAGTCAATTAAAGTTTACTTATAGTGAACAGAAAGAATATGATACAATCGATGATGATATCGCTAAGCTAGAAGCAGATATCGAGAAATTAGAAGCAGATATGGTAAGTAACGCCTCTAATTATGGTAAATTAAATGAATTAATGAAGGAAAAAGAAGAGAAGGAAAAGCAGCTTGAGGTTAAGATGGAACGATGGATGTATCTAACAGAGCTTGCACAGAAGATAGAAGAAAGTAAGTAAGGAAATATTTATTCATCTGAAGTTGGTTAATATACTTGTGTATTAATATTTTTTAAAGCAAAACTAATATACATTTTCATAGCTTCTTTGCTGACGTATTATAACGCAAAACACGCTAGACAATTACCTAAAAAACAGTAAGGAGAGGAAGTATGAATCAATTTAGGTTTAGAAAAGGAACTCCTTTACCACTTGGGGTAACTAAAGAGAATGAGTCAATTAATTTTTCTATAGTAGCACCAAATTGTGAAGTATGCAAACTTGTATTACGGCATAAGAAAAATCATAAGAAGGACCAAGATATACTGATTCCTATTGAATATCGTTTTGGAGATGTCTATTCTATTATTATAGAGGGTTTACCATATGAAGAGTATGAGTATGTATATGAGTTAGATGGACAAGTTATTGTTGACCCATATGCTAAGGTTATTATAGGAAGAGAAAAATGGGGAAGGTATAGTCATTATTTTGACAAATACTCAGTACGTGGTGGATTTTCCTTTCATTCTTTTGATTGGAAGGAAGATAGACCTCTTGAGATTCCTTATAAAGATTTGATTATCTATAAGATGCATGTTAGGGGATTTACCAAACATAATTCTTCTAAAACTGGAAAAGCTGCAGGTACGTTTAAGGGTGTTGTAGATAAGATTTCTTATCTGAAAGAACTTGGTGTTAACGCTGTTCTCTTGATGCCTATCGTTGAATTTGACGAGATATTAATAGAAGAGAATTACATGCGTTCTCCAGGAACACAAGATAAGAAGGAAGAGAATGATTACGAGTTTATTAATATTGCTAAAGATGAAAGCACCTATCGAGAGACAATGTTACGAGATGTGTATGTTGGTAACGGAGAACAAGAACAGAAGATTCGTATTCCTTATAGAATCAACTATTGGGGGTACAGCAAGAATAATTATTACTTTGCACCAAAGTCATCCTATGCATATGATGCAGTTAATGCGGTGGAAGAGTTAAAGACAATGATTAGGGAGTTACATGGTGCTGGCATTGAAGTTTTAATGGAGTTTAATTTTACGCCGGATGTAACGCAACAGACAATTCTTGATTGTTTACATTATTGGTTTTTTACGTATCATATTGATGGCTTTAGTGTTAATAATAATGTAGTATCTACTAAGATTCTATCTTCCGATCCAGTGCTGTCACGCACAAAATTGTTAGCAACTTCATGGGAGATAAGCCAGAATTATTCCAATCCAAATCACAAACCCTATCGCAATCTGGCGGAATGCAATGATGGCTTCCAGATAGATGCAAGAAGGTATCTCAAGAGTGATGAGGAACAGGTGAATGCATTTGCTTATCGGGTAAAAAGGAATCCAGTCGATTGTGCAGTTGTTAATTACATAACGAATAATAACGGATTTACATTAATGGATCTGGTTTGTTATGATGTGAAACATAACTATGCAAATGGAGAGGAAAATAAGGATGGAACCGACTACAATTATAGCTGGAACTGTGGAACAGAAGGTAAATCTGGTAAGAAAAAGATTAAAGAACTTCGAAAACAGCAGATAAGAAATGCTCTTGTAATGCTACTGTTAAGTCAAGGTACTCCTATGATTATGATGGGAGATGAGTTTGGCAATTCACAGGAAGGCAATAATAATGCGTATTGTCAGGATAACGCTATCTCTTGGCTTAATTGGAATAATAGGATTCAGAATGAAGATATTGAAGATTTTGTTAAAGAGTTAATTAAAATTCGAAAGAGTCAAGGGGTATTTGGTAAAGAACAAGAATATCGAATGATGGACTATCAATCCTGTGGTTGTCCAGATATGTCTTATCATGGAACTAAGGCTTGGTACCCTGATTTTTCATACTACAGTCGTATGTTTGCTGTTATGTATAGTGGTCAGTATGTATCAAGTGAAGAGAATAAGTTAGATTCTTTTTTCTATGTGGCGTACAACATGCATTGGGAAAATCATGAGTTTGATTTACCACAATTACCGATGGGACAACGTTGGGAAGTCTATATTAATACGGCAACAGCCAATGAGAAAAGTATGCGTCAAAACAATCGTGTAGTTCTAGTTGCACCTAGGTCAATTGTTGTTTTAAAAAGCGAGGTTGGAAAGTAAAAGGAGGAGACAAGTGAGCGTATTCGCATTAAAGGTACTAGCAATACTAGCAATGTTACTTGATCATATTGCAGCGGTATTTTTGCCAGATGGAACTATGCCATATATGTTAATGAGAGGATTTGGAAGAATTGCATTCCCAATCTTTTGTTTTCTGATTGTGGAAGGATATTTTCATACAAGAAATGTGAAGAAATATATGCTTAGATTAGCGGGATTTGCAATTATATCAGAGTTACCATTTGATATATGTTTTTATCATAAGTTCTTCTATTTTGGGCATCAAAATGTGTTCTTTACGTTACTATTAGGACTTGTTGCAATCTATGCAATTGACGTGATAAGAAAACACTTTGCGGAATCGTATCTGAAAGCAGTAGTATTACAATTCGCGGTAATCATTCTTGCAATGGTAGTTGCCTGGTATTTAAGTACCGATTACAGCATGTTAGGAATTCTGATAATTATGGTATTCTACATGAACCGTGGGAATATAGCGCAGGTAGTAATATCATTATTTGTTGTTACATTCTGTTTAGGAAACACATTACAATTGTATTCCCTTTTGGCTCTAATTCCACTCTATCTATATAATGGGAAAAAGGGACCAAGTATGCGCTATGTATTTTACGTATTCTATCCGGCGCACTTGTTAATACTGTATGCAATATCAACTTTGATTTAAAGAATATCCTGTTTTTAGCATAAAAAGCAATGAAATGTAACGTTAAAAAAGCAATCTCCGCAAGGTGTGTGCCGGCGACTGATATAATCCGTCAAATGGCATTCAACTTACGGAGATTGCTTTTTTACCGGTGTGTGAATGCTTTTTATGCTAAAAACTAACTGTATACTTTACAGCAACTGTTTATTCAGCTTACGTCACTTTTTTATGTTTAGTGTAACAACCACACAAATCTATTCTTCTTCATCAATATGATGATTTCTTACGATACGGTCATATAAGTCAATCTTGCAGAAACTCTTATCAGTATCAAAGTGACGGCAAGTAACACAAGATTTCTTATCACAATTACTACAATTAGAAACGTTACTTTTTTGTATTGGTAAATATTCGCTACAATGACAGGCTACATTTTCATATGCTTTACTGCTTGCTCTCATGGTAAAACTCCTTTCAAACTAAACATATAGTACTTAATTTTAGTATGAACGGTTTTTAACGTTTTATACTTGGACTGCTTATATGTCTAGCTAATTGAACATTTAGTATTTAAGCAGTAAAGAAGGTATGAAGTAATAGATTCATGTACGTTTGATCTTTTACGCCCATTAATTCTCTAGCGGAATGCATTGCAAGCATTGGAATACCAAGGTCAACTGTTAACATAGGAATTTGTGATGAAACTAAAGAACCAAGAGTTCCACCCCCTGCAATATCAGAACGGTTTACATATTTTTGATATTTCACATTACCTGATTCGCATATTTGTTGAAGAGTAGCAATAGCCTTTGAGTCAGTAGCATATTTTTGATTGTTATTGATTTTGATAACAATACCTTCATTCAACTTAGCGAATGTTGTTGGATCGCTTTTTTCTGAATGATTTGGGTGAATGGCATGAGCTACATCCACTGATAAGTGCATACTTCTCATCATAGCTTCTAAGCAACGTGTATGTGAGAATCCAAGACCTTCGTAGATCTTTTCTAATAACATAGTCATAAGTGTGGAATCGGCACCTTGTTTTGTTTTGCTTCCAACTTCTTCATTATCGAATAAAGCGATAACATTAATACCATCGTTTCGATTATTGTTTGTAATGGCAAGAAGTGCACCGTAAGTAGAAGTAAGGTTATCAAGACGTGGACAAGAGATGAATTCTTCTTCGGCACCAACTAGTAGACCTTTTTCTGAATTATAGATATATAATTCGAAATCAAGAATCTTATCTGCTTCAACGCCAAGTTCTTTTGCTAAGAAGTTCATAAAGTATCCATCTTTATTAAGATTGTCGTTAACTAGCCCGATGATAGGAATCATGTCTGTTTGGCGATTAAGTTCTACACCTTTGTTTACTTCACGATTCATATGAATTGCTAAATTCGGAATTGTAAGAACAGGTTTTCTCATATCAATAAAACGCATCTCAGGTTCAAAGACATTGTTACTTGCAATAGCTACGCGACCTGCTATTGATAGAGGGCGATCAAGCCATGTGTTTAGTATAGGACCGCCATAGATTTCTGTATTAATCTTTCTATATCCATTGCTTGACATATCTGCAAGTGGTTTAATCATTAAGCATGGGTGGTCAGTGTGTGTAGCAACAATTCTAAAATCTGAAGAATCTACTGTGTTTTCACCAACACTGAAAGCAAATAAAGTCGATGGATAGGGAATTGTATAGTAATTACCTCCTTTTTCTAAAGACCATGGTTGTTTCATATCTAATTCCGTAAAACCATTTTCTTGAAGCAGCGTGGCACTCTTAGCTACTACATGAAATGGTGAAGTTGCTGTTTCAATAAATTCCATTAATTCTATTGCATCTTTTTTAAAATCCATATTTGATTCCTCCATAATTATCGGTTTTCTCTTTTCATAATCTATATTTATGTTTTGTGAAAAGCTATTTTGTGGTATAATGTAGCTTATGAGAAGTACGATATTGCTTCCGATAAGTTACACTGTCGTCACTTCGTTCCTCGGTGTAACAAGCTCCAGAACTGAATTCTGTCGCTAACTTATCAGGTCAAAACAAATGATCACTTCGTTCGCATTTGTTTTACTTCCGATAAGTTATATTATACGAAGTATTATTATAAAAAACAAGTTGTAACTATACAGGACTTTGTCCTTCATAGTCGCAAACAAGGGAGGATTATGGTCTCTTTACATGTTATCGATGTGAAATCATTCATGAATCATTTACTAATTCAGAATGTTTTTGATAATTTTTTGCTATCTGAATTAGAAATTATTACTTATAATCAATTTAAAATTAATGGAAAGTTGAATACAAGCTGGTACGATGAAGAGGAAAAGGAAGCGTTAGAAGATCGACAGTATTCTAATTGGTCTGATATTAAGCCAATTGCTTTTTCTCTTATGAAGGGTAAGAAAGTACCAGCTATGTTTAAAATTGTACTTATCTTATCACCTGCTAACACGAGGAAGATTATTGAGAAATCGTTACCGAATTTTGATTTGTCGCAAATTGGTTCTCTTTTTCTTAATATCCGTTATGAGAATGGAAGTTTACATCTAATCACAGGGGTATCCATGAAGGTGTTTACAATGGATAAAACGGTAGAGCAGGAATGGGATAGTAATATGAAACGATTCTTGAAACATTTTGAAATTGTCTTTGAGGAAGAATAGATATTCTCTAAATTGCACATGAAATTAATTTATTAGCACTCGCCTTAGATGAGTGCTAATTTTTTCTTGACTTTTGATATAACTCGTATTAATATTATTATCAGTAAGTGACATTGAGTCATTTTTATAACGAGAATATTAAGTTCACAAAGTATTTTTTATTATTATATAAATAATCAAAGGAGAGATTGTAATGAGTAGAGAACAAGGAAGCTTATCAATTAATTCAGAAAATATTTTCCCAATTATTAAGAAATGGTTATATTCAGACCATGATATCTTCTATAGAGAGCTTATATCAAACGGTTGTGATGCCATCACTAAATTGAAGAAGTTATCCATTATGGGTGAATATGAAGAAGTAGATGGTGAGAAATATCGTCTAGATGTAATCGTTAGTCCGGAAAACAAAACTATTAAAATTATTGATAATGGTATTGGTATGACTATCGATGAGGTTAAACAATACATTAATCAAATCGCTTTCTCTGGTGCTGAAGCTTTCTTAGCACAATATAAAGATAAAACAAACGAAGAACAAATCATCGGACACTTTGGTTTAGGTTTCTATTCTGCATTCATGGTAGCAGATAGAGTTACGATTGATACGTTATCATACAAACCAGGTTCAACAAGTGTTCATTGGGAATCTGAAGGCGGTACTGAATTCGAGATGTCAGAAGGTGACAAAGAGACAAGAGGTACTGAAATAACACTTTATTTAAATGAAGATAGTTATGAATTCTCTAACGAATATCGTGCGAAAGAAGTAATTCAGAAATACTGTTCATTCATGCCAGTAGAAATCTACTTCACTAACGCAGATGCCCCTATCGAAGAGAAAAAAGAAGATCAAGAAGAAGTAATTGATGCTGAAGTTGATGCAGAAGGTAATGCAGTTGAGAACGTAGATGCAGAAGATACAGAAGTTTCTGAAGAAGAAAAAGTAGAGGATAAAGGACCAAAGCCTCTTAATAATCCAATTCCATTATGGACAAAACATCCTAATGATTGTACAGAAGAAGAATATAAAGAATTCTATCGCAATGTATTCCATGATTTCAAAGAACCATTATTCTGGATTCACTTAAACATGGATTATCCATTTAACTTAAAGGGTATCTTATATTTCCCTAAAATTAATACAGAATATGATTCAGTTGAAGGTACAATCAAATTATATAACAACCAAGTATTCATCGCTGATAATATCAAAGAAGTTATTCCAGAATTCTTAATGTTATTAAAAGGTGTTATTGATTGTCCAGACTTACCACTTAACGTATCAAGAAGTGCATTACAAAACGATGGTTTTGTTAAGAAAATTTCTGAGTACATCACTAAGAAAGTTGCTGATAAACTCTCTGGTATGTACAAAGTTGAAAAAGAATCTTATGAAAAATACTGGGATGACATTAGCCCATTCATCAAATATGGTTGCTTAAAAGATGATAAATTCCGTGAAAAGATGAAAGATTTCATCATCTTCAAGAATTTAGAAGGTAAATATATTACATTACCAGAATACACAGAAGCAAACAAAGAAAAAGCTAATGATAAGATCTATTATGCAACTGACTTACAACAACAAAGTCAATATATTAATATGTTCAAAGAAGCAGGAATCGATGCTCTTGTATTAACACATAATATTGATCAACCATTCATCTCTCAATTAGAACAACAAGACGATAAACTTCACTTCCAAAGAATTGATGCAGATCTTACTGACAGTTTCAAGGAAGAAGTAGCTGAAGGCGAAGAAGCTGATAAGTTAAAAGAAAAAACAGATGCTCTTACTGAGTTATTTAGAAAAGTTCTTAACAAAGAGAAACTTGAAGTTAAAGTTGAGAAGTTAAAGAATGAAAATGTTTCTTCTATGGTAACCCTTTCAGAAGAGAGTCGTAGAATGCAAGATATGATGAAGATGTACAATATGTATGGAATGGATCCTGGTATGTTTGGCTCAACTGAGACGTTAGTTCTTAATGCAAACAATAAGTTAGTTCAATACATCTTCGAGCACAAAGATGATGATGTATCAATCTTCTGCGAACAATTATATGATTTAGCATTATTAAGCCATAAACCATTAGATGCAGAAGCTATGACAAAATTCATTAATAGGAGTAATGAAATCATGTTAAAGATGGCTAAATAATTTAATTGATTAAGGAAATATAGACCAGATATCCCATAAGGTATGTTTAAAAATATACTTTATGGGGTATTCTATGTTTATAGTATGGTAACTAAATAGTTACATAGAATGTTCTTATTTTTAAGATACAGTTTTGATTGACCAATATAAGAATATATGCTATTATATATAGTAATTAAAACTACATAATAAAGTTTATTAATACTTTAGATGGTGAGTGATTGGTTACTGTATTTAGGAGGAACGATGATGAGTTATAAAATAATCGGTGATAGTTGTATGGATCTTTCAGAAGAGCTAAAAAAGGAAAATAACTTTCAAATAGTACCTTTATGTCTTGATATAGATGGATATTTGATTACAGATGATGATACGTTTGATCAGAAAGACTTTCTAAAAAGAATGGCAGATAGTCCAAATTGTCCAAAATCATCTTGCCCTTCACCTGATGCGTATATGAAAGCTTTTGATGGACCAGAAGATCATGTCTATGTTGTTACATTATCATCAAAATTAAGCGGTTCATATGACAGTGCGATGTTAGCAAAACGTTTATATCTTGAAGATAATGCAGATAAGAAAATAGAGGTAATCGATTCAAAATCCGCTTCTGTAGGTCAAACATTAATTGCTTTGAAAGCGAAGCAATTAGAAGAAGAGGGCAAGAGTTTTGAAGAAGTAGTACGAGAAACTTGTGAATTTCGTGATAATTTGAGTACAAAGTTTGTATTAGAGTCATTGGAGACATTACGTAAAAATGGACGTCTTAGTAATTTAAAAGCAGTTATTGCAAGCGCACTCAATATTAAACCAGTAATGCGCGGAATTGACGGTACAATTGAGAAGATAGATCAAGCAAGAGGAATTAATAAGACGTTAGTATTAATGGCAGACTTAATCAAGAAAGATGCTACAAACTTTGCAAATCGCACACTAGCAATTGCGCATTGTAATAATTATGAGAGAGCAGTCTTTGTTAAAGATGAGATAATGAAGCGTGTACCATTTAGAGATTACTTTATCTGTGACACGGCAGGAATTAGTTCACTATATGCCAATGATGGTGGAATAATTGTTAGTTATTAATTGAAGAGATATCAGAGTCGCTCCTCAATATCAGACCTAGATAGGGCAAAACCAGCCCCATCGCAGGTCTTTTTTTTAGTGATTTTATAAGGGCACGAGTCGCTTTGTTACAGGAATTGCTTTCTTAATAAGGTAACCCATATTATTTGGCTACATATAATACAATATGAACTTAGGTATCCGCCTGATAGATAGGAGGCCAAATATGAGGGAACTACTAAAAATAGAGAACTTAAGTTATTCTTACCATACACTGTCGGGTGAGACAACAGCATTAACGGATGTTAATTTTTCCGTATCTGAGGGTGAATTTGTAGCGATTGTTGGACCAAGTGGTTGCGGAAAATCAACAATGCTATCGTTAATTGCAGGACTTATTACACCGAGCAGTGGAAATATCTATATTAATGGGAAAGAAGCGAAGACTTCAGGAAAGAACATAGGATATATGCTGCAAAAAGATCATTTACTAGAGTGGAGATCAACATTAAAGAACTTAACTCTGGGACTTGAAATTCAGCATAAGTTAACAGAAGAAAGTTATGTAATCATTAATAAGATGTTAGATACGTATGGATTAATCACGTTCCGTGACTCAAAACCATCACAATTATCTGGAGGTATGAGGCAACGTGCAGCATTAATTCGTACCTTATTAATGGAACCAGATATCTTATTACTTGATGAACCATTCTCGGCATTAGATTACCAAACACGTCTAGAAGTTTCAGATGATATATGGGGGATCATTCGCAAAGAAAAGAAAACAGCAGTATTGATTACACATGATATTGCTGAAGCGGTAAGTATGGCTGATCGAATTATAGTCTTGACAGATAGACCAGCTACGGTAAAGACGATTATAAATGTTGATCTAACTGTGGAAGGGGAGAGAACACCTTTTGCTGCAAGAAGTGCACCTCAGTTCAAAGACTACTTCAACTTAATATGGAAGGAGCTGAACCAGCATGAGGACATTACGAAGCTTAGAGCGTAGCTATAAGAAAAGCTCCGATATGGTATCCTCTGCACAGCGTGCATATGTAGCAGCATATATAACCAAAATGAAACGAGTTCGTTTAGCTCAAATCTTGATTCTAGTTATATTCCTTAGTGTATGGGAGATAGCGACTAGACTGGGTATTATAGACCCATTCGTATTTAGTAGCCCTAGTCGTGTTATCGAATGTATCTATACTATGGTTTTAGATGGTAGTTTGTTTAGGCATATAGGAATAACATTATTAGAAACATTTGTTAGTTTTTCATTAGTTATCATATTGGGTCTATTAATTGCAATAATACTTTGGTGGAATGATAGCGTTTCTAAAGTATTAGAACCATATCTCGTTATTCTAAATAGTTTACCTAAATCAGCATTAGCTCCTGTTTTTATTGTTTGGTTGGGTAATAATATGAAGACAATAATTATTGCTGCAATTTCTGTAGCTGTTTTTGGAAGTATTATAACGTTATATACTGATTTCAAAGAAGTGGAAGAGGATAAGATTAAATTAATTCGAACACTAGGAGGAACGAAGAAAGATATTTTGTTCCGAGTTGTTATACCAAGTAATATTCCGTCAATTATAAGTGTCATGAAAGTAAATATTGGTTTATCATTAGTCGGAGTAATTATTGGAGAATTCTTAGCTGCTAAGGCTGGCCTTGGATATCTGATTATCTATGGTAGTCAGGTCTTTAAATTAGATTATGTAATTATGAGTATTGTAATTCTTTGTATCGTAGCAGCTTTATTATATAAATTATTGGGATATTTTGAGAAAAAATATAGTGGATCTTGTTAATATTTGTTGAAAAACTCACCAATTCTTAGTAAAATAAGGATAGGTGAGTTTTCATATTATAGAAAGGATTGCTGATTACGGATATCTAGCAAATTATATATTGTAAGAGAGCTATCAGGGGGATATTCGCGTTTTCAAAGGTGGGTAAAATGCGTAAAAATTTAACGGTATACGATATTGCAGCTGAAGCAGGGGTATCAGTTGCTACCGTATCGCGAGTTCTTAATAACAATGAGAAGGTTGCAGAGAACACGAGAAACAAGATTCAAAGTATTATAGACAAGTATGATTTTAAGCCGAATGAAGTAGCTAGAAGTTTATTTAAGAATGAAACTAAACTTATTGGGTGTATTCTACCTGATATAACGAACCCGTATTATTCGACTGTTTTATTAGAAGCAGAGAAGTATGCGCTTATGAATAGGTATACTATGATGATATGTAATACAAGGGGCGATTCTGAAGACTATGCTATGTATCTTCAAACATTAGTTGATAGACAAGTTGATGGTATTATCTACATGGGTGGTGAAAGTATCCAAACAACGCAGTTACAACAATTGCTTAAGAGATACGGGGATCGCTTACCTATTGTGATGATTAATTGGAATTTATTAGACATTAATTGTTTCTGTGTACAAAGTGATGAAGAACAGGGATTTACGATGTTGCTTGATCAGATAGCGAATAAAGGCTATAGAAATGTTGCCTTATTAGCTGGAAAACGTGGTGTAATGCCAACAGAATTAAAAGTTAATTTATATAAAGAAGCTGTGCATAAAGGAATCTTTAATAATAATGAAGAATATTTAATTGATGGTGAGTTCACCGTAGAACATGGTATGGAGGCTATGAATCAATTATTAAACTTACCAGTGAGGCCAGAAGTAGTTATTGGTATCAATGATATTATTGCAGTCGGAGTACTGAACGCATGTCACAAGAATAAGTTATCAATACCAGAAGATATCAAAATTGTTGGATTTGATAACATTAATTTATCAAGTGTTGTCTATCCCTCCATAACGACAATTGGCCATGATTATGTGAATCTAGCACGTAAAGCAGTAGATTTAATTATCGATAAAACTGCCTTGCTCAGGAGTGAAAGAGTGTTTACATTTCCAATGGAATACATTTGTAGAGAATCTTTTTAATTTTTTGTTTTTTTGGAAAAAATGCAAATAAATACTTGAAAATCTAAAGTGAAAGTATTATTATATTCATGTAAGGCTTCCGTGGCTCAGTTGGTAGAGCAATTGATTCGTAATCAATAGATCGTGGGTTCGAGTCCCATCGGAAGCTGTATGAAAACCTTGTATTTATAGGCATCTTGGAATATGGAAGAAGAAAAGGCTGCTCGATGGAGTGGCCTTTTGTCTATAAATTTATTTTTTGGGGTTAATTAAATATGTAAGAAAAAAAGGTCGCCAACTAGGCGACCTTTTCTATATTGCAAGCTTAATTTGTTTCTTTGCTTGTTCCACTGAAATATTAAAGATTTCAGAGAATTCGTTTGCTAAGCAAGTCTCTACTTTATGAAAATTTTGTTCATCATTAAGACTTAGTTTCTTGCCTGCGATTTCTTTTTGTTTTTTTTCAAGGAGTATTCCTTTAAACATTTGTAGTAATTGCTTGCAATCACAAGATCTAATAACATCACGAAATTCTTTTTCACGTAATTTATCGTTCTTATTATATAAAGCTTCTATTGAAGGTATTTCACTTAAAAGTTCTTCCGCATTTTCTTTTGATAGAATACCACGCATTGGTTTCTGCGTATTCGTAGTCTTAACATATAGAATTGATGCTGGATTACTTAGAGGCTTAAGATAATAGTATTTTTCAGTCGTTTCAATAAAATCGGGAATATCAATTGTCTCAATTTTACATACTTCATTATTTCCGTATACAACTACATCATTTACTTGATACATTTGCTCACCATGCTTCCTTAACTAAAAAGCTATTTTGGTATCAAAAATGATACATGAATAGCAGTTACAATACTATTATAGCACACATTTATAGAAAAAGCCATTGGTATATCAAAATGTTATGACTTTTTTTGAAATACTTTTGTAATTGCATTGATTTCATATACAAAGTGTGATAAGAAATCTTCTTTGTGGTAATTGTGAATAAGAAGATCGAATACAATAAGCCTTGTTTGCTGTGTTCAAATATGTTTATTTTATTACAAGTCACTATTGTCTAATACGAATTGTCTAAAATGACGCACGACGGGAGGAATAAATGTTTTGTCATCATGGACCATGAATAAGTTACGCTCTAATACTGAAGAGTTAATTTGAAGAATCTTCAAGTCTAATTTCAAAAGCAAGTCAATATAAGGTACTACTGAAATTCCAAAACCTTGGGCTACTAGACCGGCAATAACCTGATCTTCTTCTGTTTCGTAAGCAATCCTTGGTTCTACACCAATTTGTGCGAAAAGATTATCAATTACTCTGCGTAATCCTGATTCTTCTGAAAAATAAATATGCGGATAAGGCAGCGTTTCTGAGAGTTCAACAGAATGCTGGGTGGCAAGAGGATGATCTTTTGGAACAATCAGTACCAAATCTTGTTTTGATATGGGACTTGAGGTGAAATTTAGCTTAGACGGAGGTTGTGAACAAAACGCCAGGTCATATTTTCGTGCTGCTAGTCCATTAAGCAGTTGTTGTGTAGTTCCGGTGTGAAATGTAAAACGTATGTCTTTTTCTGGATTGGCGGCTAAAAATTGAGCAGCCAATCGTGGGATGAATTCAACACCAAGAGTACGCAGTAGACCCAATCGAATTACACCTTCTCCACGTGCACTCTGTTGCAATGACAAAATCCCAGCATCAAGAGTGGATAGAGTATTTTCAGCGCAAAGTAGAAATTCTTCTCCAAAGCGAGTTAATGTAGTATTTCTTCCGTTTTTTTCAAAAAGTGGAACACCAAGCTCACTTTCCAATTGTGAAATAGCATGACTGAGACTAGGCTGTGTAATACAAAGCTGCTCTGCCGCTTTGGTATAGTGTTGAATATGAGCTAACTTAATAAAATAATTTAAATAAGATAAATTCAAACAATAGTCACCTACCCTTCTAAACAATTATAGCACTAATTATAGATATAATCTATAATTTGATGATAATTATTGATTTGTTAAATTATTAGTAAGAGTATACAATAAAAATATTAAGAACACTATTTTGGAGGGATAAGAATGGAAGACAAAGAAACAGAGGAACCTCGACGGATTGTTCGAGGAGAACTTGCACTTTTGACGGCTGTGGTAATCAACAGTTTTGGTGTTGTATTAATGTTGTATTCTGGATCTGGAATTTCAGCAATTTCGAGCGTGCCGTATGCTTTTTCAGAGGTGTTTCCAAACGTATCATTGGGAACTTGGACCTATTTATTTCAGGGATCGTTAGTACTAAGCCTAATGTTATTGAGGAAAAAATTCGTTCCGCAATATCTATTTAGTTTTGTGGTAGGTTTTGTATTTAGTAAACTATTGGATGTGAATGAGCTATGGATTGGCATCTTGCCAGTGGAATTTCCTTATCGTGAATTATATTTTTTCGTTAGTTATTTTCTAATCGCTTTAGGAATTGCTCTTTCCAATAGATGTGGACTACCTATTGTTCCAACAGATTTATTTCCACGGGAATTGTCACAAATTGTGAAAACATCTTATTCAAGGATTAAGATTACTTTTGATGTAACTTGTCTAGCCGTCACAGCAGGTATGACATTTATAATCTTGAAGCACTTGGAGGGATTAGGAATTGGAACAATTTTAGCAGCTTTTACAATGGGAAAGATCGTATTGGTAATAGATGAATGGATAGACAAAAGATTTCGTTTTGTCTCATTCTTAACACTACGGAATTAAAGTAAAAAGGAGATAAAGTCTATGGACGCTTTTATGATTTTAGTTACTTACACGATAGAACCGGGCAAAAGAGAGGCATTTGTTGATGAGATTTTTTCCAGTGGTGTGATTGAGCACATTCGACAGGAGAAGGGGTGTCTATGCTATGAATATTACAGCTCGGTCGAAGACGAAGAAATATTGTTGTTGGTAGAAAAATGGGACTCTGCCAAGCATCAAGAGATTCATATGCAACAGCCTCATATGGAACAATTGAAGAAAATAAAAGATCGCTATGTTAGAAATACAAAATTAGAGCGATTTTTCCCACTGAGTTCTGCCACTTAATTAATTGTAGCACAGTTATCCCAAGATTATGTCTTGGTGTAGAAATGAGTTTTCTATTGACAATTCATCAGACCTTGTTAAGATAAACATTATAAACGCGTAAAAATAACAAGTGCATTCAGATCGGAGGAATGTTATGAAAACTAGAGTAAAAGAAGATTCTTTAAGAGAATTTAGGTTAAATGGGAAAACATACAGCTACTATAGCATAGAATCACTAAAAGACAAGGGTAGTGATATAGAACAACTTCCTTTTTCTATTAGGGTCCTTTTGGAGTCAGCACTGAGACAGTGTGATGACCACTCTATAACAGGAAAACATATAGAAATCTTAGCTGACTGGGCTAGTGGAAAATATGAAGGTGAAGAAGTCCCATTCAAGCCAGCGAGAGTAATTTTGCAGGACTTTACGGGAGTTCCAGCAGTCGTTGATTTGGCTGCAATGCGCCATGCAATGAAAGAAATTGGCGGACTTGATTGTGTAGAAAAAATCAATCCAGAAGTTCCGGTGGATCTAATCATAGATCACTCAGTACAGGTTGATACCTATGGAACAGGTGATGCTTTAAAAACTAATATGGATATGGAATTTAAGCGAAATGAAGAGAGATATGAGTTCTTAAAATGGGCTCAGGAAACCTTTGATAATTTCACTGTAGTTCCACCTGGAACAGGAATTGTTCATCAGGTAAATTTGGAATATTTGGCTAAGGTAGTAAGAGAAAAAGTGGAGGGAGATAAGACATATTTATTTCCTGATAGCTTAGTTGGAACAGATTCTCATACCACAATGATCAATGGACTTGGTGTTCTTGGTTGGGGAGTAGGAGGAATTGAAGCTGAAGCTGGAATGCTTGGGCAACCGTCCTATTTCCAAGTACCTGGTGTTGTTGGCGTAGAACTAGTCGGAGAGTTACCAAAAGGAATCACTTCCACAGACCTAGCGTTAAAGATTACTAATATACTGAGAAAAGAAGGGGTAGTAGGTAAGTTCGTAGAATACTTCGGAAAAGGAATTGAATGTCTCTCTCTTGCAGACAGGGCAACCATTGCCAATATGGCTCCAGAGTATGGAGCTACCTGCGGATTTTTCCCTGTAGATGAGATAACTTTAGACTATCTAAGATTGACAGGTAGAAGTGAAGAGCAGGTATTACTAGTTAAAACTTATCTGGAAAAAAATCTTATGTTTTATACTAAGGATAGCAAGAGACCTAAGTATTCAAAAGTTTTGACTGTGGATTTATCTACTATAGTACCAAGTCTTTCTGGACCAAAAAGACCACAAGATTTAATCCCTCTGACAGATATGAAAGAGGAATTTAGAAAATCAGTAACGGCACCAATGGGGAATCAAGGGCATGGTTTGACAAAAGAGGAATTTAATAAGGAAGCCTATGTTACACTTACTGATGGAAGAAAAAGTGTATTAAAAACAGGCTCCATTGCTATTGCAGCAATTACCTCCTGTACTAATACATCTAACCCATATGTTATGTTAGGTGCAGGACTTCTGGCTAAAAAGGCTTTAGAAAAAGGACTTAGTGTACCTGCGCATGTAAAAACTTCTCTAGCACCAGGCTCTAAGGTTGTTACTACATATCTTGAAATTGCAGGACTTCAGACCTATTTTGACCAACTTGGCTTTGAGACAGTAGGATATGGTTGTGCTACTTGTATAGGAAACTCAGGCCCACTTTTAAGGGAAATAGAAGAGGCCATTACACAAAAAGACCTTTTGGTTACCTCGGTGCTTTCAGGAAATCGAAATTTTGAGGGCCGAATTCATCCACTTATAAAGGCAAATTATTTGGCTTCTCCGATCTTAGTAGTAGCCTATGCATTAGCAGGAACAGTGGATATTGATTTTGATAAGGATTATCTTGGAAAGAATCAGAATGGGGAGAAAGTCTATCTAAAAGACATCTGGCCATCAGCCGAGGAAATCAATGAGACGATTGGAAATGTGCTGAAACCGCAGGTGTTTCGTAAAGAGTACGAAGAGGTATATGCAGGCAACCCTATGTGGAATGCAATTGAAACTAAGAAGGGGCTGCTATATGACTTTGATGAAAAGTCAACTTATATTCAGAAGCCATCATTTTTTGAGAGGTTGTCAAAAGAAGTTGGAACAATCAAGGAACTGAATCAATTACGAGTTCTTGGAAAGTTTGGAGATTCCATTACTACAGACCACATCTCGCCTGCTGGTGCCATTGGTAAAGATACACCAGCAGGAAAGTATCTTATAAGTCAGGGAGTAGATCCTTCCAACTTTAATACCTATGGCTCTAGAAGAGGAAATCATGAAGTTATGATGCGAGGAACGTTTGCCAACATTCGTATTAGAAATCAAATAGCCCCAGGAACAGAAGGTGGATACACCTGCTACTGGCCAACAGGTGAAATCATGTCAATTTATGATGCTTCTCAAGAATATCAAAAAGATAGCAGTGGTCTTGTGATTCTTGCAGGAAAAGATTATGGAATGGGATCTTCTAGAGACTGGGCTGCAAAGGGTTCTTATCTTTTAGGTGTGAAAGCTGTCATAGCAGAAAGTTTTGAGAGAATTCACAGATCGAATCTGGTAATGATGGGAATACTTCCACTTGAATTCTTAGATGGAGATACTGCTGATAGCTTAGGTCTGACAGGTAGTGAGATATTTGAAATTAAAATCAATGAGTCAATTAGGCCTCATGAAAAAGTTCAAGTTAAAGCAATTTCAGAAGATAAGAGCGAAAAGGTATTTATGGCTAGGGTGCGCTTTGATTCAGAAGTTGATATAGACTATTATCGCCATGGTGGGATTCTTTCGATGGTATTACGTGAGAAGTTATTTAAATTGTAGACAATACGGTGTTTATAAGGAGTTAAGAGATATGATTAGAGTTTTATTCGTATGCCACGGCAATATATGTAGATCGCCTATGGCAGAATTTGTTCTTAAAGATATGGTAAAAAAGCTTGGTGTTTCTGAACAATTTGAGATTGCATCAGCAGCTACAAGTACAGAGGAAATAGGAAATCCGGTACACTATGGGACAAAATCCAAATTGAAAGAGTATGGTATTTCTTGTACTGGTAAAACAGCAGTGCAATTAAGGAAACAAGATTATGATAAATATGATTATCTAATTGGTATGGATAATTATAATATCAAAAATATGGAACGTATCCTTGGACATAAGGATAAAATTTATCTTATGTTAGAATTTACAGATACTTCTTCTCCTATATCAGATCCTTGGTATACGCATGACTTTGATGCAACGTATCGCGATGTGGTAGCAGGCTGTGAAGGATTTATTGAACATTTGAAAAAAGAAGGAAGAATTAAATTATAGAAGTAGTACTATTTAGCCATTGATAAGCGTAATGAAGCTTTTCAATGGCTATTTTTATAGAATCTTCTGATTAGTTTTTATAAAATATTATAAATTTACTAATAAGACTAATATTGATATAGAAAATATGTTCGACAAGTGATATAATAAGAAAAAATAACCATAATATGCTATATTATACCAAGCTAATGCGAAATAATAAATGTAATAATAGGAGGAACCTATGGAAGTAATAAAAGGTAATGTGGATTGTTTACCCACTGATATTGGGTATCAGGAGGATCGTCTTGAAGTTGTGAATCAATGCTTTGAAAAATTAATACAAGAGGATAAATTATTATCTGGAAGCTACTGTCTTGCTAGAGACAATAAAGTATTCGCAAACAATGCTCTCGGTAAGCTTACTTATATTGAAGGGGATGAGAGAGTATTTCAACCAGATTCAGTATATGGAATCTATTCAGTGACAAAGATGTTTGCCGCAGTGGCTATTCTGCAATTAGTAGAGAATGGAAGAATTCGATTAGATCAATTAGTTGGGGAGATAATTCATGAGTTTCAAACACCTCCCTTTCAACAGATACAGGTGATTCATCTATTAACGCATACCTCAGGACTATACTGCGATGATGGTGTAAAGGAAGACAAACACCATGAAGGTGTTGAACAAATTATGTGTAGCGATAATTGGTTACATACACTATTAAGTAAGGGGGTATCTAATGAACCAGGAAAAGAATGGACCTATTGCTCCCTAGGTTATAATGTTTTAGGCGAAATTATAACTAGAATAAGCGGGATTTTCTGCCATGATTACATAACAGATAATATATTAAAGCCTTGTGAGATGCATGATACTCATTGGGAATATTCTTCTGACTTCAAGGAACGTTACAATATGCGATTCGAATGGACAAAGGAGGAGATTGATAGGGCGGATAGTAAGAATCAACAAAGACCTGATAAACTCATACCTAGAACCTGGAATGGATTACTATCAACCAGTGGTGATCTAATGAAATTCGGAACTATGCTTTTGAATAATGGAAAATATAATGGAAGACATGTATTAGGACGAAAAGCAGTGGAGTCTTATAGGCGCATACATACCTCCACCGAGGTAGTAACCTATTGTTGGGGAGCGAAGGGAGAACATAAAAGTTTTGGTGCTGGCTGTGATATATTTAGGGAATCTGATGTATCACAACTGATTACACCAGGAACATTTAGTCATGAAGGATGGGGAACCTGCTGCTTAGCAATAGACTACAAAGAACGATTTGTTGTTGTATGGTCTTCTCAATTTAAGGGCTATGAGTGGTATCCTGAGCCTTTAAGGAATATGGCGTCTGTCATATGGTCTGGACTTGAGTAAAGACAAATTAATTTAGTTAGAGAAGGAGATTATCTATGGGAAATGTAGTTATTAAAGATACCCCTTATACACCACAAGAAGCAGGTTACGAAGCAGAAAGATTAGAGGTATTAAATCGTCATTTTAGTGAAATGATTGATAAAAAGGAACTAGTATCAGGAAGCTATTGTTTAACTCACGAAGGTAAAGTATTTGCCGATAATGCACTGGGAAGTTTTTCTTTTGAAGAAGATGATACAAGAGAGTTTGAACCTGATACTATTTTTTCAATCGCTTCAATTACTAAGTTGTTTACATCGATAGCAATATTAAAGCTTGTAGAAGATGGGCAAATTCGCTTAGATCAGCCAGTTGGAGAGATCCTTGAAGAATTTAATACACCACCTTATAACGAGATACGAATTGTACATATATTAACTCATACATCAGGTCTTTGCGCAGATATGGGAGCCCATGAGAATAAGTATGAGCTAGGTTGGTGGAACTTCTTAGACAAAGATCATCCAGAAGATTGGATTACAGCTGTTTTAAAGAAAGGATTAAGGAATTCTCCAGGAAAGGAATGGTCTTATTCCTCCATAGGGTTTGCACTCCTAGGTGAAATTATCACAAGGATTAGTCATGTTCATTGCCACACCTATATTGAAGAAAACATTGTGAAACCATGTGATATGGCGAATACATCTTTTACGATTGATGTAAAGCAGCTTCACCGATATAATATTCGTACTAAACATACAAAAGAAATGTTTGCAGCTATGAAGGAAGGAAAATAAGAAAAAAATATATTTGATGATTATATTCCTTCTACTGGTGGTGGGCTATATTCTACCTGTCGTGATTTAACTAAGTTTGGCAATATGATATTGAATTATGGAACCTACAATGGAAAAAGAGTCATTGGACGTAAAGCTATTGAAGCCATGAGAAGGATACATACAAAACCAGATGTTCAGGATTTTTGTTGGGGTGCACAAGGTAATTATCACTCTTATGGTCTAGGTCCTGATATATTTAATAGTAATAATGAATCTATGCTAATTACTCCAGGAATTATAAGTCATGAGGGGTTTGGTACTTGTTGCTTAATGATTGATTTTGAAGAAAAATTTGTTGCTGTTTGGGCAAGTCAGTTTTATGATCAACAGTGGCATATTCATGCACTTCGAAATGTTGCTTCAATTATCTGGTCGGGAATTATCTAATCTTGATAAACTAAGGAAAGAATGGAGAGTTTTATGAACAAATTAAAGCATCGTTTTGAAATAATCAAAGCGGTAGCCTTAGTAACTTATAAGGAGTGGAGTGCTTATCGCACCCACTCCATGGTATCAATATTTGTAGGACCAGTATATTTTTTAGTCCAGTATTTTATCTGGAATGCCGTTTATGGAAATCCAGGTGCTGCTTTACATGGGTTGGAACTAGAACAAATGTTACGATACTTTGGAGCAGTTACATTAATCGGATATCTGACTATGGATTTTGCAGATTGGAACTTGCAGATGTTAGTACACTCAGGAAAGTTTTTAACCTTTCAACTAAGGCCTATTCATCATCGTTTTTTTGCTTTATCACAAAAATTAGGACACCGTGTATTAGGATTTTTGTTTGAATTTTTACCATGCTTTCTAATATTCCAATTCGTTTTTAAAATCAATATGATCCCTAAATATTTAGGATTTACGATAATTTCAGTCTTATTTGCATTTTTTATGAATTTCTATGTGAATTATTGTATTGGATTATCTGCTTTTTGGCTTGTGCAAGCTTCTGGAATCCGAAATGTTTTCCAAGCATTATCCAGTGTCTTTTCGGGAGCTTTGATTCCTCTTGTTTTTTTTCCGGAATTAATTCAGAAACTATTGTTTTTCCTTCCATTTCAATATACTACATATGTTCCTGCTATGGTGTTTTCCGGTAGTTATACATTAGCAGGTATTTCCATGAGTATTCCTCAGATTGTATTACTTCAGGGAATTATATTATTACTAACTATTGGATTGAGTGAAGTATTATACCGACGAGCGATATATCGTTTTACTGCTGTTGGAGGATAGTGTGAAAGATGAATCTTTCACATGCAACTTTGTGCCTGCGGCCCAAAGTTTGCAGGCTATAGAAAGGGCATGGTTATTATTATGAAAAAATACCTTTTGATTTATAAAGAATCCATACGAGTCTCTATTGCATCAGCTGCTACCTACCGTGCTAATTTTATTTTACATAGTATAATAACTTTGCTTGGAAATATTGTATTCCCATTAGTTACACTTCTTATCTACGGCTCAGGAGCAAGCTTTGAGGGCTGGTCTATGTATGAGGTTTTGTTAATACAATCTATATTTACCATGTCCACAGGACTATCCAACATGTTTTTTGGAGGAATGGTTTGGAATACTATGGGACATGTGAAGGAGGGAACCTTGGAGACCGTATTAATTAAGCCAGTGGATTGCATGTTTTACCTACTTGCCACTAATTTTGGTATTCATAGTTTCGGTGTAGTTGCGGGTGGTATGATTGTATTTATTATCTCGTTGGTTCATGTTGGGAATACCACTATACTTATGTGGCTACAATTTTTATTGCTTTTCTTTATGGGACTCTTTGTTATGCTTGGATTGGAGCTTTTGATGGCAGCAACTTCTTTTAAATGGGTGGCTAATTCACGTATTCCTGAAATCTATGGCAGTGTACGCCAATTTGGAAATTACCCTCAGACTATATTAAATAAAAGTATCTTATATTTGACTTCATTTCTATTGCCTGTAGGAATGATTGGATTTTTTCCCGCATCTGCTTTATTAGGTAGGCTAGAGTGGTGGATGTTTGTATCCATTCTTCCATGTATTTTATTCTTGATGTTGGGGGTATGGGTATATCGCTATATGGTACGGTTATATGAGGGAGTTGGTGGTTGACGAATCCTAATAAGAAAAAATCAGAAAGGAACGAACTGTGGAAAATATAATTTCAGTAGAACATTTAAGTAAAAAGTATACTACATATAAAAGAGAAAGTGGATTTAAAGCTAGTATAAAAAGTTCCTTTCATAGAGAAAAAGTCTATGTAGATGCAGTAAAAGATGTGAGCTTCCAAGTAAAAAAAGGTGATATCATCGGTATCTTAGGACCAAATGGTGCAGGTAAATCAACCACAATAAAAATGCTGACGGGTACCTTATATCCGACAGAAGGAGCCATTAATATTATGGGTTTTAATCCTTATAAGGATCGTATCTCTTATGTGAGGAATATAGGGGCTGTCTTTGGACAAAAAAGTCAATTGATATTTGATATTCCTCCTCTTGATAGCTTTCGAATGAACAAAGCTATCTATGGAATCCCCGATAAAGAATATGAAAATACATTAAATACATTAATAGGGATTCTTGAACTTGAAGATAAGGTAATGAGGCCAACTAGGGTATTATCCTTAGGGGAACGTATGAAGTGTGAATTCATTATGGCAATGCTTCATAATCCACCTATTGTTTATCTAGATGAACCTACCATTGGATTAGATGTAATTGCTAAGCAAAGTATTCGAGAATTTATAAAACAAATGAATGAGAGAGGAACCACATTTATACTAACTACTCATGATCTTGAAGATGTACAGCAATTAGCAAAGGATGTAATTATTATAAATAAGGGAGAAAAGGTGTTTGATGGTTCAATTACCGACCTTAGAAGGAATCTAGGTAATAAAAAGGTGGTTGAGTTAACTTTGGCTTCTTATCCAGGGAAGGGAGCAGTTGATGGTAATAAGAATATCGAGATTAGAGGAACAACTGTAATCAGTGAGTTATCACACAAAAAGACAATATTAGAGGTAGATACCGATGTTATATCTATTAGTGAGTTTATGAACGAATTATCTTCACAATGTGTTTTTACAGATATATCAATCAAGGAGCTGTCTATGGAAACTATAATAACTAAAATATATAAGGAAACTGGTAATATAGAATGAATTATCAAATTTGCTCTGAAGAAAATTAATTATTTTATAAAAAGTATGCACCAATTATAACATAGCGCATATGCTGATAAAGGAATATGTCGAATTATGGCGAATAAGATTGGAGCGATGGCATGCCATTAAAAGTTTGTATTGATGCTGGTCACGGTGGGAAAGATTCCGGTGCAGTTTATGGTAAACGATATGAAAAAGATGATACGATACGTTTTGCTTTACAACTAGGAAAGATTCTTCTGGTAAATGGAGTAGACGTTGTGTATACGCGAACAGATGATGTATATAGTAGCCCGATTAATAAAGCGAAAATCGGTAATCGCTTAAATGCAGATTATTTTATTTGCATTCACAGGAATGCTGCTATATTAAAGAAAGCAACTGGTGTTGAAACATTGGTGTACAATAAAAAAGGTACAAAATATAAAATTGCTACAGAAATCAATGAAAGTATTGCATCTATTGGTTTTATAAATCGTGGAGTAAAAACAAGGAAGAATCTAGCTGTTTTAAATCATACGACTATGCCTGCAATACTCATTGAAATTGGATTTATTACCAATATTAGTGATAATAAACTCTTCGATTATAAATTTGATAAAATCGTTGAAGCTGTGGCAAAATCCTTCTTAGAAGCACAAGGATTACCATATAAAGCTTAATAAGAATGTTAACATCTGAAATTGGAATGCCGGTAAAATTGATTAGTACCAAGGGAATACATTAGGTTTTATTTATACAGGGTAAAGAAGGACTAGTTGCCAGCTTATAATTGGAACTGGTCCTTCTTATTCTAAGCACTATAATTAGTAAGAACTTTATATGGATTTTATTAACAATAGATGATATAATGAATAAATGTAAAAATATGGAACATAGATGAGGCTTATAAGATTAAAAAATACCATTAAGAGGGGGATCACTTTGAAAAAAATAACGGTAGAAACTCAGATAAATGAAACAATTCATTATGCCTTGCAGCAAAATTGTATACCAATTATTAGTAGTCTAGTGATAACAAATACTTCAAAAGAAATATACACGGACATTACTATTAAGATATCGTTTCAACCAGAATTTGCAGTTCCATATGTGGTTACTATCAAGCACTTGAAACCAAGTGAGCCGGTGGAGTTATCACCAATACGAATCGTTCCTTCTATGGAGTATCTTGTTTCTTTGACAGAGAAGATAGAAGGAAAATTAAGTATCGAAGTAAAAGAAGCACAGAATTGTATCTGGAATGAGACACATTCCGTTACTTTACTTGCTTATGACCAATGGACAGGTATTAATCATCTACCTGAGATGATTGCAGCATATATAACACCGTTTCATCCTAAGGTAAATGATATAGCCATGAACGCAACCAAATATCTTAAGGCATGGGGAAATGCGGAGGATTTTACAGGATATCAAACGAAAAATCCTGACATAGTAGAGGAACAGATGAAAGCAGTCTATACGGCATTGCAGGACCTTGAGTTAGAATTAGAAGTTCCAACGGTAAGTTACGAAACGAATGGGCAGAGTTTGCATCTACCGCAAATGGTAATAGAAAAAGGTAATGGAACAGCGTTAGAATTATCCCTACTCTATGTAAGTTGTTTAGAGGCAATAGGATTACATCCGATTTTAGTTTTTCTCAGAGGACATGCGTTTGTTGGATGTCATATGGAGGAAGAATCATTAACAGAATGCGTGGTAGAAGATTTAACAGTATTAACAAAGAGCGATGAAGGTAAGAATAATATCCTATTTATAGAATGTACCGATATAGTTAAGGACCATTGTGTAGATTTTATGCATGCGAAGAAAGATGCGAAAGAACTTATCTCTAATAATGAGATGTTTCTCATGGCAATAGATATTAAGAGTTGTCGTGCAAGCGGAATTTGTCCACTTCCTTTGCGCATTCAAGAAGATGAAAAATATGTAACGGTTGACGTAATTACTAGTAAGGATACTGATATGTCTGAAGACTTCTTAGGATATGATTATAGTAAGAGCGAAGATTTAGATGAGACCAGTGGTCAGGCAAAATTAAGATTATGGGAAAGAAAACTGTTGGATTTAAGTCTACGTAATACATTATTAAACTTTAGAAAAACAAAGACAACTGTGCAATTGATGACTGCTAATCTCTTTGAATTACAGGATCACATGACAAGTGGTGAACAGTTTATAATCATGGGTAAATCAAAAGACATTACCACGATGCGTAATGATTTAAATGTCTATCCAATTCAAAAAGATTTAGAATATATTGAAGCAATAGCTACTTCGGAATTCACACACAGAAGAATACGAACATTTCTAGAGGAAGAAGAATTAGAAGATGTGTTAAAGAATATTCACAGACAAGCACGTACTTTAATAGAGGAAAATGGTGCGAACTCGTTGTATCTGGCTTTGGGGTTCTTACGTTGGTATGAAACAAAACAGAGTCAGAAAGTAAGATATGCTCCTTTGGTTTTAGTACCTGTTGATCTAGTTAGAAAAGCACAAGCCCATACGTATGCCATCCGAATTCGAGATGATGAGGTGCAGATGAACATAACCTTATTAGAGATGCTTCGCCAGGATTTTGATATAGAGATCACAGGTATTGATCCATTACCTATGGATGAGTGTGGTGTGGACTTATCGTATGTATTTCGTGAAGTTAGAAAGGGGATTGCAAATAAGCCAAACTGGGCTGTAGAAGAATACGCTTTCTTGGGATTATTTTCATTCAATCAGTTTATATTATGGAATGATATTCGGAATCGTACTGATGAATTGATGAAGAATAAATTAGTCGCTAGTCTAATATCAGGAAAACTAGAGTGGTTACCACAAGGTGATATGATAACGGCAAGACAATTAGATGAACAGATGTCTGCAATGGATTTAGCTATTCCAATTAGTGCGGATTCTTCTCAATTAGAAGCTATCTGTGCAGCTAGTAAGGGACAGAGTTTTGTATTACATGGTCCTCCAGGAACAGGGAAATCACAGACAATTACGAATATAATAACAGATGCATTATTTCATGGAAAGAAAGTATTGTTTGTAGCAGAGAAGATGGCGGCGCTATCAGTTGTACAAAAGAGACTCGAAAACTTAGGTCTTGGTCCATTCTGCTTAGAACTTCATTCCAATAAGGCGCAGAAACGAGAAGTACTAAATCAATTAAATAGAGTATTACAAGTTGCGAAGACGAAGCCAAGCGGAGAATACGAACAAGTTGCAACACAGGTCCATGTGCTACGACAAGAACTGAATCAAGTTATAGAAGCTATTCATAAGAAGAGAGAGTATGGTATGTCCTTATACGAAGCTATCAGTAGATATGAGACATACAAACAATATAAAGATGCTCTTACAATTGATGATACTTGCATCTCTAAGTTAAGAGACGGAATGTATGAAGAATGGTTAGAAGGAATTAGGCAGTGCAAGAGAGCAAGTGAGGAATGCAAAGGAGGAGTGAATTCTGTATTCAAGCGCTATCGTAATCCTAATTATTCTCTAGAACTAAGAGAATCATTTGCTAAGATATGTAGGGAATTTGATGAAGCATTAATTCAGTTAGATGAGATGTTTCACGCGTTCGAGCAGGTTTTTGGCACACGAATGGCTGAAACTTATTCAAATTATAAAGCATTTACGGAGTTACTAAGTTGTCTTTCTAACGCTAAGTATCAACTAGATAGTTTAATGTTAGAACAGGTAAATGAGAGAAAAGAAAAAAGCTTATATGATGTTGTAGCTTGTGGTAAAGAATTGGTATCTCTTGAAAAAGAAATTGCTCAAACATTTGAAACAGAGATATATCAATATGATGTGAGTAAGGCAGCCTCAGAGTGGAAGAAGGCATCATCAAAATGGTTTATTCGAAGAATTATAATGAAGAATAAATTAATAAAAGAATTAAGGGTGTATGCTAAGTCTCCTATCGATGTGGATCAGCATACTATTGCATTATGGTATAAGAAACTTATCAGACGGATACAATTAAGCGATTACTTGAATAATCTTGATGCTACTGTTACAGGAAGTTTCTCTTACCTATGGCAAGGATTACATACTAATTGGGAGGTTCTTGGTGAGGCGTTACAGGATACTTTACAATTACGTAGTGCATTGTCAGAGATTGAATTAGAAAGAGATGAAGTAATAACAGCAACTCAAAAATTAGGAGAACTAGTTTCATTACATAGTCAGAAAAAAGAATATCTGCAGAATGATATTTTAAATTACCTACAGTGTTGGCAGTTGTGCATGACAAAGGAAGTACAACTTGTTAATCAGTATCAAGCGATGATAGACTGTTTTCATGAAGACGGAAGTTGGATTTCAAAAACAAGAAAGGAACTTTCTATATGGCTGAAACATATTGGTGAGTTAAGAGATTGGTCAGCTTTATTACAGCAGGTAGAAAAAGTAAGAGATTGTGGTTTTAATCAGGCAGCAGATGAATTCCTATCAGGTAAAGTACAACCAGAGGAATTGATAGAGAGTTTTGTATGTAATTTGAATTTAGCAATCATCAAGCGTACAATTCAAGCTGAGCCAATACTAACGAATTTTCAAGGGGTGAAATTCGAAGATACTATTAAGAAGTATAAGGAAATAACAAAAGAGTTCGGTAAACTTACACTGCAAGAATTGATAGCGAAGTTATCTTCAAGGATACCAGATGCTTCAATTACAGGAGCAGCTTCTTCGGAACTTGGAATCCTTCAAAAAGCGATTCGAAGTGGCGGTAGAATGATGTCGATACGTAAGTTGTTTGACCAGACGGAAAACCTAATCACAAGGCTTTGCCCTTGTATGCTTATGAGTCCGATGTCCGTTGCGCAGTATCTAGATCCAGCACTTCATAAATTCGATATCGTAATCTTTGATGAAGCCTCTCAATTGCCAACCTGTGAAGCTGTTGGAGCAATAGCAAGAGCTGAGAATGCTATAATCGTTGGTGATCCCAAGCAGTTACCACCAACCCGTTTCTTCCGAAATACATATTATGACGAAGAGAATTATGAATTAGAGGATTTAGAGAGTGTGTTAGATGACTGTTTAGCATTAACAATGCCACAGAAACATCTGTTATGGCATTATCGTTCTCGTCATGAAAGTTTGATTGCATATAGTAATGCTAAATATTATGGACACCGTCTACATACCTATCCTTCACCAGATGATATGAGTTCAAGGGTTAAGTTGATACCGATAGATGGACATTATGACAAAGGTGGAACGAAGCAAAATCGTGCGGAAGCACTGGCAGTAGTGAGTGAAATCTGCAATCATCTTCTAGATGAGAATAAGAGAAAAGATAGTATAGGAGTCGTTACATTTAGCTCTGTTCAACAGAATCTTATTGAGGATTTACTTGAGAAAGAATTTATTGATAATCCGCTGCTAGAGAAGATTCATGAACAGATGTCAGAGCCTATATTTATTAAAAATCTTGAAAATGTTCAAGGTGACGAGAGAGACATTATTCTATTCTCAGTAGGATATGGGCCAGATAAAGACGGCAAGGTTTCTATGAATTTTGGACCACTAAACAGAGAAGGAGGATATCGTAGATTGAATGTTGCAATCTCAAGAGCAAGAAAAGAGATGCTGGTATTTTCTACGATTACGCCTGAGCAAATTGATCTCACAAGAACTCGTGCAGAAGGAGTTGCAGGTTTAAAGGGTTTCCTTACTTATGCAAGAGCTGGAAGGAGTGCAATATCTGTGCATAAGGAAGATGTTGTATACAGAGATACAACACTACTGGAACACATCGCAGAGCAGATTGAGAATATGGGATATAAGACAAGATGTAATGTTGGTTGGTCTAAGTACACAATAGATATAGGGGTAATTAATCCTAAGGATGCTAATACTTATATATTAGGGATCTTACTCGATGGAGACAATGCTAGAGAAGTGAATACTGCAAGGGAACGCAACTTATTACAACCACAAGTTTTAACAGACCTTGGTTGGAATCTTCATACAATATGGATACTAGATTGGTTAGATAATCCAGAGAAGGTATTAAATAAGGTTAAGACTTCTATTGCTAAATCTTTAATTATCAATGATAACGCTTTGATTATCAATGATAACGCTTTGATTAGTAACGAAAAAGGTAATGTTTTTGTTGCAAGTGAAAGATTAGAAGAAGAAATCGCTGTTACCTCAGGTCACGAGAAACCGCATTCTTACGCACCAACTGAAGTGAAAGAATATGGTTTACAAGAGGATTTTTATCAAATTAGTACTGATGAACAGATTCGTAATGTGATTATGGATATAATTACAAATGAGGCTCCAATTAGTAATAAACTACTTACTAAGAAGGTTGTTTTAGGGTGGAATATTACGCGCTTAGGAAGTAGAGTAGAGAATCGTTTGGCAAGTATTCTTAAACAACTAAGACAAGGTGGTAATCTTAAGAAAACAGTAGTCGGTGATATGAGTTATTACTGGAGAATGGATCAAGATCCAGAAGACTATATGGATTATCGCGTTGCAAGTGAAGATAAGGATAAGAGAAATCTAGAAGATATACCACCATATGAGATTGCTAATGCAATGAAAGAAATTATATCTTCACAGATTAGCCTAAGCAAGAGTGATATGATACGAGAAACTGCCAAGGTATTCGGGTTTTCTAGAACAGGAACAGTTATAGAAGCTGCCTGTGCTGAGGGAATTGAAGAGGCAGAAAGAAGAGGGTATTTACTATTTGATAAAGCCAGTGAAAGAATAATGATAAGAGATTGTTAAATGTAATGATAAACTCATGAACAGATGTACTACTAAGCTACTACTTTTGGCTACCATTTTGGTAGCCATTTTTTGTTTAATATTATGGGGGTTTTCAAGACTGAAGGTGATAGGCATGTATAAAAAAGAGTATATTTCAAAAGAGTACTACTTCGAAAGTAGTAGATAATTACTACTTTTATGTGATTGTAGAAAAAACAAAATCGCGATATAAATAATACATCAAACACAACGGTGATTGTGTTGAAGCACAAAAATAAAACTATTATAGTATAGTTTTTATCTAAAATACAAAATTATATGTGCTAATGCACAGATGTAGTCGAAGGAGAGATGGATATGACAGGTGAAGAAGTAAAAGAATTATCTAAAAAATATGTACTACAATCATGGAGTAAACAAAAGATGATAAATCCAATTCCTATTGAAAAAGCAGAAGGCATCTATATGTATGATTATGATGGGAAACGTTATGCAGATATGTCAGCTCAATTAGTGAACTTGAATGTTGGGTTTGGTAATGAAGAGGTAGCAAATGCGATTAAAGAACAGGTTGATAAATATTGTTATCTTGCACCATCTTATGCAGCAGAACCTAGGGCAGAATTAGCAAAGATGATAATTGACCTTTTACCAGATAATTTTGGTAAAGTATTCTTTACAAATGCAGGAGCAGATGCCAATGAAAACGCTATTAAAATAGCTAGAATGTACACCGGTAAGAATAAGGTGTTTAGTCGATATAGAAGCTATCATGGATCTTCCTTTGGTGCAGGAAATCTTACTGGTGAGCCAAGAAGATTTCCACTTGAACCAGGTATTCCTGGCTTTGTCAAATTCTTTGATCCATACATATATCGTGAAGCAATTGATTTTTCTTCAGAAGAGGCAGCAACGAAATTCTATCTTACTAAATTAGAAGAACAAATCAATTATGAAGGTGCAGATAGTATTGCAGCAATCGTTATGGAAACGATAACAGGTTCGAATGGTGTTATCATTCCTCCGAAAGGATATATGCCAGGAGTTAGAGCACTGTGTGATAAATACAACATCATAATGATTTGTGATGAAGTAATGGCCGGATTTGGAAGAACAGGTAAGATGTTCGCATTCGAAAACTTTAATGTTAAACCAGACCTAGTAAGTTTTGCAAAAGGTGTTAATTGTGGATACGTTCCATTAGGCGGAGTAGCAGTAAGTAGTAAAATTGCAGAGTACTTTGATGAACATTTATTATCATGTGGTCTTACTTACAGTGGTCATCCACTTGCTTGTGCAGCAGCGGTTGCTTGTGTTAACTATTATAAAGAGGCAAACATAATAGAGCATGTTAATGAAGTAGGAAAGGTTCTTTCTGAATTACTTGAAGAATTAAAGGATAGACATTCATGTGTAGGTGATGTTAGATATATCGGTTTATTCTCAGCAATTGAGTTGGTAAAAGATAAAGTAACAAAGGAACCTCTAGTTGAATATGGTAAGGATTCAAAAGGTGCTATGGGAAGTATCATTGGTAAGTTAAAAGAAAAAGGATTTATGACGTATTCACATGAGAATATGTTATTCGTTAATCCACCTTTAATTATCACAGAGGAACAATTAAGAGAAGAATTAGTAAAGATAGATGAAGTATTAGATGTAGTAGATAAGGAATATATCTTAGGAGAATTATTTTGATGATTATAGAAAAGTAGGTGAACTATATGGCACAGCTTACGGTTCCAACCCATATTATTACTGGCAAGGGAG
>JAHZFJ010000001.1:109943-260958 GCA_019421365.1 Lachnospiraceae bacterium
AAAATCTTATGGAAAGAAAGCATTAATCGTTACTGGCAAGCATGTTGTAGAATCAACGATGATGCAGATGTTAATAGATATATTAGACGATATAGATGTGGAGTATAGTATTTTCGATGGAATAACTGGTGAACCAACAGATTGCATGATTGAAGAGGGAATTAAGTTATATCAAGAGACTAATTGTGAATTCTTAATCGGAATCGGAGGAGGAAGTCCACTTGATTCAGCTAAAGCAATTGGTGCAATGATTACGAACCCAGGTGCTATCGCAGATTATAACGGCAAAGAGATTCCGAACATGATACCACCAGTAGTTGCAATTCCAACAACAGCAGGAACTGGATCTGAGGCAACGAAGTTCACTATTATTACGGATACTAAGAAGGATATTAAGATGTTGTTAAAAGGTGATTATCTTATACCCAATCTTGCTATAGTTGATTATGAATTAGGAATGACAGCACCTAAGTCTGTCACAGCGGCAACTGGTTTAGATGCCTTAACCCATGCAGTAGAAGCCTATACGTCAAAGAAAGCAACGGTTATGACGGATACACTAGCTGTTTCTGCAATCAAACGTATTGTTAGATACTTACCTATTGTATATCGAGATGGGACTAATGAGGAAGCAAGAGAAGAGATGGCGATTGCAGCATTAGAAGCCGGTATCTGTATTAATAACTCTAGTGTTACATTAGTTCATGGTATGAGTAGACCAATCGGGGCGTTATTTCATGTACCACATGGAATGTCTAACGCGATGCTATTAACAAAATGTATGGCTTTTGCAGCAATTAATGTAACAGATCGATTAGCAATATTAGCAAGAGAAACGAAGGTTGCTACTTTGGAAGAAAGCGATACAATAGCAGCGGATAAATTCTTAACTAAATTAGATAAAATCTGTAAGATTTGTGATATTCCTACCTTAAGCGGATATGGAATTGACCAAGATAAATACGAGAGTGTTATTGAAAAGATGGCAACTGATGCAGTTGCAAGTGGAAGTCCTTCAAACACGAGAAGAGATGTTACGAAAGAAGATTGCATGAAATTATATAAGGAAGTTTATTAATAAAAGCGTGACAACGGTGTCATTTGATTTGACCCGTTGCCATGCTTTTTTGTTCGCAGACGATTCAATGAGAATTACAGTGTACAGGAGGAATCGATATGAGTGAGATGATAAAAGAAAGAGAAGTGGAGAGAGAAGTAGAAATCAAGATTGATGATGTATGTATGTCATTCAAGGATAATAGCGGTAATGATGTGCAAGCATTAAATCATATTAATCTTGATGTTAGAAAAGGTGAATTTATTTCCCTTCTTGGACCTTCCGGTTGTGGCAAGACTACTTTACTTCGAACAATAGCCGATTTATTAGAACCAACTTCTGGTAAGGTAAGGATCAGTGGAATGACCCCTAAGGAGATTCGTTTACAACAAAAGTTTGGTATTGTATTCCAAAGCCCAGTATTGTTCGAGTGGAGAACGGTTAAGAAAAATGTGGAACTACCATTAGAGATTATGTATTGGAGCAAAGAGGAACGCTCAAAACAAGCAGATAGAATGTTAGAACTTGTAGGATTAACAAAATTTGCAGATCACTATCCAAAACAGTTAAGTGGTGGAATGCAACAAAGAGTCGGTATCGCTAGAGCATTTGGAATTAAACCTAATATTTTATTAATGGATGAACCATTTTCAGCTTTAGATGAATTCACCAAAGAAAAATTACATGATGATCTATTAAAGATATGGAGAGAGACCAATAAGACGGTTATCTTTGTTACCCATAACATTCAAGAGGCTGTTTATCTATCAGATAAGGTTTGTGTACTCTCACCTCATCCAGGAAGATTATCAGCAGTCGTAGATATTGATCTTCCTAGACCAAGAACAATAGGTATGAAAGATAGTGTTCCTTTTACTGAACTTGTTGCAAAAGTAAGAAACAGTTTTGAGGGAGGGAGCATATGAATAAAGCAAAGAAGATAATATCTTCGAAACCTTTTATAATGTTTGTTTGGGTTCTTATACTGGTAGCTATTTGGGAGATGGGAGCAGCTCATATGGAGAAGACGAAACGTACTCCTGAGAATGTACTTCCTCACGTAAGTCAGATAATAGATTCGGTATTCGATGATAAGATGGTCAGCAATTCACAAACAGCATCACAGATTGTATGGAATAGTGCAAAAGCTACATTAGAAAGAGCTTTTATAGGATTCGTATTCGGTACGTTGTTTGGGTTCTTAATGGCATTGTTAATGAAATTATCGGGACTGGTTGAGAAGACAATATTTCCATATTTGATGCTGATTCAGATGATTCCGATAATCGGTATGGCACCAATTATTCTAGCAATTACCCATGACATAGGAATGAGTCGTATTGTAATTGCAGCAATATTAACCTTTTATCCAGTAGCAACGAATACTTTGGCAGGGCTTAATTCTGTATCCAAAGAGAAATATGATCTCATGTATTCCTATGCAGCTAGTAAATGGACGATTTATCGGAAGGTATTAATCCCTTCTTGTATTCCATATTTCTTCACTGGGTTGAAGATATCTGCTCCTATGGCAATAACGGCATCTATTCTTGTTGACACCTTACAAGGGGATGGCGGACTTGGGTGTATGTTATCACAGTCACTAAAACACGCGATGAGCATCTATGTGTTCTGGCAAATTGTATTCTTCAGTGCCTTTATCGGCATCATAAGTAGCGTATTGATGGGAGTGTTAGAAAAACTAGTTTCCCCGAATATGAGAGCAGATAGAAAAAGAAGAAAAAAAGCATAAGAGAGGATGGTAGTGTAGATGATTAAAAGAAAGAAAAATATATTCATACGGTTTTTTAATAATCCTAAGGTACAGCCTTTCTTAAGCGTTATATTACCAGTAGCACTTGGAGCATTGGTAGTAATCTTATGGCAAACGCAGATTTTACATAAGATACTGGGTACAGATACTTTCACATTACCACTACCAAGTCAGATCAATCGTATCATTGGGGATAACATTCCTAAGATAATGATAAATGTAAAAGCAACCGTGTTGGTAGCAGTAATCGGATTAGCAATTGGTTCATTTATTGGATATCTAATTGCAGTTCTAGCAACAGTATTCCCAAGATGGGGAGCAGGTGGCTTATCCATTGTCGCAGCATTTAATGCCATTCCAATCGTAGCACTTGCTCCAGTTATGACAAATTGGACAAAAGATGTAAGTAGTGATGCAAGTGTAAGAAGTATGGTGGCGAAGATCTTAGTAGTCCTGATTGTATCCATTGCTACGATGAGTGTGAATGCATACAGAGGGTTAAACGATGTTCCGGAGTTTTCATTAGACTTGATGAAATCCTATGCAGCTAAGAAAAGAGTTGTTTTCTTTAAATTACGATTACCTAATAGTGTGCCTTATATATTTACTGCACTTAGGGTAGGAGTACCTTCTAGCGTTATTAGTGCTATTGTAAGCGAATATTTTGCAGAATATATAACTGGAGTAGGTAGACAGATTAGAGAGAACATTGTTATTGCTCAATATGCAACAGCTTGGTCATACATAGCGGTTGCGTGTCTAATCGGTATTAGTATGTATTGTATATTAATGATTTTTGAGGGTATTTTGCTAAGGAACAGAAGATAGCGAGAAGAAAGTTTCTTAGTTTAATATATGGGTAGCACTATAATTAAGCAAAGTGCCGCAACTAGTTGCAGGTAGGAGGTTAGTGTGAAAGGTGAATATTTCACATACAAAATTGTACCTACGGCTCAAAGTTTGTAGGCTATGGAAAGGGCATGGTTATTATATGAGAGATATGAAAAGATGTAGAGCAAGAAAAATGGTGGCTATTTTGATGATAGCAACTTTGGCAATGGCTTCATTAGCTGGTTGTAGCAGTAATAAGAATGTAACAACTAGTGACAAAAATCAAGAAACAGCATCCGTAGATACAGAGGCAGGTGAAACCGCAGATACTTCTACAGAAACAGGGACAGTAATGTCAAATGAAGAGATTGTTAAACTAGCAGCAACAGAAGGAAAAGTTGGTAACTGGGGTCTTGGTAATGAGTATGAAATTCAAGCTTTATTAACAAAATATGGTCAACCAATTACATACTTAAGTCAGGCATTTGATATGGACGGTTTTGATGATGATTCCATTACATTAGCTTCAGCAATGACTTATAACGAACTTGGATTAGTTAAAAACAGTTATGACGGTGCGTACAACTATGGTGACACCGTAGGTACAATTGATATGAATGATGAGGGCGTGGCTATGCTTGAGGATAATATCTTTTGTACTAGAGCATTTGCAGAGCAAAATCCGAATACGGTAAAAGCATTCATCTATGCATCAATGAAAGGTTGGAAATATGCTTGTGAAAATCCAGAAGAAGCAGCTGAAATCGTATACAAATATGGTTCTTCTGTATCAGCAGAACACCAATCCTATATGGCTAGTGAAGTTAAGAAGTTAGTTGAAACAGACATGGGCGGTAATACAGTTACTGACCTTGGTAAAATGGACGAAGCGGCTATGAGCCAAACATTAGAATTGGCACAAAAATACATATCACTAGATGATGCGACAGCAGCAGATAAACTTAGCAAACTTACATTAGATGATGTTAGAGATACTTCTTACTGGGAAGCAGCCGCGGCATCAACTGATGGTAATTTTGGAACTCCTGAAAAGGCTAGCGTAACAATTCAATTAAAATGGCTTCCACAAGCTCAATTCATGGGGTACTATGTAGCGCTTGAAAAAGGTTACTATGATGAAGTTGGTTTAGAAGTAAATGTTGTATCTGGTGGTGGTGATATCAGCGAAACAACAGCAGTAAGCAACAGCACAGTAGATTTTGGAGTAACTTGGTTAGCAAACTTAATCGCTGCTAATTCAGGTGGTATGGACTTATTAGAAATCTCACAAGTATACCAAAGATCAGGACTTGTACTTGTATACAAATTAGATAAGTTTACTAAATAATTTAAATATGAATCAAACTTAGGAAAGCAAATCTTGCTTTCCTAAGAATTAAAAAAGTTAATTATCAACCTTAGTTGAAGGGAATGGTGAATATGGATTTATTAATTAAGAATGGAACAATTGTAACAGCAAAAGAAAGCTTTGTAGCGGATCTTGGTGTTGAGGACGGTAAGATTGTAACAATCGGTAAAGATTTAACAGTAGAAGCTGATAAAGTGGTAGATGCAACTGGTAAGTTAGTATTACCAGGAGCATTAGATGTACATACGCATCTTGCAATGCCATTCGGTGGTACTGTATCAGCAGATAGTTATCTAGCAGGAACAAGAGCAGCAGCATGTGGTGGTGTAACTACTATATTTGATTATCCGGTTCAACATAAGGGTGAAACAATCTTAGGATTAATTAATTCTAAAAAAGAAATTCTTGAGAATGAAGCTTGTGTAGATTATGCATTTCATTGTTGTATCACCGATTTGAACGGTGGTGAGATAATAAAGGAGATGGAAAAAGCAGTAGAAGAAGGAATCACAAGTTTTAAGTGTTTCCTAGTGTATAAGAAAGAAAACATGATGGTTGATGATGGTACGTTAGCAAGGTTGTTGTTACGAGCAAAAGAGCTTGGAGCTATAATTAATGTTCACGCAGAGAATCCAGACCTGATTGATTTGAATATAGAGAAATTCTTAGCGGAAGGTAAGACCAGTGCATGGTATCACTACTTAAGTAGACCGGAATTCGTAGAAGCAGAGGCGGATAAAAGAGCTGTCCACTGGGCTACGCATCTAGAAGCCCCAATCTACATTGTTCATATGGCAGATAAAGAAGGTTTGGAAGCTTGCATCGAAGCTAAGAAGGCAGGACATGAAGTGTATGTTGAAACTTGTCCACAGTATCTAGAATTTACTTGTGATGTATATAAGAGAGAAGATGGAAGAAACTTCGTTTGTTCTCCTCCGATGAAGGGAAAAGAAAGTCAGGTGGCTTTATGGGATGCGATTAAAGCAGGATTTATTGATACAGTTGCAACAGACCACTGCCCATTCCAAAGCTACGAAAAAGATTGGGGCAAAGATGACTTCACAAAGATACCAAATGGTTGTGCAGGTGTAGAGAATCTGTATCCTTACATGTTAGATGCAGCGAATACAGGAAAGTTAACATTTGAGAGAGTTGTGGAATTATGTTCAACAAATCCAGCTAAAATCTTTGGTTGTAAGGAAAAAGGTTCTTTAACAATCGGTAAAGATGCTGATATCGTAATTTATGATAAAGACAAAGATTTTACAGTGCATGTAGAAAATATGCATTCAGATTATGACCATACAATCTGGGAAGGAAAGGAACTTCATGGATATCCAGTACAGACATATGTGAGAGGTAAATTAGTTTATGATAATGGAGAATTCGTTGGTTCACCTGGTTTGGGTAAGTTCGTTAAAAGAAAAGCTAAAAGATAACGCTAGTGGGCGAAATAGTTACGATACATAAGATAAGAAAACCAAGAGTGGAGGCGATGCTAATGGCAGCAATCGAAAGAATATTAAGTACTTTAACCAATGCATGTTTCCTTTGCGAGAATCCAACTTGCACACAATCATGTAGCAAGAATATGGACCCAGCAAGAGTAATTCGTGCACTACGATTTGAAAATATAAGCGGTGCAAGAGAATTCTGCACTAAGAATATAGATTGTGCTACTTGCGAGGATAAAACTTGTATAAAAGCATGTGTTAGAAGTGATTTTGACCAACCAGTTGAAATTGATAAGATCATGAATGAGGTAGCCAAGTTACCATATAAAGAGGCAAAGAAAGTTGATTTATCAACTGAATTATGTGGAGTGAGATGCGAGAATCCATTTTTCTTATCCTCCTCTGTTGTTTGCAGTAATTATGAAATGGTAGCGAAAGCCTTTGATATGGGGTGGGCTGGAGTAGCATTTAAAACAGTTGGAATGTTCGTACCAGACGAAGTATCCCCAAGATTTTCTCAAATTGAAAAAGAAGGTGAAAAGTTCGTAGGGTTTAAGAACATCGAGCAGATATCAGATCATACATTAGAGGAAAATCTAGAATTCTTTCGGAAATTGAAGAAGGAATATCCAACGAAGATAATAATTGCATCTATAATGGGGAGAGATGAAGAAGAATGGACGAAACTAGCAACTTTAGTTGAAGAAGCTGGGGCTGATATCGTTGAATGTAACTTCTCTTGTCCACATATGAGTGGAACAGGACTTGGTAGTGATATTGGAACGAATACAGAACTAGTAAGTAAGTTTACGAAAGCCACAAAGAAAGGTACTTCATTACCTGTTCTTGCAAAGATGACACCTAACATTACAAATATGGAAGTTCCAGCAATAGCGGCAGTAGAGGCAGGAGCTGATGGCTTGGCAGCAATCAATACAATTAAGAGTATTATGAATGTGAATATTGATACATTTACAACAGCACCAGAGGTACTTGGTTATTCTTCTATTGGCGGTTATTCCGGTAAGGCAGTTAAACCAATAGCTTTACGTTTTATCCATGATATGAAAGTAAACCAAAAGCTTACAGACATTCCTGTAAGTGGGATGGGTGGAATTACAACCTGGAAAGATGCGATGGAATTCATTGCAATGGGGTGTTCCACCGTTCAAATCACAACATCTGTTATGGAATATGGCTATCGAATTATTAATGATTTAATTGATGGATTATCTAGATATCTATCGGAGAGTGGCTTTAGCAAAGTTGAGGATATATTAGGTAAGGCATTAAGCAAGATTGTTCCAGCAGAAGAATTAGAAAGAGATAGTATCTGTTATCCTAGATTCGATAGAAGTACTTGTGTTGGTTGTGGAAGATGTATCGTATCTTGTTACGATGGAGGACATCAGGCATTAGCAGCAGGGAAAGATAGAAAACCAATTATGGATCCTAAAAAATGCGTCGGCTGTCACTTATGCACAACGGTATGTCCAGTAGATGCCATATCTTACGGCACTAGAGTAAAGAAAAATAGGTAATTGTAAAACGTTACTCCATTACAAAGAGTTTTGCAATTACCATATGAAAGGTGGTTATTACTATGTATAAATGTAGTTTAGATAGAATGTCAGATAAAATCAAAACGTTTTCAACGTTTGGAGATGCTGGTCATGGTGGGATTACAAGATACTCCTTATCAGCAGAAGCACTTATGGCAAGAAATGAATTTAAAAAACGTATGGAAGCAATTGGGGCAATAATTGAAGTAGATGATGTTGCGAACATGTATGCAACACTTACTGGAAGCGATCCAGATGCAAAGCGTATTGTTATGGGCTCTCACGTGGACTCTGTTAAGAATGGTGGTAACTACGATGGGATTCTTGGAGTTATGTCAGCCATGGAAGTTCTTGAAACAGTCGCAGATCAGAACATTCCTCATAAACATCCGTTAACTGCAATGATTTGGACCAACGAAGAAGGTTCTCTATATCCACCGGCAATGATGTGTTCAGGTATTGTATGTTACGATTATCTACCAGAAGATATTCGTGGTAAGTTCAAATATGAAGATATGATGAATTCTAAGAGCATCTTAGATAAGACGAAAACATTTGGCGATGCACTAGAAGCATCTGGTTTCAAAGGTGATAAGGGAAATAGAATCTCGCCACAGAAGTATCAATATATGTTTGAGACACATATTGAACAAGGACCAATTCTTGAAGATGCAGGAAATACAATTGGCGTAGTTGATTGTGTTCTTGGGATGTTCAATTATCGTGTTCGTTTCTATGGGCAAACCGTTCATGCGGGGACTTTTCCAATGCCTAAGAGACGTGATGCATTCTATGCAGCATCGAAAGCACTTTGTTACTTACATGACGAAATTGATCAATTAGGAGTAGATGACTTGGTTTACACAACTGGAGAAGTTGTATGTCACCCTTGTGTTCATACTTGTGTACCAGATTACTTTGATTTTTCAATAGACGCAAGACATGAAGACCCAGAAGTACTTGATAAAGTATTAGCAATTGTTAAAAGTGTAGCTAATAAAGAATGGAGTGGATGTACTTGCGAAGTTGTAAGAGCTTGGAACCGTGATACTGTTTATTGGGATAAGAAATTAGTGTCTTATGTTAAGACAGCAGCAGAAGAATTAGGAGTAAAGCATCAATACATTCACTCTGGTGCAGGTCATGATGCTCAATTTGTAGCATATATGTTACCAACAACAATGATTTTTGTTCAGTCAAAAGACGGTTTATCACACTGTGAGCCAGAATATTCAACACCAGAACATTGTACAGAGGGCGCTACAGTTATGTTAAATGCTGTATTGAAAGCGGATGCTGAATAGGTAAAACTATATTGTAGCAAAGGGGGATTGCAATGAAGAATTATGTAATAACGATTGCAAGAGGTTTCGGTAGCGGTGGAAAAGAGATTGCAATTAAATTAGCGGGGGAACTTCAGATTCCTTGTTATGAAAGACAAATCCTAACCATGGCCTCTCAGATGAGTGGTATTGATGAAAGTGAGTTTGTATCAGTTGATGAGAAATTACATGGGAGTTATTTTACGAATCTATTGAAGTCAGTTCCTTATAGCACTGTTGTTGAGCCCTCGGAAAAAGATTTTGTATCAGATATAAATCTATATAATATTCAAGCAGAAATTATTAGAAACTTAGCAAAGACAGAAGCCTGTATTATAGTGGGAAAATGTGCAGACTATGTTCTAAGGCAATATAGTAATGTGATTAGTATATATATTGAAGCTCCACGTTATGCCTGTGTAGCTTCGATCATGAATAAGATGAATGTTTCTGAAGAAAGAGCTCATCAATTAATAAAGAAAACAGATAAATATAGAAGCAATTATTACAAATATTATACTGGTGGTAAAGATTGGACGAATCCAATAAATTATCATTTGGTACTTAATAGTGATCGTATTGGTAGAGAAGATTGTGTGAATCTAATTAAGGAGTATATTAAAATTAAATTCAAGTAGGAAACGAGTGATGCGATATGGCAATACACCTTCAAAAATTATGTCAAAACTCTGATTACTTGTATGGAATGCGTATTCTTGCAGGTGAACAGAACATGAATAAGATTGTTCAATGGGTACATACAATAGAAGACATTGAGGCGAGTAGCTTTTTACGTGGTGGTGAATTGATATTCACCACTGGTATTGCAAGAAGAGAAGGCAACTGGTTGATCCCCTTTGTTAAGAATTTAGTTGAAAAAGAAGCTGCTGGTCTTGTAGTCAATGTTGGTCCATACATTGATAAGGTAACGCTTGAAGTACTTGAATATGCGAATGAAGAACATTTCCCCATATTAGAGGTACCTTGGAAAACAAGACTAGTTGATATTACAAGAGATTTTTGCAATCAGATTATTAAAGATGAACAACGAGAAGAACAACTATCTACAGCGCTTAAGAAGCTTATAGAAACCACTTATGATATGGAAAATCAAATTCAAGTGGTTGAAAAGTATGGATTTCATAGAGATGATACTTATTGTGTAGTGGGGATTCGCGCTCTCAAACTTGGTGATAATCAAAGTGTAGATGATTTTGTGATTAATAAAATACAAGAAGCGGCAGCAGATCTACTTAATAGTATTAGTATTTTCTTGCAGAAACAAACAATTTGTATGGTATTCATCGGCTGTTCAAGTGCAAATATTGAAATGGTAATTGATAATATTGTTAAAATGTGCCATAATGATAATAGTGAAGTTCATATAGGTATAGGACCGAACGTAAATAACATTTCTTTAATATCAAGAAGTTATTATCGGGCAATGCGAGTTATGATTTTATCGGCCAATACTTCAAGTTCATATTTAGCATTTGATAAATTAGATAGTAGAAAGATTTTAATATCAGTTGATGAAACGAGAATTCTAAGAGAGTATTATCGAGATACTTTGGGAAATCTAGAAGATTATGATAAGGAACATGAAACTAGTTATGTAGAATTGTTGCAACGATATATAGCATGTGATGGAAGTATACAAAAAATCGCTGAAGAAGAGAATGTACATCGTAATACGATTAATTATCAGTTAAATAAGATCAAAAAAATATTAGAAAGCGAAATCAGTACATTAGACGACAAGTTCCAATTGATGTTAGCTTTTCGTATTAAAGAGATATCTCAGTGAGGAGAAAAAAACCTCACTGAGCTTTTTTTTGGTTATGGTAAGGGTGATACAAAACTCGTATATATTTTCGCAGTATCTCCGCTGGCATACTATAACACAAAACACGCTACACACTTTTTGAAAGGAGCAAGTGACATAATATGGGCGAATCATGGCATGGTAAATTAGCAGTTGTAAGTGATTTGATTTATAAGATTTATGCTATTCATAACGTAAGTGATATGGCTAGTCGACTATTCGAGAGTTTGAGAATGTTCATTGAATATGATGCTGCTGATTTGTATCTATATGACGAATTTAATAAGGAATATGTGCTAAGTAACTCGTTACAATATCATGCAAAAGACAAAAGGACAGAGAGGGAGCTAGGTCTTAATACAGATATTCTTGATAAGAATACGAATTTTGTATATAGAGAGTCAGATTATCAGAAAGAGGATTTGATAGAACGAAGAAGATATCTTCATACATTTTATAAGGAGAATCAATTCCAATATGCCGTACATATTGTTCTTTCTTATGAAGGTAAGAGAGTGGGGGTAATAAATCTATATCGCTATATCGGAAATCAAGACTTTGAATATGATGATATGGCAATTTGTAATGTGCTAAAAGAACATCTTGCATTGCGATTATCTACAGAGGTACGAGAACAATCAGGAGTGAAATACACAGTTAGTGAAGTTGTTAATCGATTTAGTCTGACACCTAGAGAAACCCAAGTCCTTAAAAAAATGTTAGCAGGAAAAGATAATTTTCAGATTAGTGACGAGATGATGATTAGTATATTTACAATTAAGAAACATATCATGAATATCTATCGTAAATTAGAAATCAGTAGTCGCACCCAACTGTTTAAGAAGGTTAAGGAATTTGAATAGTTTGGCATATTGCATTGTTTTTTAATACTAACTATATTATAATATTTTCATTATATAAAACGGATATAGGAAGGATAATTAAATGGAAAATTTTAAGTTTAGTGAATTAGAGTACATACGACCAGATTTTGATGCCTTTAAGAAAGAGCTTGAAGAAACTACAAAAAAAGTGCAAGAAGCAACAAGCTATGAAGTTATGAGAGATGCAATGCTTGCAATCTTAGAGAGTTCAGGCGATCTTGAGTTTATGTGCACAATTGCACAAATCCGTAATACTTTAGATACGACAGATGAGTTCTATGAAAAAGAAGTTGAATTCATTACTATGACGGCACCTACAACAATGGAAGCTAATATTGAACTAAATAAAGCAATTCTTGCTAGTCCGTATGTTGCTGATATTGAGAAGGAATATGGGAAACAGCTATTAATCGGTTTGCAAAGAGAGGTAGATAGTTTTAATCCTGATTTAGTACCATATATGCAAAGGGAAGGTCTATTAACGACACAATACCAAAAGCTTATGGCAACAGCTAAGATTCCATTCGATGGACAGACATTAAATCTATATGGTATCCAGAAATATTTTGAAAGCCCAGATCGTGAAACTCGTAAGAAAGCATTCAAAGCGTATTCAGACTTTTATCATGATAATGAAGAAGAGATGGAAAATATCTTTGGAGAGTTAGTTGATATCCGTAATAAGATGGGAAGAAGTCTTGGTGATGAAAACTTCATCAATCTTGGATACAAACAACAAGGAAGATCGGATTATGGACAAGAAGAGGTTGCTAAGTTCAGAGAGCAAGTTCGTGAAGAAATCGTTCCATTATGTGAAGAATTATATAAAGCACAGGCAAGACGTATCGGTGTTGATAAGATTAAAGTATACGATGAAAAATTCGTATTCCCAGATGGCAATGCACAGCCAATGGGTGATGATGATTTCATGATTGATAGGGCAAGAGAGATGTATCATGATATTAGCAAAGAAACTGGTGAATTCATTGATTACATGATTGAACATGAATTAATGGATCTTAAGAATAAACCAAACAAAGCTTCAACAGGATACATGACATACCTTACACCATTAAAGGCTCCATATGTATTTTCATGCTTTAACCATACAATTTTTGATATGCAAGTACTTACCCATGAACTTGGCCATGCTTTTGCAGGGTACCAAGCTATGCGTCATCAGCCAATTACAAATTATTATAGTGAATCAACAGATATTGCTGAGATTCATTCTATGGCAATGGAACAATTCGCTTATCCATATGTAGAACAATTCTTTGGTAAAGATGCTGATAAATATCGTTTCGCACATCTTCAAGAAGCAGTTACGTTTGTACCATTTGGTGTTGCAGTTGACGAGTTCCAACATATTATGTATGCCAATCCAGATTTAACGCCAAAAGAACGTACGTATGAATGGCGTAAACTTGAACAAAAGTACATGCCATGGAGAGATTATGAAGAGGATGAGTTTATGGAACGTGGTGGTTTCTGGTATCACAAACTTCATATTTTCCTATACCCATTCTATTACATTAATTATACATTAACTACAATGGGTGCAATGGAACTTAAGAAACGTTATGCGGAGAATAAGGAAGAAGCTTGGAATGATTACATGAAATTATGTAATGTAGGTGGAAGTTTGAGCTATCTTGAAACATTAAGAAATTCAAACTTAGCAATTCCGTTTGAAGAAGGAAGCGTTAAGAAAGCTATGTCTTATGTTAAAGAGATTTTATTAGAACAAATTAAAGATATGTAATAGAATCTAGTTATGTATAAAGGGATTTTGCTAAGAGTGTTCAGTTTATGAGCACTTTGCAAGTCCCTTTTTGTATTTAGAGTAATTCTTAATAATTTTCTTATTGATTTCTAATCATTGTAGTTTATCATATAAATATATAGCTCAAACTTTGCGCTTAAAAAACTTTATTTAGAGTAGTTGATACTCCTCGAAATCTTCAAGTGCAAAGTTACAGTTTTTGAAAGGGAAGGGTATTTAGAATGAAATTATTAATTAAACAAAGAGTTTTTTCGTGGTCAGATACATATGATGTTTATGATGAGTATGGCAATGCGAAATATTATGTAAAAGGAGAGCTGTTCTCTCTTGGGCACCAAATTCATGTATATGATTCGCGTACGAGAGAAGAAATAGGAGTGATACATCAAAAGTTATTATCTTTTATGCCTCGGTTTGAAGTGGAGATTAGAGGTCATGTGATTGGTGAGATTCAGAAGAAGTTTACATTATTCCGTCCTAGATATGAAATCGAATATAATGGCTGGAGTGTAGATGGAGACTTTTTAGGTTGGAATTACGAGGTTTTGAATGGCAGTTATAAAGTTATGCAGATTGAGAAAGAGATTCTACATTGGGGCGATACCTATGTAATAGACTTTAGCAATCCCGAAGATGAAATCCAAGGATTAATGCTAGTAATTGCCATAGATGCCGCGAATTGTTCACAGGGAGATTAAATATTGACTTGTATTTTTTTCTTAAAAGTTTATTATAATAGTAATTAAATATATAAAAGATAGGAGGCCGGTCATGTATTTTCGAGTAGATAGTGAACAGGTGATACCTGTTGACAAGAATACATTTCTTGAGGAACGAAGCGTAGTTGCAGTTTATAATCGGAAGCAATGGGAAGAAGAGAAAGAGTTACAGAACACCTATCAACTAACACAATCCATTGAAAATGTGCATTTTTGTAAAGTTGAGCGCCACATTGGGTATCTATTTGGAACTTGCTATGTTCCAATTCCTAAAGAACATATGAGACATAAGGAATTTGTATTTTATATATTGGAAGGAAAAATTATCTTTATAGACGATAGTAATACAATTGTAGAAGAAATCAATCATATTGTAGAACAGAAGCTTCGTCGTAATTATTCATTAGAACGTCTCCTTTATGATCTGCTCATAAATTTAATTGAAAACGATTTGTTATTCCTTGAATTAATCGAGCAAGAGATTTCTAAGATTGAAGAGTATGTATTAAGAGGAACTCTCGATAATTTTAATACGAAGATGTTAGAGATTAAGAAGATGATTGCAAAATTATATCGTTATTATAGCCAAATGACGGATTTGGGTGAAGAAATTCTAGATAATGAAGATGAGTTTTTTGATAAGGAAGGTTATGCTACATTCCGTGTATTTACTGACCGTGCTTCTAGGTTACAGAATGAGACACAGACATTACGTGAATATGCAATGCAAGTACAAGATGTGTATCAATCTGAAATCGGTATAAGGCAGAATAATGTAATGAAAGTCTTAACTATAGTGACAACAATATTCTTACCTCTTACTTTGATTGTTGGTTGGTATGGTATGAATTTTGTTTATATGCCAGAGATATCTTGGGTATATGGTTATCCTATGGTCATTCTAATCAGCGCATTAATCGTAATAGGAAGCTTATTATTATTCAAAAAGAAAAAATACTGGTAGTTATTATTACGTGCATTTTAATGAAATCAATTTAAGAATTAATTCTTTGAAGCCAACCACTACAAAATTAATTCTTGACAATAAATTTAAATTGAAATACAATGTTAGGGAGCTAACAAAAAGGAGGAGATTGCTTGCTACCAACTCAGCCAATCGGTTTTGAAATTAAAACGGTTTCAAATCTAATAATGAGGAATATGGATTCTAAACTTGCAAAGATTCATAATAAAAATTTTACGAAGATGCATGGGTGGATTACTAGATACATACATGAAGAGAGTAAGAATCGTGATGTTTTCCAAAAAGATATTGAGAATGAATTTAAGATTCGTCGTTCAACAGCGACGGGAATCTTGCAGTTGATGGAGAAAAACGGTTATATTAACCGCCTTCCTGTTGCACATGATGCTAGGCTTAAAAAGTTGGTACTTACGCAAAAAGCAATCGATCTGAATGCAGAGATTCGTAAGAATATCAACGAATTTGAACATGAACTTTCTGACTGCTTGACGAAGGAAGAACAAGAGATGTTTTTCCAAATTACAGCTAAGCTTAGAAAGAAATTAGAACAAAATTGAAAAGTATGATACGTACTTTTCTTTTTTTACGACAATAGAAAGTTTGCAACATTACTTTCTATTCTTTTAGTTGAGATTGTTAGGAAGCTTACAGATAGAGACTAACAAATTAAAACTAAAAAATATTAACTAATAGGAGGAAACATATGTTAAAGACATTATTGGCTGAAGTCAAAGAATACAAAAGAGACTCAATACTGGCTCCAGTTTTTATTACCTTTGAAGTTATTATGGAGATAATCATTCCAATCATGATGGCTTCTATAATTGATAATGGCGTTGAGAAAGGAAATATCCGTCATGTCTGTATCATGGGAATTTGCATGATAGCAGTGGCTATGTTATCACTGACATTTGGCGCTTTGTCAGGTAAGGCTGCAGCGAGGGCAAGTACAGGATTTGCTAAGAACATAAGAAATGCTATGTTTAAGAATATTCAAAATTATTCATTTGCAAATATTGATAAATATTCTACGGCTGGTCTTGTAACCAGATTAACTACAGATGTAACTAATGTGCAGAATTCCTATCAGATGGTTATTAGAATGTGTGCTAGGGCACCGTTTATGTTGGTTTTTGCAATGATCATGGCATTCGTAATCAATTCAAAGCTAGCACTTATCTTCTTAGGAGCAATTGTTTTCCTAGGAATAGTATTGTTCATAATTATTAGCAATGCGCATCCGATTTTCTTAACGGTATTTCGTAAGTATGACGATTTAAATGCAAGTGTTCAAGAGAATATCAATGCTATTCGTGTAGTCAAAGCATATGTTCGAGAAGATTATGAGATTAGTAAGTTTAAGAAAGCATGTACGAATGTATATTGCATGTTTGTGAAAGCAGAGAAGATATTGATTTGTAATACGCCAGCCATGCAATTTGCTATGTATTCTTGCATCTTACTATTGTCTTGGTTTGGAGCAAAGATGATTGTTGGTGGTTCATTAACAACAGGACAATTAATGAGTTTATTCAGTTATGTTATGAATATTTTAACTAGCTTAATGATGATTTCTATGATGTTTGTTATGCTTACCATGTCAAAAGCTTCTGGAGATCGTATTGCTGAAGTAATTAATGAAAAATCAGATTTAACGAATAAGAAAGATCCTGTTACGACTGTGAATGATGGTTCTATTGAATTCAGTCATGTATCCTTTGCATATAAGAAACATGACGAAGGAGAGGAAGAGACTGATGTATTAAGAAATATTAATTTCAAGATACAATCAGGTCAAACAGTAGGGATTATCGGTGGAACAGGTAGTGCCAAATCATCACTTGTACAACTTATCCCAAGGCTTTATGATGTATCTGCTGGTAAAGTCTTAGTCGGTGGTGTAGATGTTAGAGATTATGATATGGAAGCACTTAGAGACGAAGTAGCTATGGTACTGCAAAAGAACGTACTTTTCTCCGGAACAATCAAAGATAATCTTAGATGGGGGGATAAGCAAGCGACAGATGAGCAGATGATTCATGCTTGTAAGTTAGCACAAGCAGATGATTTTATTCGCCAATTTCCTGAGGGATATGATACGTTCATTGAACAAGGTGGTAGCAATGTTTCAGGTGGACAAAAGCAAAGACTTTGTATAGCAAGAGCACTACTTAAGAAACCAAAAATATTAATATTAGATGATTCTACAAGCGCAGTAGATACAAAAACAGATACTTTGATTCGTAAAGCATTCAAAGAAGAAATTCCGAATACTACGAAGATTATAATAGCTCAGAGAATCACTTCCGTTCAAGATGCAGATCAAATTATTGTTTTGAATGAAGGAGAGATCACTGACATAGGAACACATGAAGAACTCCTTATAAATAGTGACATCTATCGTGATGTATATGAATCTCAAACGAAAGGAGCGGAACAAAATGTCAGCAAATAGTAGACAACAAGTTAACAGGACAGCCAAAGGGCCAGGACAAGGAATGGCAATGGGGCCAAAGCCCAAAATTGAAAATCCAGGCAAGATTATGAGCCGTTTGTTAGCTTATATATTAAAAAAATACCGAGTTGCATGTTTTGCCGTTATTATATGTATCTTCATTAGTTCGCTTGCTAGTGTAATGGGTACTATGTTTATTAAGGACCTAATTGATGTTTATATTATGCCATTCATAAATCAACAAAACCCTGACTTCACTTCTTTATTTCAGGTCTTAAGTAAGATGGCAATTGTATATATTGTAGGTGTATTCTCAACATGGGCATATTCAAGAATGATGGTGAATGTATCGCAAGGAACGATGAGAAGCATTCGTAATGATTTGTTCAAACATATGGAGACTTTACCAATTAAATATTTTGACACGCATGCGCATGGTGATATCATGAGTATCTATACCAACGATACAGATACACTACGTCAGATGATTAGTCAAAGTATTCCTCAGGTAATATCCTCCTTGATAACAATTGTAAGTGTATTTATATCCATGTTAATTTTGAATGTGTCCTTAACATTAGTTACGATTGTTATGGTTATCGTAATGCTTGTTGTTACAAGAAATATTGCATCAAAGTGTGGAACATATTTTTCGGATCAACAAAAAAATCTAGGTAAAGTTAATGGTTTCATCGAAGAGATGATGGAAGGACAAAAGGTTGTTAAAGTATTCTGTTATGAAGAAGAAAGTCTAAAACGATTTGAAGAGATGAATGAAGAGTTGTTTGAGAGTGCAAACAATGCGAACAAATACGCTAATATTCTAATGCCAATTACCAATAACTTAGGTCATATTAGCTATGTATTAACTGCAATAGTGGGAGCATTACTTGCTATCTACAATGTAGCTGGATTTACATTAGGTGGTTTGGCATCTTTCTTACAATTTAACCGTTCCTTTTTCATGCCAATCTCTCAAGTATCGCAACAGATTAACTCTATTGTTATGGCACTTGCAGGCGCAGATCGTGTATTTAAGTTATTAGATGAAGAACCAGAAGTTGATGATGGTTACGTAGAACTTGTGAATGCAGCTATTTCAGATTCAGGTGAAATCACAGAAGTTGAGAAAAGAACTGGTATCTGGGCATGGAAGCATTATCATAAAGCAGATAACACAGTGACTTATCAACAAATGAATGGTGATGTTGTATTTGATCATGTTGATTTTGGATATAACGATGATAAGATTATTCTTCATGATATTGTTATTGATGCAAAACAAGGACAAAAGATTGCCTTCGTTGGTGCAACTGGTGCGGGTAAGACGACGATTACAAACTTGATTAATCGTTTCTATGATATTCAAGATGGTAAGATACGCTATGATGGTATTAATATCAATAAAATTAAGAAAGCAGATCTTCGTCGCTCTCTAGGAATTGTATTACAAGATACCCATCTATTCACGGGAACAGTAATGGAAAATATTCGATATGGAAGATTAGATGCGTCGGATGAAGAAGTTATAGAGGCAGCAAAGTTAGCCAATGCCCATCATTTCATTAAACACTTACCAGAAGGCTATAACACTGTATTAACAGGTGATGGTAGTAACTTATCGCAGGGGCAAAGACAATTACTTGCAATTGCTAGAGCCGCTATAGCAAATCCTCCTGTATTAATCTTAGATGAAGCTACATCAAGTATCGATACTAGAACAGAGAAGATAGTTCAAGAGGGTATGGATCGCCTAATGCATGGTAGAACAGTTTTTGTTATTGCTCATAGATTGTCTACAATTAAGAATGCGGATGTAATTATGGTACTTGATAAAGGTCACATTATTGAGCGAGGAAATCATGATCGTTTACTTGAGAAGAGAGGAACGTATTATCAATTGTATACGGGATTATTGGAACAAAGTTAAGTAATAAAAGTAAATATACCAAGAATAGTAGCCCAAGATGAGTAAATTCATTTTGGGCTTCTATTTATTTTTATGAAATGAATATGGAATAAAATGGAGTATGTTGGTTAGATGTGGTACAATTAGATTTGTTTGTAATGAATTAAAGAAATAGTACAATAGATAGGGTATAAGAATATTGGAAGGAGTACATGATGGAATATGGAGTGCTCCAATTATGATACATTTTATAATTGATTTTCCATTATAAGGGAGAGAAAGAGATGAGGTATGTTAAACAATTTATCGGAAAAATCATTTTACTTGTGACTTTGGATCAAGCAGTAAAACTGATAATTAGTAAGTGGTTTATGAATAAGCAATTCAGTATAATAGGAAATATTATAGGTTTTCATCCAAAACAGAATCTGAATTTATCTTGGGGTGGTAATTTTGTTGGAATCCTAAGTAATATATGGGTTGCTTTGTTTCTTAATATACTTGTTATTGTTGTCTTGATAAGTGGATATTCTTTTTATCGAAGTAAGAAAAGTAACGCCAGTATGTCGGTCAATATCTTATATATATTTGGAATGGCTGGAGCTATTTGTAGTTTGATAGATAAAATATTTTGGGGAGGAAGTTTGGATTTTGTCCAGATTGGGCAGTTATTTATTTGTGATCTAAAAGACTGTTATTTAACAGTTATGGAGTGTTACATATTGGTTATTGGAATTAAACATGAGAAGGAAATTTCGTTTAAGGAATACATAGATTATTTTTTGAAGAAGGGGTAATTCATAGATGAAGATCGCAATTTGTGATGACGAGTTAGTGCAGAGAGAATATATTTATGCGAGTGTACAAAGATATTTTAATGAGAAAGCAATTCCTGTAAGTATTCAGGAATATGAAAGTGCAGAAAAGCTTTGGTTTCAGTATGAGTTGAATAGCGATATAGACATTGTTCTCTTAGATATTCAAATGGCAGGAATGGATGGAATCTCTCTTGCTAAGAAGTTACGTTGTAAGAACGAAGCATTGGCCATTATATTTATTACGGCTATGACAGATTATATATATGAAGGATTTCAGCTAAATGCTATTAATTATTTACTAAAGCCATATGAAGAAGAAAAGCTATATGATTGTTTAAATAAGGCGATGGAACAATGTAATAAACAGGATAGCTATTTATTATTACGAGTGGAGAAAGAAATTGTAAAGATTAAAAAGGATCATATCATTCGTGTAGAAAGTGAGGGCCACTATCTAAACATATTTACAGGAGAGCAGAGTTACCGAATAAAGAGAAGTATGAAAGAGATGGAAAGCGTGCTAGTAGAAGATAATTTCTTTAAAATTAGTAGGAGCGATATACTGAATTTATATAGCATTGCTCGAATTACCCCAAAGGAAGTTTCTTTGATGAATGGCGAGAAGATTCTGGTTCCAAGAGGAAGGCATCGAGAGATTAGTGAAGCGTTTATGAATTGTCATTTCAGGAAGGAGATTATGAAATGTTGATGGCTAGTATCTTTTTCTTCGTGGGGGTTGTATTATGTGCGCGATGGATGTTTCCAGTTGTCGAAGAGGGAAAAAGTTTGATAGTAGTATTTTTTATGATGATAGGTATGCTTGTTGTTACCAAGTATTTGGATATTTTAATGGTGGGGTGGTTTATTCAATTGATTTTAATTGATTTGTATATTTTGTTCTATGCAAAAGAGTATGAACATTATATAAGTTATTGTCTATTACAACTATGTCTATTGGGTGTGCTTTTGATTATGTTTGTGTTATTTGGTGGGGCTAAGTTTCTAATGTTGTTGCCAATCCTTTTCGTTCCTGCTATTTATTTAATTCAATTGTGGTTGCAAAAAAGAAGGAAGCTTGTATTGTTTATTGGGATTAGCTTTTTTTCTATTGTGTTCTTTTATTTGGGATTAGAGGGATATTGTTACATAATGTATGCTTGTACAATCTGTTTATTATACTTAATAGAGTCTCTATATAGAGGTTTTACGCAAAAATTTGTTAAGAATACGAAAGATTTTCAGGATCAAGTTATGTTGCACCACTATGATGAAGTAAAATCTGTATATCTCAATATGCGTGGGTGGCGTCATGATTATCACAACCATATTCAGACAATGAAAGCTTATCTTGCGTTTGAGCGCTATGACTGTATAGGAGAGTACCTTGGTGAGCTTGAGAAGGATTTAAACACGGTGGATAATCTGATTAAAAGTGGCAATCTTATGGTTGATGCTATACTTAACTCAAAACTATCATTAGCAAAAAATCATAATACTCCAATTAATTGTAAAGTTACAATACCAGAAAAAATAAATATTTCGGATATAGATATATGTGTCATGTTAGGAAACCTACTTGATAATGCAATTGAGGCTTGTGATCAGATTGAGGAGGAGAGAAGGTTTATTCGAATCTATGGAGATATTGTTCATAGCCAGTTTTATTTTTCTGTGTTTAATTCTGCTACCGAGGAAATCAGCTTCAACCAAAAGAATTATGTCAGTGAAAAACGTGGAGAGCATGGACATGGTATGAAGCGTGTTAAGCTTACCGTGGATAAATACGAAGGATATTTGAATTTGAAAAATGAGCCAGGAGTCTTTGCAAGTGAAATTATGATACCTTTATAGAAATGTACTTTAATTCTGGAAAAAGGCTGTTTGGTGAATGAAATATGATATTTCATGAACAAAGCAGTTTTTTTGATTTCAAGACGATATAATATGAATCGTATTTGACAATTATCTATCTTAATACATGAGAAGGGGGAGGAGTAAATATGTTAAGTAGAGAAGAAGCAAGAAAACAATATACACTTTTACAAAATATGAAGTATGCGATATCCGATATGAAGATTATTGGATATCGCTACTATGTCTATTTGCTGTTAGATATCTTGATTCAAATTTTTGTACCATTTTTATTAATACAAATACCAGCACAAGTGGTACGACTATTACAAAATAGGGTAGCACTAGAAAAACTATTACTGTATATTCTAGTCTGCATTGGCGGCATTTTGATATTGAATCTTGTGCGCACTTTTGCACATCAGCAAATTGATAATATGGTTTTTGTTCTTACAGAAGTTCAATATTGGCGTAAATTAAATAAGAAGGTACTGTCTTGTGATTTAAAACAATTAGAGAATAATGAGAAACAAGAACGTTTGCATGAAGTTATAAATTGTTTAGAGGATCAGGATGGAGTGGATCATTTTTCTGGTATACGTGGTTTCTATTTGTATGGAAGTAATCTTATTATTAATGTTGTAGGATTTTCGTTGTATGGATGTCTGGCTGGGAGCGTTCATCCGTTATTGCTTGTGATATTAGTTCTAACTGCGGTTATGAATTGCTTTGCTAAGTCGAAAGCGATTCGTTATCAATTCAACCATATATCAACCTTTTGGGGAAATACTAGGAAGTTTTGGTATCTAAAAAGAGAGTCGATTAATACAGAAAAGACGAAGGATATACGTATGTATCATATGCATAATTGGTTTGAGAGTGAACTGGATACGAATACAAAAGAGGCCAAGGAAGTATATAATGATATACAAAGACGACATTGTTATGCAAACGTAGTGGTAAAAATCACATCTTTAATACGAGATAGTTTTGCGTATGGATTTTTGATTTATCAATTAATGAAAGGTTCAATGGACGTTGCAGAGTTTCTTTTCTATATTGGAGTAGTTGCAGGATTTGGAATTTGGGTAAGTCAAATTGTTGATAGCTATACATACCTTCGAAAAATTAATGATGAAATCGCGTTGTTTCGCGCCTATATTAAAGAAGATAAGGAAGACAAGGAAGAACGAAAAGTGAATACATTTATAAAAGATTCGATACCTGATACTTGTCATACAATAACTTTTGAGGATATAAGTTTTGGATATAATGAGATAATGCTATTTGATCACTTTTCTTTGACCATTAACGTAGGCGAGAAGATAGCGTTAGTAGGGGTGAATGGTGCAGGAAAAACCACACTAATGAAATTAATGTGTGGATTATATCCTTTGAATGGAGGAAGGATTTTAGTGGATGGGCAGGATATCGCCAGTTTAGATAAAGATCTGTATTATCGTTATATTTCTATTCTATTTCAAGATGTTCATGTACTTCCCTTCTCAATTGCTAAGAATGTCTCATGTGCTTGGACAACACAGGAGATGGCGGAAATGGAGGCAAAAGGGAATGATAATCTCTGTAGTCGTGCCTTTACGAAATTAGATTCTGAAACTTTAATAAATAATATCTATGAGGAAAAACGGGTAGTAGATGCTTTGAAGCAGGCCAATCTATGGCAAAAAATATGTACTTTACCAAAAGGAATTCATACGTCGTTGACACAGATTCTAGATGTGGAAGGGATTCAGTTATCTGGCGGGGAGACACAACGTTTGATGTTGGCACGTGCATTATATAAGGACGCACCTATTTTAATCCTTGATGAACCAACAGCAGCATTAGACCCAATTGCAGAGAGCGAATTATACGAAGAATATGCAAATTTATGTGAGGGAAAAATCTCAGTGTTCATTTCGCACCGGTTAAGTTCTACTCGTTTATGTGACCGTATCTTATTCTTAGAGGAGGGAAAGATACTAGAAGAAGGTAACCATGAAACTTTAATGAACCAGAATGGAAAGTATGCGAATATGTATCGAATACAATCCCACTACTATCAAAAGGAGGTGGAGCGATATGAAGCAGGCATCTAAAATAGGAAGGGACACCTATCGATTGCTAAAGATGGTTCACTCCTTAGATCGAGATTTTATACCAGTATCATTAATAAGTGCTGTATCAAACGCTTCAGAACCATTTATTACTATAGTGGGGAGTGCTTATATTATTGATTCCCTATTGTTAGGAGACTGGAAGAAAGCGATATTACAAGCAGCAGTAATGATTGTGTTAACTGGTCTAGTAGGAATTCTATCTAGCTATATTAATCAAGTAATAGAAGTGAAAAGTATGACTATTAATCGGAAATGTAACAGTAAAATTCTTTTAAAAGCAATTTCACTTGACTATGCAACATTTGAAGATAAAAAGAATCTAGAAGAATTTCAAGCAGCAGATTATAATGTATCTCGTAATGGTGGATTTGGTAGGTATATGCTTTACTTTACAGAAATATTGACAGGTGCTGTTGGATTTTTAGTTTCAATTATTATGTTAGTGAAACTTTGTCTTGAGGAAGTGGAATTAGCAGGATTCCTTGGAGTCATCACTTCAAGAATAGGATCTTTGACATTAATAGGTGTACTGATTTTAATATTAGCAGTAATCTATTCCACTTTATCAAAAGATATTCGAAAGAAAAATTTCTCCATGTACCAGGAGATGATGGATATCAATCAAAAGATGGAATTTATGACAATGGAACTCACTATGGATGTTGACTACGCAAAAGAAATCCGCTTATATCGAATGCGAGGAATGATTTATGCGGAATGGAAAAAACTTAATATAGAAATTATTTCGTTCTACCAACAGTTTTGGAAGACTACAAGAAGATTCTTAATGACAACCTCTTTCTTGAATGATCTAGTTTTGCTACTAGCGTATCTTTTTGTTATTGTTAAAACATATGTGGGGGCAATATCTATAGGAGCATTTACTCGGTATGTTGGAGCAGTCAGACAGATGAATACATCGCTTAGAGCAGTCATTGAGGCGTTGAACGAATTTCAACTTTGCCAATCATATTTGTCCTTTTATACCGGATTTCTAGATAAAAAGAATAAGTTAGATACGGGTTCCTTGCCAGTTGAGAAGCGTAAAGATAATGAATATGAGTTCGAGTTTCATCATGTAAGTTTTAGATATCCTGAATGTGAGGAATACATACTAAAAGATGTATCAGTTAAATTAGATATGAAAAATCGCTTTGCTGTAGTTGGTCGTAATGGTGCAGGGAAGACAACATTTATTAAATTACTTTGCAGGTTATATGATGTTACAGAAGGTAAGATTACCTTAAATGGGGTGGATATTCGAAGCTATGATTATCAAGAATATCTAAATCTCTTTGCCACAGTATTCCAGGACTTCTCCTTGTTCTCCATATCGGTAAAGGATAATGTGGGTTGTAGTGAGAATATTGAGGAAGAGAAGATCTGGAAGGTCTTAGAATGTGCTGGCGTTAAGGAGAAAATCGATAATATGTCTAGTAGGTTAGACACGCAATTATTTCATAATTCAGGCGAAGGTGAAGATATCTCCGGTGGTGAGGCTCAAAAGATTGCTATTGCTAGAGCACTATATAAAGATGCACCATTTGTTATCTTAGACGAACCTACTGCAGCGCTTGATCCAATAAGTGAACATGAGATCTATACTCGTTTTAATGAGATGGTTCATGATAAAACTAGTATCTATATATCTCATAGAATGAGCAGCTGCCGTTTCTGTGATGATATATTGGTTTTTGACAAAGGAATGTTAGTACAAAGAGGAAGTCATGAAACTTTGATGAATGAGCAAGATAAAATCTACGCGAAACTCTGGAATGCTCAGGCAAGATATTATGCTGATGAAGTAGATGAGGGATTATGTGAATTGTAACATTCATTGAGGGAAATGGATAAAGTAAAAAGCTGCGAATTAATAACAAAATATTGTGAAAGTAACATAATCTTGGTATACTAAGTATTAACTATCGTTGAACGATTCTTATTAAGATAAGATATAGAATAGTTTGGTATAAGAAATATTTTCATCAAACCACAGAGGGAGGATCTTAATATGTTAGAATATTTGTTAAGTATTAAAAAATCAAGTATGAGTCCAAAAACACTCTATGCAACACAGCACATATATTAGTGAGCGATTCGGTGCATAGAGCGATTATTGAATCGCAAATATATGAATGTGTTGCACTCTAATAAATGTTCAATTGATTATTAGAAGGAGTGATCCACATGTCATATGTAAACGCTAAAGAAGTTTTTCCTGAGGAACTTTTAATTGAAATCCGTAAGTATTTTAATAGCGGTCTATTATATATTCCGCTTTCTGAAGACGAGTATAAGGAATGGGGAAGCAATACCACAACGAAAAGCCTCTTAGAAGAGAGAAATAGGGAAATCAAAAGCAAAAAGCAAGAGGGATACAAGATAGAGGAACTTATGAAGGAATATCATCTTTCATACGATTCTGTAAAAAGAATATTATACAGGCGTTAATGTTTCTATATAGAAGAGGGGCGGTCTTAAGTGACAGTTCCTCTTTTTGTGCTATAAATGGTTTAAATCAAGATAGCACTAGATGAAATCGGTAGAATTGAGTAGTATGTTGATATAAAATAGTAAATATAGCGATTCTGCTGTAACGAATATAGTAATGCGAGAGGGAGAATAGATTATGAGAGAAGAATTTTGTCTTTTACCAATGAACAGTAGTAACTTGAATAGATGCGTAGATTTATTTATAGAGACTTTTTCTAAAGAACCGTGGAACGATGTATATGATTCCAGAGAACAGGTGGTTACATTTTTTGAAAACTATAGGAACAATAATTATTTTCTTGGATATGTTCTAATGAAAGAGGAGGAAGTTATTGCATTAAGTTTAGGAGAAAGAAAGCCTTGGATCAATGGAATGGAATATTATATTGACCAGTTTTGCGTTAGTAGAGAATTTCAAGGAAATGGAATCGGAAGTTATTTCTTAAATTGTATTGAATCGAATATTAGAAAAGAGGGGATGAATGCTATTATCTTAATGACGGATCGGGGCTTCCCTTCGGAAAGATTTTATAAAAAGAATGGCTTTACCGAATGTGAAGAGATTATTTTTCTTGCAAAGTAAATATCCATATAAAATAATAGAAAATTTAAAGGAATTTGATAGAAGAATTTAATAAAAGAAATTTGATAAAAGAAATTTGATAAAAGAAATTTGATAAAAGGATTGGTTTAGAGGGTGACAACGTACTGTGGAGAATCTAATACAGTGGCTACTATATTAGTAGGGAAGGAGTAAACAAAAATGAAAATAGAATTACAAAAAGTTGATTTAGAAGAAAAAGAAATATTAAAAAATCTTTTAGAAAAATATGAATATGAATTCTCTCAATGGACCAATAAAGGAGTTAATAAATTAGGCTTATATGGTTATAAATATCTTGATTTTTACTGGACAGAGGAAAGTCGTTATCCTTTCTTTATAATGGTAGATAATGCATTAGCTGGTTTTGTAATGATTAACGATTTCCCAGAAGCGGATGAAGAAGTAGATTATGTGATATCAGAGTTTTTTGTCATGTATAAGTATAGAAGACTAGGAGTTGGAAGAATTGCAGCGTTTAAAGCCTTTGATAGTTTTAGAGGGCGTTGGCAGTTAAAGAGACATCCAAAAAACAAAGCGTCTGTTTATTTTTTGGATAAGGTCGTTAAGGAATATACAAAAGGTGATTATCGACTAGTTGAAGGTTATAAGGATACAGAATTTGAAGATGGGACATTAGGAGATGTTTTCTTTTTTGACAATAGAAAGGTATAGGTATAATAATGAATGAGATTAATTCAAACAAAGAAGCTTGGGGGCAATTATCAAAAGATCACTATAACACGTTCTTGAATCAGTATCGTATGAATAGATTTCTATTGAATTCCTATATACAACAAGAATTAGGTGATATTAAAGGTAAGAAAATAATTCATTTGCAGTGCAATACAGGAGCTGATACAATTAAGTTAGCACAGATGGGTGCGAGACGTGTAGTTGGTGTAGATTTGGTCCCAGATAATATATTTTACGCAAAGCAGTTAGCAAAAGATTTAGAAGCAGAACATGTAGATTTTATTGAATCAGATATCATGAAATTGGCAGAGATTCATGAGGATACATACGATATCGTGTTTACTTCTGAGGGAGCACTAGGTTGGCTTCCTGATTTGAATGTCTGGGCAAATACGATTCGTAAATTATTGAAAGAGGATGGATATCTATATGTTTTTGATTCTCATCCGTTTTTCTTAACATTTGATGAAAGCAAAGTAGGAAAAGAGATCTACGAGATTAAATATCCTTATCTTTCAAAAGAACCAGATGTGTGTGATACAATTGGTGGTTATGCTTCGGAAGTAAAAGAAGGGGCTAAAAATTACTTTTGGCTGCATACGGTATCTGATATTATTAATGCGCTAACAAAAGCGGGATTACATATTGAGTTTTTTAATGAATTTTCTGAGAATTTTTATAATACAGGTGATATGCGTCCGATAGAAGGAAAAGGGTTATATGAATACGCTCATAACAAAGACAAGTATCCTATGTCCTTTAGTTTGAAAGCATCAGTGTATAAGAATTCGTATTAGATAGGTAAATATTTATGGAGAAGAAGGAGTTATAAACATGGAGATTAAGATAATAGAGCAAGAATTTTCAGTTTGCAAAGTTAAGGATTTTTCTGAAGTAGATTTATCAGATGAATATTGTTTTCTTAGTAAAACCGACGAAGAATTGTCGCTAGTTTGTAGTACTAAAGCAGTTCCCGATAATATTGTCGAATGTGATAATGGCTGGAGAGCATTTAGAATTCAAGGGATTCTGGAATTTTCTCTAATTGGTATTTTATCAAAGATATCTACTTTGCTAGCAGAGAATAAAATTGGAATCTTCGCCATATCCACCTATAACACAGATTATATATTGACGAAGGAAGAAAACTATAATAGAGCAATTGCCATTCTTAAAGATAATGGATATGAAATAGTGTAGTAAGTAGAGGCTGACTTTTCTTTGCAACGATTGCGAGGAAGAATAATGCGTACAGTGTTATGATCTTTATAGAAAGGGGGGAGGTGTGAATGAAGTACCTTGATGAGATGAACCTAGCAATGGATTATATTGAAGATAATTTGCAAGGTAAAACTGACTATGAAAAAATAGCACAAATAGCTTGTTGTTCGGTGTATCACTTCCAAAGAATGTTTACGTTTATGACGGATATCACATTATCTGAGTATATACGTCGACGGAAAATGACGATGGCGGCATTTGAGCTACAAAGTAGTAACATAAAGGTTATTGATCTTGCTTTTCGTTATGGATATGAATCACCAGAAGCTTTTTCCAGAGCGTTTCAAGGTATACATGGTATTACTCCTACAGCAGCGCGCAGCTTAGGAGCGGATATCAAAGCATTCCCACGTATCTCTTTTCAAATTTCTATAAAAGGAGCGAGTGCCATGAATTACAAAATTGTTGAAAAAGAAGCGTTTCAGGTATATGGAATTGAAGATATTTTTGAAACAGTTAACGGAGAAAATCTAAAGAAAATACCTGAGTTTTGGCAAGAAAAATTATCTAATAAAGAATGTGCAAAGCTTGTTAAATCAGCAGGATATCCTAGTGTTGTTAATGCAGTTTGTGGGTATCGCAAGATGGAAGGAACTAAGTTTCCATATATGTTATGCGTAATGAAAACACCATTAAGTGATACTACAGGATATAGGGTAGTTGATGTTCCTAAAGCTACTTGGGTGGTTTTTGAAAATGAACCTCATAGCATAGAGGAAACTTCGGCTGCACTGCAAGAACTAGGTTCCCGTATCTATACGGACTGGTTACCAACTGCAAATTATGAACTTGTTGAAGGATATGATTTTGAGATGTACTACTCAGACTTTGGTAAATATCGCGAAGAAATATGGATTAGAGTCATTCCGAAAGATTGAATAACATAATGAAGTTACAAAGACCTTCCCTGTACTGGTAAAAGTACCGGGAAGGTCTTTGCATGTTATTGCTTATTCTTATAATAAAAGATAGCAATTTGTGTACGGTCGCGTAGATTTAATTTTTCAAGTATAAGGCTTATGTAGTTACGCACAGTTCCTTCACTTAAGAATAATGTTTCTGAGATTTCTTTGTTAGAGTACCCTTCCGCGATTTGCGTGATTAATTCGTATTCTTTCGTGGTGATACCATTATCTTCGTAAATTTTAGTTGAAGAAGATTGATTCATTAGTGTCGGCAATTTGGTAATAATCTCACTACCATATACGTTTTGTCCCATCTCAACTGCCTTAATTGAAGGAACAATACTTTCGTAATTTTGTTTTAGCATATATCCTTTAGCACCGATGTTCAAAGCTTTGATAATATAATCATCATCTAAGAAAGTAGTTAGGTAAAGAATCTTTGCTTCAGGGTGTTTCTTTAAAATCACTTCACCTGCTTCAAGGCCAGTCATTCCCTCCATACGAATGTCCATAAGTACAACATCGGGTTTTAATTTCTCGTACAATTCTATTGCAGCCGCTCCGTTGTTATCTGTTTCAATAACAGTGATATCAGGATCTGCAGATAAGATTATCTTTAGTGATGAACAAACTAAATTATCATCATCAATTACCAAAATGTTCATATTATTATAGTCCTCCCTTTTTTGGAATAGTTATGAATATTTCAAAACCATTATCTGTAATGATATTAAAATTACCCTGAAAAGATTTGATACGATCGGCCATACTTTGTAATCCCATACCGTCACCTGTTTTGTTTTGCGACAGATACCATTTAGCTGTGGAAGTAAGAGTACCATTGTCGGCAATGATTAATTGATACATAGCGGGGTGCTCTAATAACTTAATAGATACGTTCGTTGCATTGGAGTGTTTCATAACATTGTTGAGAGATTCTTTCACAATATTAATTAAGCAACTCTTAATTTTAGCATCTGGTTGGCTAGTTAAATCATATTGAAAATTCACATGACAGAATGAAAAATCACTTGTAAGTTTATGAATGGCATTATATAAGTCGATAGATTCGTCATGCAAGTTGTGAATACTACTACGGATACTATCCATCCCATCAGATATAGAGTCTCTTAGACCTGTTAAGGTTTCTTTTGTAATATCTTCTTTCGTTATGGTAAGTAAGGCACCGATTTGCAGTAGAGATCTTGATAATAAGTGACCAATGTTATCATGTATTTCTTTTGAAATACGATTACGCTCGCTTAACATAGCAGCAGTAATTTCAATATCTTGATTCTCAAGTAACGTTTGATTTTGCTTCTCTAGTATCATTTCTAATTCTTTCGTATCATCACGAAGATGATTATATTCATTAATCAAGGTATTCTCTTTTTCAGATTTATATTTGATTAGTAAACCTGTTACAACCATTACGCAGAAGATGAATAATTTGTTGTTGTAATAGAAGTTAAAGTTAACAAAAAAAAGGAATGATAGCAAACACAATGATTGATTGAAGCTCGATCGTGAATATATCATAAACCATAACTGGGAGGTAATATAGTAAAACCGGATAGAAGGAGCTAATTATTAAATACAATACAAATATCCCTACATGAATCTGCTTTTTCTCGGTAGAAGAAGAGAGGCAAGTAAAGATAACAACAAGGAGAAAGTACACAATTGAATATGTACTGTTAAAGTTTAAAAAACAAAATGCACTACTGAGTGCTAGTAAAACTAGCTTATCTATAATCTCATTCAATGGTATACCCCCTTCCTTAGATTAACCTTTCAATATGTACGTAGCTTGATTTGTCGACATGCATTGAAACCTTCTTAAACTATACCATCCAAAAATTGAAACCACAATAAAAATCATATATTACATTTGTCACATTTATATATGACGGTTTACACTAGAGACGATTCCCATATCATGGTATAGTTATGCTAGTTAATTAATTTTTAGTTACTCAAACTTCCCATATAAAAACTTCAATTAAAGTAGGTAACTGCTATGTTCATAAGAAAAACTATCTGAACACGTCAGCACTTGATTTCGCAACGCAAATCCTAGTACTGCTACGTGTGAAGTAAGTGAAAGCGGGTTTTTCGTTGAATATAGCAGTTACCTACTAATCAGAATCTTCAAGTGGGAAGTTTAAGATTAGTAACAAATTATGGATAATCTGTGTTGAATGATGGAGGAAAATGTATGGTAGTCAAAGTTAACAACTTAGTTAAAAGGTATGATAAACTTGTGGCCTTAGATCATCTAAATCTTGAAATACAAGAAGGTGAAATCTTTGGATTACTTGGACCGAATGGTTCGGGTAAATCCACAACAATCAATTGTATTCTATCTCTATTGAAATACGATAAAGGCTCCATTGAGATTTTTGGAAAAAAGATGCGACCAGATGCGTATGACATAAAGAGAGATATAGGAATCATTATGCAGAATGTGGCTGTGTTTAATGAACTTACCGTGTATGACAATGTCTATTATTTTTGTAGTCTTTATGTAAAGGATCCAAAAGAGATTAGAAGGTTGACAGAAGAGGCAATTGAGTTTGTCTCATTAGAAGACTTTAAGAAATTCTATCCTAAGAAATTAAGTGGTGGTCTCCTTAGAAGACTTAATATAGCATGTGGTGTTGCACATAAACCCAAATTAATCATACTTGATGAGCCTACTGTAGCAGTAGATCCACAAAGTAGAAATAAGATCCTTGAAGGTATCAAGAAATTGAACGAGGGTGGAGCGACTATTATATATACAACGCATTACATGGAGGAGGTAGAACAACTCTGTGACCGTATTGCAATTATTGATAAGGGTAAAGTAATTGCTAGTGGTACGAAAGAAGAACTTAAGAATATGATTTCCCTTGGTGAAACAATCACTCTTGAGACATATCATCTAACAGAAGAGCATATTGAAGAGATTAAGAATATACCAAACATTGCAAGTGTTGATTATAACGGACAGACTGTTGTGGTTAAGTCTAAAAAGGGAAAGAATAATTTAGTTCATGTCCTGAATTATTTTGAAAATCATAAGATATCTATGGGTAAAATCTATTCTGAACTTCCTACTTTAAACGATGTTTTCCTTGAAATTACTGGAAAAGAGTTGAGGGATTAATAGGAAGAAAGGGAGGATATGAACAATGATGCTTAGATTATATTATATGAGGCTAAAATGTCTCTTTAGAAATAGGGAAAGCATATTTTGGTCTGCACTTTTTCCGATTTTCTTGTCGTTTGTATTTAGTTTGGTATTTGCAAATTTTGTGAGTGAAGAGCAATATGAAACAATTAAGATTGCTGTTGTTGAATCAAATGAACAAGGCTACATCATTGATGCTGCTAAAGAAGCAAAATTCTGTGAAGATACCGATATGTTTGAGATACAACAAGTTAGCGAGAAAGATGCAAAAGATCTATTAAAAAAGGGTGAGATAACAGGATATATTGTTGATGGTGAGAAGCCTAGCTTATATATTGGAGGCTCTGGAATCGAAGCGACTATTCTAAAATCCTTTGTAGATAATTATCTGCAAACCGTAAAGAAGATTACGGTCATTGCAAGTATTAATCCAGAGAAAGTACAAGAAATCATTAATGGTGCGATGAACAGTACCGATTATATTAACGACAGGAATGTTTCTAGTAAAGCGCCTAATTGGAGTTTGATCTACTATTATGCGTTATTGGCATTAGCCTGTCTATATGGTTGTAATTTTGGTATTACTGAGATTAGTGATATACAAGCAGATAAATCAGCGAAGGGAGCAAGGATTAATGTAGCGCCTGTTCACAAATTGAAATTATTACTTTGTAATATATGTGCAGCAATCACAGTGCAAGTACTTTGCGTCTTATTAGCTATTACTTTTATGACATATGTGTTAGCTATTGATTTTGGTCCAAGGGTTTTATTGGTAGTGCTAACGTGTGTGCTTGCTAGTATATGTGGTGTAACATTTGGTGCGATGCTAAGAGCAGTTATTAAGAAGAATGAGAAAACAGTAAATGCAATTGCTAATGCAACGGTATTATTGCTATCATTCTTATCGGGGCTTATGAATCCTGAAGTGAAATATATAGTGGCTGATAATGTACCATTTTTCGCTAAAATAAACCCAGCTAATCTTATAACCGATAGTTTTTATTATTTGTATTATTTTGATTCGCTTGAAAAGTATTGGATTAATATAGGATGCATGATACTTGTAACACTAGTATTTGTGGCAATCACATATTTTGCAACAAGGAGGAGACAATATGCAAGTATTTAATGGTTATATTAAAGTATTGAAGAAGTCAATTCCGACGTTGTTAATCTATGTGGCAGTATTTGCAGGAATATTAATTATCAACACAAATTCTGGCGGGAATACTGCAGGAGGAACGTTTAAGGCAACTAAAGTACCTACTGTATTCATTAATAATGATAAAGATAGTGTTTTAATAGCTGATTTCAAGGAATATTTAGGTGACTATTGTGAGTTTGTAGATATGGGAACTGATGAAGAAGAGTTACAAGATGCGTTATTCATTCGTAAAGTAGAGTATATTATTAATATAGATGAAGGTTTTGAACAACGCTTTCTGGAAGGAAAAGTAGTAGCAGTTGATAAGAGAAGTGTACCAGATTCGCAGAATGGTTTTTATATTGATAATGCTATAAACACGTATTTTAATACATTAAAAACCTATGCAGATACAATGCCTGATACATCATTAAGTGAATTATGCAGATTAACTAGAGATACACTGAAAGAATCTGCAACAGTTAATCTAGTGCAAGAGAAAGAAGCGGCAGATACAACAGATCATTATCATATATTTTTCAATTTTCTATCATATCTGTTTGTGGCAGGATTTGTATCATGTATTGGTAGTATTATGGTAGTATTTAATGATGTGAATATCAGAAGAAGAAATACCGTAGCACCTGTATCGAATAAAAGTGTTAACTTGCAGATGATGCTTGCTAATTTTATCTTTGTTTTTATTTTCTTTATCATTATGTTACTAATTGGTATTATGCTTAGCCCAAGTAAAGAGGTAACATTTGGATTAGGACTTAATATATTGAATTCTTTTGTGTTCTTGTTTAGTGCATTGGCTATAAGTTATATAGTAGGGCTAACGGCGAAATCAGAAAATGTAGTTGGAGGAATTGCTACAATTATTTCTCTTGGTCTAGCTTTTATTAGCGGGGCTTTCGTACCGCAATATTTATTATCCGATACGGTACTTAAAGCGGCTAAGTTCACACCAAATTATTGGTTTGTGTACACGAATGATATGATTGCGAACATTACTACATTTACGAAAGAGAATGTGACAGAATTGCTTGGTTATATGGGAATACAATTAATATTTGCAGGCGCTTTGTTTAGTATTGCAATAGTAGTTAGTAAGAAGAAAAGTCAACGCACAGAATAATTAATACTTGATTTTATAAAATTTTTAGATATAATATACTTTGACAAATATGTAGGTCGACGGTACTGTCGACCTAAATTAATTTAGGTTGTTGCGTGGTCGTTTAATACAATTCATCATGCAACAACCTTAGTTGACAAGGAGTATATATTATAATGAGTATATTAAATGTAACCAATCTCAACCATGGATTTGGAGATCGTGCTATCTTTAATAATGTGTCATTCCGTTTACTTAAAGGAGAGCATATTGGACTAGTAGGTGCAAACGGTGAGGGTAAGTCTACCTTTATGAATATAGTTACTGGTAAATTAATGCCAGATGAAGGTAATGTAGAGTGGTCTAAGAATGTACGTGTAGGATACCTAGACCAACATGCAGTACTTACAAAAGGAATGACAATTCGTGATGTACTTAAATCAGCATTTGCGTTTCTTTTTGATTTAGAAGCAAAGATGAATGATTTATGTAACAAGATGGCGGAAGCGGATGACGATGAGCTTGCTACTTTGATGGAAGAGTTTGGTGTCATTCAAGATACATTAGATTCTCATGATTTCTACATCATCGATTCTAAGGTTGATGAGATTTCTAGAGCATTAGGTTTAGATGCAATTGGACTTGATAAAGATGTTACTGATTTAAGTGGTGGACAAAGAACGAAGATTTTACTTGCAAAATTATTACTAGAGAAGCCCGATATTCTTCTTCTAGACGAGCCTACTAACTACTTAGATGTTGTTCATATTGAATGGTTAAAACGTTACTTACAAGAGTACGAGAATGCCTTTATTCTAATATCGCATGATATTCCTTTTCTTAATAGCGTTGTTAATATTATCTACCATGTAGAAAATGCAGAGTTAAATCGTTATGTAGGTGATTACGATAAATTCTTAGAAGTATATGAAGTGAAGAAAGCCCAATTAGAAGCTGCTTATAAGAGACAACAACAAGAAATCAATGAATTACAAGATTTCGTAGCTAGAAACAAAGCTAGAGTTTCTACTAGAAATATGGCGATGTCTAGACAGAAGAAATTGGACAAGATGGACGTAATTGAACTTGCCAAAGAGAAACCAAAACCAGAGTTTAACTTCAAGGAAGCCCGTGCTGCCAGTCGTTATATCTTCCAAACAGAGCATCTTGTTATTGGATATGAAGAACCATTATCGAAGCCAATTACATTGTCTATGGAACGTGGTGAGAAACTAGTTCTTACTGGTGCTAATGGTATTGGTAAGTCAACATTACTTAAGAGTATCCTAGGAATTATTCCTCCTCTAGAAGGTAAAGTTGTTTTAGGAGATTATCTGTACAAAGGTTATTTCGAACAAGAGATGACTGGTGCTAAAAACAATACTTGTATTGAAGAGATTTGGAAAGAATTCCCGTCATACACGCAATACGAAGTACGTTCAGCGCTAGCTAAATGTGGTTTGACTACGAAACATATTGAAAGTCAAGTTCGAGTACTTAGTGGTGGTGAACAAGCTAAAGTACGTCTATGTAAATTAATTAATGTAGAAACTAACATATTATTACTAGATGAGCCTACTAACCATCTTGATGTAGAGGCAAAAGACGAATTAAAGAGAGCGTTAAAAGCATACAAAGGAAGTATCCTTTTGATTTGCCATGAGCCAGATTTCTATGAGGACTTTGCAACGAAAGTAATTGATTGTTCTAATTGGTCTACAAGAATCTAAGTACTACAATTTCGATATGAATTATCGAATGTTAACATAAAAGTTGACACGAATTGCCCCGTGGATTATAATTTAACAATAGAGAATAAGTCATAAGAGAATGAAAATTCTTTTATGACTTTTTTAGTACAAGCGATTAATTAGTAAATCGCACTCACTCAATAAAGACATTTGTGGGAATCACAGAAAGTATAGAGGTGTGTATAAAATGAAAAATTTCAGTAATTTTAATGATTTTAGTAGAAAAGAAGATTTACATTTTGAATCTAGAGCTGTTCATGGTGCGTTAGGTAATGATCCAATTACTGGTGCTGTAAGCTTTCCAATATATCAAACATCGACATTCCGTCATAAAGCATTAGGTCAATCAACTGGATTTGATTATTCTCGTCTTCAAAATCCTACAAGACAAGAGCTAGAAAGAACGATGGCTATCTTAGAAGAGGGTGTTGAAGGTTTTGCATTCACTAGTGGACAAGCAGCGAATATGGCTGTATTCATGAATCTGAATGAAGGTGATGAAGTTTTATTAACAGATGATATCTATGGTGGAACATACCGTATGGGTGAAGACATTTACCGTAGATATGGTGCTAACTTCAAATACGTTGATATGTCAAATGTAGAAGATGTTAGAGCAGCAGTTACTGAGAAGACAAAGATTATCTTTATTGAAACACCAACTAATCCAATGATGAAAGTAGCAGATATCGAAGAGATATCTAAGATTGCGAAATCTGTTGGTGCTCTTACAGTAGTTGATAATACCTTCTTATCACCATATTTCCAAAAACCATTAACTCTTGGTGCTGACATTGTAGTTCATAGCGGTACTAAATTTATCGGCGGTCATAATGATGCTCTTGCAGGTATTGTTGTCGTTAAGGATCAGGAGATGGCTGAGTTTATCCGTAGCCAGATTAAGACTCAAGGTAATATGCTAGCTCCATTTGATAGTTGGTTATTACTTCGTGGTATAAAAACACTACCACTTCGTATGGATCGTCATAATGAGAATGCAATGAAAGTTGCTAATTGGTTAAGAACGCAACCAAAAGTAACAAAAGTATTCTATGTAGGTTTTGAGGATCACATCAATTATGAAGTAACCAAGAAACAAACATCTGGATTTGGCGGTATGATTTCGTTTAACGTAGATAGTTTTGAAACGGTAGAAAAATTATTATCAGAATTAGATATGATTATGTTTGCAGAGAGTTTAGGTGGTACTGAGACTTTAATTACGTATCCACGTACACAAACTCACGAATCATTAACAGAAGAGACTAGACAGAAACTTGGTATCACAGATACATTCTTACGCTTATCAGTTGGTCTTGAACACGTAGATGATATTATCAAAGATCTTGATCAAGCATTAAACGGTTAAATGGTGAAGCGAAACTCAACAGTTTCTTGAGCACACTCGAAAGCTTGATGGGGTACACGAAACACGCTGCATAACTATGTGTTTCTAAGTGTGTGTGGAGAGTATTCAAACGATACGGACATGTCTTCGGCAAGACATCCTGTCTTGCTCAGACTGGCTCGGCATCCGTGCCTCACCTTCCTAGTGAGTTGAGCACACACTAAGAAACACTATAGTTATTACGCTATCGTTTCTTAGCACCCCATCAAGCTTTCGAGTGTGGGTCTAAGTTATGGTGAGTTTCGCAACAAGTTGCCTTGAGTTAAGATGAGAAGTAATTAAGTAATTAATTGATTATAGATGGAATTTGTGTAACGTTGCACAGGTCTAAGTGTGAATAAAAAATTGTTTATGATACATTATGCATGTAACATCGCAAGCGGGTTTGCGAGACACATGCATTGAAGTAAGGTTGAAAGACTTAAAAATCTGTGAAAGGAGCCATGCATTGCTTTCTTTCAACCTAATAGAGCAGTCTCACTAGTGTACTAGTGATAAGCATGGATTTAAGATGAGAATTCGTTTTACTAAGATGCAAGCGTATGGTAATGATTATGTATATATTGATGCTATTAATCAGAAGGTGAATAATTTGCCAGAGCTTGCTAGGTATGTAAGTGATAGACATTTTGCCATTGGTTCGGATGGTATGGTTTTGATTTGTCCATCTGATGTAGCAGATTTTAGAATGCGTATGTTTAATCCCGATGGATCTGAAGGAGAGATGTGCGGTAATGCTCTTCGAAGTGTGGGGAAATATGTATATGATCATAAGTTTACTGATAAAGAGTTTTTAACAATTGAAACACTTGGTGGTATTCAGAAGTTACAACTATTTATTGAGAATGGTGTGGCTGTGAATATCAAAGCTGATATTGGAGAACCAAGACTTAGTACGAAAGTTATTCCAGTGAATAGTGAGTTAGAAGAATTTATTGATCAACCTGTAACTGTACTTGATAAGGAGTTCCACACAACAGCAGTGTCTTGGGGAAATCCTCATTGTGTACAGTTTATCGATGATGTGGCTTCTTTTGATGTACATGGTTACGGAAGAGAGTTTGAATATAAAACGGAGTTATTCCCTAATAAGACAAACGTTACTTTTGCGCAAGTAATTAGTAGAGATTATATTAAGATGCGCGAATGGGAAAGAGGAACTGGAGAGACAATTGGTTGTGGTACCGGTTGTTGTACAGCAGTTGTAGCTGCTGTTTTAACTGGTAGATGCGACCGCAAAGTAACTGTTGAACAAATTGGTGGTCCGCTAGAAGTAGAATGGGATGAAGAGACTAATCACGTTTTCATGATTGGACCATCTCATACGATGTTTGAGTCCGATATTGAAGTTGGACACATTGTTAAGGAAGAATAATGATAATTTTATCCCCTATTCTTTGATATGATGGAATCACATGGAGAAGAAGAGGGGATATTTGTGCGTAATAGTAGTGAATAATAATTAAGGCATTGCAAAGAGTTTCGCAATTGACTCATCAAATATTAATCTAGGAAAGGAGCCATGTGGTCCGCTTTATTATAACAGGTGGAAGTGTAAAAGAACTTGACATAAGTTCGTTTGTGCTATGCATGGGATGTAAAATGCAATTACGTAAATTACTAGAACAAGTTGATTATAAATTATTAAAAGGTAACTTAGACGAGTCAGTAAATGATGTTATATATGACTCAAGAAAGGTTACGAAAGGTGTGGCGTTTCTTTGTATTAGTGGAACGGCTGTAGATGCGCACAGATTTATACCAGATGCAGTTGCAAAAGGGGCAAGTGTTATTGTTGTAGAAAAGCCAGTAGAAGTTGAAGGTGATGTGACTGTTATTATAGTGGAAAGTACTAGAAAAGCTCTAGCACTTATGTCTGCGGCTCTTTTTGATTATCCTGCAAAGAAGATGATAACAATTGGTTTAACAGGTACCAAAGGTAAGACTACTACAACTTACATGATTCAAAAGATGCTTGAAGAAGCAGGTAAGAAAGTTGGAGTGATTGGTACTATTGGAGCAGTAATCAATGGAGAGAAAGTAAAGACAGAAAACACAACCCCAGAATCCTATGAATTACATTCTATTTTTAATAAAATGGTTGATGAAGATTGTGAGTATGTAGTTATGGAGGTATCTTCACAGGGTTTGAAGATGGATCGTGTTGCTGGTATTGAATTTGATTATGGTGTATTCACAAATTTCTCAGCTGATCATATTGGACCTACAGAACATGCTGACATGGAAGAGTATCTGTATTGTAAGAGTTTGCTCTTCAAACAATGCAAAGTTGGTATTATAAATAAAGATGATGACAATCATGTAGGTGTACTTGAAGGACATACATGTAAAGTGCAAACCTTCGGATTTAGTGAGGGCTCAGATTTACGTGCGTCTAATATTGATTTCTTAATGATGCATGGACACCTAGGAATCTCTTTTGATGTAGAAGGAAAGTTAGATGCGCATGTAGAAACAAATATACCAGGAAGATTCAGCTCTTATAATTCAATGGTAGCTTTGTTAGTTGGAATTAATATAGGTTTACCTAAGGACGTTATGTTAGATGCCTTATCAAATATTACAGTTAGAGGACGCGCTGAGATCGTTAAGGTATCCGATGATTTTATTGTTATGATTGATTATGCACACAATGCTGTAAGCGTTGAGAGTCTATTAACTACAGTTTCTGAATATAATCCAAAGAGAATAATTTGTGTATATGGCTGCGGTGGCAATCGTTCCAAATTACGTCGTTATGATATGGGCGAATTATGTGGTAAGATGGCTGATTTGTCAATCTTAACATGTGATAATCCTAGAGATGAAGAAGTTGCGGATATCAATGAGGATATTAAAGTCGGACTTGCTAGAAGCGGTGGCAACTATATAGAAATTGAAGACCGTACTGAAGCAATTCATTATGCACTTGATCATGCAATGACAGGAGATATCATTATCCTTATTGGTAAAGGTCATGAAGAATATCAAGAAATTAAAGGTGTTAAACATTATTACAATGAACGTGATGTGATTGAGGAATATGCAAATAACAGAACATTTGCGTTGAAATAGTTATATACTAGTAATAAAGTGCAATTTAATAATGGGAGTGAGTACATGAAACTGCAAACCTTGTTACAAGAAGTTTCTTACACTGTAGCGCAAGGATCCATAGATATTGATATTACCGATATATCTATGAATTCGAGAGATGAACAAAAGAGCACTGCCTTCGTTTGCATTAACGGAGCTACTATTGATGGACATTTATTTGCCGAAGAAGTTATCAAAAAAGGTGCAGCAGCTATAGTTGTAGAGGAAGATATAACGGGTATGGAGCAGTTTAATGTTACCATTATTCGAGTAAGGGATACGAAGTACGCATATGCGGCTATGTCGGCTGCGTATTTCGGATATCCAGCGAAAGAACTAACCACAATTGGTGTTACGGGGACGAAGGGAAAGACGACAATCACCTATATGATTCAATCCATTCTTGATTATGCTGGTTTGAAAACTGGTTTAATTGGTACAATTGAAGCAATTATCGGTGATGTTAGAATCCCTTCGGATAATACAACTCCTGAAGCTTATACATTGCAGAAATATCTCCGCCAAATGGTAGATGAAGGCTGCGAGTACGCTGTAATGGAAGTTTCGTCGCAAGGACTAAAATTAGAGCGTACAGCAACAATCATCTTTGATTATGGAATCTTTACAAATCTAGAAGAAGACCATATTGGTCCAAAAGAACATGCAGATATGGAAGAATACATAAGATGTAAGGGAAAATTGTTCAAGCAATGTAGATATGGTATTGTTAATAGTGATGATCAATATGTTATGCAGGTACTTGCTGGGCATACATGTGAAGTAGAGACTTACGGTTTGTCACTGGAATCGGATACGTACGCAACAGATATTAAAAGATATCAGAATGAGAATGTTTTAGGAATACAATTCCATGTGAATGGAAAGGTGGAACTAGACGCTTGGTTACCAATACCAGGAATATTCAACGTGTATAATGCATTAACGGCAATAGCGTTATGTAGGCATCTTCCGGTCTCGGTGAACAAACTTGTAGAGGCACTTAATCATGTAAGTGTAAAAGGTCGTATGGAAATTGTTAAGGTTCCAGGCCTGTATCTTCTGATGATTGACTATGCTCACAATGCATTAAGCCTAAAGAGTCTATTAATGACGCTTCGTGAGTATGAACCGAAACGTATTGTATGTTTGTTTGGATGTGGAGGTAATCGTTCGAAATTAAGAAGATATGAAATGGGAGAGATATCTGCGAATATGGCAGATTTGACTGTTATCACTTCGGATAATCCAAGATATGAAGAACCTATGGATATTATAGGAGATATCAAGATTGGTATAGAAAAAGGCAAGGGTAGTTATATTATGATTGCTGACCGTAAGCAAGCAATTCAATATTGTATAGAGAATGCACAAGAGGGAGACTTCGTTATACTTGCAGGAAAAGGTCATGAAGATTATCAAGAAATAAATGGTGTCAAATATCCTATGGATGAGAGAGTAATCATAGCGAATATTCTTGAAGGAAACCGTTATTAATATAGATAAGAAAGGAATTGTATAGGATGGAATTACTGAGTATAGGAGAAATCGTAAAGGCTACGAAAGGAAAATTACTTTGTGGCAATGACAAGTTACAGATTCATGCAGTAAGCACAAATTCAAAAGAAGTGGAAGAAGGAACTTTATTCGTTCCAATTGTTGGTGAACGCGTGGACGCCCATACATTTATTCCTTCTGTAATAGAAGCTTCGGCGACAGCAATTATAATAAGTAAGCAGATTGATTTATCTAGTGTAAAAGAGAATCAGGCGATTATTCAAGTGGCGGATACGAAGGAAGCGTTGCAAGACTTAGCAGCTTATTACCGTGATAAGTTTGATATTCCTGTGATCGGAATTACAGGAAGCGTTGGTAAAACTACAACTAAGGAGATGATATCCGCTGCTCTTGAAACCAAATACCGCGTCCTTAAGACGGCAGGTAATATGAATAGTCAAGTAGGTTTACCTCTAACTATATTTCGCATAGATCATACGCACGAAGTTGCAGTAATTGAGATGGGGATAAGTGAGGCTGGTGAGATGCAAAGGTTAGCACGAGTTGCCAAACCAACTCATGCTGTTATCACTAATATTGGTGTTTCGCACATTGGTCAGCTAGGTTCACGTGAAAACATTCGTAAAGAAAAAATGAATATTGTGAATGAATTTAGTGAAGGTAGTTGCCTTTTTGTGAATGGGACAGATGACATGTTAATGCATATTTTACCTTTTTCAGAAAATCTTAAGTTATCTGACAAAGAAAAAACACAGAAATATGATATAATTGACGTAAGTGATGCTACAGCTAAGAGTTTGTGTCGTGCCGATGTTGTCACATTTGGTTGTAACAAAGACTGTATGTATTATGCTACAGATATTACAGTAAATAATGGTCATACGAAGTTTTATCTACAAAATACTGTAGATGAAGTGAAATGTGATGATAATCAAATAGAATTACAGGTACTTGGAGAACATAACATATATAATGCATTAGTTGCTATAGCAATTGCCAATAAGTTGGGAATTGAGACATCGGTTGCAAAACAAGGATTAAAAGAATATCTACCTTTGGCAATGCGTGGTGAAATTGTGAAAGCGGATGGTTTAACTGTAATCGATGACACCTATAATGCTAGTCCGGATTCCATGCGTGGTGGCATTAATGTCTTACTTGAACTAGAGAATATATCTCGAAGATTTGCTGTCTTAGCAGATGTTTTAGAATTAGGAGAGTATTCATATTCTTGTCACTATGGTGTCGGTGAATATATTGCTACTAAGAATATAGAGGAAGTTGTAACTATAGGTAATGAAGCAAAGGCTATCGTGAAAGCAGTTGAAGATGCGGGAGTTGATATTGTTACACATTCGTTTGATAGTAATCAAGAAGCAATAAACTATCTAAAAGAAAAACTCAGATCAAGAGATGCAGTCTTAGTAAAAGGGTCTAGAGGCATGCATACAGATGAAATAGTAAATGCAATAATACAATAGAATACATGATTTATGAATGGGTAACTGTTCAATTACAAAGTTGATAAAGGTGGTGAGAGAAATGATATATGCAGATATCATAGTGGATATCTCGCATGAGAACTTAGATAAAACCTATCAATATGCAGTACCAAAGCATCTTGAAGAAAAAGCGGTTGTGGGTTCTCTTGTTAAATTTCCATTTGGTAAGGCAAATCGTATTATTAAGGGATATATCATTTCTTTATCGCATACACCAAGTATAGATGTATCTTATATTAAAGAGATTGGAGAGGTTGTAGACAACGCTCTTGTGATGGAATCTCATTTGATTATGTTAGCATCTTGGATACGCGATAATTATGGTGCTACTTTAAATGATGCACTTAAAGTTGTGCTACCAGTGAAGCAAACAGTAAAGATGGTAGAAAAACGAACAATTCGTTTACTTTTAGGACAAGAAGAAGCGAATGCTATGCTAATTGAATTACAGCGAAAAAAATATAAAGCTAGAATTCGTCTTCTTGAATTGTTAGTCGAACGAAATGAAGTGGATTACGATACTGCAATTAATAAATTTGGTATTACCAGGCCGACGATACAGACATTTGCAGAACAAAATGTTATTGAAGTGGAGGCAACAAGGGTTTATCGTAATCCAATTAAAAATCAGCAACAGGTACAAAAGTCTATGGTATTGACTCCTAATCAACAAGCTATTGCAGATGACTTTTGTAAAGAATATGACGATGGGATTAGAAAAACGTATCTTCTTCATGGAATAACAGGTAGTGGAAAGACAGAAGTATACATGGAGATGATTGAGCATGTACTTGCAAAGGGGAAGCAAGTTATATTATTGATACCTGAAATTGCCCTAACTTATCAAACAGTAATGCGATTTTATAAAAGATTTGGTGAACGAATATCCATTATGAACTCAAGATTATCTAAAGGTGAGAGATTTGATCAATATATGCGAGCAAAACAGGGGGATATCGATATTATGATTGGTCCTAGGTCCGCATTATTCGCACCATTTGATAATCTTGGTCTGATTATTATAGATGAGGAACACGAAGGCAGTTATAAGAGTGAGATGCCTCCAAAGTATCATGCAAGAGAAGTAGCTATCTACCGAGCATCCTTACTTGATGCTAGCGTAGTACTTGGTTCTGCAACACCGTCACTAGAAGCATATAAGCGAGCAAAAGATGGTGAATATAAGTTGTATGAATTAAAAGAAAGAATAAGTGGGGCGAAGTTACCTCGTGTCTATATAGTGGATTTAAGGGAAGAATTAAAGAAGAAGAATAAATCGATCTTTAGTGAGAAGTTAAAAGAGCTTATTGTAGATCGTTTGAATAAAAAGGAACAGATTATGTTGTTCCTAAATCGAAGAGGATTTGCAGGGTTTGTATCTTGCAGAAGTTGTGGTCACGTAATGAAATGTCCACATTGTGATGTTTCCTTAACATACCACTATGGAAGAGATAAGCAGAAACTTGTTTGCCACTACTGCGGTTATGATGAAGAGATGCCAAATAAGTGTCCAAGTTGTGGCTCGCCATATATAGCAACGTTTGGAACCGGTACACAAAAGGTGGAGGAGATGGTAAAGAAGGAGTTTCCTACTGCTAGAGTACTGCGTATGGATATAGATACAACAGCAGGTAAAGAAGGGCATGAGAAGATTCTATCAGCTTTTGCGAATCAAGAAGCCGATATCTTAGTAGGAACACAGATGATAGTTAAAGGACATGACTTTGGAAATGTATCTTTGATGGGCATATTAGCCGCTGATCTATCATTATATGCCAACGATTATAGGGCATCAGAAAAGACCTTTCAATTGCTAACACAAGCAGCAGGTCGTGCTGGTAGAAGCAAGGATAATGGCGAAGTTGTTATTCAAACTTACAATCCAGAACATTATAGTGTAACAACCGCAGCAGCTAACGACTATGAAGCGTTTTATACTAGGGAAATAGCCTTTAGAACAATGATGAAATATCCTCCTGTATCCAATATCTTGGTAGCCTTTTTGACATCTAAGAATGATGAAGTGGTTGCAAAAGCAGCAGATTTATTCAAAGCCGCTGTTCTTGACTACAAGATGCAAGTAAAATCGCAGATGGACACAGATGAAGGAGTTCATGAAACTGAGGACCTTGAAATCATTGGTCCGGTGAAAGCAAACGTTGCAAAGGTGAATGATATATACCGATATGTACTATATATGAAGCATATGGACTATATTTATTTAAAAGACTTAAAGAATTTCATGGAAGGCTTTATTGATTACTCAACCCTATTCAAAGGATGTAGTGTACAATTTGATTTCAACCCAATGAACAGCTATTAGTAGTAATAAGGCACGAAACTTGGTGAGGTAACGGACATACTTCTCACTTTGAAACTATGCACAAAACACGCTTCGTAACTAAGTACATCTAAGTATGTGAGGAAATGTTAACTAGGGATACGGAATCACCCTCAACACGACCTCCTGTCGTGACTCGGGTTGGCTCGGCGTCCATGCCTCGCCTTCCTTTGTTATTGAACACATACTAAGATATACTAAAGTTACTTCGCTATCATTTTTTAGCATAGTTTTAAAGTGAGAAGTATGAATTAAACTTTGATTGAGTTTCGTGCTGATTTACAAGGGGCTAAGTAAAAGAGAAAGCTTGAAAGGATTTGAATGTAGGTAGGCAACTATTAATTTAACAAAGACTTAGAGAAAAAAGTGTATAAGTCAATAGTGATCAAGTTAAGAATCCAGAAATATTGATTTTATATCAAGACTGGTTTATATATTATTTTATATAGGGAAAGGATGATTAAGATGGCAATTAGAAATATAAGAACAATGGGTGATGCGGTACTTAATAAGACTGCAAAGGCAGTTACAGAGATGAATGACCGTACTCAGGAATTAATCGATGATATGTTAGATACAATGTATGATGCACAGGGGGTTGGTCTTGCTGCTCCTCAAGTGGGTATATTAAAGAGAATAGTTGTAATTGATGTTTCTCCTGAAGCAGATGAGCCAATCGTTTTAATTAACCCAGAAATCATAGAAGTTAGTGGAGAGCAAACAGGTGACGAAGGTTGTCTAAGCGTTCCAGGTAAGGTTGGAGTTGTTACGAGACCTAATTATGTTAAGGTTAAGGCTTTAGATCGTAATATGAAAGAGAGAATTCTTGAAGGTGAAGGTTTGCTAGCAAGAGCTTTCTGTCATGAAATTGATCATTTAGATGGACACTTATATGTAGAGAAAGTTGAAGGAAAACTATTCAATACAAGTGATTTAGAAGAAGAGTAGGAGGGATGGGAATGAAAGTTCTTTTTATGGGAACTCCTGATTTCGCAGTAGCTACGTTAGATAGTATTATCAAAGCGGGACATGAAGTTGTTGGAGTGGTAACGCAACCAGATAAACCAAAAGGTAGAGGAAAGGCTGTATTATATACACCTGTTAAGGAAAAGGCTCTAGAGCATAATATACCAGTTTATCAACCAGTTAAGGTTAGAGAAGAAAGTGTAATCGAGGAGCTTAGAGGGTTGAAACCGGATATCGGTGTTGTTGCTGCATTCGGCCAAATCTTACCTCAAACATTATTAGATATGCCAACCCATGGCTGTGTGTGTGTTCATGGTTCATTACTACCAAAATATCGTGGTGCAGCACCAATTCAATGGGCCGTAATCGATGGTGAGCCTGTTTCTGGTATTACAATAATGCAGATGGATGCTGGTATTGATACAGGGGATATGATTAGTAAAGTTGAAGTGCCAATTGATAAGGAAGATACCTATGGTAGTCTCCATGACAAACTTGCTGTCGCTGGAGCTGAGTTATTAGTAGAAACTTTAGAGATGTTTGAAAATGGTACAGTAACTCGTGAGAAGCAAGATGATTCAAAATCAAATTATGCAGTTAGACTTACAAAAGAATTAGGAAAGATTGATTTTTCTAAATCAGCTGTTGAATTAGAACGTTTGATTCGCGGATTAAACCCATGGCCAAGCGCATACACTTCCTTAAATGGTAAGACTTTAAAAGTATGGAAAGCTGATGTTATAGAAAAACAATATGATGGTGATTTAGGTGAAATCGTTGATGTAACAAAGAATTCTATCTGTGTTAAAACGGCAGATGGAACATTAGTGCTTAAAGAAATTCAATTAGAAGGTAAGAAACGTATGGACGTTGGTTCCTTCTTACGTGGTGTTACAGTTGAAAAAGGCGAAAAACTTGGTTAAGAAGCGAGTTGCAATTCACTCGAATACTATTAATCAGTTGTCATAGAAAGGAGTTTTTATTATGGCATTATTTTATGGATATAGATACTATTTTGATCCGACGTATATCTTGGTTCTTATAGGTGTGGTAATCAGTTTATTGGCATCTGCTAAGGTTAAGTCAACATTTGCTAAGTATTCCAAAGTGAGAAGTATGTCAGGGCTTACTGGTGCACAGGCAGCAGAGAGAATCCTTCGCAATGCTGGAATCTTTGATGTAACAGTTCAAAGGATTAATGGACAATTAACGGATCATTATGATCCTAAGAATAAGGTATTACGTTTGTCTGATAGTGTGTTTGGAGAAACTTCAGTAGCTGCCATTGGTGTTGCAGCACATGAATGTGGACATGCGATTCAACATAACAAAGAATATGCACCACTTAGGATACGTACAGCGCTTGTTCCGATCGCTAACTTTGGAGCTACACTATCTTGGCCGCTTATACTAGTTGGTGTTTTGCTTAGTTGGTCCCAGACATTAATCACGTTAGGAATTATACTATTCTGTGCAGCAGTTTTATTTCAATTGGTGACATTACCTGTGGAATTCAATGCTTCTAATCGTGCTGTTAAGATTCTTGCCAGCACAGGAATATTATCAGATAGAGAAGTGTCACAAACGAAGCAAGTACTTGGTGCTGCAGCACTAACCTACGTTGCAGCCGCAGCCGCATCGATTCTACAATTACTTCGTTTAATTATATTATTTGGAGGAAATAGAGATCGTGACTAAAGAAATGAATCTGAGAGAACTAGCACTTACTATCCTGATGGAAGTTTCGCAGAATGGTGAATTTAGTAATAAAGTGCTTAACCAGACTTTATCAAAATATCAATATCTATCAAAACAAGATCGAGCGTTTCTATCAAGATTAACAGAAGGTACAATCGAGAGAATGATCGAGATGGATTATATTATTAATCAATTCTCAAGTGTTAAAGTTAATAAGTTAAAACCAGTAATTCGTAATATATTACGCTTAGGTGTTTATCAAATCAAATATATGGATCAAGTACCGGTAAGTGCTGCGTGTAACGAATCAGTTAAATTGGCGACAAAGAAAGGGTTTCATAATCTTAAGGGATTTGTGAATGGTGTCCTTAGAACAATCAGTAGAGAAGTTGATAACATTGAATATCCAAGCAAAATAGCACAGCCAATTACCTATCTCAGTGTTGTGTATTCAATGCCAGAATGGATTATCCGTAATTGGCTAGAAGAATTTTCTTTCGAAACGATTGAAAAGATGCTGAAATTCTCATTATCAGAACGAGAGACAACGATTCGTTGTAATACGAATAAAACTACAGTAGATGAATTAAGAAAAGGTTTTATGAACCAAGGAGTACTTGTTGGTGATGGTGCCTATGTGGAAGAAGCATTACGTATTTCTGAATATGATTCGATTCAAAGGTTATATGGTTTTGCGGATGGTTTATTCCAAGTGCAAGATGAAAGTTCTATGATGGTAGCACATGCAGCCGGAATTAAGAAGGACGACTTTGTTATTGACGTGTGCGCAGCACCGGGAGGAAAGAGTCTTCATGTTGCTCAATTATTAGAAGGAACAGGCAAAATTATCGCTTGCGATTTAACTGAGTACAAAGTAGATTTAATTAAGCAAAATGTGGAACGTTTAGGATTTACTAATGTTGAACCTAAAGTTCAAGATGCATTAGAATTAGACAGTACATTAATTGATAAAGCAGATGTTGTAATTGCTGACTTGCCTTGTTCTGGACTCGGGGTAATTGGCAAGAAGAATGATATCAAATACAATATCACCCCTGAAAAACAAAAGGATCTTGCTCAGCTACAAAAGGATATTTTACATGTTGTACAGCAGTATGTGAAAGAGGGTGGTACTTTAGTATACAGCACTTGTACGGTAAACAAGGAAGAGAATCTTAATAACGTCGAGTGGTTTATTAAGAATTACGATTTTGAGTTACAATCACTTAGAAACTACTTACCTGAGAGACTTGTCAAACGAGAGGGAAATGACAGTACAATTGACAAAGGATATATAAATTTCATACCAGGTATCTATAATACAGACGGATTTTTCGTAGCAAGATTAGTTAAAAAATAAAGCCAACAATGATGAGATTGGTTAAAGTCGATATAATTCGATATGAATGAATTAGGAGGTGATAACATATTATGGATAAGCGTGATTTAAAATCCATGAACTTAGAACAGGTTAAAGCAGTAATGGAGGAACTTGGTGAGAAAGCGTTTCGTGCAAAACAGATATATGATTGGATGCATACGAAGTTAGTTGATAGCTTTGAGGAGATGACGAATCTTTCTAAGGCTTTAAGAGATAAATTATCGGAGAATTTTGAATTAACATCATTAAATGTAGTAGATAAAAGGGAGTCAGCGAAAGATGGAACTTGTAAGTTCCTTTTTGAACTTTCAGATAATCGAGTAATCGAGAGTGTGTTGATGAAATACAAGCACGGGAATTCGGTATGTATTTCTTCACAAGTGGGTTGCAGAATGGGATGCCGTTTTTGTGCATCTACACTTGGTGGGCTTGAGAGAAACTTAACTCCTGCAGAAATGCTAGATCAAATATATAAAATTCAGAAGATGTCTGGTGAACGTGTTTCAAATGTAGTACTTATGGGTACAGGAGAACCTCTTGATAACTATGATAATGTTTTACAGTTCATACAATTATTAACAGATGAGAATGGGTTGAATATTAGTCAAAGAAACATAACGGTTTCAACTTGCGGTCTTGTAAATCGTATTAAGGATCTTGCGGAAGAAGAATTACAGATAACTTTAGCAATTTCTTTGCATGCTCCAAATGATAGGGTTCGTAAAGAAATTATGCCGATTGCTAATAGATATTCAATCAAAGAAATTATTGATGCAGTTACATTCTATTACAATAAAACAGGTAGACGTATCTCCTTTGAATACAGTTTAGTAGAAGGTGTTAATGATAGTGAAGATAATGCTAAAGAATTGATTCACGTAGTGAGGGGACTAAATTGTCATGTTAACTTGATTCCTGTAAACCCAATTAAAGAAAGGGATTTCAAACAAACGCAGATGCAGTTTGTTCAAAATTTCAAAAATATACTTGAAAAAAATAGAATTAATGTTACTATTAGAAGAGAAATGGGCTCGGATATTGACGCAGCCTGTGGACAGCTCAGAAAAAGTTACATGGATGAGCATACTACTTAATAAGGAGGTAACGCCATGGAATCATTTTCTATTACAGATATCGGTGTAAAACGTAAGATGAATCAGGACTTTGTTTATTGCGAACAAAATCAAGTTGGCAGCCTTCCCAATTTATTTATAGTTGCTGATGGCATGGGAGGACATAAGGCGGGAGATTTTGCATCTAGATTCAGTGTAGAGAAAGTCGTTGAATATATACAAAGTAGTAAGTTGACATCACCAATTCGCCTTTTTGAAGAAGCTATTAAGAATGCGAATACACTACTACTAAATGAAGCAAAAGAAAATCCGGACTTGGAAGGCATGGGAACAACATTGGTTGTTGCAACAATCATTGATGATATTTTGTATGTTGGGAATATTGGTGATTCTCGTTTGTATTTAATACATGATGATATTAAGCAAATCACTAGAGATCATTCTCTTGTAGAAGAGATGGTTGAGAATGGTGAACTTAACAAAAGTGAAGCGAGATTTCATCCTAATAAGAACATTATCACTAGAGCGATAGGTGCTAGTGGTGATGCAATACCTGATTTCTTCGAAATTTCCTTGAAGGAAGAGGATATAATACTTATGTGTTCTGACGGATTATCAAATATGATTGATGATACTGAGGTTTTTGAGATTGTAACATCAAGAAAAGATGAAATTAAGAATGCAGTCAGAGCTTTAATTGAGAAAGCAAATGAGTATGGTGGCAAAGATAATATTACAGTAATCGTTGTGAAGCCGTAATTGTAAACCATAATAGAGAGGTGAGAAAATGATTAAACCAGGAATATTTATTAGCGACAGATATGAAATAATTGAAAAAGTCGGTACTGGAGGAATGGCTGATGTTTATAAAGCGAAATGCCATCGCTTAAACCGTAATGTCGCAATAAAAGTATTAAAGCCTGAATACAGTGATGATCAAACATTTGTTTCAAAATTTAGAGGCGAAGCACAGTCTGCTGCTGGACTATCCCATCCTAATATTGTAAATGTGTATGATGTAGGTGATGATGGAAATCTACATTATATTGTAATGGAATTGGTTGAAGGTATTACACTAAAGAGCTTTATTGAAAGAAAAGGAAAACTTGAGATAAAAGAAGCTGTTGGAATTGCAATTCAAATTGCACAAGGTATGGAAGCAGCTCATGCAAATCATATTATTCACAGAGACATAAAGCCTCAGAACATAATCATATCGCGAGAAGGAAAAGTTAAAGTAACTGATTTTGGTATTGCTAAAGCCACTTCGTCGAATACGATTACTTCTAATGCAATGGGATCGGTACATTATATATCACCAGAGCAGGCTAGAGGCGGTTATAGTGATGAAAAGAGTGATATCTATTCTTTAGGTGTTACATTATATGAGATGCTAATTGGTAAAGTTCCGTTCGAAGGTGATAATGCAGTATCCGTAGCATTACTTCATATTCAGGGAGAAACTACTCCTTTAAGGCAGCTTGATCCGACAATTCCACCAAGCTTAGATAAAATCGTACAAAAATGTATGCAAAAGAAGCCGGAACGTCGTTATCTAAGTGCTTCAGAATTAATTCAGGACTTAAAACGTTCCTTAGCAAATCCAAATGGAGAGTTTGTTAAGATGGCACCACTTGGTGTTACAGATTCTCCAACAATTAATCTTACACCAGAACAAGTAAGTGAAATTAGAGAAGCTTCTGGCTACCCTAATGATGGTACTCAGGATCGTAATAATCCTAGCGATTATGATGAGATGGATGACAATAATCAACTGTATGAATCGGAAGATGAGGATTTTGATGACGAAAAAGATGTTGATCCAAAGTTAGAAAAATTCATCATAGCAGGTTCTGTAACAGTTGCAATCGTACTTGGTATTGTAATCATTGCCTTAGTAGGTAAAGGGTTTGGATTATTTAAGTTTGGTTCAGGAAGCAATGGAAATAATAATAATCAAATTGAAGAAACACTTCCAGATGATGAAACTACTGATGATACAGAACAAACAGAAGATGTAGCCAACAAAACAACTGTTCCTGATGTTAAAGGTAAATCTTTAGAAGAGGCAATTGATTTATTAAAAGCTGCGGATTTAAGTTCTAGAAATGATTATAAGCCATCTGATGTAGTGCCAGAAAACTATATTATTGATCAGAGTATTGTAGCTGGTGATGAAGTTGATAAAAACACAGAAATTGTACTTACAATAAGTACGGGTGTTGAAACAAATTCATTACGTGATGTAACAGGATTGACCGTTGACCAAGCAGATACGGTCCTTAAGAGTGATCAAGAGCTTAAAATAATACATGAGTATGAATATAATGATACTGTAGAAGAGAATCTTGTTATTCGTACTTCACCAGCAGCTGGTACTGCAGTAAAAAAAGGCGATACAATAACTGTTTATATAAGTAAAGGTAAAGAAACAAAATACGTGAAGGTACCTGATTTACGTAATTATACGCAAGCGCAAGCGGAAGATATTCTGAAATCGAAAGGTCTTGAAAAAGGTAAAGTTAGTACTGCAAACTCAGACAACTATGCACAAGGTGTTGTTATGGATCAATCATACTCTCCTGATACAGAAGTAGAAGAAGGTACTAAGATTGACTTTACAGTAAGTATAGGACCAAAAGTAGAAGAAGTGACCTATATTTATACTACTTCAGTAACGATGAATACTAGCCCATTTGCAGACGAGATGGAAAATGGAGAAATCTCTATTGATATTTATTATGATAATTCAGATGAATTTGAAATGGATGCATACAAGCAAACTTTATCATCAGCTGATTTCCCTAAAACAGTGACTCTTCAAGGTAAAAAAGAGGGCGGTGCGACCGTAATATATTATCTTGATGGAGAAGAATTTGGTCGAGATAATGTAACATTCAAGAAGGTAGCTAAATAATGCAGGGAAAGATTATAAAAGGTATAGCAGGTTTTTATTACATTCATGTATCCCAGAATGGGGTATATGAATGTAAAGCGAAAGGAATCTTTCGCAATCAAAAGATTAAACCACTAGTTGGTGACAATGTAGACATTGAAGTATTAGATGAAGAAAAGAAGCTAGGCAATATCACCTCGATATTGCCTAGACAAAATGAGTTGATAAGGCCAGCTGTTGCGAATGTTGACCAAGCACTTGTGATTTTTGCAGCTGCTGATCCGAATCCTAATTTGAATTTATTAGATCGTTTTTTGATTATGATGAGCAAACAAGATGTAGAAACTTATGTTTGTTTTAATAAACAAGATATTGTTACTGCAAAAGAGCAAGAATTATTAGAAGAGACATATCGTCTCGGTGGGTATCATGTGATCTTTACCAGTGCCTTACAAGGCGAAGGTTTACAACAAATAAAAGACATTATCAAAGGTAAAACAACTGTTTTAGCAGGACCTTCTGGTGTTGGTAAATCCTCTATTATAAATTCTCTCATTCCTACAGCGCAGATGGAAGTAGGGAGTATAAGTGAGAAGATTAAGAGAGGTAAACATACTACAAGACATTCGGAACTATTTGCGGTTGATGATGATTCTTTTATATTTGATACACCTGGCTTTAGTTCTTTATATATTGATAATTTTGAAAAGGAAGAATTGAAATCATATTTTCCTGAGTTCCTTCCGTATGAAGAGTATTGTAGATTCCAAGGGTGCGCACATATTAATGAGCCACAGTGTGGTGTGAAACAAGCTTTAGAAGAAGGTAAAATAAGCAAAAACAGATATGAAAACTATCTATTATTATACAATGAATTAAAAGATAAGAAGAAATACTAGAAGCTAGTGTAAAAAGATTTTTCACATGCAATTTTGTGCCACGGGCAAAAGGTTGCAGGCTTTGAGAAAGGCATGGTTATATTTATGAACAAATTATCACCGTCAATTCTTGCGGCAGATTTTTCAGAATTAGGCGAAGAAGTAAAAAAAATTGATTTTGCGGGAGCTGAATATATTCATATCGATGTCATGGATGGAATGTTTGTACCAAGTATCTCTTTTGGCATACCAGTTATTAAGTCACTACGGAATAAGACAAATCGTGTTTTTGATGTGCATTTAATGATCGAAGACCCAGTTAGGTATATACAAGCTTTTGCAGCTGCTGGAGCGGACATTATTACTGTTCATTATGAAGCATGTAAACATCTCCATAGTACGATTCAAAAAATTAAAGAATGTGGAAAGAAAGCTTGTGTAGCTTTAAATCCAGCAACACCTATTGAAGTTCTTGAATATGTTCTGGATGAACTTGACATGGTATTAATTATGAGTGTTAATCCTGGATTTGGTGGACAGAAGTTTATACCGTTTTCTCTTGATAAGATAAAAAAACTTCGTCAATTAATTGTTGATAGAGGATTGGATATTGATATAGAAGTTGATGGTGGAGTAAATCTTGATAATGTTGAAGACATTGTTAAGGCAGGTGCTAATGTTATTGTTGCTGGTACGGCAGTTTTCTCTGGTGATAAAGAGAAAAATGTAAAACTGTTTTATGATAAGATGAAATAGAGTGGTAAAGTAGGTGTAAGGATGAAAACATTAATCATTACCGGAGGATTCATTGAGGCTGATTTTGCTAGATCTTATCTTAAAGATGAAAGTTTTGATATGGTAATTGCGGCTGATAGGGGAGTGGAGACAGCGAGGTTATTGAATGTTCCGATTGATTATATCCTTGGTGATTTTGATTCTTTAGAACCGTCAGTACTAGAAGAAGTAAAAAGTCAATTAGCAAATGATGAATCTGGTTTGGTATTAAAAGAATTTCCACCAGAGAAAGATTATACAGACACACATCTGGCTATCGTTACAGCGATTGAATCAGGGGCAACTTCAGTAACTATATTAGGAGCAACTGGGACAAGACTAGATCATGTGATGGCGAATGTAAATCTATTATCGATATTTTTGCATCATCATATAGAAGCAAAAATTATTGATTCTCATAATCAAATATATGTTATTGATGGTGATACGCATCTATATAGTGAGAAGATACATGGCAAATATGTGTCTCTTATTCCTTATACGGACTGCGTAACTGGTGTTACATTAATTGGTTTTAAATATCCATTAAGTAATGCTACTTTGACAAAGGGAAATAGTCTTGGTATAAGTAATGAACTTCTTGAAGAAGATGGGATTATCAAACTTGACAAAGGAATCCTTATTGTAATCGAATCAAGAGATTAAGTTAATATGAATAGAAAAAGATTAAGTGATAGAAAAGGAGACACAAATGAAATTAGGAATTGTAGGTTTACCAAACGTAGGAAAGAGTACATTGTTTAACTCATTAACAAAAGCGGGGGCGGAATCAGCAAATTACCCATTCTGTACAATTGATCCAAACGTAGGTATTGTACCAGTACCAGATGAGAGATTGAATGTTCTTTCTAAGATGTATAATTCTAAAAGTATTCTCCCAGCAGTTGTTGAATTTGTTGATATTGCAGGGCTTGTAAAAGGAGCTTCAAAAGGAGAAGGTTTGGGAAACCAATTCTTATCTAACATTCGAGAAGTTGATGCAATTGTACATGTTGTTCGTTGTTTTGAAGATAGTAATGTAATTCACGTAGATGGAAGTGTTGATCCTATACGTGATATCGAGACGATTAATCTTGAATTAATCTTTTCGGATATCGAGGTACTTGAAAGAAGATTTTCAAGAGCTTCAAAAGGCGCTAAGAATGACAAAACTCTTGCTAAAGAAGTAGAATTAATCAAACGATTAAAAGAATTTTTAGAAGAAGGAAAGCTTGCAAAAGGTTTTGAATCAGATGATGAAGAAGAAATCGAATTAATTAAGTCTTATAACTTATTAACATATAAACCTGTAATCTATGCTGCTAATGTTAATGAAGATGATTTAGCTACGGATGGCGTAGATAATACAATGGTTGCTAAGGTTAGAGAATTTGCTAAGAATGAAAATTCTGAAGTTTTCGTTATCTGTGCACAAATTGAACAAGAAATTGCTGAACTTGATGAAGATGAAAAGAAAGAATTTTTAGAAGATTTAGGATTAAAAGAGTCAGGACTTGAGAAATTAATTCACGCAAGTTATGCAATTTTAGGTTTAATTAGTTATCTTACAGCTGGTGAACAAGAGACAAGAGCTTGGACTATTACGAGAGGAACAAAAGCTCCAGGGGCTGCTGGTAAAATTCATACAGACTTCGAAAGAGGATTCATTCGTGCAGAAATCGTTAGCTATGATAACCTTGTAGCTTGTGGTAGTTATAATGCTGCTAAAGAAAAAGGTCTTGTTCGTTCAGAAGGTAAAGAATATGTTGTACAAGACGGAGATGTAGTATTATTCCGTTTCAACGTTTAGGAAGGATATGGTAGAATGCTATTAGGTGCAAGTATACGATTTCCAAATCTAGGTATAGAAATAGAGAACTTAGGAATGGGAATTAATTTTTTTGGTATTCCGATTGCATATTATGGCATAATAATTGCGATAGGAATGCTAGTAGGCTACTTGTTAGTAGAGTGGCAAGCAAAGAGAACAGGCCAGAATAAAGAACTGTATCTTGATTTTGCATTATATGCAATTATTATCTCGGTTATTGGAGCACGAATTTATTATGTGATATTTGCTTTTGATGAATTCAAAGATAATCTTTGGAGTGTGTTCAACTTACGTGGTGGCGGATTAGCTATTTACGGTGGAATTATAGCTGGTGTTCTTACAGCGGTTGTATTCTCTAAAGTGAAGAAAGTATCTTTACCATTACTTCTTGATACTAGTTGTGCTGGGTTGTTAATTGGACAGATTATTGGTAGATGGGGAAATTTCTTTAACCGAGAAGCTTTCGGTGGCTTTAGTGATGGACTTTTAGCTATGCAAATCAAGAAGTCAGAAGTAGCAGCATCTAATATAAGCGCAGATCTTATGAATCATCTTGTTGTTGTTGATGGGGTTGAATATATTCAAGTTCATCCAACATTCTTGTATGAATCACTTTGGAATCTAGCTTTATTGATTATTATATTATTATATACGAACCGTAAGAAGTTTAATGGAGAATTGACATTGATTTATGCACTGGGCTACGGAATTGGACGTGCGTGGATTGAATCTTTACGTACAGATCAACTTCTGTTATGGGGAACTAATATCCCTGTTTCAGAGCTGTTATCAATTCTGTTAGCGGTAGTTGCAGCAAGCTTATTGATATACAAACATGTTACACTATATAGACAGAAGAAAAAAGAAGTTTAATCGATAATAAAAGTCCTAGAGTATTAATTATAGAAAAATAGGACTAAAGACTAGTTGCATTTATAAATCAATATGTTGTACCATTGTAAAAAAATTAACAAATACGCACTAAATGTAGTGCGAATAAAAGGCGACAAATTATGATACCATAATTTGTCGCCTTTTTGTTTACGGAAGGACTTGATAAAATTCCAAGAATGTTATAAAATTACACCATAAGTGGTGCAAAGTGGTGTAAAGTGGTACGAAGTGGTGAGAAAGTGGTGAAATAATTCATCTAGTGGTATACAAATTGAAATTACCAAATGTACAGAATTCAATTTGGAGTAATCGACTTAGCACGAAAGCAGGTGTGTCATATGTTTATGGGTGAACATAATCATACAGTGGATGCCAAAGGCAGAGTAATTATTCCCGCCAAATTCAGAGAAGAACTCGGAGATGAGTTTGTCTTAACTCTTGGACTTGATGGGTGTTTATTTGTTTACCCAAATGACGAATGGCTTAACTTTGTAAACGATTTGAAAGGACTTCCGGGAAGTAAAGAAGCAAGACAATTGCAACGTTACTTTATGGCTGGAGCTGCTGGGTGTGAGGTGGACAAGCAAGGAAGATTTCTAATACCACAAAAATTACGTGAACATGCAGGACTTGATAAAGAGTTAGTATTAGTCGGTGTGCTTAATAAGATAGAGATTTGGAGTAAAGAACGCTGGGAAAGCAACAATACATATGAAAACATGGATGAGATTGCAGAACATATGTCAGAGTTCGGTTTAAGCTTTTAGTCAATACGAAAGTAAGCAATTGGCTTCGAATATCCATTTGACAGTAGGATATACTAAAGAATATAGAAAAATACAACATCAGCGATGGAGGTCGTGAAATGGAATTTAAACATAAGTCGGTATTATTAGATGAAACAATTGATGGCTTAAACATTAAGTCAGGCGGCATCTATGTTGATGGAACACTAGGTGGCGGTGGACATGCATATGAAGTATGTAAACGCCTTGGAGAACACGGAAGGTTTATAGGAATTGATCAGGATGAAGCTGCTATTGAAGCTGCTACAAAAAGACTGGAAGAATTTTCGGACAAGGTGACAATTGTAAGAAGCAATTATTGTAATATACGTCAAGTATTACAAGAATTAGGTATTGATAAGGTTGATGGAATTGTTCTAGATTTAGGGGTTTCCTCGTATCAACTAGATACTGCCGAGAGAGGATTTACGTATCGTGAGAATGCACCTCTTGATATGCGAATGGATCAGAGAAAAGATCAAACTGCAAAAGATATTGTTAATAACTATAGTGAATTTGATCTATATAGAATTATTCGTGACTATGGAGAGGACAAGTTTGCGAAAAATATTGCAAAGCACATAGTAAGAGCAAGAGAAGAAAAGACGATAGAGACAACTGATGAATTAACAGAAGTGATTAAAGCGGCTATTCCTATGAAAGTGAGAATGAACACTGGGCATCCCGCTAAGAAAACTTTTCAAGCTATAAGAATTGAATTGAACAAAGAACTTGAAGTATTGAATGATACTTTGAACGATATGATTGAATTATTAAACCCAGAAGGAAGAATATGCATTATAACATTCCATTCATTGGAAGATAGAATTGTTAAAAGCATCTTTCGAAATAATGAAAATCCTTGTACATGCCCTCCTGGTTTTCCAGTTTGCGCATGTGGGAAGAAGTCAAAGGGGAAAGTAATAACAAGAAAACCTATTATTCCTTCTGATGAAGAGATAGAAGAGAATAAGAGATCAAAAAGTTCGAAATTGAGAGTATTTGAGAGAGTATAAGAGCAATTAAGGCGAAGGGATTACAAAGTAAGCCATCGACTAGGTTGTAATTAGATTGAGTCTGGGAAGGAGAATGGACGATGGCACGACAACAAATAAGAAAAAATCCAAACGTGCAATATAAGGACTATCAAAGAGAAAATTACGTTGATGGAACCACTGCAAGAAAATTGCAAGCTGTCCCAGATTACGCAGATAATAGTGATTACGATTATGATTATTATGATGATTACGATTATGCGGAAGAAAAGAGAAGAAGAGAGCAGACATATCAAGAGAGAAAACGTAGAGAAAGAGCTGCGAAACGAAGAAGAGAAAAGACAAGGACAATGGATGGAATATCGCTTATTATGCTTGTAGCAGCGGTGGCAGTTACGTTTTATGTATGTCTTCAATATATTAGTGTACAAACAGATATAACGGCACTAAGTAAAAGCATAGCAGTAAAAGAGAGTCAAGTGGTATCTATGAAGAAGGATAATAATGCTGCTTTAGAAGAAATTTCAAGAACATTTGATTTGAGTTATGTTTACAAGATTGCTACGAAAGAACTAGGAATGGTGTTTCCTGACGAAGATCAAGTAATTAAATATGATAGTAGTAAAAGTGATTATGTAAAACAGTTCGAAGAAATTCCAAGTGAAGAAGATGCTAAGTAGGTGACGTTTATGAATAGAAGAGATCGAAATACAGAGAGAAAAGTAAAAAAATTTACACACCAAATGCAAGCAAAAACATTGCTTGTATTTGGTGTTGTTTTGCTATTGTTGATAGCTTTGATAGCTAGACTAACGTACTTAAGGAATGCAGATGGAGATAGATATTCGAAAAAAGTACTATCGCAACAAACGTATAGTAGCAGCGTAATACCTTACAGACGAGGAGATATTGTTGATCGAAATGGAACAGTACTTGCTACTTCGATAAAAGTATATAATCTTATTCTAGACCCTAAGACAATTCTTGAAACTAAGACGGTGGATGGAGAGAAAACAACTCCTTACCGTGAACCAACGCTTCAAGCTTTAACTACATATTTTGATGTAGAATATGATGAATTAAATCAAATTCTAATTGATAAGCCGACAAATCAATATACAGTTTTACTTAAACAATTAGAATATGATGAAATTAAAGATTTTAAAGAAGCTATGGCAGAAGATGATAGTAAGATACAAGGAGTTTGGTTCGAAGAAGAATATAAGAGAATCTACCCTTACAATTCCACTGCAAGTGATATTATTGGATTCACTTCTTCGGGAAATGTGGGTAACTGGGGACTTGAACAAACTTATAATTCATATCTGAATGGAACGAATGGAAGAGAATATGGATATTTTGATTCAGAATTAAATCTTGAAAGAAACGTGAAACCTGCTGTAGATGGTAACACCGTAGTATCAACAATTGATCTTAATATTCAACAAATAGTAGAGAAACATATTAATAAGTTCATGGAGGAAATCGGTGCTAAGAATACAGCAGTAATGGTAATGGATCCTAATACTGGTGAGGTTATCGCTATGGCATCTGATAAACAATATGATCTGAATAATCCATATGACTTAACGGGTTATTATACTGATAGCGAAATTAAAAAGATGACTGAAGAAGAACGTCTAGATGCTTTATATGGTATATGGAAAAATTTTGCGATTTCAGAGAACTATGAGCCAGGATCTACATTCAAACCTTTTGTTATGGCCGCTGCACTTGATGAAAATATTGTATCAGATGGGGACCATTATTACTGCGATGGTGGAGAAGTAGTAGTGGAAGGTACGAAGAAAATCCGTTGTGTTAATCGTAATGGTCACGGAGATCTTACAATCGAACAGGTTATTATGGAATCTTGTAATGACGGTATGATGCAGATTGTAGCTAAGATGGGCCGCTCACTAATGTCAAAATATCAATTTAATTATGGATTTGGAAGAAAAACTGGAATTGATTTACCAGGTGAAGAAAAAGGTCAAGTATTTACAGAGGATCAGTTGAATCCTCTAGAGCTTGCAACTACTTCTTTCGGTCAAGGTCTTACGGTTACTATGGTACAGATGGCTTCTTGCTTAAGTGCAACAATCAACGGTGGATATTATTATACACCACATCTAGTGAATAAGATTAAGGATGCTGATGGTGCCATTGTGGAGAATAAAGAAGCAGTAGTATCAAAGCAAGTTATTAGTACTAATACTAGTGATTTGCTAAGACGATATCTATATAGCACAGTTGAAGCAGGAACTGCTAAGACTGCTGGTGTAGAAGGATATCAAATAGGTGGTAAAACAGGTACAGCTGAGAAACATACGGATGATGAAGGCGCTTATCTTGTGTCTTTTATCGGATATGTACCTTATGATAATCCTCAATATGTTATCTATACAATTGTTGATGAAGTTAATGATACAAATCAAGCACAAAGTCGTTATGCACAGCAGTTATCACATGATATCTTGGAAGAGATTCTTCCGTTCTTAGGAATAGTAAAATCAAGTGATGATACTACTTCGGATGATAAAGATAAGGCGGATAAGAAAGATGACGCTACTAATTCTTCTCAAACGAATGATGCAAGCACGAATGCTACTGATTCAGATGTAGGCAGTACTAATTCAACTGATGAAACTACAGGCGATGATCAAAAAACAGATTCTAGAAAGTCTGAGGAAGACGATACTGAAAATTATGATTTCTTTGATGACGATGTAGACGGTCAGATTAAGAATGAGTTGGATTCTAACAAGAGTGAAGATGTAGAGGAAGAACCTGCCACAGAAGGTGTAGAATAATGGCCTAGGTCGACAGTGTTCGAAGTAACACTGTCGACCTGTCTTTTTTGCTTTAATAATGGTTATGTATTTTAATCAAAAATCTCGTGCAAAGGCTTATCTTTTATATAAAATGTAAGCTTAGGAATAACCCAAAGTTATTAGTAATACAATGAATTAATAACATAGCGAGGTTTTTTAATGGCTACAAATCGTACTTATAATCGTAGGAACATTTTTATAGTATTCACTATTGTCCTACTTATTGCCCTTGTTCTTGTCGGTAGACTTGCGTATATAATGATATATCGAGCAGATTACTATGGTGTGAGGGCACAACAATTACACGAAAGAGAAAGACCAATTAAGGCGGAGAGAGGCACCATCTATGATAGAAACGGAATTGAGATTGCGTCTAATAAACCAGTTTGTACAATATCCGTTATTCATAGCCAAATCAAAGACCCTGAGACGGTAATAAAACTATTATCAGAAACACTCGGTATGAGTGAAGACAAGGTAAGAAAACGCGTAGAAAAAGTTTCTTCCATAGAAAGGATAAAGGCTAACGTTGATAAAGAGACAGCAGATATAATCAGAAATTACGACTTAGATGGTGTTATGGTTGATGAAGATTACAAGCGGTATTATCCTTATGGATCTCTTGCTTCTAAGGTAATTGGTTTCACAGGTAGTGATAACCAAGGTATCATAGGTTTAGAAGTAGAATATGACGAATATCTACAAGGAATTGATGGCACTATCTTAACATTGACAACAGCTCAAGGTCTTGAGATTGAGAATGCAGCTGAAGACCGTATAGAACCAATCGAAGGCAATAGTCTGACGTTAAGTTTAGATGTGAACATACAGCAATATTGCGAACAGGCTGCTAAAAAGGTTATGGAGGAGAAGCAAGCAAAGAGCGTTAAGATGATTTTAATGAATCCTCAGAATGGTGAGATCTATGCTATGGTTAACTATCCGGAGTTTGATCTGAATTCGCCATATACATTAAATAATCTAGATGAATCCCAAACGGCAACTTTAACAGACAAAGAGAAGAATGATTTATTGAATGAGATGTGGAGAAACGCAAGTATTAGTGATACCTATGAACCGGGTTCTACATTTAAAATGGTTACAGCAACAGCGGCTTTAGAAGAAGGTGTTGTTAATCTTACTGATAATTTCTATTGTCCAGGTTATAAGATTGTGGAGGACCGTAAGATTCGTTGCCATAAGGCAGGAGGTCATGGTGCAGAAACATTCGTAGATGGATTCAAGAATTCATGTAACCCTGTTTTTATGGAGATAGGTGCAAGGGTAGGAGCTACGAATCTGTATAAATATTTTAAAAATCTTGGATTGTTTAGTCGAACAAATATTGATGTACCAGGTGAAGCGAATTCTATTATGCATAAAGTAGAGGATGTAGGACCAGTAGAATTGGCAACAATGTCATTTGGTCAAACGTTTCAGATTACACCTTTACAGTTATTAAGAGCAGCCAGTTCAATTATAAACGGTGGTACATTAATAACGCCACATTTTGGCGTATCAATTACAAATCCAGAGACAGGTAATGTGCAGACTCTTAAATATGAAGAAAGTGATGGTGCTATATCTAAAGCCACATCAGATACGATGAAGGAGTTACTTGAAGCAGTAGTTTCAGACGGAAGTGGTAAACGTGCTTATTTACCAGGTTTTAGAATTGGTGGTAAGACAGCTACATCTGAGAAACTTCCAAGAGGTACTGGCAAATACATCTCCTCATTTATTGGATTTGCACCAGCAGATAATCCTCAGGTTATCGCGATTGTTTTAATTGATGAGCCTGTAGGAATTTACTATGGTGGTACTATAGCAGCCCCTGTTATATCGGGTGTATTTGACAATGTATTACCATATCTAGGTGTGGAAGAAAACTATTCAGAACAAGAAATTGAAGAGTATGGTATTGGAAGTTTTACAGTGCCAGATTTTCTAGGTAAATCAAAAGAAGAAGCCGATGAATTGATTAAAGTGTATGAATTCGGTGAAATATACTATATAGGTGAAGGGGATACAGTAGCAGAACAATTCCCGTTATCAGGTGAGACTGTTGACAAAAATAGTGACTTGATTCTATATCTTGATTAGATTATAATTAAAAGTTAGGCGGGTTTGCTGACATTTATATAAACGCAAAATACGTATGAAAATATGAGGTGAATGACATGAATTTTAAATTAGTATTACCAGTGTTGATATCGTTTGCATTGACGATAATATTGTGTCCGATTGTAATTCCATTTTTAAAGAGACTTAAATTTGGACAGTATATTCGCGGTGAAGGACCACAATCACATCAGAAGAAATCAGGTACTCCTACTATGGGAGGAATTGTTATATTGGTAAGTGTAGTAGTTACTTGCTTGTTCTATATTAAAGATTATCCTAACATTGCTCCAATTCTTTTTGTAACTTTAGGATTTGGATTAATTGGTTTCTTAGATGACTACATTAAAATAGTTATGAAACGTAATCTTGGTTTACGTGCATGGCAAAAGATGCTAGGTCAACTTATAGTAACAGCAGTATTCGGTTACTACTTGATGAATTATACAGATGTTGGTACTGCAATACTAATTCCGTTTACGGGTGGGAAGTTAGTTGATATATCTTGGTTATATATTCCAATGTTCTTTATTGTAATGTTAGGTACTGTAAATGGATCTAACTTTACAGATGGTCTTGATGGTTTAGAATCAAGTGTAACAGTACTTATTGCAACATTCTTTTCTGTAGTGGCAATTATTGCGCCTATCGGTTCAAACAGCGGAATTGCTCCAATTACCTTAGCAGTAGCTGGAAGTTTATTAGGTTTCTTGATTTACAATGTATATCCTGCAAGAGTATTCATGGGAGATACCGGTTCACTAGCGTTAGGTGGTTTCGTTGCCGCTACAGCATGTGTATTAAGAATGCCATTATTCATTATCCTTGTGGCATTAATTTATTTGGTAGAAATATTATCAGTTATGATTCAAGTAACATATTTTAAACTAACAGGTGGAAAGAGAATCTTTAAGATGGCACCTATTCACCATCACTTTGAATTATGTGGTTGGTCAGAAACAAGAGTTGTAGCTGTTTTCTCTATCATTACAGCAGTACTTTGTATTATTGCTTTTGCTGCTATGTAAGAGAATTATTGTATATAGAGGGAATGGTTGGAAGAATATTTAATATTAAGAAAGGTGTCATGCACTGCTCACTTTCAACCTTATAATATGAGCAGTATCACAAGTATACTTGCGAGAAGCATGGATATAAGTATGGAATTAGAGAATAAAGTTGTATTAGTAGTTGGAACTGGGATTAGCGGTATTGCTGCGACTGACCTTTTGCAGAAAGCTAAGGCTAATATTATTTTGTTTGACTCGAATGTAGAGTTAGATGTTGAAGAAGTAAGTAGACGTATTGGAAATGTTGAGCGAGTGAACATTGTTACAGGTGAGTTGACAGAGGAGATTATCGCAACACTAGATCTGATGATCATAAGTCCTGGTGTTCCTACTGATTTACCTTTTGTTAACAAGATAAGGGATATAGGTGTTCCTATTTGGGGTGAAATCGAATTGGCCTATCAGTTCGAGAAAGGTCGTGTAGCTGCAATAACTGGTACCAATGGTAAAACTACAACGACAGCACTTACTGGCGCTATTATGAAGACATATTATGAGAATGTTTTTGTTGTTGGTAATATAGGTATACCATATACGAACGTTGTGGCTCAGACAACAAAAGATTCTGTTACTGTAGCTGAGATGAGTAGTTTTCAATTAGAGACTATTCAGAAGTTCAGACCAGCAGTTAGCGCTATACTTAATATCACTCCAGATCATCTTAATCGTCATCATACAATGGAGAACTACATCGAAGCCAAAGTTAACATAACAAAGAATCAAACACCATATGATACTTGTGTACTTAATTATGAAGATAAGATACTTAGAGAATTAGGCAATAAAGTTAATGTAAAAGTAATTTACTTCAGTTCTGCTAGAGAGCTAGAAGAAGGTATCTATCTAAAAGGTGAAGATATCTATAGTCGTTTCGATGGTACAGAAACAAAAATCTGTAATGTTCATGAGCTCAAAGTAATTGGAAAGCATAGTTACGAAAATGTAATGGCAGGTATAGCAATTGCAATTTCAATGGATGTTCCTATGGAATATATTAAGAAAGCAATCTGTTCTTTTGAAGCTGTTGAGCATAGAATTGAATATGTTGCAACAAAAAGAGGTGTTAAGTACTATAACGACTCGAAAGGAACAAATCCAGATGCTGCAATTAAAGGCATACAATCTATGTCAACGCCAACAATGTTAATTGGTGGTGGTTATGATAAGAATTCTGATTATACAGAATGGATACAGTCCTTTGATGGTAAGGTTAAGAAATTAGTGTTAATAGGTCAAACAAAAGAGAAGATTGCAGACACAGCTAAGAAATGTGGATTTACTGATTATGTTTTTGCCGATTCTTTAGAAGAAGCTTTTGCAATTTGTACAAATGAAGCTAAGTCAGGTGAAGCTGTTTTGTTATCTCCGGCTTGTGCTAGTTGGGGAATGTTTGAAAATTATGAACAAAGAGGAACAATTTTCAAAGAATTGGTTCATAATATAGAAGAGTAGTTTTGCTTATTCCTTTTCTGGGAAAAACTCAAAACGAGAAAGGCAGGGATAGAAAGTGGCAAGAAGTGAAAGTAGGATGGCACAAAAGCAAAAAAGATATAGTTACTACGACTATAGTTTACTATTTCTAACCTTATTTCTTGTTTGTTTTGGGCTTGTAATGATATACAGTACGAGCTCCTTTAATGCACAAAGAATGTTCGGAGATTCTACTCACTTTGTTAAACAACAAGGTATAGCAGTGGTACTAGGAATTATAGCCATGTTGGTGATTTCAAAAATTGACTACAGAATATTCCTTAAAAAGGTACCTATATTGAAGATACGATTAGTAACTTTAATATACATAGGTGCAGTATCTTTACAAATTGCAGTACTTATATTCGGTAGAGAAGTTAAAGGTGCAAAGAGATGGATTGACCTTGGATTCATATCCTTTCAACCGTCTGACTTATCTAAAGTAGCTACAGTTTTATTTGTGGCATATGTGGTTAACCTAGCACCAAGAAGGCTAGATAAAATCACAGGATTCTTTCGAATCGCTGTTTATATGGCGCCTTTGTTAGGGTTGATCGCGAAAGAAAATTTAAGTACAGCGATTGTTATAGCCGGTATTTTGGTGTCTATTTGTTTTGTTGCCAGTAGAAAGAAATTATACTTTATTATTGTTGGTATAATGTGTGTTGCTGTAGGTTCTCTTTATGTATTTGGTGTTGGCTATCGTAGTGAGCGTGTTGATGTCTGGAGAAATGTTGAGTCACATCCCAAAGGTTATCAGATTCTCCAGGGATTATTTGCTATCGCATCAGGTGGACTCTTTGGAACAGGTCTTGGCCAAAGTATGCAAAAACTTGGATTTATTCCAGAAGCGCATAACGATATGATTTTTACGATTATATGTGAAGAATTAGGCTTGTTTGGTGCAGTTGCTGTTATATTATTGTTTGTCTTATTGCTATGGAGATTGTTTATTATATCAATTAATGCCCCAGATTTGTTTGGTGGGTTAATTTGCGTTGGTATTTTAGCTCATATTGCGATTCAAGTTATCTTAAACATAGCAGTAGTAACGAACTCAATACCTTCCACAGGTATTCCACTACCTTTCATCAGTTATGGTGGTACCTCGGTTTCGGTTTTATTGGCTGAAATTGGTATTGCTTTAAGTGTTTCTAATCAAATTAGAACGGAAAGGTAAGAATTATATCTTTTGTTAACGAGAGATGTAGTTTCAGAATGTTTTTAATTTAGCACACATATTTTGAGAATTCATATAATATATTATATTTATGGACTGTTAGGGGTGTGCGCTGTGACTTATATTCAGGTTACTGGGGGCAAAAAGCTTCACGGTGATATTGAAGTTCAAGGGTCAAAGAATGCGGTACTTCCTATTTTAGCTGCCAGTGTTTTGCATAATGGTGTTACGACAATTCATCATTGTCCAGATATAAGTGATGTACAATGTATGATTCGTATATTAGATAGTATAGGCTGTAAGATTAAGAAAGAAGGGGCTACTATAATAGTAGACGCCACGCAGCTTAACAATTATCGAATACCAGATGAATATGTAGCAAGAATGAGATCTTCGATTATATTACTTGGTCCCTTGTTAGGAAGACAGCATTTTGTTACTATTTCATACCCAGGTGGCTGCACAATAGGTGCTAGACCGATCGATTTACATGTTAAAGGACTAAAACGTTTGAGTACCGAAGTTATAGAGGCAAACGATCTACTTACATGTATGACCACAAAGTTGCTAGGAAATGAGATTGATTTAGATTTTCCTAGTGTAGGTGCTACTGAGAATATCTTACTAGCCGCTGTACTAGCGGAAGGCACAACAATTATTAAAAATGCAGCAAAAGAACCTGAGATTGAAGAATTATGTGAATTCTTGATATGTATGGGAGCTAAGGTTGATGGTATCGGAACCGGTACGATTGTAGTTCACGGTGTGACTTCATTACATGATTGCGAATACACAGTGAAAGCGGATCGAATTGTTACGGGGACGTATATGGCTGCAGTAGCAGCTACAGGAGGGAAAATAACCTTACGTGGAGCGGTAAAAGAGCATTTAGAGGAGGTAATTGGGGTAGTTAATAGAATGGGCTGTGTTACGCAAACTAGCTCAGAGGGGATTACAGTTATACAAAAATCTAGACCAGACGCATATGATTTGTTGAGAACAAAACCATATCCAGGTTTTCCGACAGATTTGCAGTCGCCAGTTATGGCAGCTTTAACAATAGCAAAAGGAAATAGTATACTTATCGAGAATATATTTGAAGCAAGATACAAGGTTGTTAAAGAACTTGTAAAAATGGGTGCAAGTATAGAGATTGATGGTAAAATTGCAATAATTAGAGGTGTTAAGTCTTTGCATGGAACTTCCGTTAAAGCATATGAATTACGTGGAGGGGCAGCGCTTGTTATTGCAGGTATGATAGCGAGGGATACAACGGAAATTCATTCGATTGAATATATATTAAGAGGTTATGAAGATATCTGTAGAGATTTACAGATGCTTGGAGCTAATGTGAATTATATGGAAGAAAATATGTAAAGTATGTAATAACTAATCTTCACTGCAATGATGGTTGTTCCATTATTGTAGTGAAGATGTTATCATGTAGAATGCTGATTGATAACCTAGAACACGAAGAAGATGGTGACAAAGTATGAGAAATGTACAAAAATACAAAAAGAGAATAAAAACTAAGATTATATTGTCGGTATTTGCATTGTTAGCATTTGGACTAGTTGTTGTCTCTCAGGTAAGCCGAATTCAGGATATCAAGGTGATTGGTTGTAATCGGTATTCACAAGAAGAGATTAAAGAAATATTGACATCTGATACTTATTACAATAATAGCATATATCTCTATCTCAAGTATAAATACGGAGAACCTAAAACGGTTCCGTTCATTGAATACATGGATGTTAAGCTTACAAGTATTAATACATTAACAGTTCATGTATACGAAAAAGCAATTTTTGGTTGTATCAAATATTTTGGAGATTATATGTATTTTGATAAAGATGGTATTGTTGTTGATAGCTCTAGTGAAAGGTATGAAGGAATTCCTATAGTTACTGGGCTAACATTCGATACAATGATACTTACAGAAAAACTTACAGTACAAAAGGACGAGTTGTTTGATGTTATTAAGGATTTGACAAGACTTATACATAAGTATGAAATCGATATCGACACTATACATTTTCAATCAAACAATGAAGTAATAATGTATAATCAAGACATAAAGATTCTTCTTGGTAAGAAGGATATGTATGATGAACAGATTGCAGAACTAGGGAATATGTTGCCGAATCTCGAAGGAAAAAAGGGAACGTTGCATATGGAAAACTTTACAACAGGAAATAAGACCTATTTTGAATATTCCCATTAAATTCTTTTAAATAAGGGTTGATTATTTATATAATAAAAGATATTATATAATATAGTTATGATGTTATCTTTGTAAGTAATTTTATTCATTTTAGAGAATAAAAGCCTCTGGCGGGATTGCAAAGCGCCATACAAAAGTATAGAGTCATATAATGTGGCACATGCCTTGTAACAAGATAGCTAAGGCGTTCTTGAAAATTACAAGATCACTTCGGGGAGTGATTTTGTTTTATAAAAATTGATATAAGTAAAAAGGAGGAAGTACCTTGCTTGAAATAAGAACTAACGAATCTGATTCAACTGCTAAAATACTTGTCATTGGAGTTGGTGGTGCAGGCAATAATGCTGTTAATCGAATGATAGAAGAAAATATTAAGGGAGTTGAATTTGTCTGTGTGAATACAGACAACCAACATTTGAAAACTTGTAAAGCGCCTACTTGCTTACAAATTGGAGAAAAGCTTACAAAGGGGCTTGGCGCAGGTGCACAACCTGAAGTAGGAGCAAAGGCAGCTGAGGAAAATAGAGAAGACTTAGCAGAAATCATAAAAGGTTCAGACATGGTTTTCGTAACTTGTGGTATGGGAGGCGGAACAGGTACTGGCGCAGCTCCTGTAGCAGCACAGATAGCGAAAGAACTTGGAATACTTACCGTTGGTATTGTTACAAAACCATTTAAATTTGAAGCGAAAGCAAGAATGAACAATGCCGTATCCGGAATCGAACGTTTGAAAGAGAATGTTGATACATTAATTGTTATCCCTAATGATAAATTACTTGAAATTGTTGACCGTAGAACAACAATGCCTGATGCACTTCGAAAAGCTGATGAAGTACTTCAACAAGGTGTACAAGGTATTACAGATCTTATTAACGTACCTGGTTTAATCAATCTAGATTTTGCAGACGTACAAACTGTTATGAAGAACAAAGGTGTAGCACATATCGGTATCGGTGTTGGACATGGTGATGATAAGTGTGTTGAGGCTGTTAAACAAGCTATTACAAGTCCATTACTAGAAACTACAATTGCAGGTGCATCTCATGTTATCATTAATATCTCTGGTGATATCAGTTTAATTGAAGCGAATGAAGCTGCAACTTTTGTACAAGAATTAGCAGGTGAAAGTGCAAACATAATCTTTGGTGCTATGTATGATGAATCCGCACCAGATCAATGTACAATTACTGTAATTGCAACTGGACTAGAGGAAGCTTCTCAGAAAGAACCTGTAAAGGCTCCTTCATTCATAAACCAAGGTACAAATCGTCAGACTACACAACAAACCTCTGTGTTTGGGACAGGATTAAATAGTGGGACAAGCAGTACAAGCAATGCAAGTGCATTCTCAAGACCAGTATCTAATAATCCTACTTCAGCAACGCATTCACAAACTGCAGCTGCTAGACCTGTTCAAACTTATTCAAGACCAGTATCACAAGATACTGATCATGATGGTATTAAAATCCCTGAATTCTTAAAGAAAAATCGTAAATAATAAAATTGTTGTTGAAACATAATAGGGCCATTGTACACAATGGTCCTATTTTTCTCTTGTTTTTTCTATAATAATTAAAGTTTCTGTATTCTTGACCTACATTCTGTAGGATTCTGTATTACTTTGATGAAAAGTAATTGGAATAAATTACCAATATATGACAAAAACAATAATGCAAATAAGTTATAATGAATTCACTGAGTGTGCAAAACCACAATTAGTATATAGTACATCGTTAAGCTAAAGAGGTGGGGGTGAACATTGAAACTAGAGGTTTACATTGATTTAGTCTTTGGGGTAAATCTGATCATGGATTACTTACTTCTGGTAATGATGCAAAAACTCATAAAGAAGAATAGTAAAACGGGTCGTAAAATATTGGCTGCAATACTTGGTGGGTTGGGAGCTTGCTTCAGTATTATGGTACCAGTATTTCGATCGGGGATTATTATGATGTTATTTGGAGTTTTGTTGGCAGGTTGTATGCTTAAGATTGCGTTTTCTTATGATACGATGAAAGCTCTTGCGAGAGATATTTTAGTATATTATGCAATTACTTTCCTTGTTGGGGGTATTTTGAATTATTTATATTATTATACAAGTGCTGGATATTATATTACAGAGTTTATGAAAATGTTGCCATCAAGATCTCTTAATTTTTTCTATTTAATTTGTTTTTTTGCAATTGCAGGAGGTTTTATCCATCTTGTAAAACGAGTCTTTATACAAATGAAGGGAACAAGGGAGTTGTTCTATAATGTTGAATTGGTATTTGGAGAAAAAAAAATAATTTGCAAAGGATTCTTAGACACAGGTAATCATCTTAGAGAACCGGTTTCGAGAAGGCCAGTAGTTATTGCGGATTTTGATGGGATTAGTGATATTTTACCAGACGAATTGATTGATTATGCAAAAGATTTTATGAGTGATGCGAAACATAAGGATATCGATCGTTATGCAGTAAAAATCAAATGGATTCCCTACCATGCAGTCGGTACTGAGGAAGGAATTTTGCCTGGAATTGTATTCGATGAAGTGAACGTCCTTAAAGAAGATAGCGTAGTACATAATCCGAATATTACAGTTGCAGTTTATCAAGGTAAATTAACGGTGGATAACAGTTATCATATTATCTTACATGAGGAATTATTATAACGGGAGGAATGGAGCATGTTGTTAAAGGTATCAATACCGAATAAGTTTCAATTCAGAGTAATACCAGATTTTAAAAATGTAATTTTTAAGCAAAGAGGTGACATTCACTATATTGGCGGAGCAGAAGTTTTACCAGCTCCACTTGATACGGTAAGAGAATCTGATATTATTTCTAGGTTGGGAACCGACGATGATGCAAAAGCAAAATCAATCTTAGTAGAACATAATTTGCGTTTAGTTGTGTACATAGCGAAGAAGTTTGATAATACTGGTGTTGGTGTCGAAGATTTAATATCAATAGGTACGATTGGCTTGATTAAAGCAATTAATACATTTAAACCTGACAAGAATATTAAGTTGGCAACCTATGCTTCTAGATGTATCGAGAACGAAATTTTGATGTATCTACGTAGAAACAATAAGACGAAGTTAGAGGTATCTATAGATGAGCCTCTTAACGTGGATTGGGATGGGAATGAATTATTATTATCCGATATATTAGGAACGGATGAGGATATTATATATAAGAATATCGAGGATGAAGTAGATCGTAAACTACTCAACAAAGCGCTTGGGAAGCTTAGTGAGAGGGAACGAGTTATAGTTCAACTTCGCTTCGGTTTGAATTCCAAAGATGGTGCTGAAAAAACACAAAAGGAAGTAGCGGACTTATTAGGAATCTCACAATCGTACATATCAAGACTAGAAAAGAAAATAATGAAGCGTCTAAAAAAAGAAATTGTGAGACTTGAGTAGACTGTAACGTTATAGAGAAAATTGAATACAATACAATATGGAAGAAAGTACTAAATAATGAAAAATATAATAAGTATAAAGTGCCATTAATTAGCACATCATTTATGTATATATATGATGTGGAGGTTAATGAAATGGCTCTTTACAAAGTTGAAATATGTGGTGTTAATACAGCGAAATTACCTTTGCTTAAGAATGATGAAAAAAAGGAACTCTTTGATCGCATACTTAAAGGTGATAAGGAAGCTAGAGACCTTTATATAAAAGGGAATCTTAGACTTGTTCTTAGTATAATTCAAAGATTTTCTAACAGCAATGAGAATGTTGATGATTTATTTCAAATTGGTTGCATTGGTCTTATGAAAGCGATTGACAACTTTGATGTATCGCAAAATGTAAAGTTTAGTACCTACGCAGTTCCTATGATTATTGGAGAGATCCGTAGATATCTCAGGGACAATAATAGTATTCGAGTTAGTAGATCTTTACGCGACACAGCTTATAAAGCTATATATACGAAAGAAGCTTTGATGAGGAAGAATGATAAAGAGCCAACTGTATGCGAGATTGCCAGTGAAATCGGTATAAGCAAAGAAGATATCGTGTTTGCTTTAGATGCGATTCAAAGTCCAGTCTCCTTGTATGAACCAGTTTATTCTGAAGGTGGAGATTCCATTTATATTATGGACCAAATTAGTGATAAGAAGAATAAAGAAGAAAACTGGATTGAAGAAATTGCTTTAAAAGAGGCAATGAGTAAATTAACTGATAGGGAAAATAACATTATTAATTTAAGGTTTTTTGAAGGAAAAACGCAGATGGAAGTTGCAAATGAAATAAGCATATCTCAAGCGCAAGTTTCGAGATTAGAAAAATCAGCACTTAAGAATATGAAAAATTATTTAACAGGCAAATAAAATCTGAAGGGGCGATGTGCTTGCGTTTTTGTGAATTGAGAGAAAAGGAGGTCATTAACTGTAGGAATGGACAGAGATTAGGATTCGTATGTGACCTTGATTTTGATACATGTACCGCAAAGATACGATGTTTGATAGTACCTGGACCTTGCAAGATCTGGGGCATACTTGGTAGAGAAAGTGAATTTGTCATTGATATTGCATGTGTCAAGCAAATAGGAGAAGATGTTATTCTAGTAGATATTGACGAAGAAAGGTGCCTAGTTGGGTGCAAGTGTTAATGACCAGGCTAAATAATGATAAAGTTCTTGACATAATACAATCAATTACTATAATTAGAGTGTGAACATAAAACTGTTCGCACTCTATTTTGTGTTATATCGCATGATATCTTGCGATATTGCATAGTAGCTAATAAGACTAATGTGTAATTGAGGGGGGATCTAATGAAGTGTCCATTTTGTGGTGAAGAAAATACTAGAGTTATTGATTCTAGACCAGCCGATGATAATAGTTCCATTCGTAGAAGACGTCAATGTGACCAATGTAGAAAACGTTTTACAACGTATGAAAAGATAGAAGTAATTCCGTTAGTAGTTATTAAGAAAGATATGAATCGTGAGCCTTACAATCGTTCAAAGATTGAAGCGGGAGTATTTCGTTCGTGCCATAAAAGACCGATTTCAGTGAACAGTATTACAGCTGTTGTTGATGACATTGAGAATGCTATATTCAATTTAGATAAGAATGAGATCAATAGTAATTTAATTGGCGAAATTGTTATGGATAAATTAAAAGAATTAGATCCTGTAGCATATGTAAGATTTGCATCTGTATATAGGGAGTTCAAGGATGTTAATACATTCATGGATGAACTAAAAAAGATCCTTGATAATCAAGGAGAATAAAAACTTAGTAAATTAAGACTATGGAGTGATATGAGTATATTACTTAGTAGTCTTTTTTTGTTTAATATGTTCAGATAGTTTTTTAGTTTTTATGTGTTGTGAGGTTTGAGTTAATAAGATAAGCGTCATTTACGTGTTATAAGACGTACTTGTACATATTTGGAAATTATGTTATAGTGTAAATATATGGTTCTTCAAGTCTTGAAGAGAGGGAAAGGATCATTATGTTTAGTAAATCGTATTGTGCTGCCATTTTCGGAATAGAAGGGGTGCCAGTACAAGTGGAGGCAGATGTAAGTGATGGTCTGCCAAGTTTTGATATGGTAGGTTTTCTTGCTTCTGAAGTTAAAGAAGCAAAAGAAAGAGTACGGATAGCTTTAAAAAATTCAGAATTTCGCTTACCACCCAAACACATCACTATAAATCTATCACCTGCGGATATCCGTAAGGAGGGTACTGCTTTTGATTTTCCAATCGCTATCGCGATTCTAGTCGCTTCTGGCTATATTTCACAAGACAATATTGATGATTGCATGTTAATTGGTGAGTTAAGTTTGGATGGACATTTACAACGTGTGAATGGAGTTCTTCCGATGACTTATGCTGCAGCAAAGAATGGTTTTAAGAGGTGCTTAGTTCCAATTGATAATGTAAGAGAAGGAGCTGTAGTTACTGATATTGAAGTAATCGGTATTAGGACATTAATGGAAGCTGTAGAGTATCTGAATGGAGCACGTATTATAGAACCGTGTTTCGTTGATATGGAAGCTTTGTTTGAGGGTGAAAACAATCAAGAATATGATGATTTTGCAGATCTCGTGGGACAGAATATGATGAAGAGAGCTGTTGAGGTTGCAGTCGCTGGAATGCATAATATTGCAATAATTGGACCACCGGGAGTGGGTAAAACTATGATAGCCAAACGGATACCTAGTATCATGCCCAAAATGAGTGTCGAGGAAAGTATGGAAATCTCAAAAGTGTATAGTATCGCCGGCTTGTTAGGTGGAGATAGTGTATTAGTACATAATAGACCATACCGTGCACCGCATCATACAATTACGCCTACTGCATTAATAGGTGGAGGAAGAATGCCAGTGCCAGGAGAGATTAGTTTGTCATCAGGAGGTGTTTTATTCTTAGATGAACTTCCAGAGTTTCAAACTCGTACATTAGAGGTTTTGCGGCAACCATTAGAAGATCGCACAGTTACCATTACTAGAGTTCAAGCTACCTATAAATACCCGGCAAGTTTTATGTTAGTTACTGCTCTAAATCCTTGTAAATGCGGATATTATCCGGACACAAGAAGGTGTAATTGTTCGATGCATCAAGTAAAACAATATATAGGAAAGATTTCAAGGCCGTTATTAGATCGTATCGATATCTGTGTGGAGACAACACCAGTAGAATATCAAGAATTAGTTGGTTCTGAAAAAGGAGAGTCTTCTAAGGAGATACAAAAAAGGGTTCAACAAGCAAGGGAGATCCAGAGTAAACGTTATCAAGGTACAGGAATCTATTATAACTCTATGTTGAATGCGAAGCAGATTAAAAAATATTGTAAGCTTGGTGCAGAGGAAGAGGAGATTATTGAGAGTGCATTTACTGCGCTTAATTTAAGCGCGCGTGCATATCATAGAATTCTTAAAGTTAGCAGAACAATCGCTGATCTTTGTGGTGAGGAAATGATACGAAAAGAAGATTTATATGAAGCAATAGGTTACCGAAGTCTGGATAAGAAATATTGGGGGGATATATAGATGGAATGTTCGAAACAAAAATTATTATGGTATGCATGGTCTAAGAAAGAAAGTATAGGATATAAAGAGACAGCAAACCTATTAGATAGCTATGGGTCAATCGAAGAGGTGTTAGCTGTAGAAGCAGATGAAATCAATTCTTTAGAATGGTTATCTGATTCAACTAAGGCCGTAATTATAGAAGGTGTTGATCTTGATAAAGAATATAAATTATATGAAAAGTTAATTAGTAAGGACGTACATTTTGTTGTTCAAGAAGATGATAATTATCCGAGACGGTTACTTAATATGTATGATCCTCCTCGGTTCTTGTATTATTTGGGAGAGTTACCAGATGAGAACCTGCCCACTATTGCAATTATAGGAGCCAGGGCCTGTTCTGCGTATGGTTCTCAAGCCGCACGCGCATTAGCCAAAGAATTAGCTATGAATAAGATTCAAGTAATAAGTGGACTTGCAAAAGGTGTTGATGGTTATGCTCACACAGGGGCGTTAGAAGGGAAAGGAAAGACATTCGGGGTTATTGGAAGTGGTGTGAATATCTGCTATCCTAGGGAGAATTATCAATTGTTTCATGATGTAGAAAATCAAGGTGGTATCTTGTCAGAATATCCAATGGGTTCTCCAGCATTAGCGTTCCATTTTCCTGTTAGAAATCGAATTATAGCCGGGCTATCAGATGTAATACTAGTTGTGGAGGCTAAGGAGAAAAGCGGAACATTAATAACGGTAGATAGTGGTTTAGAACAAGGTAAGGATATCTATGCGTTACCAGGAAAGATTACTGATCAGTTATCTATCGGATGTAATCGATTGATACAAAACGGAGCAAAATTAGTACAATCATCTAGTGAAATTATAGAGGAACTAGCGAATCGATATCCTTACTTGATGACAAAAGAAAAAAAGAGTAAGCAGGAGTCAATGGTATTTGAAGACCAAGTAACAAAGGAAGAAAAGTTAGTTCTTGTGAACCTTAGCTATGAACCAGCACATTTTGAGAAGTTATTAATTGATACAGGCTTAGATACTGGTAAGTTGATGGAAGTTGTATTTGTTTTACAGATGAAAGGTTTAATAAAAGAGATATCTGCACAATACTATGTATTACATACATTATTTGTGCATTCTTAAAGCATGTTATTATTCTATTCAAATGTAGGTGCTCCTTATGTTTAGTTATATAATATAGTTAAATTGCATAGTATGGATTGATTTAATAAGAGGAATAGTAAATATACCCAAAAAAAGAAAATAAATAATAATTAGCTTGAAACGTATTAAAAAATAGTGTATGCTAGTTTAAGTTTAGACTACGGTAATACAAATGGGATATTTGTTATTAATGTGGAATATGACGAATAGTGAATTGGTAAATAGAATGAGAATATAGATTCACTTAATAATTAAAGGAGTGATTACATGCCAAAATATCTCGTGATAGTTGAATCACCTGCTAAGGCAAAGACAATAAAAAAATTTCTTGGTTCCAATTATGAAGTTCTAGCTTCAAGTGGTCATGTAAGGGATCTACCTAAGAGTCAAATGGGTATCGATGTTGAGCATGACTTTGAACCTAAATATATAACAATTAGAGGCAAAGGGGATTTACTTGCCAAACTAAGAAAAGAAGTAAAGAAAGCAGATAAAGTTTATCTTGCAACCGATCCTGACCGTGAAGGAGAAGCTATTTCATGGCATTTAGCGACGGCCTTAAAATTAGATGATACATTACCAAATAGAATAACATTTAACGAAATTACTAAGAATGCGGTTAAAAATTCATTGAAACAAGCTAGAACTATAGATATGAATTTAGTAAATTCGCAACAAGCAAGAAGAATGTTAGACCGTATGGTAGGTTATTGTATTAGTCCATTGCTTTGGGAAAAGGTAAAGCGTGGTTTAAGTGCTGGTAGAGTACAGTCAGTGGCACTTCGAATTATCTGTGATCGTGAAGAAGAAATCAATGCGTTTGTACCGAAAGAATATTGGACATTAGAAGCAAGTATTCAAGTTAATGATGAGAAGAAGCCATTGGTTGCTAAATTCTACGGAGACGAGAAGAGTAAGATAGAAATTGAATCTGAAGATCAGATGAATGAAATCTTGAAGAAGTTAGAGAATGCCGAGTACAAGGTTACTGATGTTAAAGTTGGAGAGCGTATTAAGAAGGCTCCATTACCATTTACGACTAGTACATTACAACAAGAGGCAGCAAAAGTCTTAAACTACTCTACTCAAAAGACTATGCGTCTTGCTCAGCAACTATATGAAGGTGTGGATATCAAAGGTAGTGGAACGATCGGTTTGATTTCTTATTTGCGTACTGATTCTACACGTATCTCTGATGAGGCAGATGCAAGCGTAAAAGAGTTTATTAAGGAAAATTATAGTGATAAGTACGTAGCCGCAGATGAAAGCAATAAGAATACGAATAAGAAGATCCAAGATGCTCATGAGGCGATACGTCCTACTTATGTAGATATGACTCCGACAAAAATTAAAGAGTCCCTAAGTAGAGATCAATTCCGTCTATATCAATTAATATGGAAAAGATTTGTGGCATCCCGTATGCAACCAGCTAAGTACGAAACTACTTCTGTTAAAATTTCTGCAAATGAATATAGATTTACTACAAGTGCATCAAAGTTAATGTTTGATGGGTATTTATCTGTCTACAATACTGAAGATGATAAAGAAGAGAAGAATAGTCTTTCAAAATCATTAGACACCAATGCTAAGTTAGCACTTATTGATACAGAAAGTAAACAACATTTTACGCAACCACCAGCTCATTTTACAGAAGCTTCGTTGGTTAAGACATTAGAAGAGTTAGGAATTGGTCGTCCTAGTACTTATGCACCTACAATTACAACAATTATTGCTAGAAGATACGTTGCGAAAGAGAATAAGAATCTTTATGTAACTGAACTTGGTGAAATTGTTAATAAAATTATGTTACAAGCTTTTTCTAGCATTGTTGATGTTAATTTTACTGCAAACCTTGAGATGTTACTTGATAGAGTAGAAGATGGATCTGTTAACTGGAAAACTGTTGTTAGCAACTTCTACCCAGATTTAGATGAAGCTGTTCAAAACGCAGAGAAGAAATTAGAAAAAATAAAAATAGAAGATGAAGTTACTGATGTAGTGTGCGAAGAATGCGGCAGGAACATGGTTATAAAATATGGACCACATGGTAAATTCCTAGCATGTCCAGGATTTCCTGATTGTCGTAATACGAAAGCATATCTAGAAAAGATAGATGTTGCATGTCCAAAATGCGGTAAAGATGTTGTAATACGTAAAACTAAAAAAGGACGTAAGTACTTTGGCTGTGAAGATAATCCAGAGTGTGATTTTATGACGTGGCAAAAACCAACGAATGAAACTTGTCCGAAATGTGGGACTATTATGGTTGAACGTGGTAATACTCTTGTGTGTAATGAGGAAACATGTGGACATACACAACCGAAAGAGGAAAAAAAAGAGATTAATAGTAATAACTAATACCATGTAATTATATATTAACACTAGTTTTTTATATAAAACGGGTGGTATTTATGAGATTTGTGCTATAATTGTCAAACAACTATTGTTTTTATTCAAAATGTATGATAAACTTGGTCTATCAAGAAATATTTTGCAAATGGTATGTTTAAATACTGAAGTCTTCTGGTATAGAGGTATGTTGTTGAAATATGAGAAGCTAACTTTGATTTGCAGAAATTATATAGTTTATCTATATAAAAAGTAAGTACGTGATGTTAGTAATGTTGAGTTTATGTAACAAAAAGCAGGAGGGCTGACAATATGAGCGTGCAATTATTAGATAAGACAAGAAAGATAAATAAGCTTCTTCACAATAATGATTCCCATAAAGTGGTATTTAATGATATCTGTGATGTGCTTAGTGAAATTCTTGAATCTAACATATTGGTTATTAGTAAAAAGGGTAAAGTTCTAGGAATTAAAAATCGTAGTGATATTAGTGAAATCAAAGAGCTTATTAAAGACAGTGTAGGAGGTCACATTGATAATCTTTTGAATGAACGTTTATTAAATATTCTTTCAACAAAAGAAAATGTGAATCTTTTAACACTTGGATTTGAATTCGATAATATTAATGATTGCCAAGCGATGATTACTCCAATAGAAATTGCTGGGGAACGCTTGGGAACGTTATTCATATATAAGAATAATGCACAATATATAATTGATGATATTATTCTTAGTGAGTATGGAACTACAGTAGTTGGGTTGGAGATGATGCGTTCAGTTAATGAAGAGAATGCAGAAGAACATCGAAAAGTACAAATCGTGAAATCTGCAATCAGTACATTATCCTTCTCAGAGTTAGAAGCAATTACACATATTTTTGAAGAATTAGACGGGAATGAAGGAATCCTTGTAGCTAGTAAAATCGCAGATAGAGTTGGTATTACGAGATCTGTTATTGTTAATGCACTTCGTAAATTTGAAAGTGCTGGAGTTATTGAATCAAGATCGTCAGGTATGAAAGGAACATATATTAAGGTTCTTAATGATGTTGTATTTGATGAATTGAAAAAAATGAAATACAAATAGTAGTAGATTATTTTTGGACCACGGAGATTTCCTACTGGTAGATAGTGTATGGTTTTTCGAATTCATTCAAAATGAAAAGAATTTGCACATGTTGCAGATTCTTTTTTTTTGGGCATAGGCTGTTGTTCTTTTGCTAATGTAATTATTAAGCATTTGAAAAGAACAAATTAAGTCAAACAAAGTCAAACAAAGTCTATAAAAAGAGAGCGGTCTGGGTAAGAAGAACTAGGTTTTTCAATCGAAATATAAAGCATATTGTAAAATATTCAGTTTTTAGATAGTAAAATAATCCTATTTACTTTATGCGTAGAATTTTGAATAATAAGATAATGGTTTGAATATGGCTTAAAATCAACATTTGTTATAAAAAAGACAAAAAAAACAGAATTGTGCCATAATGAAATAAAACTTGTTTTTTTGACAAAAATCAATATAATTAGTATAGGAGATGCTTTGAAAGGAAGTGTAAGAGAATGATATTATCAGATGCATATAATTACATTAATGTAACAGGAAAAGCTGCAACAGCAAATCAGATGAGAAGTACAGTTATTGCAAATAATATTGCAAATGTAGATACACCAAATTACAAGAGACAGGATGTTAAGTTCGAATCATTATTAGCTGCACAGATGTCTGGCGGTGGATCTCTAGATTCGAAAGTTGCTTCTATGGATTTATCAAGCATAAATGGACAAGTTTATACAGACAATGCAAACTTAAGTTATCGTTCGGATGGTAACAATGTGGATATATCAACAGAAAGTTCTTATTATGCACAAAGTCAGTTAAGATATAATACACTAGTGGATTATATGAACCGTGGATTTAGTGCAATTAAAATAGCTATGGGCAAATAAGCCTAACAAGGGAAAGAAACTAGAATAACTAAAATGTAGGATGGAGGATTAACATGTCGTTATTTAATGCAATGAACGTGAGCGCAAGTGGAATGACAGCGCAACAATTAAGAACGGACATCATATCGCAAAATATTGCAAATGTAAATACAACCCGTGGTGCTGATGGGAAGCCATATGTTAGAAAAACGGTTGTCTTTGCAGAAAAAGACACAACAAGTTTTAGTGGAGTTTTACAGAATGCGTTAGCTTCAAGTAATGGTGTTAAGGTCACAAAAATCGTAGAGGATACAGAGACACCTATGAGAGAAGTTTATGATCCCTCTCATCCAGATGCAAATGCAGAAGGTTACGTAAGTTATCCAAATGTTGATACTGTAACAGAAATGACCAATCTTATAGATTCGAGTCGTGCATACGAAGCAAATATTACTTGTTTTAATGGTGCCAAAGCAATGGAATCTAAAGCATTAGAAATAGGAAAATAAAATAGGAGGATTATAGAATGAATATAGGATCTATTAGTAATATATCAAGTGTTTTAGATACTACATATAGTGGTGCTGTCACGAAAACAAGTGGTGGTACAGGTTTTGATAGTTTATTTCAGTCTGCAATAGATATGATTAATGAAACAGATTCATTAACCAATCAAGCAGAAGAAGAAGCAATCAAATATTCATTAGGCTATTCGGATAGTGCACTAGATTTAATGGTAGCTCAGACAAAAGCCAACACCTCTTTACAATTTACAGTAGCTGTGAGAGATAAAGTATTAGAAGCGTATAAAGAAATTATGAATATGCAATTTTAAATAGAGAAATAAGATGTATCTTGTTGTGTATATTTAATTAAAATGATTGAATATACACTACAAAAGAAATAACCCAAATTAGCTTAGTGAGTTGTATTAGGTAAGGGTGATTAGAGGAGCGTTACAATGGTAGAAAGATTAAAAAAAATACCTACCACGTTGCTTGAAACGTGGAACAAATTTACAAGCAAACAAAAAACGCTGATTATAAGTGTTGTTCTGGCTGTGCTTTTGACAATTGTTATACTGGTTTATATGCTTTCTCGTACATCATGGAAGGAATTAACGCCTTGTGAGAATACAAAACAAGCGAATGAAATTGTAACTTTACTTGATGAAGAGGGAATACCTCATCGGGAATCAGATGATGGCTTAACGATATATGTTGATGAGAAAAGATATACAGATGCTCTTTTAAAACTTGGCTCTGAAGATATTATGACTACTGGTATGACAACAGAGGATTTGTTTAACACAAGTATGACAACAACACAGAGTGAGAGAGATTTAAAGGCAACTATTTATCTACAGGATGATATTGCAAGAACAATCCGTACGAATATGACAGGCGTAAAAGATGCTGTTGTATACATAGGTGATTCATCGAGTTCATATACAATTTTTGAAGATCAAAAAGAAAAACCAGCTAGTGTATTATTAACAGTTAATGATGAATTTAGTGCAAGCTCGGCAGAAGCAATTGCCATGATGGTAGCATCAGCAATTGGAAATCAAACAACAGAGAAGATTAAGGTTACTGACCAAAACGGTAATGTCTTATTCAATGGTATAAGCGATTTGTATTCTGTTGGTAATTTTAAAACAAATCTTGAATATAAAGAAAAGCTTAATGCTACAATTTCTAACAATATATATATGATGATGTTAAAGCTTGGTTATGATGATGCAGAAATTGGTCTTAATCTAAAACTTGATATGGATGTAGTTGAGGAATTACAAAACGAATATACACCTGCAGATGGACAAGAACAAGGTGTTTATAAATCGAGTTATAATTATGAAACAACTGGTACGAATTCTTCTGGTGGTGTTCCTGGAACAGATTCCAATGATGGAACAGATTATATGACAGAAGATTCATCTAATTCAGATTCATCAACAACGACATCAACTATTGAATATCTTCCTAATGAAAGATCTACTAATACGAAAAAAGAAGTAGGTGCGATTGTACCAGAAGAATCTTCGATTGCAATTATACTTACAAAATACGTTGTATATAAGGAAGAAGATCTTAGAGAACAAGGTGCTCTTGGAGATATGACTTTTGATGAATATGTTAAAGCTAACAGTGCAAGAACGAAGTTAGAAGTTGATGAAGATACAATCACTACGGTTGCAAATACTACTGGTATTGCTTCTAATTCAATAAGCGTACAAGCTTTTGAAGTTCCGGTATTCCAAGCGGCAGAAAAGGGCGTAACTAGTGCTACGAATTACCTTGCAATTGTATTATTCGTGTTGATTGTTGCGTTATTATTGTTTGTTGTATTCAAGGGAACTGCTCCTGTTGAAGTTACAGAACAAGAACCAGAACTTTCTGTTGAACAATTATTAGCTACTACGAAAGAAAATCAGACTCTTGAAGATATTGAATTCAGCGAGAAATCTGAAACTAGAAAGATGATAGAGAAATTCGTCGATGAGAATCCAGAAGCAGTTGCACAATTGCTTAGAAACTGGCTCAACGATGATTGGGGGTGACCTTGATGGCAACACAAAAAAACTCTGATATTTCAGGTGTTCAAAAAGCCGCAATTTTGCTAATAGCTTTGGGACCAGAAAAATCAGCAAATATATTTAAACATTTAAAAGAAGATGAAATAGAGCAGCTTACACTTGAAATTGCCAATACACGAAGTATTTCGCAAAGTGTGAAAGAAGAAGTCTTAGATGAATTCTATGAAATTTGCCTCGCACAACAATATATTGCTGAAGGCGGTATTGGTTATGCGAAAGAACTTCTTGAAAAAGCTCTTGGTGCTGAGAAAGCAAGAGATGTTATTGGTAAACTTACAGCTAGCTTACAGGTACGTCCTTTTGAGTTCATTCGTAAGACAGATGCGAGTCAGTTGTTGAACTTTATTCAAGACGAGCATCCACAAACAATAGCGTTAATCTTATCATATCTTTCTTCATCACAGTCAGCGGCGATTATATCTTCACTTGCTCCGGACAAACAAGCAGATGTTGCTAAACGTATTGCGCAGATGGACCGTACATCGCCAGATGTAATAAAAGAGGTGGAAAAAGTATTGGAAAGAAAGCTATCTTCACTTGTAAACCAAGATTATACAATTGTTGGTGGTGTGGATTCTATCGTAGATATATTAAATACGGTTGATCGTGGTACAGAAAAACACATCATGGAAACACTTGAAATTGAAGAACCAGAACTTGCTGATGAAATTAGAAGAAAAATGTTCGTATTTGAAGATATTCTTTCTCTTGATGATAAGTCAATTCAAAGAGTACTCAGAGAAGTTGATAATAATGAACTTGCTGTTGCGCTTAAAGGTTCTAATGAAGAAGTTCAAACAGTCATCTTTAATAACCTATCAAAACGTTTATCTGCAATGATTAAAGAAGATATGGATTTCATGGGTCCTATCCGTATGAAGGATGTTGAAGAAGCACAACAGAAAATTGTTAATATTATACGTAAGTTAGAAGACTCTGGTGAAATTATTATCTCTAGAGGCGGAGGTGACGAGATCGTTGTCTAGTAACTTAATCAAGTTTAATTATGTGAATTACGATGAAGAAGAAAAAATAGTTATTGATTCTGATTCTAAACTTCCTTTTTTCAAACCGTTAGGTTTTGATAATTTAGAGGTTATAAAACCTATGGAGAATGCTGAGGCTGAGGGAGGCTTGGACGGATTCGTTCCAGGCCTACAAGCCATGCCTCAAAGTCAAGAAGAAGAATTTGACTTTGAAGCTGTTAAAAGAGAAGCGGATAGCATCATTAAAAATGCAAATGAAGAAGCAGAAGGTATTATACAAAGTGCCAAAGCAGAAGCGGAACGCATTATAGAAGAATCAAAGAATGCTGGCTTTCAACAAGGGTATCAAGATGGCAAAGAGGAAGTCACAAAATTACAAGAGGATTTGAAAAATCAGATTCAAGCAAATGCTCTAGAACAACAAAGCATAATTCAATCTATTGAACCTCAATATGCAGATTTGATAGTTAAATTGTTGGAGAAGTTAACCGGAATTGTTTCATCTGAATATAAATCCGTGATTTTACATCTAATACAAAAATCTCTTGAGGATAATGAGAATGATGAAAAATATTGCATTCGTGTATCAAGAGAAGATTATGAATATGTGAAGAATAAAGTTGATGTGGTTAAATCGTTATTGAAAGAAAATGCCGTTGTTGAGATTGTTGTTGATAGTAAACTTGAGAAGTTTCAATGTTTTATAGAAACGGATACAAGCGTCATTGAATGTAGTTTAGATGTTCAATTAGAAAATTTAATCACTGACCTGCGTTTTTTAGCGGGTATATAGAATAGAAGAAAGCAGGTAATCAGTTGAGTGTGATAGACTTTAATAAATACACAGAATTACTTGACAAAAAGTACGAGCGTAGGCTTGGTAAAGTTGTTAAGGTTGTTGGTCTTACAATTGAATCTATTGGTCCAAGTGCGAATCTGAATGATTTGTGCGTGATTACCTCGCAAGACAAAACGCAGAAAATTATGGCGGAAGTAGTAGGATTTAAAGATAATAGAATTCTATTAATGCCTTATGGTAATGTTGAGGGAGTAGGAATTGGTAGCATGGTAGAAAGTACTCATCAACCGTTGCAAGTACAAGTTGGTGATGAGTTACTTGGAAAAACATTAGATGGACTTGGTATTCCTATTGATGGTACAGAGTTACATTCAAGTTCCTCTTATCCTGTTGTAGCAGAACCGCCTGATCCATTAAAGAGAGAATTAATCGATTCTGTCTTACCACTAGGTGTTAAGGCAGTTGATGGACTAATTACAGTTGGTAAAGGCCAAAGAATTGGTATATTTGCAGGTAGTGGTGTTGGTAAAAGTACATTACTTGGCATGTTTGCGAGAAACACGAAAGCAGATATTAATGTTATTGCTCTAATTGGAGAGCGTGGTAGAGAGGTTCGTGAATTCATTGAACGCGACTTAGGTGAGGAAGGTATGCGTAGATCTATAGTTGTTGTTGCAACTTCTGATAAGCCAGCGTTGATTCGTAACAAAGCTGCAAAAACAGCTACTGCAATTGCTGAATATTTTAGAGATCAGGGAAAAGATGTTCTACTTATGATGGATTCCCTTACTCGTTTTTCTATGGCACAAAGAGAAATCGGTTTAGCGTCGGGTGAACCACCTGTATCTCGTGGGTATCCACCGAGTGTATATGCAGAGATGCCTAAACTACTTGAGCGTGCTGGTAATTCTGAAGTTGGTTCCATTACTGGGTTGTATACGGTCCTAGTCGATGGTGATGACTTTAATGAGCCAATTACAGATACAGCGAGAGGAATTCTAGATGGTCATATTATGCTATCAAGAAAATTAGGTCACAAGAATCATTATCCTGCAATTGATGTATTACAAAGTATTTCGCGTGTTATGAGTTCTATTGCGAAAAAGGATCATAAAACGAATGCTAATAAATTGAAGAATGTACTTGCAACTTATAGTGAAGCAGAAGATTTGATTAATATTGGTGCCTACAAGACTGGTTCTAATAAGAACATTGACTATGCAATTGAAAAGATTGATGAAGTAAATGCGTTCCTTAAGCAAGATGTTTATGAGAAATTTGATTTCAACGAAGTTGTTTCTTTATTAGAGAATATATTTGAAGAATAGGTGATAAAGTGGCCAAGTTCATATATACAATGCAAAATATACTTGATATTAAGTATAAATTAGAAGAACAACAGAAAACGGTTTTTTCATTAGCAAGACATAAATTAACCAGGGAAGAGAAGAAATTAGAAGCTCTAAATGTTAAAAAACTAAAATATCAACAAGAATTAAAGATGCAGATGCAATCCTTGCTAAACATTCAAGATATCAAATGGTATGAAGAAGCTGTAGAAACCATGAAGTATAAGATTAAAATTCAGTCACTCATGGTAAAACGTGCTGAGAATGAGTTGGAGGCTGCTAGATTAAAACTAACCGAAATTATGGTTGATCGAAAGACTCATGAAAAGTTAAAAGAAAATGAGTTTGAAGAATTTAAGAATGAGTTAAATTCCATAGAGAAAAAGGAAATTGATGAATTAGTAAGTTTCAAATATAACAATAATACGGTAAGTAGTGAGGAAGATTAAGTATGGCGAAAAACAAAAATGGAAATGAGATGGAACTGGATAGCGAAGAAAAAGGTGGAAATCGAATTGTTACAGTACTAATAGCTGTACTTATAGTCCTAATTTGGCTTGCTATTTTTGCCTTATTAGTAAAGTTCGATGTTGGAGGTTTTGGATCAGGTGTATTACGTCCAATTCTGAAAGATGTGCCTGTTATTAATAAGATATTACCAGATGTATCTGATGAACTATTAGCAGAAGAGAATGATTATGAATATAACGATATCTCTAAGGCGAACGCTAGAATTAAGGAACTTGAAAGACAGTTAGAAACTAGCCAAAGTTCGAATAATACAAATGATGGTACGATTCTTGATTTACAAGCGGAAATCGCAAGATTACAAGTGTTTGAAGATAATCAATTAGAATACGAGAAGAAACTTAAAGAATTCAATGAAGAAGTTGTATTCGCTGAACAAGCACCAGATATTGAAGAATATAAAAAGTATTATGAAGAAATTGATCCTGCTAATGCAGAAGAGATTTATCGACAAGTGTTAGAACAACTTGCTGCAGATGAGTTAATCGTGGCTCAAGCGGAACGCTTTGCTAAGATGGATCCGAAAGTAGCAGCTAAAACAATGCAAGAGATGACAGGCGATATTAAGTTAGTTTGTCAAATATTGAAGGCGATGAAAGCAACACAAAGTGCTGCAATTATGGATGAGATGGACCCATTGTTTAATGCGAAAGTTGTAAAACGACTATCAACACTTGAGGATAACTAAATCGGTACTAAAACTCATATTGACATACGTCATATATAACAATATGGGTTTTAGATATAGATTATTTTAAAGAAAGGAGGAAACATATGAAAGCAAGTGAAGTTATGTCACAGTTATCAACTATGACAAGTTACCAAGCTGGGTCTAAAGGAAATGTTGCTAAGAATACTGATTTTCAAGGTGTAATGGATAGTAATTTACAATCTAGACAAGAAAATAATAGTAGTAATAAAGTAGATAAAAAGTCTACATCAGTTAATTATAGTGACAATTCTACGACTAAGAATGATACTAGTAAAAAGACTGATAACAATACGCAAAAGACTAACCTAGCAGATTCTGCAAACAAGATAAACAACGAAAAGAATCCAATTGAAGACAAATTAAATCAATTAATTACTGAAGTTAAAAACATATTAATGGAAAATCTTGAAGTTACAGAAGAACAACTAGAAGATATTATGGCAACTTTGGGATTGAACTATCTTCAATTATTAGATCCTAGTAATCTAGCGCAAGTTTTTATGGAGGCAGAAGGTATAATTGATCCTACTCAGATGTTAACAGATGAGCTTTTGTCAGATCAATTTAGTCAATTGGTTGATCAAGTTGGACAAGTTGATTTAGAAGATATGGGATTAACTACAGAAGATATTGCTGCATATCTTGATGATTTGAACCTTAATAATTCAGAAGTTGCTCCCGCGGAAGAAGCAATTGCTATTACGGTTGATACAGATTTAGACGAAGAAGCGATTAATGAACAGAAAACTTTAAGCAATGAATCAACTTTAAATCAAGATATTAAGGTAGAAGTGCAAAGTTACTCAACTGATTCTGATGCGGATACTTCGGACTCTAAACAACAAACTCAAGATACATCTGTTGAGCAAGCAAACCTTAATACAATTCTTAATAATGTAACTAAAGTTAGTACAGTTGAAAGTTTTGGTGATGAACTTGTTCAGATTCAGCAGGTTAGAGATATTGTGAATCAAGTAGTGGAACAGATAAAAGTAGTTATTAAACCAGAGCAGACAAGTATGGAGATGAATTTGAATCCAGAAAGCTTAGGTAAAGTAAATTTAGTAGTTGCACAAAAAGAAGGACTGTTAACAGCACAGTTTACAGTTCAGAATGAAATTGCTAAAGAAGCACTAGAGAGTCAAATGCAGACACTAAAAGAAAACTTTACGACTCAAGGTTTAAAAGTTGAAGCTGTAGAAGTTTTAGTTTCTAATTCAACTTTCTCACAAGACAATATGTCAGAAGGTAGTAAAGAACAACAAAAATCTTCTGGTAAGAGAAAGAATATTAATTTAGCTGATCTTGATATGATTGAAGAAGATATAACAGAAGAAGATGCACTTAAGATTAATATTATGAATCAGAATGGAAACAGTGTCGATTATAGTGCGTAATTAGAGAAAAGGAGGTAAAGATATGGCAGATTTAGTAGGTTCAATAACCGATGGCGTGATTCAAAAAACATCAACAACAACTGAGGTATCAAATAATTCATTAGGTAAAGATGCATTCCTTCAGTTACTTGTAACACAGATGAAATATCAAGATCCATTGAATCCTTCATCGGATACTGAATTCGTTGCACAATTAGCAACATTCTCACAATTAGAACAGTTACAAAATCTTGGTACAACTATGACGAATTCTCAATCCTTCAGTTTAGTTGGAAAAGATGTAATTATGAAGGCAGTTGATAGCAATGGTAGTACAACATACTATAGTGGTACGGTGGACTTTGTAACAGTTACGAATGGAAAAGCATATTTCTCCATTGGTGGGAATCTATATCCAGCAGATCAGTTAGATACAGTAATTAGTAATGATTATATGAATCGATTGCCACAGGTAGCTGAGACTGAAGTTAAGTATAATATTGCAGATCCTAAAGATGCAGAGATTAAAATTAGTCTTGGAACTGGTGAACATTCAGCCTCAAAAGCGATTGTATCTATTGATGGTAAGGAAATCAGTGAGGAGTACATTACTATTGAGGATGATACTTTAACTATAAAGAAAGAAGCTTTTGCTGATTTAGAAGAGGGTACTTACAGAGTTTCAATTAGTTTTAATAACTCGTATGAGACTACGATTGGAAACAAGGTAACTGTTATTGTAGTTAATAAACCTGTAGAAGAGGGTTCTGATGGTGAAGGCTCTGATGGAGACGGATCTGACGGCGAGTCAAATGAGGGTGATGTAACTGAGTAATAGGCATGGGTGGAGAAGAGAAGGAACTTTTCTCTGTGTGAGGTGATAAGATATGGACATCAGAAACAGTCAATACACGTCGATTGAGCAAATGACGGGTCAGTTTCTACAAAATCGTAAAATTACACATGAAAAACCGAAGACAGAAACAGCTCTTTCGTTTAAAGAACTATTCGAAACCAGACATCAACAAGGTTTAGAAGAAAAAACGGAAACATCTTTGAAATTCTCAAAACATGCAAATCAAAGATTAGAGAGTAGAAACATTGATTTGTCTGGGGAAGTTTTGCAACGTTTAGAAGATGGCACACGTAAAGCTCAGCAAAAAGGTATTAAAGAATCATTAGTTATGATAGACAACATGGCATTCATCGTGAATGTTCCTAGTAGTACAGTAGTAACAGCGATAGACGAAAATGAAAACAAAGTATTTACAAACATTGATGGCGCAGTTATAGCATAGAAGCCGGACCTAATAGGAGGCTTATAGCTTTTGATTGACAGATAAAGTTATTGGGATACCAAATTATATAACGCGCTTAATAATAGGAGGATATACATTATGATGAGATCACTTTATTCTGGTGTATCAGGACTTAAAGTTCACCAGACAAAAATGGACGTTATCGGTAACAATATCGCTAACGTTAATACAATTGGTTTTAAAGCAAGCACAGTACAATTTTCAGACGTTTTCTATCAAACGACTCAAAGTGCCAGTGGTGCGAATGAATTAACTGGTATGGCAGGTATGAATGCTAAGCAAATTGGTTTAGGAACTACATTATCTTCAATCTCTGCTGCAATGTCTACGCAAGGTGGAGCACAAAGAACTGATAATGCTACAGATATTATGATTACAGGAAACGCATTCTTTGTAGTAAACAACGGTAGCGGAAATTATTTCACAAAGAACGGTTCCTTTACAATTGATGGTACTGGACATCTAGCTACTGAAAACGGTTATTATGTTATGGGTTGGTCACCTGATCCATCAGACCCTAATAAGATCAAACAAGATTCTGTAGGTAAAATAGCTATTCAAACACCAGAAAACTCAACGACTCCACCAGAGGCCACTACTGATGTTACCTTAAAAGGTAATATTGATAAGACTGACAGTAAGCTTACTGGTGATGGCTATATTATTTCTTCTGAATTTTATGATAATTTAGGGAATGCTTATACAGCAAAGATAAAACTTGAAATAGACACGGCAGCAAATACTAAAGGTGAAAATCAATACAAGATGACTCTTACCGGTATCACAGACAAGGATGGTAATGCTGTTACGAGTTCTTTGATGACAAATGTTACTTTTGGCGGTGATGCCTATACTATAGATGCAGATGGTAAGATTACAGGTACTGGAGCGCAGGCAGTAGTAAAATTTGATGCTAATACAGGTGCATTTATTTCAACTAGCACAGGTACAGCGGCTGCACCAATTAATACTCTTAATATGCAAATCACAGCAGCTTCAGATACAGCTGCTAATACCTTGTTTGGAGATAAAGGTGTAATTAAATATGACTTATCTTCCATCACACAATACTCAACAACAGGAGCTTGTAGTATTTCCTCAAGTAAAGGAAGTCTAGAAAACACAGGTGCTGGTAAGAAAGTTGGTAATTTATCTGGTATTAGTATTCAGACAGATGGTAAAATATATGGATCTTACGATAATGGTACAAGTAAGTTACTTGGACAAATAGCGGTTGCTACATTCTCAAATCCATCAGGTCTAGAGTCTATTGGAGGTAGTTTGTTCGCTGCAACTCAAAACTCTGGCGAGTTTGATGGTAAAGGTGTTGATGTTACAGCCGATGGTGGTAAATTCTCAACGGGTGTACTTGAAATGTCTAATGTAGATTTATCATCTGAATTTACTAACATGATTACAACACAAAGAGGTTTCCAAGCAAGTTCAAGAATTATTACTACTTCAGATACATTATTAGAAGAATTAATCAATCTTAAGAGATAATAACATTACTTGATTGAACTGATTTAATAGCTAATCTCTAGCAATGATTAGAATAGCTACAAGTTATAATAAATATGAAAGATTCAAGGAAGAATCGCATTTACATGATAAGTAAGTCCTGCTTCCTTACTATACAGAAGCAGGATTTGCTATGTCATGATAACCTAACAAGGAGGGCAATTATGATTGAAGTAACTAGACTGAATGGGATAAGGTTTTCGGTTAATTGTGATTTAATTGAGACCGTAGAGGAAACACCCGATACAGTAATTACCTTGACTAACGGTAAAAAGTTTATAGTTTCGGAGAATATGGAGCAAATTAAAAGTCTAGTAATAGATTTTAAGAGACAAATTTTCTACAATAAGATTTGATATTAGCTTTGAACAATAGAGTTTAGATAACTTTTAAAATAAATTAAATTACATAGAATAGGCGGTGGAGCTATGGATATAGCAACTATAGTTGGATTGATACTAAGTTTTATTTTGGTAGTGTTTGGTATCTCCTTTAATTCGGATACTTTAGGATTTGAATTTGCGAATCTATTAAATTTTGTTGACTTTCCATCTGTATTAATTACTTTTGGTGGATCTTTTATGGCTGTGTATACAGCTTCTAGGAGTACAAAGGAATTCTTGAATAATATTAAGAGTTTCAAATTAGCATTGAAAATATTACCTTCGAATGAAGCGGAAACAATAACAACTATTATTGGACTATCTAATGTTGCTAGAAAAGAAGGGTTGCTTGCACTTGAAGAAGCAGCAAATGGAATCGAAGATACTTTTTTGAAAAAAGGAATTTTATTAATTGTTGATGGTACAGATCCAGAACTTGTACGAAGCATCTTAGAGACAGAATTGATTTCGATAGAAGGTAGACATAAAAAGACAATATCCTTTTGGGAAGACCTTGCTACAATGGGACCTGCTTGGGGTATGATTGGTACATTGATTGGTTTGGTTAATATGTTAAAACAAATGAATGATCCGGATGCAATTGGTCCTTCTATGGCGGTTGCCCTTATTACTACGTTATATGGTTCATTACTTGCAAACTGGATTTGTACTCCAATTGCTACTAAATTAAAGTCACATAATGATACAGAAATAATGACTAAAGAAGTTATGGTAGAAGGATTATTATCAATTCAAGCTGGTGAAAATCCACGTGTTATTGAAGAAAAATTAAAATCTTTCCTTCCACCTGCTATGAGAAGTAGCATGAGTGAAGATATTGAAGGTGGTGAAGTGAATGGCTAGAAGAAGGCAAGAAGATCCACCAAAGGGTTCTCCTGCTTGGATGAATACGTTTAGTGATTTGATGAATCTATTGCTTTGTTTCTTCGTTTTACTTTTCTCAATGTCTTCAGTTGATGAAGACAAATACGATAAAATGTTAGCTTCTCTTAATAGTTCCTTTAGTATCTTCAGTGGCGGAGGCTCTGCAATTGGTGAAGGACAATTAATATCAAGTGGTGTAAGCCAGTTGAATGAATTATCAGATTATATTTCTGAGATGGGTTATGAAGCAGAAGCAGACGTAGATTCGGATGAGACAGACCCTATGAAGTATCTTGAAGAACAAAGAAAAGAATTATCTGAAGAAATGTATGATGAGATTACAGAGTTGACTGAAAAATATAATATTGATCAAAAAGTTGATGTTAAGATTGATGGTCATAATCAGTACATTAAGTTGTCCATCGGTGGTTCCGTACTCTTTGATTCAGGTGTAGCTGATATAAAACAAGAAGCATTACCTATACTTAATAAAATCGGAGATATATTGAATGAATATAGTGATTGTTTGATTAAAATTGAAGGTCACACAGACAATGCTCCGATAACAAGTAATATTAAGTTTGCAGATAATATGGATTTATCAGCCGCAAGAGCGATATCAGTATGGAATTATCTGACTGAGAAAAAAGGTTTAGACCCTTCGACACTTGAAGCCTCAGGTAGAAGTGAATTTGATCCAATTGCTTCTAATGATACACCAGAAGGTCGCGCTAAGAACAGACGTGTCGAGATAAAGATATACAATGAGTTAAGCAAATAGCTTATACTATACAAAAAAATAGGAGTGACAAACTTATGAAAAGAAATATGTTAACCATCGTTATTTTAGCATTATCAATTGTGAATTTAGTTCTGACAGCTGTGATTGTATTCTCAGTGGTACCTAATGTACAAAAAACAAATAATTTAATTGACCAAGTAGCAAAAATCATTAATTTAGATTTAGAAGCACAAAATGGTGATGAAAAGATAATTACATCTGATGATTTGGAAAATTATGCATTAGAAGAAGAACTGATTGTTAATTTAAAGAAAGATACAGATTCTTCAAAAGAAAGATATGCTGTTGTTTCTAAAATTTCATTAACATTATACAATGGTGTTACTGATTATGCTAAAGTTAAAAAGAATATAGATGAATCTAAAGATAGCATCTACGATACCATTAGAAAAGGGTTTACTAGTTATACATTAGATGAAGCAAAAGCTAATGAAGATGAAATTAAAGCAAACATTATTCAAATGTTAAACGATAAATACGGCGAAGATGTCGTACAAAGTATTGCTTTTGGTAGTTTGATTTATCAATAAGCCTAATAAAACACTGAGAAATTTGTATCAGAAATAATACTAATTTATCACTTTATATTAATAGTAAAATGTGATATTATTAGTTATAATTAATTTTTTTGATTATTTATGTAAAAGAATGTAGAAATTTTCGGCTATGGTCGTTTTCTATTGAATTGGTTTGCAGATTTGGAAATAAATAAAATATCACCTGGGAGGTGAGAGATAATGGGTGACGTCTTATCGCAAAATGAGATAGATAATTTGCTTGCTGCACTTAGTAGCGGCGAATTAGATGCTGATGAGATTAAAGACACAGGCGAGAAGCAAATTAAAAATTATGATTTTGCAAGGCCATCAAAATTCTCAAAAGAACATCTTAGAACTTTAGAGATTATATTTGAACATTATGGTAGGCTATTATCTACAAATTTACCTGCTTATCTTCGTAAGAATGTTCAGGTTGAAGTAATGAATTCAGAAGCAGCTGCGTATTCAGAGTTCTCGAATGCATTATCTAATCCAGTGTTGCTTGGTATTATTAATTTTGCTCCATTAGAAGGAAACATTGTTATTGAGCTTGCGGCTAACTTAGGTTATGCAATAGTAGATCGTATGCTTGGTGGTAATGGACTACCTCTAGAGAAATCAAGAGATTTCTCAGAGATTGAGTTGATTATAATTGAGAGAATTTTTAATATATGCACAAATTTGTTGATAGAACCATGGCAGAATGTTATTAATATTGAGCCAAGACTAGAAAGAATCGAGACAAATTCTCAATTTGCTCAGATTATTCAGCCTAGTGAGATGACCTCAATTGTTACTATGAATATTCGTATTGGCAATGTAGAAGGTCTGATGAATGTGTGCTTACCTTATAACTGTTTAGAACCAGTTATCGATAAGTTGAATACTAAGTATTGGTATTCAACAATGCAAGTCAAGGATGATGATACTTATCAAGATATCATTGAAATAGCAATAGAGAAAGCTAAGATTCCGATCAAAGCTGTTCTTGGCAGTAGTATGATATCGGTAAATGATTTCCTTAACATCCAAAAAGGTGATATTATACGACTGAATACGAAGGTCGATGACGAACTAGATATTTACGTTGGCAACATTAAAAAGTTTACTGCACTTCCGGGAGCATCTTCGGATACATATGCTGTAAGATTAACATCAATTAATAGAGAGGAGTAAGAATATGGACGGTATGTTATCGCAAGAAGAAATCAATGCCTTATTAGGTAGCATTGATACTATTGATTCTTCTGCTAATGGAACGGCTTCTAGCTCATCAGATACTTTAACAGCAGATGAGAAAGATGCGGTAGGTGAGATATCTAATATAAGCATGGGGACGGCAGCTACTACGTTGTCTACATTAGTAAACAATAAAGTAGTGATTACAACTCCTGTTGTTTCTTATTCTACATGGGATAGTTTGTCACAAGAGTTTAGTAAACCATGTGTGTTTATTCAGATTTCTTACAAAGAAGGTTTAGATGGTAATAATATTTTGATTCTTAAAGAATCAGATGTGAAAATAATTACAGATTTAATGATGGGTGGAGCTGGTGTTGATGTAGAAGGTGAATTATCAGAACTACATCTTAGTGCAATTGGTGAAGCTATGAACCAGATGATGGGTTCTGCAGCTACTTCATTGTCCTCCATGCTTGAAAAGAAAGTAGATATTAGTCCACCTGTTGCTAGTCTTGTTGATTTAAATAGTACAATTAATGAGACTGAGATATCAGATTTCTTAAAACAACCTTTTGTTAAGGTTGCATTCAAAATGGAGATAGGAGACTTAGTTGATAGTCAAATTATGCAATTATATCCTTTTGATTTCGCAAGAGATTTATATAGAAAATTCTCAGAATCAGGATCTAATTCTGAAGCACAACCAACTAGTACAGTTGGGGAATCAGCACTACAGGATCAATTAAATCAACAAACTGCTCCTGTACCACCAATGATGGGAGGTCAACCAATTATGGGTCAAACAATGCCTGGTTATGGATCTGTTCCTATGTACCAAGGTCAGATGACTTATGCGCAACCTGCAATGGGTCAAATGATGCCTATGCAAGATGTGAATGTTCAACCAGCTCAATTTCAAACTTTTAATAACATTGCTGCCCAATTACCAGGACAGGAGAATATCGATTTGATTATGGATGTTCCACTGGAAGTAACAGTTGAATTAGGTAGAACGAATAAGTCGATTAAAGAGATTTTAGATTTCACACCAGGAACAATTATAGAATTGAATAAACTTGCTGGAGAACCAATTGATGTTCTAGTTAATGGTAAGTTTGTTGCTAAGGGTGAAGTCGTAGTAATTGAAGAGTGCTTTGGTATCAGAGTGACAGAGATTGTTAAATAGAAGAGAAGTATAGATTGGAGAGGTAAAAAATGGCGAAGAGAATTTTGATTTGCGATGACGCAGCTTTTATGAGAATGATGATTAAGGATATCTTAACAAAGAATGGTTATGAAATCGCAGGTGAAGCTGAAAATGGAGCGAAAGCTGTAGAGAAATATAATGAAACAAAACCGGATTTAGTTATGATGGATATTACTATGCCAGAAATGGATGGAATTCAAGCGCTTAAGAAAATTAAAGCAATTGATCCAGCTTCAAATGTAATTATGTGTTCTGCAATGGGACAACAAGCAATGGTTATTGAATCTATCCAGACTGGAGCAAAAGATTTTATTGTTAAGCCATTCCAAGCTGATAGAGTGTTAGAAGCTGTTAAAAAAGCGATAGGCTAATAAGATGACTGCAAAAATTTATTTATTCCAAGGCAGTTCTACGATAAGTAATATTGCAGAACTGTTTGGATTATTGCTTGTATTTGTATTGATACTGGTATTAGCCTATTACACTTCAAAGTGGATAGGCAAAACAGGTGCTGGAATGGGCACCAAAAACCATAACATTACAATTATAGAAACGCTAAGATTAAGCCAAACAAAATATCTTCAGATTATTAAAGTAGTAAATAAATATATTGTAATTGCAGTATCTAAGGATCATGTTGAATATTTAACAGAAATCGATGGAGATCAATTAAGCAGTTTCGAGGATGTTGCGGAAGCGCCATCTTTTAAAGAAATCCTATCTAAGATTAAGCTAGGAGCGAATGTGAAATCAAAGGATTGCGAAGAAAATGAGAAAGATGAGAATGATGTGTAGAGGTTGAAAGAATGAACGCAAAGATAAAACATAAAATTAGTAAAACAATTATAAATTCGCTCGCTGTTTTGTTTGCAGTGTCTATCATCATTCTAGTTTTTTCTATTCCAGTAAAAGCTAGTAGTCAGACAGATTCATCAGATGTTACTATTACATCAGACGATGAACCATTTGGTTTTAATTTTAATCTCTCTACGAATGGGGAGGGCTCAGGAGTAGCATCAACATTACAAATAGTAATTTTATTGACTGTTATTTCGATTGCGCCCTCTTTGCTATTGATGGTAACTTCGTTTACTAGAATTATTGTAGTATTGCATTTTATTAGATCAGCACTGGGGACTCAAACAACACCCCCTAACCAAGTACTTATTGGATTAGCGTTATTCTTAACTGTATTTATAATGGGGCCGGTTTTTACTCAAGTTAACAATGAAGCTATAAAACCTTTATCCAAAGGTGAAATTACACAAGAAGAAGCATTTGAAAAAGGTATGGAACCGATTCGAGAATTTATGTTTAATCAAGTAAAGAATCGTCCACAAGATATTAAATTGTTTATGGATATTGCCAATTTAGGTGATGCTAACATAACAGTATATCAGCTTGATGATGTTCCGACTTCTGTATTGATACCTGCTTTTATGATTAGCGAGTTAAGAGCCGCATTTATCATTGGATTCCTGTTATATATACCATTTATTGTTATTGATATGGTAGTTGCTTCTACGCTGATGTCCATGGGTATGATGATGTTACCTCCAACAACAATTTCGATGCCATTTAAGATACTATTATTTGTCTTAGCTGATGGTTGGAACTTAATAATTGGAAACGTAGTAAAGACTTTCTACGGATAGTTAATTAGTTTTCGTTTTGGAGGTTTATATGAATGTAGATGTAGTGATTGACATTGCTAGAGAGACTCTTTTAGTTATTATAAAAACTTCTGCTCCGATGCTATTAGTATCGTTGATTGTTGGTTTGATCATAAGTATTTTTCAAACCATTACCTCAATTCAGGAGCAGACATTAACATTTGTTCCTAAATTATTAGCAATATTTTTAGTAATAATGTTAACAGGTTCTTGGATTTTCAAAACCATAGTAGATTTTACTTATGAATTGTTTTCAAATTTCGGAACCTACATAAAATGATTTGTGAATTATGATGCTGTATAACTAGGTAGGATAATATGAATGTAGATTTAGCAGTAGAAGATATAGAAGTATTTTTATTAATATTAGTTCGAATTTCAGGTTTTGTATATACTGCGCCTTTCCTTAGTCAAAACAGCGTGCCTAGGAAGGTTAAAGTAGGACTTAGTGCTTTCATGGCACTTGTAATCTTTAGTTCTTTACAAGGTGTACGTCTTGAATACGTAGGTATAATTGATTATGCCATTTTAGTAGCCAGAGAATTAATTACAGGTATTTTAATTGGGTTCAGTGCCAATATGTGTGTATTTATTTTGGGTTTTGCTGGACAGATGATTGACATGGAGATTGGATTTTCTATGGTCACACTATTTGATCCTGCATCTAGGACACAGTCAACCATAACATCGAATTTTTATACGTATCTTGTTATGTTAATTATGCTTTTAAGTGATATGCATTTGCATCTGATTAAGGCAATCATGGATACTTTCAATTTAATACCTCTTGGACAAACAGTATTCAAGTCTGGATTATATGAGGCTGCCTTAAAGTTTATAACAGATTACTTTATCATTGGCTTTCGAATTATACTACCAGTGTTTGCGTCTTTATTGATCGTAAATATAGTTCTGGGTATTTTAGCAAAGGTAGCACCTCAGATGAATATGTTTGTTATTGGTATGCAGCTTAAAGTGTTTGTTGGACTTTTTGTCTTGTTCTTTGTTATTGGTCTAATGCCACAAGTTACAGATTTTATCTTTTCAGAGATGAAGGCCATGATTCAAATGGTAGTTAAGAATCTTATAGAATGATTTGAGGTAACGAGAAGTTGAGATTACAGAATGATGATTTCAATCAGAAATTAATATACAAGCATACGACTCTGTTACGTTATAATTTGCAGTTGTTTGCAAACGATGAGGGCGGAGAAAAAACAGAAGATGCCACGCCTAAGAAACTAAAGAATGCTAGAGAAGAAGGCCAAGTTGCAAAAAGTATGGAATTAAATACTGCGGTAATGCTTTTTGCGTTGTTCTTTGTGCTGAAAACTTTTATTGGCAATATGGGAAATCAATTCTTAGACGTATATGAGAAGATATATGGAAGTATCGTACTTGTTGTAGAAGATGACATGTCGATGAAAATTATAATGTCTTTACTTGGATATGCAATAAAATCTATTATTTTAATTGCACTACCAATACTCTTAGTTGGTGTAATTGTCGGATTTTTAGTTGATAAAGTACAGATTAAATGGGAAGTTACAACTAAGCCATTACAACCTAAATTAAGTAAACTAGATCCTATTAAAGGATTTAAAAAGATGTTTTCTAAGGAAAAGATAGTTCAGTTACTATTTGCATTACTGAAGATAGTATTAATTGGCTATCTAGTATATGATACTTTAAAAGATCAGTGGGTAATAATTCTGAGTTTATATGATTTTTCTTTATTCCAAGCTATTGGAGTAATTGGTAACATGGTTATTTCGTTGGGCCTAAAGATTAGTGAATTTTTCTTGGTTATTGGATTTGCGGATTTGTTTTATCAAAGAAGGAAATTCAAAAAGGATATGAGGATGTCAAAGAAGGAAATTAAAGATGAATGGAAGAATGCTGAAGGTGATCCTCAAATCAAAGGTAAGATCAAGTCGAAGATGTTAGAGGCATCAAGACGTAGAATGATGAATGCAATTCCAAGTGCAGATGTTATCATTACTAACCCTACACATTTTGCTGTGGCATTGCAATATGATAGAGAGTCAGGTTCTGCTCCTGTTGTGGTTGCTAAAGGTGCAGATTATATGGCTCAAAAGATAAAAGATATAGCGAAAGAAAACAAAGTTGAAATAGTAGAGAACAAACCACTTGCTAGAATGTTATATTTTAATGTAGAAATCGATCAAGAGATACCTCAGGAGCTTTATCAGATGGTGGCTGAGATATTAGCTTATGTATATAGAATAAAAAATAAAGTTTAGTTTGGGAGGTAAGGTGAATGAAAAAGTCAGACTTGGTACTTGGGTTATATATCATGGCAGCTATAGTATTTTTGATTGTACCAATACCTTCTCTTTTATTAGATATATTATTAGCGCTTAATATTGCAATAGCGATGATTATATTATTTAATGCACTATTTTCAAGGGAAGCACTAGATATGTCAAGTTTCCCAACGGTACTGTTATTCACTACGATATTCCGTATATCATTGAATGTATCATCAACAAAATTAATTCTTACTACTGGTGATCCAGGTAATGTAGTTAGAACTTTCGGTGAGTTCGTAGGTGGTGGTAACCTAGTAATAGGTGCGATTGTATTCTTAATCTTAATATTGGTACAGTTTATGGTTATCAATAAAGGGTCTGAGAGAGTTGCAGAAGTAACTGCAAGATTTACACTTGATGCCATGCCAGGTAAACAGATGGCAATTGATGCCGATTTGAATACTGGTGCAATTACAGATCAAGAAGCAAGAGAAAGAAGAGAGAAGTTACAATCAGAATCCGCATTCTTTGGAGCGATGGATGGTGCTACGAAGTACGTTAAGGGTGATGCGACAGCAGGTCTAATTATTACAGTTATCAATATTATTGGTGGTATTGCCATGGGGATGATGTACCAAGGGATGGCAATTGGTGATGCACTTGAGAAATATACTATTCTTACTATTGGTGATGGTCTTGTAAGTCAGATTCCTTCGATCATGATATCTCTAGCAACGGGTCTATTGGTAACTAAGGTTTCTAAGGAAGCAGATCTATCAGATGTACTTGTTAGCCAATTGTTTTCAATACCAAAGGTATTGTATATGGTTGGTGGAGCATTAATATTCCTTGGAATCTTCACTCCGCTTAATGTAGTTATATTCTGTGCATTTGGAGCAATATTTATTATGACTGGTAGAATGATTAACATGAAGCTTGAAGAGGGAAATATTGAAGAAGAAGTTGCCGCTTCAGAAGATAATGCTGATGAGATCCGTAAGCCAGAGAATGTTGCTGCATTGTTGCAAGTTGATCCAATCGAATTAGAATTTGGTTATGGTATTATACCTTTGGCTGATGTCAACCAGGGTGGTGACTTGTTAGACCGTGTAGTTATGATACGTAGACAAATTGCTTTGGAACTTGGTTGTGTAGTTCCGATTATACGTTTACGTGATAATATACAGTTAAACCCAAATCAATATGTTATCAAGATAAAGGGTATCCCAGTTAGTGATGGTGAGATTTTATTTGACCATTATATGGCTATGAACCCAGGGTATGTTGAAGAGGAGATTACTGGAATTCCGACTTTTGAACCTTCCTTCCATTTACCTGCAATATGGATAACTGAAAACCAAAGAGAGAGAGCAGAGTCGCTTGGTTATACAGTAGTAGATCCACCTTCAATTATTGCAACACATTTAACAGAAGTTGTTAAGAATAATCTAAGCGAATTATTAAGCCGACAAGATGTTCAAAATCTTATCAATAATGTTAAAGAAGCAAATGAGACACTTGTATCTGAATTGGTACCAAAACAGCTTGGTGTTGGCGAAATTCAAAAAGTGTTACAGAATTTATTACATGAAGGAATATCAATTCGAGATCTGGTTACTATATTCGAAACACTTGCAGATAATGCACCTGTAACAAGAGATACTGATGTACTTACAGAATATGTACGACAAAGTTTAAAACGTGCAATCTCTAATAAGTACTTCCCGAATGGAGAAACTACAAGTGTAGTTACTCTCGATCCACAAATCGAGCAAGAAATCATGGGTGCTGTTAAGCAAACGGAACAAGGTGCATATTTAACATTGGATCCTGAAAAGACTCAAGGAATTATGAATTCTGTTAGAGATGAAGTATCAAAACTTGAGAATTTAGGAAGAAATCCAATTGTTATTACTTCACCTATAGTACGTATGTATTTCAAAAAGTTAACTTCCGATTACTTTAAAGATTTGATCGTAATTTCATATAGTGAAATCGATACAAATGTAGAATTACAATCAGTAGGGATGGTGACAGCGTAGTGATAATTAAGAAATTTCAGGCGGAAACAGAAAAAGAAGCCATTTTAATGGCAAAAGAAGAATTAGGTAAAGATGCAATTGTAACTAATATAAAGACGATTAAACCGAAAGGAATCTATAAGTTTTTTAGACCATCACAAGTTGAAATAACAGCAGCTGTAGACGATACAGTTAATTACGAAGAGGATAGTTTATTATCCTCTTTTCAAAAGTTAATCATGGAAAATTCTAATAAGCAGATAGATGCACAAAAAGAAAGAGTTATAGATCAACAAACAGATAAAGACGAAAATCTGTTTGTTGATGTAAAGTCAACATATTCAACAGAGATTGAAAAAAGGTTAGATAATCTTCAAAACTTAATTGAAAAACAGATAAAACCAACGCAAGAAAAGGAAAATCCGCCTGTTGAAGAAGAAAGAGTAAATGAAAATGAGTATATTAAGCTTATTTACAAGCAGATGCTTATTAATGAAGTAGATGAAAAATTTGCGAATCAAATCATTAATGAAATTGAAGGTACCTTGCAAAAAGGAGCTTCAGTTGACAATGTTTTGACTAGTATTTATCAGAAAATTGTGTTAAAGTTAGGTCAACCAGAGACGATTGAATTAGGAGATAAGAAACCTAAATTTGTATTCTTCATTGGCCCTACTGGTGTAGGTAAAACCACGACAATCGCTAAAATTGCTTCTGGATTCAAGATGAATAAGAATACAAAGATGGCTTTGGTTACTTCGGATACGTATCGTATCGCTGCAGTAGAACAATTGAGAATCTACGCAAATATTCTTGGTGTTCCATTAAAGGTTATCTATTCAGCTGAAGAGATGAGTCAATCAAAAGAAGAGTTTGAAGATTATGATATCGTTCTAATTGATACAGCAGGAAGATCCCATAAGAATACAGAACAAAAAGACGATTTAGAAGCACTTTTAAGTACTATTGACGACTCTATGAAAGAAATCTATCTGGTGTTAAGTGCGACTACAAAATATAAAGATTTAGTTCGTATTACTGAGACGTATTCTACGATTGCAAATTATAGAATTATATTTACAAAACTTGATGAAACTATCTGTATGGGTAATATACTTAATGTAAAGATGATGACAGATTCACCTCTATCTTATGCAGCTTGGGGACAAAATGTACCAAACGATATTGGAAGGCTCGATGCGCAATTTGTTGCTAAAAAACTGTTAGGGGGCAGTGATTGATGGATCAAGCGGAAGAATTACGTAGGATGATTGAAAAACAGACGCATAAGGATAATGTAGCAAGGGTAATAACTGTAACCAGCGGTAAGGGTGGTGTTGGGAAGACTAGTATTTCCGTTAATCTCGCAATACAGTTAAGCCAGCTTGGCAAAAGAGTTGTAATTCTTGATGCAGATTTTGGATTAGCTAATGTTGAGATTATGCTTGGTATTCGACCACAGTATAATCTGGCGGATTTAATGTACAGGGGAAAGACTTTGCGTGAAATTATTACGCAGGGCCCAGGAAACATAGGCTTTATTTCAGGAGGTTCTGGAATAGAAGAGTTAGCAAATCTTACGAGAAGTCAACTTGACGATTTGAGAAAGATGTTATATGAGCTAGATGATTTAGCTGATGTTATTATCGTTGACACAGGAGCTGGAATTTCCGATAGTGTATTGGAATTTGTAGCTGCTAGTTCTGAAGTAATCTTAGTAACTACACCTGAACCGACTTCAATAACAGATGCATATGCGCTACTAAAGACACTTTCAAAACGCTCGTTGTTTTCTATAGAAGATACCGTCATAAAGATGGTTCCAAATCGAGTAGATTCTGTTATAGAGGGTAGAGAGTTATATAACAAACTAAGTACGGTTGTTCAGAACTTTCTACATCTTAAAATTGAATTCCTCGGTGCGATTCCAATTGATATGAATGTATCAAGAGCTGTAATCAAGCAAAAACCTGTATCCTTAGCTTATCCAAATACAGATGTTGCTAAGGCAATCAATGATATAGCGTTAGCTCTATGTAATGAAGAAAATGCAGTTGAATTGCAACAAAAGAGAGGCATTTCTCAGCTTTTTACGAATTTAGTGAGACTTAAAAAGAATAAAACTAAATAAGATTATAATAGAAGTATTATAGGTGGGGGGAAGTATATGGCGGACACAAACAATCTTACTATCGGTGATAAAGTTAGCTTATCCAAAGTTAACGAAAACGTACTCCCAGAAGAAATTAATGAGATGTACGCATCGAAGTTAATTGAAATAAAATCAGATAAATCTATGGTTATAACATTACCAATTTACAAAAACAGAATTATCAACCTTGAGCAAGACGGTATTTATATGATTACATTTTTTACAAAAACAGATACTTTAAGAGCTAAGTGTAAGGTAGTTCAAAAATACATAGATAAAAGTATTAGGGTTGCTGAAATCTATTTATTAACAGAACTAAAACATTTCCAAAGGAGAAATTATTACCGATTAGCCTGTATTATTGAATCAATGTATCGAGTGATTACGCCTATGGAAGAAATGATTCAAAAAAGAATTAGTTCAGACCCAAATAAATACGATGAAATATCTAATATGTGTAGAGAAAGTCTTAATCAATTACAAAACTATAATTTAGCTGCCACGATAACTGACCTCAGTGGTGGTGGTATACGATTCCATTCAGAGAATAAGCATTCAGTAAAAGAACAGTTGAAGTTTAACTTTATTTTATCAGAGGGTAATCGTGAATTATTTATGGAAGTGAATGTTCGTATAATAGCAGCAACCCGTATTCATGTGAAACCAATGAACTACGAGTATCGTGCTATATTTGTTGATATTAGTAATGAAACAAGAGAAAAAATAGTGCGCTATGTATTTGATGTACAGCGTTCAAAAAGACGACGAGATAAAGGAAGTGATTAGATGAAAAAAAATATTTTGGTTGTTGATGACTCTGCACTTATGAGAAGGTTACTATCTGATATAATTAATTCTGACGATCGATTTGTAGTATCTAAAGTCGCTTTTAACGGATTAGAGGCACTTGATTATATTACAATAAATTATAGAAATATCGATGCAGTTGTCTTAGATATTAACATGCCGAAGATGAATGGTTTACAGTTTATGGATAGAATCTCTAAACTGAATATTAAACTAACAGTTATTATTGTTAGTACAGTAGCTAAAGAAGGTACGAAAGAAACCATACAAGCATTGGAACTTGGAGCATTTGATTTCATTACAAAGCCTGAGAGCTTTATCGAAGCTAGAGGTGATAGTTTCAAAGAACGATTAATCAATTGTCTTTTAGTAGCAACTGAGCGAAATGCGGATCCTGTTATAGGTGGTAGTCATAATTCTAATTCTTTCTTTAACCGTGAGCTTAAGAGGGAAGAGACGAAAAGTATTTTAACTACTAAAGTAAGAAAGCCTGTTAAAAAGGATGCAAATAAACTTGTTGCATTAGCCTGTTCTACGGGAGGACCTAAAGCATTACAAGAAGTAATTCCTTTACTTCCAAAGAATCTTAATGCAAGCTTTTTACTGGTGCAGCATATGCCAGAAGGATTCACATATTCGCTAGCTCAACGACTTAATGAGATGAGTGAATTAGTTGTAAAAGAAGCAATTGATGGAGAAGAAGTGCTAAAAGGTCATGTTTATATTGCAAAAGGTGGATATCAGATGAGGGTTAGAAAAGAACGCGATAAGCATTACTTATCTGTCTCATTAGAAGCCGCAAGAGGCGGATTAAAACCTTGTGCAGATATATTGTATGAATCTTTAGTAGATACTAACTATGATGAAATAATTTGTACCATCTTAACTGGTATGGGTGGAGATGGAACAAGAGGAATTAAGAAACTTAATGAAAACAACAACATTTATGTTATAGCGCAAGATGAAAAAACATCTACCGTTTATGGTATGCCTAAAGTAATTACAGAGTCTGGATTAGTAGATGAGGTTGTACCATTAAATAAAGTTGCAGAAGCTATAACAAATCACGTGGGGGTGCTTTAAGATGGACGTTAGCCAATACCTAGAGATATTTATTGATGAAACAAAAGAACATTTACAAAATCTTAATGAGCAGTTACTAATTCTCGAAAAAGAGCCAGATAATGTAAATACAATTAACGAAATATTCCGTGCAGCTCACTCGCTTAAAGGAATGGCTGGTACAATGGGATATAAGAGAATGCAACGTTTAACACATGATATGGAGAACGTATTCTCGGAAATTAGAAATGGAAAAATGTCAGTAGGTGCAAACTTAGTTGATGTTTTATTTCAAGGATTAGACGCGCTTGAATCTTACTTAAGTAACATTCAAGAAACTGCCGATGAAGGAACAGAAGATAATGAACCTATTATCACACAATTAAATAAGATTCTTCAAGAAGGTGTTGGAGAAAAATCAGAAGGTCAAGGGAATACTGCTACAGCAACTCAAGTTGAAGTTGAAGAAGAAAAAGATGAATGTGCTAAATATCAAGATCTTAGAATTGCTGATTATGAAAGTCATGCAATGCTTAAGGCAAAAGATATTGGACAGAATGTATTCGGTATCACAATCTATATTCAAGAAACTTGTATACTAAAGGCTGCAAGAGCATTCCTTGTATTCAAAGCATTAGAAGAATTTGGTGAAGTAATTAAATCCTATCCAGATGTTCAGGATATCGAAGATGAGAAATTCGAGTTTGACTTCAGTGTAATCCTAATTACTAAGTCTTCACTTGAAGAGGTGAAAGCGAAAATTCTTAATGTATCAGAAATCAAGTCGGTATACATAGACAAGATGCAAGCACCTGAAGAACAAAAAGAAGAAATAGAACAAGAAGAAATCGCTAACAATACAGCAGATAATATAGTACAAGCTGCTTCAGCAACTGCGACAGCTCCGGTCGAAAAGAAAGAAGTAAATCAGAGCAAGACACAAGCAGCCGCAAAACAACAAGCAAAACCAGTAGTGAATCGTTCTGTTCGTGTTGATATTGAAAAACTTGATGTATTAATGAATCTTGTTAGTGAGTTAATTATTGCTAAGAATGGCTTAGTATCTATTAGTTCAGGTGACAATGATAATCGTTCTGAAAATGCATTTAATGAGCAAATTGAATATCTAGAAAGAGTAACAACGAATTTACATGAATCTGTTATGAAAGTGCGAATGGTACCAATTGAAAGCGTTGTTAATCGTTTCCCACGTATGATTCGTGATTTGTCAAAGAAATTAGATAAGAAGATGGAATTATACATGACAGGTGAAGATACGGAACTTGATCGTACTGTAATTGATGAGATCGGTGATCCATTAATGCATTTACTTCGTAATTCAGCTGACCATGGCCTAGAAAGTGCAGAAGATAGAAGAAAAGCTGGAAAGCCAGAAGTTGGTTCTATATTCTTAGATGCATATCAAGATGGTAATAACGTAGTAATTGAAGTGCGTGATGATGGTGCTGGTATTAATATAGAAAAAGTAAAACAAAAAGCTATCGATAAGGGTACTATATCAAGAGATCAAGCTGAAACGATGACGGATAAAGATGTTATAGACTTGTTATTCCGCCCAAGCTTCTCTACTGCAGAGACGATTACAGATGTTTCCGGAAGAGGTGTAGGTCTTGACGTTGTTAAGACAAGAATCGAAGCACTTGGTGGTGATATAGAAGCTCGCACTAAGTTTGGTGAGGGAAGTAACTTTATCATTCGTCTACCATTAACACTTGCTATTATTCAAGCATTAATGGTAGAGATTGGGACTGAAAAATATGCGATTCCACTTGGAAGTATTCAAACAATAGAAGATGTTCCTGTAAGTGATATCAAATATGTTCAAACGAAAGAAGTTATCAATTTAAGAGGAACTGTAATACCAATACTTCGTCTAGCTGATATCCTTGATGTAGAACAAACAAATGAATCTCCTGAAAATCTTACAGTGGTTATTGTTTCTAAGGGAGACAAGCTAGCAGGTCTTGTAATTGACAATCTAATTGGACAACAAGAAATTGTTATAAAATCACTAGGTAAATATATTAACAACAATAAGATGATAGGTGGAGCAACAATCCTTGGTGATGGTGAAGTAGCCCTAATCCTTGATGTTAATACATTAGTATAGGAGGTACTTACGATGGATACAAAAATGGCAACAGAAGCAAAGCAATATATTGTAGTAAGAATTGGTAATGAACAATATGGAATTGATATTCAGTATGTTGATAATATCGTTAGAATGCAACGTATTACTAGAGTTCCGAAGGCACAATCCTACTTTAAAGGTGTAATTAATCTAAGAGGTGAGATTATTCCAGTAATGAGTATTCGCCTTAAATTTGGCCTTGAACCAGATGAAATCACGAACTCTACACGAATTATTATTCTAAAGTTTGAAGCACAGTCTGCAATTGGTATTCTAGTAGATGAAGTTAAGGAAGTAGTAACATTAGAAGATGAAAGCATTGATAAGGTGACTTATAATGCAAAAGATGAAAAATCAATGTTTTTAAATGGTATTGGAAAGCATGGAGATAACTTAATCTCATTACTTAATATCGCAGGTGTTATTGTAGATAAAGAGGCTGTTTAAGCTAGAACTAAGAAGGGGTTGATTCAAATCTAACCCCTTTTTACAAAAGAGTATGGACTGTGAGGTGTTACTTTGGATTTAGAACATATTGATAATATGCATTTTGATGTTTTGAAAGAAATCGGTAATATAGGTGCGGGGAATGCTACTACTGCATTATCGCAGATGATTAATTCGAAGGTTGATATGAAGGTACCAGTAGTTGACCTTCTTGAGTTTCGTGATTTACCAGATACCGTAGGTGGAGCTGAAACGATAGTTGTAGGTATACTATTAACTTTAGATGGTGACATAGATGGAATGATGATGTTTATGCTAGATGAGGAATCGGCACATCATCTAGTAGATATGATCGTTGGTAAGAAGTCAGATGGGTCTCGCGAATTTACAGAGATGGATCTATCGGCACTGAATGAAATTGGTAATATTATAGCAGGAGCGTATCTGTCATCCCTTTCAGCGTTAACTAATATGCGCATATCTGCTTCTGTTCCTTACATGTCAATTGATATGGCTGGAGCAATCTTAAGTGTACCTGCAATTGAATTTGGTAAGATAGGTGATAAAGCACTACTAATACAATCTCAATTCTGTGAAGATGATGATGAGGTTAACGGCTACTTTATACTTATACCTACATTAGACTCATATGGTAAGATTATGAGCTCTTTAGGGTTATAGGTGGTTTGTATGGGAGAGATGATAAAAATAGGGATGGCAGATTTGAATGCCTGTAAATATCCTGATGCTTTAACAACACTTGGATTAGGATCATGTGTAGGCATTGCATTGTATGATCCTAAGTCAAAAGTTGGAGGAATGGCTCATATAATGCTACCTGATAGTACGAAGATACGCAAGAATGAAAATCATGCAAAATTCGCAGATACAGGTATAGATGAGTTAATTAAATTAATGGTTTCATTGGGGGCAAACAAACAGAATCTTGTTGCTAAGATAGCAGGAGGAGCACAGATGTTCGCATTTACATCGAATAATGATATGCTGCGAATTGGTGATAGAAATGTAGAAGCTACGAAAGCTAAATTATCTTCACTTAATATCAAAGTGCTTGGAGAAGATACAGGGTTGAATTATGGACGTACAATTGAGTTCTATACTGAGACTGGAGACCTATTAATAAAATCTGTTGGTAAGCCGATAAAGACTATATAGTATGTTATTTTACTATGAATGTGTTAATAATAGGAGTGTGCGTCGTGAATGGAATGAGGACAAGATATATACCATCAATAATAATGCTATTAGCAGGAGCAATAACTAGTGCTTTCTGTATAATTAATTCGTATAGTGTTGATTTAACGCTAGAGATATTACTTGGTGTATTAATCCTATTCTATATTATTGGATTAATAGCAAGGAATTTAATTAGTCGAATTATAAGAACGGATTTGGAACAACCGGAAGATATGGATGTCGCTGCGGAAGGTGAAGAAACTGTAACTACGGAAGATGACGTTACAGAGCAATAAAGGTTACTGTTTAGTTCATAAGAACAACTAAATAGTAGCCAATAGTGTAATATGATACAGTCTTTTGGAGGCGAACATGAACGAAGAAGGAAAGAATAGATTATGGGAAGAGTACAGTAAGAGTCGAACAAGTTCAAATCGAGAGAAAATAATTCTTGAATATGCAGAATTAGTTAAAATAGTAGCTGGCCGACTCAGTATGTATCTCGGATATAATGTGGAATATGATGATTTGGTGGGGTACGGAATCTTTGGACTAATAGATGCAATAGACAAATTTGATTATAATAAAGGTGTGAAATTTGAAACGTATGCTACTCTACGCATACGAGGAGCTATTTTAGATCAAATTCGAAAGATGGATTGGTTACCACGAACCTATCGACAGAAACAAAAGAAAATAGATTTAGCATACCAGAAATTAGAGGCTAAACTAGGTAGAGTAGCTACTGATGAAGAATTAGCAGAAGAGCTAGAGATTACAGTTAAGGAATTAACTACATGGCAAACTCAAACAAAGATATCATCGCTAGTATCGTTAGATGAATACATTGAGCACGGAAGTGATGTACAAGTAGATGCGAATGAAAACTCGCACTACGTACAGCCAGAAAAACTGGTTGAACGCAATGAATTGAAAGAGATTCTATTAGAAAGTTTAGAATCGTTAACTGAGAAAGAAAAGAAAGTAATAATACTGTATTATTACGAAGAATTAACATTAAAAGAAATTAGTTTATCATTAGAAGTATCAGAATCAAGAGTGTCGCAGTTGCATACAAAGGCACTACAGAAAATGAGAAGCAAAATGGGAAATAACATAGAAATATTTAATATATTTTAAAAACAGCAAGTTCTCTTTATCGTAAAAGGTTTCAGAGGACTTGTTTTAATACCAAGAAATAAACATATGAAACAGGGAGGAACATTGACAAATAGTACAATACATTTGTTAAAGACGAAAGTGGGGGAATAACATGAAACAGAGAAATGGGTATTTTTATCTACATATGAAAGATGATGGGGGGTATATTCATCTAGTTCCGAGTACGCAGGGTGGTGTGTCTGTAACTACAGATGAAATCTCAGCTTACTTATCAAAAATCAAGATTAACAATTATGACATTAAAACATTACATGCAGCGGTAATATCTTTAGTTGAAGAAACCGATGTAAAGATATGTGAGAATACTATTCTACCTGTTATGGAATTAATGACAATAACTGTATCCGATGATAGGAAAACAGCTTATGCTAAATGGTATCCACCATCAAGTAATGGAAAATTATTAGATCTAGAAGACATTAAATCAAGCATAGCAAGAGAAGGAATCAAGTATGGAGTCCAGAATTCAGCAATTACTGAATTTTTAAGAGAACGTTGCTATAATACAAATGTTGTTATTGCAAAAGGTTTAGATGCAGTAGAGGGAAAGAGTGCAGAAATTAAATATTATTTCCAGATTGATCGTACATTAAAGCCAAAGCATAATGAAGATGGATCCGTAGATTTTCATCAATTGGATATGATTAGCCATGTGAATAAAGATCAATTAATAGCTGAGTTAGTTCCTGCTGATGCAGGTGTTCCAGGTATTGATGTGTTTGGTAATATAATTAGGCCACAAAAGGTTATGAATAAGATATTGAGACACGGAAACAATATTTATCTATCAGATGATGGATTGAAGATGTACGCTGGTGTTGCGGGGCATGTTGAATTAACAGATGAAAAAGTATTTGTATCGGATACCTTCGAAGTACTTGCTGATGTTGATACATCCACAGGGGATATTACATATGATGGTAATGTCCATATAAAGGGAAATGTTAGAACGGGATTTACGGTTCGTGCAAAAGGTGATATTATTGTAGACGGTGTTGTTGAAGGCGCGGAATTACATAGTGAGGGACATATAATATTAAAACGTGGTATCCAAGGTATGAATCGCGGACTTCTACAGGCTGCCGGAAACATATTGAGTAAATTCATCGAAAGTTCTACTGTTAAGTCAGGTGGTTATGTTGATACGGAAGCAATCCTACACAGTAAGGTATATGCTAGAACGGATGTTGTGGTTAGTGGAAAGAAGGGATTTGTAACTGGCGGGGAGATTAAAGCCGGTTCACTTATTCGCCTAAAAACTGCTGGATCGACAATGGGTACCTCTACTATACTTGAAGTAGGTGTTGACCCTACATTAGGCGATTCCTATAGAGATTGTGAAGTGCAAATAGTTTCGATGCAAGAAGAAAAAGAGAAGATAGTTCAAATTCTAACTTTATTTAAGAAGAAAGTTATGAGCGGAGAAAAGCTATCAGCTGAGAAGTTACAGCATTTGCAAAAATTATCGATACAAAATGCTGAAATAGATAAGAAACTAGAGCCGTTAATAAAACAATACGATCAATTACAAGGAAAGATGGAAGAGAATATTAATGGTAAAGTTGTTGTAGAGAACATGGCGTATTCAGGAGTACGTGTATCAATTGGAAATGTAATGTATATTATTAAAAATACAGAACATCATTGCCAGTTTGTTAAAGATAAGGCTGATATCAAAGTGCTAGGATTGAATTAATTTGAAGAAAGGGAGAATCTTATGTCAATTAGTCAATTTGATATGTTAACATTGGTACCTCGTGTAAATGAAGTGTCTAATATTAGGCAAGTTGAGATGCAACGACCTACACAGGAACAGGCACAGATGAACACTGTGTTTCAACAACATATAAAGCATGACCAGAGAAAAACGGTGGAAACCAAAAAAGGTGAGTATAAAGAAACGCGTTATGATGCAAAAGAAAAAGGGAATGGACAATTAATGGAAAATAAAAACAAGAAGGGGAAAAAGAGACAAGAAGAGACTCCTCTTAAATCGAGTCCTTCTAATGGCTGTTCATTTGATATTAAAATATAAGCAGGAGAAAGTATATGACGGTATTTGATGTATGCATGGTAATTGTTGGTTTAGTCTTAATTGGAGTAAGTTTTTTCTTCACAGAGAAGGCTGCTTCTAAGGGAAAAAAAGAAGAATTGGAAAATTCAATAAAGGGGCTAGACGAGGATCGTTTACTTGCAATACAAAACACAGTAGAGGACAATTTGGTAAAGATTTCAGAAGCTATAGTTGTTAAGACAGAGAATAATCTTAATAAGGTAACCAATGAAAAAATAATGGCTATTAGCGATTACTCAGATCAGATTATTGAGAAGATAGAACAAAATCACATGGAAGTGGTGTTCTTGTATAATATGCTTAATGAAAAAGAAAATTCTTTAAAAGAAAATTATTGTAGAAACGAAAATAGTTGTCAGGAAGAAAATTATTGTAGTGATGAACATCAAACAACGAATAAAGATTCAATAGATAGTGAATTAGACAACCAAACAGATTCGAATAATTCAATCGAAGTGGATAATAGTTATAAAAATCCAATGAAAGATACCCAAGGTATCAATGATGATGAGTCAGCAATGCTTGTTGGAAATATAAATTATTCACATCATGAGCAAGAATTTACAGAAGAAGATAAACAAAATAACAACCAAGAAATTATAACGTTATATGCGGAAGGAAAGAGTATTACCGAGATAGCTAAGACTTTGGACTTAGGAAAAGGTGAAGTGAGCTTCGTATTAAATCTGTATAAGCAAAATTAATTTTGTTATTGGTTAGGAAGGTTTGGTTTGTATATGAAATTAAAACTAAGATACTTTATTCGTGGCTTAGGGATTGGTATTGTATTCACGGCTATTATAATGTCGCTGTCTTTACAAGCATCCCGTAGCAGAATAATAAGAGAAAATGCATTAACAAAAGAAGAAATTATGGAAAAAGCCATGGGTTATGGAATGATATTAGATTCATCTGAAGATACTACTCATGTTGAAGAAAATGATTCTTCTAAAGAAGAACAAGATCAGGAAGAAAATGATGATAAAGATGTTATAAAATCGGAAGAAGTCGCAGAAACCAAAGATGATTCATCTGAAGATAAAGAAGAAACAAGTGTTGATTCTATAAAAGACGAGGAAACATCGACACAAGAGACAAATGAAAAGAGTAAGGATACGAAAGAAGAAGTAGCAGATGAAAATTCAAAGAAAGATGATTCCGTAGTATCCATAGACTATATTCCCATTAAAATAACATCAGGGATGACGGCTACTGCTGTAGGTCATTTGTTAAAAGAAGAAGGTGTTATTGATGATCCAGATGAATTCCGTAGCTATATGTCAGAACAAGGCTATTCGAGTAAGATTCTAACTGGAAATTACCTAATACCAGTATCTGCAAGCTATAAGAAGATTGCGAAAATTATTACAACAAAGCAATAGATAAAAAAAGAAAATAAAAAAAGCTTGTCATATGTAAAACCATGTGATATACTTGCTATGTTAAAATACACGTATATTGATTTCTGACAGGGTGCCATAATGGTCTGTCATTAAGCTGAAATATACGGAAGAAATCAACCAAATGGAGGTAAATTATGAGCGTTATATCAATGAAACAATTACTTGAAGCTGGTGTACATTTCGGACACCAAACTAGAAGATGGAACCCTAAAATGGCAGAGTACATCTACACTGAAAGAAACGGTATCTATATTATCGATTTACAAAAATCTGTAGGTAAAGTAGATGAAGCTTACAATGCTATTAAAGATATCGTAGCAGATGGTGGTACTGTTCTTTTCGTTGGTACTAAGAAACAAGCTCAAGATTCTGTTAAATCAGAAGCTGAACGTTGTGGAATGTACTACGTAAACGAAAGATGGTTAGGCGGTATGCTTACAAACTTCAAGACTATCCAAGGTAGAATTGAAAGATTAAAAGCTATCGAAACTATGGCAGAAGACGGAACTTTCGATGTTCTTCCTAAGAAAGAAGTTATCAACCTTAAGAAAGAACAAGAAAAACTTGAAAAGAATCTTGGTGGTATCAAGAACATGAAGAACATCCCAGATGCAATCTTCGTTGTTGATCCTAAAAAAGAAAGAATCTGTATTCAAGAAGCACATACATTAGGAATTCCACTAATTGGTATCGCTGATACTAACTGTGATCCAGAAGAATTAGATTTCGTAATTCCAGGTAATGATGATGCAATCAGAGCAGTTAAATTAATCGTTGCTAAGATGGCTGATGCAGTTATCGAAGCTAATCAAGGTGCTCAATTAAACGATGAAGCTCCTGTTGAAGAAGCAGTAGAAGCTTAATCTGTTTATTCATACCCTATATGGGCTTGCGATAATGCTTCAGCCAGGGTTACCCGGTTGAAGCATTATTCATGATAATAGAAAGTTCGCTAAGCGTACTTTCTATTGTTTATGAATAACTTTAATACTTTACATATCATTCGTGAATGATGTGTATTAGTTTTGTATTATAAAGAGAGCAATAATGCTACTCATAATAAGAATAAAAATACGAAAACGTAGATTAATAACGGAGGTATTCGAACATGGCTATTACAGCGTCAATGGTAAAAGAACTTAGAGAAATGACAGGTGCAGGAATGATGGATTGTAAAAAAGCTCTTGCACAAACTGATGGTGATATGGACAAAGCAGTAGAATTCTTAAGAGAAAAAGGTCTTGCTGCAGCTGAAAAGAAAGCTGGAAGAATCGCAGCTGAAGGTCTTGTAGCAACTAACGTATCTGCAGACGGTAAAATAGCTTCTATCGTAGAAGTTAACAGTGAAACAGATTTCGTTGCTAAAAACGAAAAATTCCAAAACTATGTAGCAGAAGTAGCAGCTCAAGCAGCTTCAACTACAGCTACAGATATCGAAGCTTTCTTAGCAGAAGCTTGGGCAGCTGATACAAGTATGTCAGTTAAAGAAGCTTTAGCAGCTCAAATCGCTGTTATTGGTGAAAACATGAACATCAGAAGATTCCAAAAAATCGTTGCTGAAAACGGATTTGTTGAATCATACATCCATGCTGGTGGTAGAGTTGGTGTTTTAGTTGAAGTTGAAACTTCAGTAGTTAATGACCAAACTAAAGCAGTTGCTAAAGATGTAGCTATGCAAATCGCTGCTATCGCTCCTAAATATTTATCATCTGATGAAGTTCCAGCTGAATACAAAGAGCATGAAAAAGAAATCTTAAAAGCTCAAGCTATGAACGAAAACCCAGATAAACCAGAAAACATCATTGAAAAAATGATCATTGGTCGTTTAAACAAACAATTAAAAGAAGTTTGTTTATTAGAACAAGCTTTCATCAAAGATGAAGACTTAACAGTTAAAAAATATGTTGAAACAGCTGCTAAAGAAATCGGTGCTGATATCACAATTAAGAGCTTCGTTCGTTTCGAAACTGGCGAAGGTATCGAAAAGAAATCAGAAGATTTCGCTGCAGAAGTTGCTGCTCAAATGGCTAAATAAGCGAAGTTTTCAATATAATATAATTTGTAACTGTTCAGAGCCAAGCAGAATAATTTAAAAATGCATGTTGAATGCTTGCATTCAGGAATGCGTTTTTGAATTATTCTATTTGGCGGATACGCCACATTGAGGAAAACCGTAGGTTTTTCGAGATTGGCTCTGAACAGTTATTATATTTAAAACTTTAGGAGGCTCCAAATGTCTTATATTATCGGTTTTCACATGATATATAAGGTGTTTGGGGCCTTTTTGTTGTCTCCTAAAATATACCGTTGAATACCGTTAAATATCGTAGAAAATCAAAAAAATTTGAGTATTACTCAAATCGTGTTTTGAGTAAAATGAATACAAAAATCTTTAGCGAAGATTAATAGAGAAATTAATCCAAAGTAGTTAAATGATATTTTAGTTAAGTAAGGAACATTGAAAACTGAATATTGATAGTTGTTAGTAGGGTTGGAATAAAAAGGTATACATGATTTTTTTGTTGTGATATCATATGATTATTAGTTTGCTGTAGTAATGTATTACGTAGTATAGATTATTTATATAATAGGGGGGAGAAAAATGTATGAAAGATTGTTAAATAAAAATGTAATGCCTACAATAGAAGAATTCTTAGCGCTTATCGGAAAAGGAAAAGAATTGTTTGATAGCATCGATACTTTTTTGATAAAGGAAATAAATTCAGTAAAGATGATAAAATTTGATGCCCATAGTAGATGTTGGAAGATAAGTTATTATATAAAAAGAAAATATATTTGTGACATTATTACGGAAAAAGATGCTTTTACCATAGTAACACGATTATCCGAAGACAGCATTAGAAATGTCTATGATGGTTTATCATCACACTCTAAAGAATGTATTGATAATAGCCCTTATCGCCATAGAGGGTGGATAGAATACCGAGTTTTAAATACATTATATTTAGAAGATATCAAAACGATGCTGCAGATTAGAGCGAACTAAACATATTATGAATACAACACAAATTTTACTTAGTTCACAATATTTTTCAATAGCGTATTATTTAATAAGAAATAGGTACATGAGGAACTTGCAAGCAAATCATCAAAAAAAGCAAGCGAGACTATTTTAAGCGTGCAATGGAGGTGTTTGACAGCCAGGTACCACTCGACATAGTCATTAACTTAATGGATGATAACGGCTGCTGCAAATCACATACGGCACGCGACAAAGCATCAAAAGAATTTGCAAAAATTCATGCTAATAAGTCTCTTGAGGAAAAACTTCCACTGATTTCAAACGTGAAAAACATGGGTGAAGCAAAGCTTGCAGAGGATGGTAAACTACATATATTAGCAGTCCAGTACTTTAAGGATGACCAGTTTCGTTGTGCTTGCCCGAGTATCAATACTGGCCGGAAGAAAGAAGATGCTGTTTCCAGAACATACTGTATGTGTTGTGCTGGCCATTTTCGGTATCACTATCAAATTATGCTAGGATGCACGTTGAAACTCGACAGCGTTTTAACAAGTCCTTTGGATAGAAATGGGAAAGAACCATGCTCTTTTATGTTCGAGATTGAGAGTAAGGCATAAAATGCGAGATAGAAGCTAACATTTTTTGAAGATTTTGAGTATAATCCCAAGTAAACAAATAAAGATGTATCTATTGACTACCAATATCAGTATTGAGTTGGTAGTTTTATGTACCCAAAACTAAAAATTACTCAAGGAGATGAAAATGATAGTTTAGTGAAGAAAGGAGGAATATGAATGTGTTATTGTATGCGAATAAAAAATGATAATATTGTAATTTGACATTAAACCACATTTCTATTCTGTTAATAAGAATAGAGGGTAGTTTAATGCATTTATCCAATTCACATGTTGTTAATATTAGCTGATAGCATTACTTGGTAACTTTTATTTTGATTTTTGTCAATAAACCTGATTCAGTATAGGCTTTGACCGTTGTAGATCCAGTTTTTATTGCTTTATGCAAGAATTCAGTTTACTCCAGATATATTGCCATCTGATGTAACTGGATTGAATATATTTAATAGGAAGACAAATGATTTCGAGTTTCATGAGGGACCTGTGTTTTGTAATATATTATTGGCGGATGAGATTAATCGTGCCACTCCAAGAACACAGTCTAGTTTACTTGAATGTATGGAAGAAAAACAAGTAACTGTTGATGGTGTTACAAGAAAGTTAGAAGAACCATTCTTTGTTGTTGCTACACAGAATCCTATTGAAACAGCGGGAACATTTCCTTTGCCAGAAGCACAATTAGACCGATTTTTAATGAAACTCTCTATGGGAAGTGTTTCGGGTGGGGAAGAGGAAGAAATATTAAGGCGATTTATACAGGGAAATCCTTTGAATGAATTACAAGCTGTATGTGGAAAGAAAGAGATACTAGAGTTAAGAAAATTATCAAAAGAAGTGTATGTACATAATGATTTGATTGCTTACATAAGAAAGATAGCTGAGGAGACAAGAAATCAAAAAGATATACTTGTTGGTATCAGTCCTAGAGGTAGCCTAGCTTTATTGCGTTCGGTGCAAGCTTATGCATTGATTCAGGGAAGAGATTACGTGATACCAGAAGATATTAAAGAATTGGCACCATATGTATGTAGCCATCGTCTTATATTGCAAGGCGGATATATGGAACGTGGCTTAGATATAAAACGAATGGAGACAATATTGATTCAGGTTCCGGTACCTACGGAGAAATGGAGTAGATAACATGGATTTAATTCTTTTCTTTGTAGTTATTGTAGTGATTACGCATGGAATTGAGGTGTTTTACAAGAAGGTATGGGTAAAAGGCTTAACAACTACAATTACATTTGACCAGGAACACGTAAGTGAAGGGGAAGAGGGCTTTATAACTGAGGTTATAACGAATGAAAAAGGAATTCCTTTGCCGGCTATTATACTTAAGTTTGCTCTTGATCGATCAATCAGCTATTTATTGCCAGAGAATACGAATAAATCTGATTACCAATATCGCAATGACTGTATTGTTACAATGCCTTATGAGAAAGTTACAAGACAATTCGAGGTGAAATATACAAAAAGAGGGTATTTTAAAATTTCCGAAGTTCAGTTAGTGGCTACGGATCCTTTCTATAAAAATATATTTGTGGAGAAAAAAGATAATCAAGCATCTATCTATGTGTATCCGATTTGTAGTGGAGTTAAGGAAGTGTTACCCTCTTTTGAAAGGATGATGGGTGAGTATTTACAACAGAGATTCTTGTATGAGGATCCATTTGCTTTCAAAGGTATACGTTCGTATGAACCAACGGATTCCATGAAGAAGATTAACTGGGGAATTTCCGCCAAGACGGGAGAGTTAATGGTTAATCAATATTATGATAGCAGCCATTGTTCTATCACGATATTGCTAAATTTAGAAACTGAAGGTATGCTTTATTATGAGGAACTTTTAGAAGAATGTATCCGAATAGCCAGAACATATTTGGAATTATATTTGCAAAAGGGAATACCAGTTAGATTTGTAACCAATGCGCTCGATATTGAGACGAAGATACCTGTATCAATAGAAGAAGGTGCAGGAAAGGGACATTTTGAAGAGTGCCTACGTAAATTAGCTCGGTTAGAGGTAAAGGAGGAGATGGATTCGTTCCTGCCATTTCTTAAAGATACTAAGCTGCCACGTAATGGGCTAGCTATTTTAATTAGTGTATCACAAGCTGAACAATTACAATTAGCATACGAAGATTATTTGGGCGCAGATGGACATGGAGAGTGGTTTATACCAGTTCACCTTTCTACAGAACGAAGAGTGCAGTCAAGAAGGGTGCCAATTGTGTATGGGGAGGTGTTAGAATGACCGATAATATGGTTATGCTAATAATTGATTGTTTATCCCAGGTTCTGTTTCAAGTGGTGTTATATTCAGGTATTTTATGTCTTATTAATACAGATGATGTAATATCAATAAAAGGAATACTTTTTATAATTCCCTTTAGTATACTTATTACGATAATACGAAGGTACTGTGATAAATTATGGAGATTTTTGCTTGCAATATTAATAATATGCGTGGCGGGAATAGTATTGAATCAAATATTACTAGCAGATACAGTGATTCCATTCGTTTTAGCGCTTATTACTTTTATGGGGTTCATAATTAGAATAAAGATATCAGCAAAACCTTTTGAACACCCTGATGCTGTTCCTTTTAGTGTTATGACAATAATATATATAATAATGGAGTTTGCTGGATATACACTGTCTAGACAGGTTGTTTTCATCAGCGTGTTCTTATATATCCTACTTTTTTTATTGGATCGAAATATTCAAAGAATACAGGGATATATAGAGAGTAGAAGACAAACAACAATAATGGCTGAGGCAAAGATGAAGAAAGTTTTTCGTTCTCAACTTGCGTTGTATATAACAGGACTTGCATTGATTATAATTTTGTTCACGACGATATCTTTTCAAGGATTGTATGAGTCAATAGTAAGTGATATGTCAGAGATAACTGATATGAAGGGTGAGGCAAATCCTATTGAATTTGGACAAGAAAATATTAGCGTAGACTTGAGAGAAATTGCAGGTATAGATGATGACAAGGGAGAACCATCTATTATCTTTATTATACTCGAAAAGATTATGAGTATAATTATGAGCATTCTATTAGTTGCAGCACTAGCTGTGTCATTGTTTATCATATTGCGTGTTATATATAATGGATTTTATGGACGAAGAAAGAATAAAGAGGAAGAGGTTTTGTTTGCCTCTGTTGAAACAAGAGAACATATAAAGAGGAAAAAGCCAAATAAGAAGGGAAGCGAGAATGTAAAAGACCTAGGAAAATTGCTCCGAAAGTTATATCGTAAGCAAATGACGGGCTTTTGGAAGGATAGTGGAAGGAGTCCTGAAGTAACTACACCTTCTGAGCAAAGAAGTCTAAAGAATGCAAAGGGTGAAGCGGTAAGTGAGGAAGTAGTAGAATTATATGAGAGGGCGCGATATAGTAATCACGATATAACAAAAGAAGATATTATAAGAATGCAAAATACTTTTAAAAAATAGTTTTTACATAAATTCCATTGTTTTACTTGTTAAGAGTTACAATATATAGTAAGCTATTATAGTAGTGTTTGTAAGCTCTATATGGAGATATATAAACGACAAATAAATAGTAAGGGAGAGATTTAATTGCCAGTATATTTATTAATTGCCGCTATTATTATTATCGCCTGTGTAGTTCTTAATAAGGTGACAAGTCGCTTAGGCATACCAACATTATTAGCATTTATATTGCTTGGTATGTCAATGGGATCAGATGGAATCTTCAAAATACCGTTTGATAATTTCTATATAGCAGAAAAGATTTGCTCAGTAGCATTGATATTTATCATGTTCTATGGTGGATTTGGTACAAAGTGGAGTGAGGCAAAGCCGATAGCAGTAAAAGCGGTATTGCTGTCTACGTTAGGAGTTATTTTAACTGCTTTACTTACTGGATTATTCTGTTATTTTGTCTTGCGTTTTGATTTCTGGGAAAGTATGTTATTAGGTTCTGTAATTAGTTCTACAGATGCCGCATCTGTATTCTCAATTTTACGATCCAAACGATTAAATCTAAAGTATAACTCTGCCTCCTTGTTAGAGGTGGAAAGTGGAAGTAATGACCCTTGTTCTTATATGTTAACTGCAATTGTTCTTGCTATTATGAATGGGAAAGCTAACGGTGGAGATATCTTTACAATGATTCTCGCACAGATTGTGTTTGGCTTAGTGTTTGGTGTTCTTATTGCATTCCTAGCATATGAATTTCTCAAACGGTTTCGATTCGAAACAGAAGGATTTGATCTGATTTTTGTTGTAGCGGTCGCAGTATTAGCGTATGCATTACCTTCAGCTATTGGAGGGAACGGATATTTAAGTGCGTATTTGGTTGGGGTAATACTTGGAAACAAATCAATTTTTAACAAAAAAGCACTTGTTAATTTCTTTGATGGATTAACAGGACTAATGCAGATTCTTGTGTTCTTTTTATTAGGCCTTTTGGCATTTCCTTCCCAATTGCCAAAAGTTTTTTTACCGGCAATGCTAATTGCTTTATTTTTGACATTTATTGCAAGGCCTCTATCTGTATTTGCGATTCTAGCACCTTTTCGATGTAAGTTAAACCAGCAACTATTGGTTTCGTGGGCGGGGCTGCGTGGTGCGGCATCAATTGTATTCGCAGTAATGGCGACTATTGATCCTGCTGCGACAAACAATGATATTTTCCATATCATCTTTTGCATCGTTCTCTTTTCTATATTAATACAGGGTTCATTGATTCCTTTAGCAGCAGTAAAGCTAAATATGATTGATGATTCGGCTGATGTTCTTAAAACATTTACAGATTATGCGGATGAAGTACCGATCCAATTTATCCAATTAAAGATTAAGTCAGCACATCCATGGATTGGTAAGATGATAAGAGAAATACCTTTGCCACCTGATACATTACTTGTGTTGTTAAAACGTAATGGAGAGAATATTGTACCAAATGGGCAGATTCATCTACTTGAAGGTGATGTGTTAATATTAAGTGCAGCAGCACCAGGGGTTATTGAGGGAATCTCTCTGACTGAAAAGAATGTTTCAGAAGGTGATGATTGGATAGGAAAGCCAATCTCAGAGATTTCAAAAGAAGAAGATAAATTAATTATAATGATAAAAAGAAAGAAAAAAGTAATAGTACCGAATGGAAGGACGATTATTAAGGATAAGGATATATTAGTTATTAATCAGATTGAAAGATAATACGAAAGGATGAAATTAAACTAATTACCATTTATCTACTATTACATAAATGTTAATTAAATGTTACAATATTGTTACAAACGAACCAAAGGAGAAAAAGAATATGATGAACTTAAAAAAAGTGGCTTTCGCCGTAGCAATGATGGTAACTGTAGGTACTGTAGCAACCCCTGTAGCTGGAGTTCAAGCTGCATCTAAAATTAATTGCACAAATCAAACGAATAGCAATTCTAGTTTCTCGTCAGGAAAATTACGTTATAAAATTACTGGTAAGAATACTTGTACAGTAACAGGGTTATCTGCAAAGGGTAAGAATTCTGCATCTTGCACAATTCCTTCAACTGTAACATGTAATGTTAAGACTTACAAAGTAACAAATGTAGCAAATAATGCATTTAAGAATAGTAATAATCTGAAATCAATTAATTGTAATAAGTCTGTAAAAACAACAGGATCAAATTGTTTCGGTAATATCGCTGTACGTTTTTGTAAATAATACTTAAGTATTAATTGAATATATGACATGATATAAAACTTCGCAAATGATTGACTTACTGTAATCATTTGCGAAGTTTTGTTTTTGGGATTGTAAATTCAACCTTTTCTGTGATAAAATATAAGATAGAGTAAAAAGTAGTATACAAATGATTATAAATAATGCTATAATGAAACTGTTTGGGTAGCTTGTACAAGCCACTTGTTTATGCTATTCTAATGAATAAGACATAATCACGTATTTAAGTGTAAAATAGCAGTTTCTATGTAGTATACATAAGAAATTTGTTAATACTTATACTAATTTATATTATAAGTTATTGAAAGGTATGATGGATAATGAAGACTTGGAATAGAGTTGTGTTAAAACTTAGTGGTGAAGCATTAGCCGGTGATAAGAAGACAGGATTTGACGAAGCAACTTGTATTGAAGTAGCAAAACAAGTGAAAGAGTTAGTTGATAACGGAGTCGAAGTTGGTATTGTAATCGGTGGCGGAAACTTCTGGCGAGGAAGAACAAGTGAAACGATCGATCGTACAAAAGCGGATCAGATTGGAATGTTAGCAACTATTATGAATTGTATCTATGTTTCGGAAATTTTCCGTTATGTTGGAATGATGACACAAGTGCTAACACCTTTTGAATGTGGTTCTATGACTAAAACATTCTCAAAAGACAGAGCAAATAAGTATTTCAAAAAGGGAATGGTTGTATTCTTTGCTGGAGGTACAGGACATCCATACTTTTCAACGGATACTGCAACAGTTCTTAGAGCTGTTGAAATTGAAGCAGACGTTATATTATTAGCGAAAGCAATTGATGGTGTGTATGACAGCGATCCTAAGGTTAATCCATCAGCTAAGAAGTTTGATGAGATTACAATAGAAGAGGTACTTGATAAGAAGTTAGCAGTAATTGATTTATCTGCAACAATTATGTGCTTAGAAAACAAGATGCCGATGTTAGTATTTGGTTTAAATGAACCAAATAGTATTGTAAACATATTGAATGGTAAATTTACAGGAACTAAGGTAACGGTGTAATTATATCGAGAAACCTAAGTTATACTGTATAATTATAAGAAAAATTTTGGAGGGAAAATTATGGATTCAAGAATTGAACAATTTGAAGTGAAAATGGAAAAATCTCTAGACAGCTTAATTGAGGAGTTTACAGCTATTCGTGCTGGTAGAGCTAATCCTCGTATTTTAGATAAATTAAAAGTTGATTACTACGGCACTCCATCTGGTATTCAATCAGTTGCAAACGTTTCTGTACCAGAAGCAAGAGTTATTATGATTCAACCATGGGAAAGTAGTTTAATTAAAGAAATCGAAAAAGCAATCTTAGTTTCAGATCTTGGTTTAACACCAAGTAATGATGGTAAAGTAATTCGTCTTGTATTCCCAGAACTTACAGAGGAAAGAAGAAAAGAATTAGTAAAAGACGTTAAGAAAAAAGCAGAAGCTGCTAAAGTTGCTATCCGCAATATTCGTCGTGATGCTAATGATGCAATTAAGAAATTAAGTAAAGCAAATGAAATTTCAGAAGATGAAGTTAAAAGCTTAGAAGATCAAGTACAAAAAGTTACTGATAAATACGTAACAGAAGTAGATAAAGCGATGGAAGCAAAATCGAAAGAAGTTCTTACTGTATAATCAGGTACGTGAAGTGTTTCTGATAATATAATTATGGCTAGGAATAAGAATCGGATTGTTCTTATACGATAAGTATAAGTCAATCCGGTTTTATAACATTATAGCAGGAGGAATAAAGTTTGGCTAATAATAATGTCCTCGAAGGATTACAAATCCCGGAACACATTGCTTTAATATTAGATGGTAATGGAAGATGGGCTAAGAAAAGAATGATGCCTCGTAATTATGGGCATGCACAGGGAAGCAAGAATGTAGAGAAGATTTGTAAAGCAGCATATAACATGGGAGTAAAGTACTTAACCGTATATGCATTTTCAACAGAAAATTGGTCTAGACCAGATGATGAAGTTGAGACACTTATGAAACTTCTTAATAGTTATTTAAAAGATTGTATTAAACAAACAACTAAGAATAATATGAGGGTTCGCGTTATTGGTGATATTACTCGCTTGGATGTTACAATGCAAGAGAAAATCAAAGACTTAGAAGAGAGAAGTAAGAATAATACTGGACTTAATTTTCAAGTTGCATTAAATTACGGTTCTAGAGATGAGATTTTACGTGCCGTAAAACGTTTAGTAGTAGATTACGATAATAAAGCGTTAACTCTTGATGAGATAGATGAAAAGTTATTTGACAACTACTTGGATACAAGAAATATCCCCGATCCAGATTTATTGATTCGTACAAGTGGAGAACAAAGATTGTCAAATTATTTATTATGGCAGATGGCATATACTGAATTTTATTTTACAGATGTTTTGTGGCCAGATTTTAGCGAAAAGGATCTCGAAGATGCCATACGTTATTATAATTCTAAAGAAAGACGGTTTGGTGGATTAAGATAATAATTTATACCGACGGATAGGTGGTTGTATGTTTTGGGTGCGTTTTAGGAGTTCAGTAATGTTAGTGATTTTAACATTAATCACTGTAATTACTGGTGGAGATTTACTGTTTGCAGTAATAGGATTAATCTCTTTAATTGGTTTAAGTGAATTATATAAGTTACTAAAAGTGAATAACAGTGTAATTGGATACATAGGCTACGTTGCTTGTGTTGCTTATTATACGTTAGTGTATTTTAATGCAAAGGAACATATGATGTTACTATTTGTGGCATTTATTATGGTACTAATGGTAGCGTATGTATTCACTTTTCCAAAATATCGTTCTGAACAAGTATTCCTAACATTCTTTGGATTGTTTTATGTTGCAATTATGTTATCACATATCTACCAAGTACGTATGTTAGATGATGGTTTATGGTTAGTTTGGTTATTGTTCATAGGTGCATGGGGGTCAGATACATGTGCATATCTAGTTGGTATCTCAATTGGGAAACATAAGATGACACCTAAATTAAGTCCTAAGAAGTCTATTGAAGGTGGCATTGGAGGTATACTTGGTGCTGCGTTAATTGGATTTATATATGGGTTAGTAATACAGCACAAAATCGGTACATTTAATAATCCACAAGTAGCTTTTGCTATTATATGTGGAGTGTCAAGTATCGTATCCCAGATTGGAGATTTAGCAGCTTCTGCAATTAAGAGGAATTATGAAATTAAAGATTATGGTAAATTAATACCTGGTCATGGCGGGATATTAGATCGCTTTGACAGTATAATATTCACAGCACCTATTGTGTATTATTTAGCAGTGTTTTTGAGTAGATAATCACAAAGTGGTGGTAGATAAGTAATAGTAAGAAAGTAGTATCATGGGTTTTAGTGTGATACGTAGGGTACAAATATGAAGAAAATAGTAGTTCTTGGTTCAACAGGTTCCATTGGAACACAGACACTTGATGTTGTTCGTAATAATACAGATATGGAAGTTGTTGCAATGGCAGCAGGATCGAATATCAAGTTGTTAGAAAAACAGATAAGAGAATTTAGACCACGTATGGTATGTGTCTTTGATGAGAAGAAAGCAAAGGAATTACGCATTCTAGTTGCTGATCTTGATGTTGAGATAACAAGTGGTATGGAAGGATTAATAGCGTGTAGTGTAACCCCGGAAGCTGATGTTGTATTAACTGCTATTGTAGGTATGATTGGAATACAGCCAACGATTGCGGCGATTAAGGCAAAGAAAGATATTGCACTTGCTAATAAAGAGACATTAGTAACTGCTGGACATATCATAATGCCACTTGCGCAGGAATATAATGTTAAGATACTTCCTGTAGATAGTGAACATTCAGCAATTTTTCAGGCTTTGAATGGAGAAAACTATAATCGTATTAGTAGAATACTGTTAACGGCTTCTGGTGGACCTTTTAGAGGAATGACTACAAAGCAGTTAGAAAAAGTTGGATTAGAAGATGCTTTAAAACATCCGAATTGGTCAATGGGCAGAAAGATTACGATTGATTCTGCAACTATGGTTAATAAAGGGTTAGAAGTTATTGAAGCTAAATGGTTGTTTGGAGTAGAGTTTGACCAAATAGAAGTTGTGGTGCAACCAAAAAGTATTATACATTCTATGGTTGAGTTTGTTGATGGTGGAGTAATTGCTCAACTTGGAACACCTGATATGAGACTTCCAATTCAATACGCATTAACTTATCCAGATCGAAGAGAGCTCGGGGGTGAGCGTTTAGATTTTGCTACATTATCTAAGATATCATTTGAAGCACCTGACTTAGATACATTCCGTGGGTTATCATTAGCTTATGAAGTGGGCAGAATGGGTGGAAGCATGCCGACTGTATATAATGCCGCTAATGAAAGAGCAGTAGCCAAGTTCTTAAATCGAGAGATATCGTTCCTTAAGATATACGAAATTATTGAAGATGCTATTAGGTGGCATCGTAAAGTAGATAATCCAAGTGTGAATGAGATACTTGATATAGAAGCACAGACATATGAAAGAATTGAAACGCAGTTCCATGTGTAATGCAGTGGCACAGAAAGGGTAGGTATTTACATGAATATTATTGTAGCTATTTTGATTTTTAGCTTAATTATTATCATCCATGAGCTGGGTCATTTTTTATTGGCAAAGAAGAATGGAATAGCAGTTGTAGAATTTTCAGTTGGTATGGGTCCAAGACTTTTTAGTTTTTTACGTAATGGAACAAGATATTCACTGAAATTATTCCCAATTGGTGGTTCTTGTATGATGTTAGGGGAGGATGAAGAGGCTGATGATCCAAACGCCTTCGGAAAGAAGGGGGTATGGGCTCGTATATCTGTTATTGCGGCTGGTCCAATATTCAACTTCATTCTAGCTTTCATCCTAGCTATTATTGTTGTTGGCAAAGTTGGTTATGATCCTGCTATAATTGTTCAAGTAGGAGAAGGCACACCTGCACAAGAGGCGGGACTTCAAGCAGGCGATGTTATCGAAGAGATAAATGGTTCAGGTGTTGATAATGCAAGAGAAATGATGTTTCATCAATTCTTCCATCCGACATCAGAAAAGCCTGTACAGTTAAAGATTAACCGTAGTGGTGAGGAGATTTCTATGACAGTAACACCAGAAAAATCTGAATCTGGTGAGTATTTGATGGGCTTTGTATATAACCAAGGCCGTACTAAGACAATCGCAACTACTGGTGAGAAGATGAATGCCCTTGGAGTTATAAAATATAGTGCAATAGAAGTGAAATGTTGGATTACATCAGCTATTCAAAGTGTTGGTGGTTTAATAACAGGTAAGGTTTCAACCAATGAGTTAGGTGGACCGGTTGCTATCGTTGATATGATAGGCGATGGTATTAATAGTACGAAGTCTGAAGGTTTGTCAGCCGTCGTGATTCAACTTCTTTATATGAGTATTTTACTAAGTGCCAACCTTGGTGTAATGAACTTATTACCACTACCTGCACTTGATGGAGGACGTTTGGTATTCTTGATAATTGAAGCAGTACGTGGTAAGCCAGTTGACCCTAAGAAAGAAGGATTTGTTCATATGGTCGGACTTATACTCTTAATGCTCTTAATGGTATTCGTTATGTTTAACGACGTAAGAAGATTATTTGTATAATTAAACAAGTAAGGAGGTGTGATAAAATACGCATGTATTTTATGCACCTCTTTTATCAATTGACTAATATTTAATAGTTAGGAATAAATTAACCATATCACTTATATGAAAATGTGGTAAAATAGAGTAGTTGAAAGTAAATTAGGAGGTATTCAGAATGTACCGTGATGAAACAAAAGTAATTCAGATTGGAAACAAGGTAATTGGTGGAGGTAATCCGATACTTATCCAATCTATGACAAATACAAAAACAGAAGATGTAGAGGCTACTGTAGCACAAATAAAAGAATTAGAAGCAGCTGGTTGCGATATTATTAGATGTGCGGTTCCAACGATGGAAGCAGCACTTGCATTGAAAGAAATTAAGAAGCAAATAACAATTCCTCTAGTAGCTGATATACACTTTGATTATCGTCTTGCCTTAGCAGCTATCGAGAATGGTGCTGATAAGATTCGTATTAATCCAGGTAACATAGGTAGTGAAGAACGTGTAAGAGCTGTTGTAGAGGCTGCTAAGGAGAGAAATATTCCAATTCGTGTAGGTGTTAACAGTGGATCTTTGGAAAAACCACTAGTTGAGAAATACGGTGGTGTAACAGCAGAAGGTATCGTTGAAAGTGCACTTGATAAAGTGAGAATTATAGAAGAAATGGGCTACGACAATCTAGTAATAAGCATTAAGTCTTCTAATGTATTAATGGCAGTGCAAGCTCATGAGTTAATTGCGAAGAAGACAAACTATCCATTACATGTAGGTATTACTGAGTCAGGAACAATTATCTCGGGCAATATTAAATCCAGTATAGGACTAGGTATTATCTTAAATCAAGGAATCGGTGATACCATTCGTGTATCATTAACAGGAAACCCTGTAGAAGAAATAAAATCAGCAAAGTTAATACTTCGTACCCTTGGTTTACGAAAAGCAGGAGTTGAAGTGGTTTCTTGTCCAACTTGCGGAAGAACACAAATTGATCTAATCGGATTAGCAAATCAAGTGGAAAATATGGTCCAAAAATACGATTTAGATATCAAAGTAGCAGTTATGGGATGCGTAGTTAACGGTCCAGGAGAAGCGAAAGAAGCAGATATAGGAATAGCCGGCGGCAAAGGGGTAGGCATGTTAATTAAAAAAGGAGAGGTAGTTAAGACACTCCCTGAAGATCAATTACTCGCAACCCTAGAAGAAGAATTGAAGAACTGGGCAAAGAATTAAGGATATAGTATTGTAGTGTCGTTTCGGATTGTCAAAAGCAAAACTCTAGATAGTATTAAACAGCTTCTTAACTAATCTACTATGACTAAAAAACGATAGCGAAACATTTTAGTACTTCTTAGTGTGTGCTGGATAACTTAGGAAGACGAGGCATGGAGGCCGAGTCAGCCTGAGCTTCGGCAGGATGCCGAATCGATGAAGAGTGTTTATGGAGTTTTGTACTTACAAAGAAAAGGAGGTTGTGGACATGAATATGCAATTCTTTGAGGTGTTCGAAACATTGAAGGTTGCGAAAGAATTACAAGATATGTTTGAAGATACAGTAATTGAACGTGTTGCAGCTTCTAGAATCAATCAGGAAGTTAAGATATATATAATGAGTACGCATTTGATATCTAGGAAACTAGTGAAGAAGATGCAGTATCAGATTAAAAAACAACTATTCGGGGATACCGCGAATGAGATTCGATTGTGTGATCGATACGAATTATCTGCACAGTATACACCAGATAAGTTAATGGACGCATATTATGATAGTTTACTCGAAGAGATGAAGGACAGTAGTATTCTTGAGTATAACTTGTTCAAGATGGCGAATTACAAAGTTGAAGGTGATACCATTGAGATAGAGATGGAAGATAATTTCGTAGCTAAGAACAAATCTTCCAATATGAAACGAATTCTAGAGGATAACTTCTCGAATCGGTTTGGATATGCAATTAACATTAAGTTCAACTATGTAGAACCTCCAGAGAATGATGAAGAGGATATTAGGGAAATATATGCGAAAGCAATGCGAAAGCATCATATGTCCCATGATGAAGATGGTGAGTCTTATATTGCAGCTTCTGAAGAAAGTGGACACATATTGAAAGAGTCTGATCATATGTCTGTCTCAGCTAGTAGTGCAAAAGGTAATGCATCAGAGACTCAAAAGCCAGAAAAAGATAAGTCTGCAGATGCGAGACCAGCAAAACCTGAGAAGGCCAAATACAGTAGTTATAAGAAGTTACCACCAGATCCAGATATTATCTATGGTAAGAGTTTTGAAGGTGAAGCAATTGCAATATCTGAGATTCAAGATGAAGTTGGTGAGGTTGTTGTCCGTGGTAGAATTAATAAGTTTGAAACAAGAGAGCTTCGTAATGAGAAAACGATAATTACATTTGCTGTAACAGATTTTACAGACACGATTTCAGCAAAAATCTTTGTGAAGAATGAACAGGTAGCGGATATTTCATCAGTACTTAAGAATGGTATCTTCATTAAAATGAAGGGGATGGCCTTGATGGATAAGTATGATAGGGAAATCTCTATTAGTTCGATCGTTGGTATTAAGACAATCCCGGATTTCACAACTTCACGTGTGGATAATGCACCAGTAAAACGTGTTGAATTACACGCCCATACAATGATGAGTGATATGGATGCGGTAGTAGATGCCAAATCATTGATTAAAAGAGCAATGGCATGGGGACACAATTCAATAGCAATTACTGACCATGGTGTTGTACAAGCGTTCACTGAGGCAAATCATGTAGTTGAGAAGTCTGATTTCAAAGTAATCTACGGTGTGGAAGCATATCTAGTTGATGACTTGAAGGATATTGTACAGAATGGGAAAGGCCAAACGTTAGATGCACCAAGCGTTGTATTCGATATAGAAACCACAGGCTTTGGCCCTGTGAATGATAAAATCATTGAAATAGGTGCTGTTAAAGTAGTAAACGGTGAGATTGTGGATAATTATTCTACATTCATTAACCCAGAGATTCCAATCCCATATGAAATTGAGAAATTAACAGGTATTCAAGATGCTATGGTTATGGATTATCCTACAATTGATGTGATTTTACCACAATTCTTAGAATTCTGTAAGGACTGCGTGTTGGTTGCTCATAATGCATCTTTCGATGTTGGATTTATAACGAAGAAAGCAGAGCAGTTAGGTATTTCTACAGATTTCACAGTTATAGATACCGTATCTATGGCCCGTGTATTGCTTCCAAACTTATCAAAATTCAAGTTAAATATAGTAGCGAAGGAATTAGGTATCTCACTTGAAAACCACCATCGTGCTGTTGATGATGCAGGAGCTACAGCAGAGATCTATGTAAAATTCATTCAGATGCTAAAAGAAAAGAATGTATTTAATATGGAAAAACTCAATGAGATGAGTAAGTTATCAGCGGATATGATTAAGAAACTACCAACCTACCATGCAATTATTCTTGCGCAAAACGACATAGGTAGAATTAATCTCTATAAATTAATTTCGTATTCCCATATAAATTACTACGCTCGTAGACCGAGAATACCAAAGAGTGTTTTCCTAGAGAATAGAGAAGGTTTGTTGATTGGTTCAGCCTGTGAGGCAGGCGAATTATACCAAGCAATACTAAGAAACCAATCAAGGGAAGAGATTACTAGATTGGTGGATTTCTATGATTATCTGGAGATACAACCACTTGGTAACAACAATTTCATGATTAATAGTGATAAGTTTGATGTTAAATCAAAAGAAGACTTAATCGAAATAAATAAAAAGATTGTTGCCCTCGGAGAAGAGTTTAATAAGCCAGTTGTTGGAACCTGTGACGTGCATTTCTTAGATCCAGAAGATGAAGTGTATCGACGAATCATCATGACAGGTAAAGGATTCAAAGATGCAGATGACCAACCGCCGTTGTATCTTCGCACGACAGATGAGATGTTAGCAGAATTTGCTTATCTTGGTAGAGAGAAAGCAGAAGAGATTGTTATAACGAATACCAATAAGATTGCAGACATGATTGAGAAGATTTCGCCGGTACGTCCGGACAAATGTCCTCCTGTGATTGAAAACTCAGATGAAGACCTACGTACCATCTGTTATGATAAGGCGCATTCCATGTATGGACCAAATCTACCAGAGCCGGTTAGGGCACGACTAGAGAAGGAATTAAAATCAATCATTAGCAACGGTTTCGCCGTAATGTATATTATCGCCCAGAAACTAGTTTGGAAATCCAATGAAGATGGATATCTAGTAGGTTCGAGAGGTTCTGTAGGATCTTCTTTCGCAGCTACCATGTCAGGTATTACGGAAGTAAATCCGCTACCTGCTCATTATTACTGTACAAACTGTTATTATTCAGATTTTGATTCGGAAGAAGTGAAGGCGTTTGCAGGAAAATCTGGTTGTGACATGCCGGATAAATTATGTCCTAGTTGCGGACAGCCACTTAGCAAAGATGGTCATGAGATTCCATTCGAAACTTTCCTTGGTTTCTATGGAGATAAGGAGCCGGATATCGATCTTAACTTCTCTGGAGAGTATCAAAGTCATGCCCATGATTATACCGAGGTTATCTTTGGTAAAGGACAGACGTTCCGTGCGGGGACAATTGGTACATTAGCAGAGAAGACAGCATTTGGATATGTACTGAAATACTATGAAGAACATGGTCAACATAAAAGAAGAGCAGAGATTGAACGTATCGTAGATGGTTGTGTTGGAGTTCGTAGAACAACAGGGCAGCATCCGGGGGGGATCGTAGTACTTCCACTTGGTGAAGAAATCTATTCCTTCACACCTGTGCAACGACCAGCAAACGATATGACGACACAGACGATAACAACACATTTCGATTACCATTCCATTGATCACAACTTATTAAAACTTGATATACTCGGACACGATGATCCGACCATTATTCGTATGCTACAAGATATAACAGGAATTGACCCGTTAACCATTCGTTTTGATGATGAGAAAGTATTATCATTGTTTGATAATCTAAGTGCTTTAGGATTAAAACCAGAGGATTTAGGTGGTTGTGATTTAGGATCCCTAGGTATTCCTGAGTTTGGTACTGATTTCGTTATGCAGATGCTTCGTGATACAAAACCGAAGACGTTCTCTGATCTGGTACGTATCTCGGGACTGTCTCATGGTACGGATGTATGGCTTAACAATGCCCAGTATTATATTCAAAACGGTAATTGTACGCTATCTACAGCAATATGTACCCGTGATGATATCATGACTTATCTAATCCATACGGGAGTAGAGAATGGTCTTGCTTTCAAGATCATGGAGAGCGTTCGTAAGGGTAAAGGTTTAACTCCGGATATGGAGAAAGCAATGATTGAAGCGGGAGTGCCAGAATGGTACATTGAATCATGTAAGAAGATTAAGTACATGTTCCCGAAAGCTCATGCGGCTGCTTACGTAATGATGGCCTTTCGTATTGCGTATTTCAAAGTATATTATCCACTTGCATATTATACGGCATATTTTAGTATCCGTGCTTCAGCGTTCAACTATGAGCTTATGTGTCTTGGTCGTGAAAAACTAGAATATTATATGGCTGATTATAAGAAGCGTATGAATGACCTATCAAAGAAGGAACTAGATACTCTAAAAGATATGAGAATTGTTCAAGAAATGTATGCAAGGGGATTTGAGTTTGAGCCACTTGATGTTTACCGTGCCAAATCACATCATTTCCAGATCTTTGATGGTAAGATTATGCCTGCTATCAATTCGATTGATGGACTTGGTGATAAAGCGGCAGAAGCAGTAGTGCTTGCAGCAAAAGATGGTAAATTCTTGTCCCTTGATGATTTCAGACAAAGAACAAAGGTCAGTGCTACTGTTGTAGATACAATGGCCGATCTAGGAATTCTAGCAGATTTACCAGCTACAAATCAAATATCATTAATGGATTTCTTCCAGATATAGAGTATATAAGGACAGCGTGACTGCATGGTTACGTTGTCCTTTTATGTTAACAATAATTAGTAATATATCGCCAAAATATAAAATAATTATTAATAAAAGTCAAACTTACTGTTCTTTTGAATTATATGTGTTAAAATACATCATATGGTATTGAAAACTATGATATGTAATATTAATACGATATAAGTGAGGTTGAAATTATTATGAAATATCAGATAATTAGTGATGGTTCTTGTGATTTATCATTAGAATTTGCAAAAGAGAAAGGTCTTGAGATAGTACCATTCTATGTTTCTTTTGATGGTGAAAATTATTACAAAGAAGGTCTTGAAGTTGACCACTTTGAATTTTATAATAAAATGATAGAGGAACATGTATACCCGAAAACCTCTTTACCATCAGTTCAAGATTTTGTCGATGTCTTCTCTAAGTATGCAGAAGATGCTATCCCTATGATTTGCATCTGCATTACAACCAAATTCAGTGGTTCCTATCAATCTGCATGCAATGCAAAAGAAATTGTTTTAGAGAAATATCCAAATGCAGTAATAACTGTGATAGATTCAATGGTTAATACTGTTTTACAAGGTTTATATGTACAAGAAGCACTTCGTATGCAAGCAGATGGTGTTTCTTATGAAGAGGCAATCGCTCATCTTGAACGTATTAAATCCACTGGCCGCATCATCTTCACCATCGGAAGTATGGATTATTTGAAAAAGGGCGGACGTATGGGCAAACTCTTAACTTTCGCAAGTGATACACTAGGAATCAAACCTTTGATAGTATTGAAAGAAGGAGAAATCTTCCCTGCTGGAATTACTAGAAGTCGTGAGAAGTCAAAGAGAAAATTAATTGATATAGCACAGGATCATTTCAAGAAAATTGATGAAGATCCAGAAACTTATTCCTTTGCAGTTGGTACAGGAATTGATTTTGAAGAAGCTGAGAAGTTCAAAGATATGGTCGACGAAGGCCTCGGTATTAAGGTGCCAACAATTGGTCGTATTGGTGTTACAATAGGAACACATACAGGGCCACACCCAATTGGTATGGGATTTATTAAGAAATATGATGCATAGTATTTATAAAGATACATCTTACTTTGGTCTGGTTAAAAATGATAGGTGTTAATAAGAATTTATATGATGAGGACGTAATCTTATATTTATAGGGTTCCGTCCTTATTTTATTGTAAAAAAAACTGATATCGGTGATTTAAATATAAGAATACAATTAATGTACAGAGACTGCCAACGATTGTTACACGTTAGCAGTTTTTTGTCTTTTTAAATAAATGTAATTATGAACATATTTATATTTAAAATGTTTAGAATATATAAATAATATATCAAAAAAATAAATACCAAATATTGACAAATGCGATTCCATGGGTTAACTTATATATAAACACAAAATATAAATGTATAAAATGTACGATTGTTAAGAGAGGAAACAGGGAGCATGAACAAAGAGAGAAATAATGAGGATAGCTATAAAAAAAATATAAAAAGATACCTTTACATAGTATTAATGGAGGTTTTTGCAGTTGGGTTCGCATTGATTTTGTTAGGAGAATACAAAGGAGCAACTGATAGTAGTAAAATTGCGGGTAAAGTAACTGGTAATGACGTAGTAGCGGCTTCTATTCTACAGTCAGAGCAAGAAACGACTAAGGCTGAGAAGGAGCCGGTAAATGATAACAATGACTCTACTTCGAATGACGTTAAAGAGAATCAAATGACGATTGATTTTACAGATAATGCGGAAGGAACAGATAATACAGAAGTTACAGATAATGCAGTGGGTACAGCTAGTACAAGTGAAGATCCAGATAGTAGTGAAGGAGAAAATACTGTAACGGAAGATAAAGCAACAGAAATGAAGTTAACTAATAAGGAAAAGCAAGAATTAAAAGAAGTGAATGAAATAATCGAGAACATGACTCTTGAAGAAAAAATATGCCAGATGTTCATCGTTTCACCTGAAGAATTAACGAATTATTATAATGTAACAGTAGCAGGCACGAACACGAAGAATGCAATCGATAAGTATCATGTTGCTGGTGTCATATATTTCTCAGGTAATATTAAGAGTGCGAGCCAGCTTACGAAACTGCTTACGAATACGCAGCAATATGCAACTGCAAACAATGGGATACCTATGTTCCTTGGAATTGATGAAGAGGGTGGAGAAGTGGCTAGAATTGCTAATAATCCTACGTTTAATGTTACCAAGTTCGATAATTTATCAACGGTATCATCTAAAGAAGAAGCGTATAAGATTGGTAGCACTATTGGAGAATATCTGAGTAAATATGGTTTTAATCTAGATTTTGCTCCAACTTCAGATGTTTTGACGAATAAAAAGAATACGGTTGTAAAGAATCGTTCTTTTAGTTCTTCATCTAAGATAGTAGTAGAATATGCTAGTGCATATGCTCAGGGGCTTAATGATGAGGGAATGTATGCTAGCTATAAGCATTTTCCAGGGCATGGGGCTACAGCTGAAGATTCTCATGAAGGATTTGCGTATACTGACAAGACATATGAACAATTAGAAAAAGAAGATCTTGCACCTTTTATTGATGGAATTAAGAATGGAATAGACATGATTATGGTTGGTCATATTTCGGTACCGAAGGTGATTGGTGATAATACTCCAAGTTCATTATCAAAAGTAATGGTTACTGATATTCTACGTATGAAGTTAGGATATGAAGGTGTTATTATTACAGATGCCATGAATATGGGAGCAATCAGCAAGAATTACACGATTGAACAATCAACAACGGCAGCTGTAAAAGCAGGGTGTGATCTTATCCTTATGCCAGCTGATTTTCGAAAAGCTTACAACGGTTTGTTGAAAGCAGTTAAGAATGGTGAAATTAGCGAAAAACAAATAGAGGATTCGGTTAGAAGAGTATTGCTATTAAAGAAAAAGAGAATGGAATGGTAAAACAGGAATTATAAAAACAGAAATGGTAATAATAAAGAGAATTTATAAGTATATGGAAGCTGATCGAAAATATTCATATTTTTTAAAAAAATATAAAAAAATGCTTGCAAAAGAAAATATTCTGTGTTATCATTAACTTCGTTGTAAGGCTCGTTGGTCAAGCGGTCAAGACGCCGCCCTCTCACGGCGGAAACACGGGTTCGATTCCCGTACGAGCTGTTAATGAAACCTATTAGAAAGGCAATTCGAGTACTGGACAAATAATAGGTAATCAAATAGGTAATCAAACGGTAAAATAAGCACACTTATGCTGATAGTTAGGGTGTGTTTATTTTTTTGTTTGAAATAATCTTGAAAATAATTGCTAACAATATTGGTGATTCTTTATTATCTCTCAAATCAAATGGAGGTTTAAATGAAGAAAAAATTAATAATTGTTATGACAAGTATAATCGTTACAATTCTAACTACGATCATTATATTTTATATGACACAAACTAATAGTAAGCCACAAGAGCAATATCTATACTACGAACAATCAACATACATAGTGTCCGGAAATATGACGGTTGAATTCGTAAACGATACACTACAAGCTATCAATATAATCCCTAGCGTCCTTTTAAGCGACTTTTTTAACGATGGCTGGCAATTTATCATATGTAACTCTAAAGAGGCTTATTATGGTCTATGTGACACTAAAAATAAGGTTATATATATCTATTACCAACAACATGATGATACATTGACTATTGCCGACACTGTATTACATGAGTTTGGTCATTACTATGACTGTTCAAATGGTTGGATATCTAGTTCGGATGAGATAATGAAAATTTACAATGAACGTTTATATGTCGATCCAAAACGAGATGATAACTATTGTTATACAAACCCTAAAGAATTATATGCGTGTATGTTTAGAGACAAATATAGTCAGTAATCTTGTAAAATAAGGAATTATATAGTAAACTGTAGTTAATTAATTACAAAGCGAGGGTTTGGGAATGAATATTGATCAAGAAGATATCAGTAAAAAAAGTCCAATGATAGCACTAATATTGTGTTTATTATTCGGAAAATTAGGAGCGCATCGTTTCTATGTAGGAAAATATGTTACAGGAGTCATCTATTTGCTTGTTGGAGGCACTTCTATAATATTCGATATTTTTGGATTTGGGTACGCTTTTCTTGCCAATATAGTTTATATGTTGTTTATGCTTGTAGATATTTATGCTCTATATTCCAATACGTTTACAGATGGTAGAGGTAAGGTTGTCATGGAAAGTGATGTGCTAGTCTATGATAGCGAAGCACAAAGAAATCAAATTCTTTTTGATAGGAAACTTAACAAGATTATTATAATATTAGTTGGTATTGCTGCCTATATAGCGTATATGATAATAAGTAACTATGTATTATAGGTGTTAAAATTCAAATTTACATAATATATAAGGTACCCTAATTCAGGGCACCTTTTTTGTTGCAACAATCCAAAAGGTTTTTCACCTTAGCTCGTAAGAGTTAAGAAAGAACTTATATATTATAACTTATATATTAAAGTGTGTTAATTTATCTGCACGAAACTGTCGCCACAACTATAGGTCATGTTAATTTATCTGCACGAAATTGTATATTGTATAAATTTGTAATATTAAGGAATGGGTTACGGCGAACAATGCAAGAAATAAAAATACATAGTAGATGATACAATCCTTACCCATATTTAAGGCGATAAACACACGTAAACGAAGAAATAAGACAGTTTTAGGCATTAGGCTTATAAGTTTACCTTAAAGCGTAATATGACGTTAATTCAAGCGTTCTCCCTTTATGGCTAACGGGGGTATTTTACATTATCACGGCCTTGATTTATTACGGTAACCTGGCTATCTGTTCCATCCACACCTCACATAAAAAACTCAACTCCGATGATAAATTTGGTTATAAGATCACATAGCGAAAAATTCCGCCGTGAAAATGGGGGGCACTGAAACAGTCCTACCCTAATACACAGTACGCCAAAAAAATAGACCTACTATTTAAGTAGATCTACTAAAAATACTATTCTTTTTCTTTAGCATATTCTAAAATATCTCCTGGTTGGCAATCCAACAACTCGCATAAAGTAGAAATGTTATCCCAAGAAATCATTTCATTATTTCTAATTTTTTGAATCGTTGCCTCACCTAGTATTCTTTCTTTACGTAACCGGTATGTTGAATATCCTTCTTCCTTTAGCATTTGCAATATGTCGCATTTAAAGAGAACAGGCATCTTATCACCTTCTTTCTATTAATATTATACCACATTATGCACTAATTACAAGTGTATAATATCAACAAAATATACACTTAAATATTGTGTATGTTTACTATTGATATACACAAGATACAAGTGTACAATACATACATAAGCAAAACGTAATCAAGCCAAACAAAGCGGAGGAGAAAGAAAATATGGATTATAAAGAAATGTTCAAAGATGTTCAGTGTGTAACTTGTTTTGATAAGTTCGTTTTAGAATATTTTATTGAAGATTGTTTCGTACAATGCGAAAAGACATCTGACAAAATCAGTATCAGTGTAAAATACTTATCATTAGATGATGAAAAACAAAGGAAAGATTGGTATAAAAAGAACATATTAAGTCTTCCTTTATATCAATCATTTGTAAATCAATAAGAATCGAGGTTAAGCACATGATTTTTCTATCTAACAGATACGCAAAGGTGTACAGCCACAAGGGGTACGACATTTGTACCCTAAGGGTAGCCAATCCATCAAACGGTGATAGCCTAGCATATGTAATAGACAGTATAGATTTTATAGGACAAGAATTCAATGATGTAGAGGACGCAATAGCAGCAATTAACCGATAATAATAGGAATGTAGGAGGACAAGTATATGTACAATGTAGTTGAAAAAATGGTAGAGGTACAAGATTGTATATGGGGTTACGTAAGTGCAGCAACTAAGGTAACACACACCCTGAGAAAAGGTGGAGTGCAGGAACATATTATACTCGGACTGGAACTCGAAATTGATGGCGTTGAATCTGGATCATGGTTCATCTTTAAGGATTATGAGGACAAGCTTACTAGAGATAATTTTATTATGTTCTTTTACGACCAAATTAAAGATGTCGAGATACATACAGATGTTATTACAATTACTCTTAAATCAGGTGAATATATGATTATCGAGAGTGTGTCAGAGGATTTAATCTCACAAGATAGATGGGACAAGATAGAGGAGGTAGAGGCATGAAACAATCATATACGTTTGCAGTAGTTACAAAGAATAATGAAGTGGTACAAGTAGGACATAGTGTAATCTATCAACCTAAAACGAAGCCGTTAAAAGGTGAAATTAAATGGTTCGACGATAGTAAGCTGATTAGGAGCAATGATAAATGAGACAAAAAATATCTCCAGTAGTTTTGATGCTTTACTGGAGATATTTATGTATTAAACAATATCGTTATTTAGTGTTGATGCTAGATAATTAGTGAATGCTGCATTAATATCAAGTAGAAACTTTTTGGTTTCTTCTGGATTTACAGAATTACTGTTTATTGCATGGAGAGGCAGTGACAACAAAGCACATGTTGTATTAAAGTTGCTATTAATATTCTTATTAAAAACATCTAATATGGATAGTAATTTATTCTTTTCATCGATCGTAAGTGAATCATAGATAGAATAAATAGACTCTCTTATAATAAAGAATATTGCTGACAGTTGTTGCTTTTGTGATATATCTTGGCTTTGTGCTTCACTGACTTCATTATCCTGTCGTTCTATAGCTACCCTTTCCAGATAGTTATTCAAATAATATTCAGCATCTTCAACGAAACATTCTTTGATGATTGAGATAATTTCAAATAAATCTTTTTTCGAGATACTTTTTAATCGACCATTTTCTATTTGAGATAACCAACCTTTTGATTTTCCTATTCGTTCCGAAATTTCTTCAGCTGAGTAATTATCAAGCCTATCGTCTGGTATATAGTTTTTTCTTATAGTTTTAATGTAATCCCTAATATCAGGGTTTTCTACTAAATTAATTTTTTCTGGGAACATGATATCCTCCATAACACATGTATTTTCTTATTATTATAATGTTAATGAAGCAGAAAGTCAATAATGAATGCTTATGAAATGATATATACTACAATGGTTGTATTATTAGATTGTATTATTGTATTGACAAGGAAGAAATTGTGTGGTAACATATGGTAACAACACAGATATGGTAAGTATTCACATTATAAGCAGAGAGGAGGTAATAACATTAAGATTAGAGCACAACCAGTAACCTTAACAAAATGCAAAATAAAAAGGCCATAACGTCCCCACGTTAAAGCCTTAATGATTTAGACACTTAATAACCGTGTCCGATATAGTTGTAATTCGCTACTACAATTATAATAGGACTCCAAAAAGATTACAAGATGTAATCGTAAAATCAGGAGGATATATGATGAAAGATATGAAAATGAAGACAAATATAAAGAGACAGATTTTATTTATGATTAATGGTGAGAATAAGTTGGTAACTATTGAAATGTTTAAACAATCAAAGCTAAATGAATATGAAGAAAAATTTGAAATTTGCTTGATTGAAGAAAGTTTTAAAGAATTACTTAAAGATAAATATATTAGTAATGGGATGAATAATAAGCCATTTAGTTACAATGATTACTTTGAATTGACTAGATTAGGACAAGAATATACTGAACACATAAAAAACCAAAAGCGTTGGAATATGACAATGGAGATATGTTCAAAATTAGAAGATTTTTCTGAACGAACAGTTAATTCAGTATATGATCAGCTTGTTCAAAAGGAAATTAACGAATTAGTATCTACTCCATTGTATGAAATAACCAATGCAATGTATCAGCTTGCTGGAGAAATATCTACTTATAATATGAGACCTATATTTGGAAGATAAATAATATTTATGAGGGGATAGAAATCCGTCCCCTTCCAATAAAACTTAATCGGAGGAAAAGAAATATGAAAATTGAGCAATTTATAAAAGAAATTTTAGACAATAGAGGGACATTTGTATTAAATTACAATGGCTTAGATGAATTAGAAGAAAGCAATAGGAGACCTGTTATCGAAGTGCATTCCGCTGTTTTTACGAGCGTACATAAACTTAGAGATGATTTACTTTCATTTTCACATTATCAAAAAGTTGGAGCTGATATTTATAAGGGTGAACCAATTGATAGAGTTTCCATGGCGACTGGTATGTCTTTGTATATTGATGTTAATAAGATTGAGCGAGTAGTTGGATTGCAAAAAGACCAATATCAAGACTTATTCGAATCAAGTTGGAGTGAGAAAGCATACAGGATTTTCTTATCAAATGGTGACGTAATTAGTTTGGGGATGTTAGGTTAGAAAGTCGTAATTAATAAAATAGATAAAATAGGAGGGGAACGAAATTCCTTACCCCTTCCTGTAAAATTATACATGTAAATAAGTAAGGGAGGGTTTAATTGGATAAATTACAAACAAAGGTAAAAGAAAATTTAAGCGAAGGACTTATTATAAAAAATTACAAAGCATTAGCAGAACTTCTTGATGAAAAGGTATCAGGAACAAATACTAGAAAAGCACAATTAACAAATTGGAAGAGATATTTTGAACACAAGAAAGAAGGGCACAAATTCATAATAACAAAGGTTTACGATGAGCCATTGCCTGTAACGGAAGGAAAATCTGTTGGAAATAATATGGTTTACGTCAAATATATTGAGACGCTCTTGTTACATATACTATCGCAACAAGAGGATAAATCTATCATATGCACTAAAAATTATCTATTAGTCGCGTTAGGAATAACAAATAGAAAGTATACAGATAGGGTTACAAGAAAGATGCTACTAAAGAACAAGACATTTACCAGTAAAGAAATTAATGATTTTGATAACAGAGCATACCAGGTAATAGATAGAATCTTATTTAGTGCTTTAAATAGTTTGCAAAGAAGATGTTTGTTAAATTGGAGACAAGAACTTCATTATGAAATGATAGATGAATATACCGGTAAAACTATAACTTGTGTTGCTACGGATGATGAAGTAATAGGTTATACATCGGCTAAGTATGACGTATTGAAGGAACTAGGATTAGAAGAAGGAAAGCCAGATAAATATGATCAACTTAGAGATATTTACTTCTATAACAAGTCAGATAAATTTTATAAACTTTTAACGGATAAGCTATATGATTTATATGGCTGGGATAAAACGTATATTATGTATCGCATAATGTATAAAAAAGAAAACATCCTTGACGCCATTCCACGAACAGAAAGTCAATTGAATAAGTTAGAACAGAAGTTAGAATTAAATTGCAAAGTGATTGATGCATTAAATAAAAACGCCAACACAAGATATAACAATATGGTGCAGAAGTATTACAAGAAATATGATGAGATTTTTAATGCTATTTTGGACGAAGTGTCATTTGACGACAAGACGATATACCAACCATATAGCGACTACATAGAGAAACAGCAACAGATCGCAGAAGAATTAATACGGATTCAAGATAACTCAAAGAAAAAAGCAATTTCATAAAAAATGACCAATAAACAGTCTAATAATATAAAACCTTTATTAATATGTTTATTGCGTAAATTTTAAATATAACACAATTTTATATTAATGTCAATAATTATTTTCTTGGACAGGTTTGTGTAGCGTAGCGAAACAAAGATGGGCAAAACAAACATCTTGGTGAAAACGACCGTAGGGAAGTTTGAACCTTAGATGTGCGGTAGTGTCTTTTGTTTTTATCTGTGTGAGCGTAAGAATAGATTAGAAAGTGGAGGAGATTAGATGATAAATGATAAAGTAGTAACTATTAAAGCAATTAATGCAGCTAGTATTAAGGATGTAAACTTAGGTAATCGTAAACATGTAGATGTATCTACAGTGGCACTAGATGATAGTTTATTTGTTAGATATATGATTGGTAATACAAAGTTAAAAATAAAGAAGAGTACCGGAGAATGCAGTGATTTAATTTGTGTAAAGTTCCAGTATAGCACAAGAGACTATGAAAATATGCTAAATAAAGCATATGATGCATTAAAGGATATAACAATTGATGCATTGTCTGCTAGTAAAATATTTAACCAACTATCATTCTGTAATTATACAGATGATGATTTAACTCAATTGTGCAATAAGATGAATTATAATAAAAATGTTACTAATAAATTATTACATGTAAATAAGATTATATATGCAGAC
>JAHZFJ010000001.1:260968-319080 GCA_019421365.1 Lachnospiraceae bacterium
GCTATCAAAAAGAATGTGCATGATCTGATTCCAAAGCATATTACAAAAGATGATTTAAGAATTGATTTGTATAAAAATGGATTCGATTACGAAGGCAAACATTATGTGATGCTTTACAGATCTAGTAGCAAAGCAAAGCAAGGTGAAGTAATATTTATTAATGAAAAACTCTATAAACAAGCGTACAATTGGCTTACAATGGGAATTAAACTTCCATATAAAAACGCTAAGATAGTTGAAATGTCCGCTTATGCCCCGTTAACAACAAGTACTATTGTATCTTCTGTACGTATTCCAGTAAAAGATATTTTGATTATTAAGGATATTGATAGTTATAGTAATATTAAAGCCATGGTTGTTGATATGGATAAGGATAATAATTGTACATGTATATCAAATGATAAGTATAGAATAAAAAACACAATTTGGGACGGCATGGCATTAGTTCAAGAAGATTTATTAGAGGATTACAACTCATTTGGTTTGCTCCGTCATCACTTTTTTAAAGCATGTGCCTTTAAATGTGATATAGCACAATTTTATAAGGATTATTGTAGAGATAATAATCTGGATTATGACACATATCAAGTTCAAGATATATGTAAAAACTGGCACTATGTTAAAGATATTAAAATGATAACAACTGAAAATTCTATCAAATGGTTTGATAAGTTTAATAATTTGATGGGAGACAATCCTTATGAATATTGGTGTGATAAAGTCAAAGAAAATGATTCAGTTTTCGGAATTGTAAAAGAAGCACATGAAAGTAAAATTCAGGATGGATTCCAACAAATGAGTTATCAGATGATTAACACGTTACCTTTAACACCAGGTAATGAGATTGAAGAAATGACTGATATTTTACAAGAAAGTATTAAGTTTATCAATAGATTAAAAACAGATAACGATTATTATGTTGAGTACTTAAGAAATAATGCAAATAAAAGAAATTCAAATTTGATGATGTGCGATTTCTACGAACACAATAAAGAGATTGCAAAAACTGAAATGTTTGAGACTTATAAAGGTAATATTATATCTAAGCTTAAAAAATCTATTTCATTAGGAAAAGTATTGAATAAAGGTGACAATCTTACGCTATTATCTAATCCGATTGAATTACTATATAAGTCTATTAATCCTAATTTTAATACGGAGACAAGCATAACTTTTAGTATAGAAGAAGGTGCTATACAAGGATTTACAAAGCAGTTTGATAAAGGTGAGTATATTGCTTGCTTCAGAAATCCTCATAATAGTCCAAATAATATTTGCCATGTACATAACGTATACAATGAATTGTTTGATACATATTTAAGTAAGATAGAAGCTAATGTACTAATCATTAACTCAATAAGTACAAAAATTCAAGACCAGTTAAATGGGTGTGATTACGATTCAGATTTTGTATACACTACCAATCAAGAAACAATTGTTAAATTAGCTAAAAGAGCATATGAGGAGTATCATACAATTGTAAATAAGATAGATAAGTCTAATAGAACTTATAATAATACATTAGAGGATTATGCAAAGATGGATAATGATATGGCTAAAGCAAGACTTGCAATAGGAGAGTCTAGTAATTTAGCCCAATTAGCAATGAGTTATTACTATGATAAACCAAATGATGAGCTATTAAAGTTTGTTTGTATAGGTAGTGTGCTTGCACAAGTAGCAATAGACAATTGTAAGAGAGAGTATGAGTGCGATGTTAACAAAGAAATACTAAGAATAAGGAATAGTACCTTTATTAAAGGAAATTGTTTGCCTGCTTTTTATGTTGAATTAAAAAAGCAAAAAATGAAAAATAGGGAAGACAAAAAGAGACTAGAAAAAAGAGTTGGAGAAGTTAATTGCCCTATGAACTTAGTCGATAAGATTATTTGTGATAACGTTCCAAATATTGATTTAGAAGGTTTGTATATTGAGAAATATATTGATAAATCAATTTTAAGAGGTACTGCAAATAATAGACAAGTTATAGAAGTAGTGAATATTATTAGAGATCTAAATAGTGATATTAAGAAGAACAGAAGTAAAAGATTGGATAAAAAGGAAAGTATGAAGAATGAAGAAAAATTAATATCTGTTACACTTAGTAAAATCGATAAAATTACAATAAGTACAGCGGGAACATATAATTCGATAATCAGAAAAGCACTAAAAGACGATAACTCGGATATTAGAATTAGACTACTTAATGCATTGTACTATAAAAATAAAACACTATTTTTAGAGAATTTCTGCATGAGTAAGTAGGACAAACATAATAAACATAAGGGTTTGATGTAATCCTATATGAGGGATACAGAACCTCACATTAGGCACGAGAATTAGCTCGTGTCTTTTTTATATGTATTTTTATTTCGATTGATTATAGTTGTCCAATTATATTATAACATTATGAAATATCAATTGATATAGCAAATCTGAACAAAAATATAAAATCATATTATACAAAATATATAAAATTTTATACAAGAATGATTGTAGGAGAGGAGGTTACAACATGGGATTAACACAAGAAGATGTAAGGCAAAGATTAATAAATTACGTTAGTGAGGGAGTAAAGATGACTTACGTATCTAATAATGTAAACATACCTGACTATATTTTGTGCCGTTTCAAGCATGACAAAAAGCAACTTTATGATGAGTCATTGAAGGTATTAAATGAATTTTTACTAAGTAAGGGATTTTAAGAGGAGGAGATTATAACATGAATATTGATAACGCATTAATTAACTATTTTTTTGATTACGGGGATACACTAGAGGGGTTATTGTTTGTTAATGATAGGCCAGGACAAAAGATTACAGGAATTAATATTGTTACCAACTATGATGACGAAAATGAGAACAATGATGTAATTCAATTTTATAATGATAAAGAATTGATAGAGACGATTAAGTCTGAAGAATTAGAGAATATTTTTGTTGGTACAAATTACGCAAATAATATTCCAGTTAATCACGAAGTTGTTTTTGATCTAAAAGGATTTAATGATATGCGGTTGTTTATTGATTTAGATTTTGAAGAACTAAATAAGGTAAGTTGATAAAGCGGTTCTTTTTATTTTTTATAAAAAATTGCGCATAATTTTTAAATCGATTTAACGACCTAAGGTGATTGTAACATAAAACTAATAACAATGCAAGAAGAAAATAAAAAAACATACAGGAGGATTTTATTATGAAAAAAGAGATTAAAGCGGTAGGGAAAACGAATGTGGCTGGGGTATATAAAATAAGCGATGTTAAGGGGAATATATTCTACATAGGCAGTAGCTGTGAGGTAGGAGATGCTTTGTCGAGACATAAGCACTCATTATCAAGAGGTTTATATGGTAAAGGTAATAAAAAGGCTATGCAAGATGAATTCGACAATAATGGATTATTATTATTTGAAGTAATTAAAGTTTCTGCATCTAATAGTGATGTTGCGAAAATGAATAAAAGAGAAAGAGCAGACTTGCAGATAGCGTTAGAGATGCTAGAGCAATTTTATATTAATGTGTATAAGGATAGTAATACACTTTGTAATAAAATAATGCGTGTAAAAAAGTGGTCTACTTCTCCTACGCAAAAGACGACCGAAGCTAGGAGGAAAAGTAATCAGGGTTCTAACAACCCTAACTGCACTAAGTTTACTGAAGACGATATTAAACAGATAAAACAATTATTACTAGACGATGTTAGTTATAAAGAGATTGCAGATAGATTCGATACAACAGTTACATACATATCGAGCATAAAAACAGGACAAAGATGGGCATCTGTAGAGATTGCTTAAAATAGAAGATTGGGGGTGAACAAAAAATGTTCATCCCTTTTGTTGAGAAGAGGAGAGAATAAAATGAAAAAAGATAAGAGTCTATTTTATTATTTAGCAATGATGATAACGTTAACTATATCTAGTAGTGTTTTTGGGTTTGAATGTGCTGTTATTACGGCTTTGGCGCTTATACTAGGGAGTTTATTTACTATGCAAGACGAATTAAACAATAAAAGGGATGGTGATTAATATAGAAGAGAATAAACTTGTAGAGATTTATAGTAATGATCTTGTGAGATATATTACTGCTAGATCGTATTTTTATTTATATAGGCGCAAAATTGAAGGTATATTTGTTACGTTTTATAAAGATAGTCCATTGCTAAGAGAGATTATTGATATTTACGATGCGTTGCCTAAAGAGGAACGAACTACATATATGCCTAAGAACAAGCAGAAAGCAGAATAGGAGTGATCTAAATGACAAATAAAACTATAACATTTAAGTGTGATGAATGTGGACAAAAACTAACGTTCTATAGAGATTCATTTGCGTATGACGGTTGTTGCTGTCCAATCTGTGATAGGTTAGGAATGAAGCCTATACTAACTAAGACTAGTTTTGTGTTGTTTGGGAAAAGAGAAGTTTTAAAGACAAGAGAGTTATTTAAAAAAGCAAACAAAGGTAGACCAACGGTAACTATTGAAGAAGCGTTAAATAGCTAAGAAGAGGAGAGAAGAATATGGATAAGAATATTAAATTAAACATCGATTCATCAGAGTTAGATAGATTAGTGATTGGCGGTAGAATGTATGATGCTTTAACGTTTTCAAATGATCATATAAACTTTCACAGTATTATTAAGCAAGACGAAGATACAAAAGAGATTCTCATTAATGAGAGTGAACTATTTAAACTAATACAATTAGCAAACAGATGCATTAATAATAAATATAGTCGTATAAGATATGACAAGGTAAAGCTAGTAAAAGAATAGGAGAGGATTAATATGGGTAAAGGATTAAACAAAAGTATTGTAGATTTAGATAACAAATTAATTGAACTGAAGGAAATGCAAAGAAGTGAAGAACGGGAACTTATAAAAAATAGTGTCTATGATATGTTAAGACTAGACAATCAATATAATATATTCAGTTTAGATCATGAAAAGAAGAAGTTTACAGTTGATGCTGAAAAGATATTATATCTAATTGACTTAATAAACAATGATTTATCATGTAGTAAAATGAATGGCTTTGAGATTAATGACAGTAACAAAAGAGTGTGGAATATACCAATTGATATTAAGGAAGCCCCTTCGATAATGGAACAGTGTTATAGATAATTATGCCTGTGTATAGATTGTGTCCAGACTGCAAGAAGAGAGTTGAACAGTACAAACAATGTACTTGTGAGATAGCAAAGCGCAAAGAAAGTTATAAGGATTATCAACGTCGTAGAGCTAATGATGATAGTGATAAGAAGTCACAAGGGTTCTACAATTCTGGAGATTGGACAAGATGTAAAGAATCTGTAGAGAGTCATCAGTTTTGTATTGATCTACTTGAGTTGTATAAGACAGGTAAGGTGGTGCAGGCTGAATGTTATCATCATATAGTCGAGGTTAAAGAAGATTGGGATGCGAGACTTGATACACATAACATAATAGGTTTGACAGTAGCTAACCATAATAAGGTGCACACAATAATGAGACAAGGTAGTAAGCAGAAGAAAGCAATGCAAAATTTATTAAATGAGATTTTAGATGGATTTGAAATGGAATATTATGAATGATGAAGACCGGGGGAGGGTGCAAAAGTTTTTATGAATGTTAAAATATCCCGACTACCCTCTCAGTCACACAAATCCCCATTTTCAAAACTTTTCAGAAAGGTAGGTGAAGAACATTGGCAAACATAAAACCGATCGCATTAGCAACGGGACATATAAGCAATGAAGAAATTCGTGAACGACAAGAAACAGAACAAAAAATCAAGGGATCAATTCCTATAGACGCAAAGCCACCAAAGGAATTATCGCCGAACGGAAAAAAGCTATATAAACATATTGTATCTTTGCTGCCTTCTGGATTTTTGAATGGGGGAGATACATTTGTTGTCGGTATAGTAGCAGAGGCTTTGGATAGAATGCAAAACTGCCAGCAGAAATTAAACAAAGATGGTTTGTTTTCAGATGAAGGTTTAGAAAATCAAGCGGTTAGAACGTACGAAAAGTACTCTAAAATATTTGAAAAGTTTTCAGCTAAGTTAGGATTAAGTCCTAAAGACAGGGCAAGTCTTGCAGTACTCGTTATCAATGACAAAGAAAATGAAGAAGATCCTTTACTTAAGGTTTTAAGGGGTGAAGATGATTGATACTATTAGACAAAGCACTACAATATTGTGAAGATGTCGTAAACGAAAAAGAGATTACAACAAAAGAAGTAAAGCAACAGTGTAAAATATTTTTAGGTGACTATTACACCAATCAGTACAACGATGATTTTGAATTTTATGCAGATGAAAAAGAATTGACAAAGATCAATAATATATTAAAACTTTTTAATTTTGCCACTGGTTTTGTAGCAGGAGAACAAGTCTTAAAAAACCTAGCACCATATCAATGCTTTTTGATATCAGGTGTTTTTTTATTTAGATTTAAAAATAACTCTAAGAAGTTTAAGAATAACGATATAACGCTTTTTATAAGCCGAAAAAATGCAAAGACAGCAACAGTAGGATTGATATTTTTATTGCTATTGCTCACACAACAAAATCATTCTGAATTTTATAGTATTTGTTTAACGAAGGATTTGGCAGCAGAAATCAAAAAAATAATGGCTCAAATAATAGATGCTAGTCCTTTAATTAATAAACATTTTGTAGTATCTACCCCTAAATGTGGGCAGATAAAATGTACATTAACACATAGTTATTTCGAACCAAGGGTCGCAGAAGCAGGAAAAAATAACTCCATTAGACCGAGTGCGTTCGTATCGGATGAACACGCTAACTTTAAAGATAATGATAATTTTACAGCAATGAAGTCCGGGCAAAAGAATGTAATCAATCCAATGGTTTTTAGAACTACTACAGCGTACGCTATTAATGATTCGATTATGGAAGAAGATTTAAAATATATAAGAGCTGTTTTAGATGGCACGGTTAGTGATGAAAAAAGGTTATTCGCTTTAGTATATTATGCAGAAAAAGAACACATATGGGATGATATAGGTTTATTACAAGCAAATCCTCTAAGAGTTGAAGAAAATTACAACACGATGAGAGAAGACAGGGCAAAAGCAAGGATTCAAACTAATTTACAAGAAGATTTTATTACAAAGACGTGTAATAATTTTGTTTCGGAAAATGAGTTAAATAAATATATTGATATGGATTGTTGGAAAAAATGTCGAGTTGACAAGATTGACTTTAATGGTAAAGAGGTTATAGTATCAATAGATTTATCTGTAACAACGGATTTAACGGCGGTTTCCATTATGTACAAAGAAGATAATATTATTTATTGTATGTCACATGGTTTTCTACCAGGTGATTCACTGTCAAAACGAAGAGAAAGTATTGATTATCGCAAGTATGCTAAATTGAAATACTGTGATATCCACGATGGAATGACAGTTAATTATACAAAAGTAGAAGAGTTTATTAGAGGAATAGAGGATAAGTATAATTGTAAGATTAAGACTATTGTCACTGATCCAGCCAACGCTAAAGAATTGGTTGAAAGGTTAGCTGAGGATTACGATGTAATACTGCTAAAACAAACCTACAATAACTTGTCTCCAGCTACAAAAGAATTTAGAAAGAAAGTATATGACGGTGAAGTAAAATATTTGAAAAATGAATTATTAGACTGGAATATGCAAAATGCTATTACTACAAAGGGCAGGGCTGATGATGAAATGTTAGCAAAAGAGGACAAGAACAAACAAAGAATTGATATGGTAGCAGTATTGATATTTGGATATACAGAGTTATTAGGCAAAGACTACACATACGATGCTTTAGCAGCATTAGAAAACATGGATTGGTAGGTGAAAAATGAAGAATATTATAAATAAAATAAAGAAAACTTTTAAGAAGAGATTATTTAAGGCTGATATGCTATTAATAATTTCTTTTTTTATTATCTTTGTAACAACTATGGCTCTTAATATTTACATAGCTTTCTACCTACTTGCTATATGTTTGATTGCTATGAGTTATATTTTGGGGAAAGGTGGTGATTAAGATAAATGATATGGGATAAAATCAAAAAAATAGAAAAAAGAGAAACATCAATTAATGATTGGAAGGATATCTATTCCTTTTCTAATGGCTATGAAAATGGATTAGATGGAAATAACGGACTAAACGAAGCAACCTATTTTGCATGCATAAAAGCAATATCGGATACGGTGGCTAAGTGCCCTTTTATAATCCAACAAGAAACTGATAAAGGTGATACAACCGCTAAAGAGCATTATTTATACGATTTGCTTAAACTTAGATGCAACCCTTATATGAGTGCTGTAGATACATTTAAGGCATATATCACAATGGCAAAACACTATGCCATAGCAGGGTTATACATAGATAGAAAAGGCAGTAAAGTTAACGCATTATATCCTGTGAAGATTACATCTATTACAGTCGATAATGCCGGACTGATTAAATCGACTAAAAATAATAAAATACTATATGACTTCCAAAGTGTAAACGGTGAGGTAGGGCAGTGTTGGGAAAATGATATTATGATTTTAAGGGACTTTACCCTTGATGGTATTAATCAAAAAGCCACAAAGGATCTATTGAGCCAATCTTTAAATACTTCGATAAAGTCACAGGAATATTTAAACAATATGTTTCAAACAGGCTTGACAAATAAAATGGTAATACAGCTCACGTCAGACGTTAGAGAAGAAAAAGAACTGATAAAAATACAAGAGAAGTTTGATAGAATGTATAAAAGCAATAATAACAGAGTCTTTCCGGTTCCCGCGGGGTATCAGGTTAGTGCCTTAAACATGTCTCTTGCAGACTCACAATTCGCTGAACTTAGATTTTTATCTAAAAAGGATATGGCTGGCGCCATGCAAGTGCCATTAACAAAGATTGGTGAATCATCCGATAATGCATCATCAATTGAGCAAGATAATCTAAGATTTTTAGATTCGTTGCAAGTGTTTTTTAATCAAATTGAGCAAGAAGCAGACTGGAAATTGCTTACAGCAGCAGATCGTAAAAAGGGATACAAGATACGTGCTAACGTAAACGTAATGTTAAGGATGGACGCTAAAACTCAAGCGGAGGTAATTGATATATACGTTAAAAGTGGTGTTTATCCTATAGACTATGCCAGAGATATATTAGGTGTTCCACTAATAGGAAAAGATGTCGTTACATTGCCATCTGGTCAAACGACATTAGATCAAGTGATGAATAATCAAGTATCTTATATAAAAGACAAGCCTAATACAAAAGAAGCAAAGAAAGTAGGTGACGACGATGCAACTAACACCTAGTGATACACAAAATTATTTAAAAATTGACGACTACGATGCTGATTTTATCGCTGAATTAATCGAAACAAGTCAAATCTATATCGATGCGATGGTCGGAGAAGCTTATAAAACTGACGAAAAAGCTATAAAATTAGCTACTTTATTACAAAAGAAGTTGATTTCTGATATGTATTATACTCGTACCACAGAGATTCCGTCAAATACAAAACAAGACAAGATTGTTACAAGTATATTAGATAAATTATCAAACTATATGGATTAACTAGTTTAAATTGATTGGAGGTGAATAAATGGAAGTAGAAATTCGCAATGATAGTGTTTTGATTAAAGGCTATGTTAATGCAGTCGAAAGAGACAGCCGTAAGATTTCAAACCAAAAAGGTGATGTGTTCGTTGAACAAGTTAGATCAGGAGTATGGGATGATGCTATTAAAAAAAATGATGATATAGCTGTATTGATTAATCACGATTGGAATAAGAAAGTGGGTTCAACTAATGATAATCTTGTGCTAAAAGAAGATAGTATCGGTTTATATGCAGAATGTCGAAGTACTGACGCTAATCTTATTGAAAAGGCTAATAATAAACAATTAGTAGGTTGGAGTTTTGGGTTTAAGGCAAATAAACAAAGTTGGGGTAAAACCGATACAGACGTAGAACGTAGGTATTTAGATGATATTGATTTATTAGAGGTATCAATCTTAGACAATACTAGAACCCCAGCGTATTATGGAACGTCTTTAGAATCGAGAGATAACGAAGATGTTATTGTAGAACAAAGATTTATCCGTGATACTGTAGAATACATAGGCATTCAAGGTAAAAACGAAGAAGAAATGCGTAAGGATTTTGAAAAGAAACTAAAAATGTTAGAGTTAGAACTTGAAATATAGTTCTTTTTTTATACTTAAAAATGAAAGGTTAAGGTAAATAGAATATGAAATTACAAGAATTAAGAGAACAATTAGAAGCTAAAAAAGTAGAAATTAGAAGCTTTTTAGACGAAAAAAAAGTTGAAGAAGCAGAAAAGTCTGTTACAGAAAAACGAGAACTAGAAAAGCTTATTAAACTAGAAGAGGATATTGAAGCTGAAGAAAAACGTGATTTAGAAAGTCAAAAGAATAGAAAGGAAAATAAAAAAATGGAAAATGTAAATGAATTTAGATCAATTGTAAAGCAAGTAATGGGAGAAGATGTAACGGCGGAAGAGAGAGCCGTAATCACATCGTCTGACAATGCAGCTGTTTTACCAAAGGAATTTGTTAATAAGGTTATTGAAATTCAAAAAGGTTTTGGATCATTAAAAGGATTATGTGATATTGTACCAGTTACGAAAAATGAAGGATCAATTCCAATCGTCGATTTAGATCAAACTGAGTTAGCAGAAGTTTTAGAAGGTGCTGATATTGTAGACGGTACTTTTATTACTACAGATGTACCATTCAAATGTGCAAAAGTTGGATTACTCCAAACATTAACAAGCGAGTTAGTAGATGATGCAGAAGTTGAAATTGAATATCTTATAAATAAAAGTTTTGCAAATGCTGCTACTAAGAAAGAAAACGCAAAGATTATGAAAGTAGTTAAAGACAATGCGACTGAAGTACCTGGTGCTACTGATTATGATGCTATTGAAAACGCAATTGATACTTCATTACCTTCTGTCAAGGCCGGCTTACTTACATTAACAAATGTTGTTACTTATGCTTATTTAAAAAATAAGAAAGATGCCCAGAAGAGACCTTTAAATTTGATTACAGAGGTAAATGGGGTTGAATATTTCCACGGTAAACCAATCGTAACTGTAGATGATACATTACTTCCAATTGTGACAGAAGGAAAGGCGCATATTGCTTATGTAGCGAATATGAATGAAGCGGTAAAATATATCGAAAGAAAAGGTATTACTGTAGCCAGAAGTACAGAAGCAGGATTTTCTACTGATACTGTAAAAGTACGTATTTTAGAGAGATTTATCCCTGTTAAAGTAGCCTTATCACACAAGGGGTTAGAACACCTTATTTAACGATATCGTACTCTACATCATTTGTTAGTAACCAAATAGATGTTACAAGTGCAGTAGCTAATAATATTAATGATGGCGTACTAACTCTCGTTATTGATGGCTACGGTGCATGGCCGTTACAAATTGATGCTAACAGTTTAAGTATAGCAATAAACTATGAAAAGCCAGCCGAAGTTGAACCAGTTTCACCAGTAATAACAGCACCGAATGGCACGTATGAAAATAAGCAGAATCCTATCAAGTTTGAGTGGATTTACAAAAGTCAAACGCAAGCATCACAAGCAAGCGCAACATTAGAGTACCGAAAAGGAAATTCAGGAAGTTATACTACTATTAATGTGTACAGTAGCGATAACTACTATACAATGCCAGCTAATACACTTAATACAGGAATGTATGAATGGAGATTAAAAACCACTGACACAGATGGTAAGACGTCAGATTATGCATATAGTTCGTTTACCGTAATAGATAGACCATCTGTGCCGATCATAACTAATATAGACAACAAATGCATAAGCACAATTACGTGGTCTAGCGCAGATCAAAATGCTTTTGAAATCGAAATCTATAAGGGTAATAACTTAGAATATGACAATAAAATTAGCGGTTCTGAGAATAACTATAAACCGAATATGTTCTTTGCAAATACAACTTATACTATACGAATACGTGTATGTAACATTTATGGATTGTGGTCGGAATGGGGAAGTAAGATATTCACATTTACATTTGTTAATCCTACCAAGCCAAGCATAATTGTAAGTCCACAAAATTCAGATATAATTATCCGTACTAATACAGAAGGCTCAATTCTATATAAATCTGATGATGGTATTAATTTTATACCTGTTTATAAATTTACAGATAGTAAAGAGTACAGAGATTATAATATAGCGGATGATAAAAAATACAAATATTTTGTACGTAAGTATGATGCTGGTTATGCAGATAGCGACAAACAAGTAGCACAAGTTAGTATTAACGGCATCATATTACAAAATGATGATTTTTGCGTGAATGCAGTAAAAAGTAGTGATATATACATGAATTTTACTGAAAGTTTGAGTATTGATAAAGTAATAAATTATTACACAGGTAGAGTATTTGGGGTTCTTGAATCTGGAGAACATCAAGATAGGACAATTACAAGAGATATTCTCGTTGACGAATCGCAATATGATATATTAAAACAACTATATTTATCTGCAATACCAATCACATATAGAGATGATAAAGGCAATTTATTCAGATGCGATTTAGATAAACCATCTTTTAAAAATGCTATATTAAATACAAAATATAGTATATCAGTAACCGTTAATCAAATAGATTACATAGAGGAGATAAGCATATATGATTAGACTAAATAACGATGCCTATACTCATAAGCAAATGGATAAAATCCTCAAAAGTAATCGTCGTATAAAATATCGAGCAGAGTTAATAGACAAAAATAATATTAGTCTATGTAGTGTTGATGTTATTAATGGTAATATTAATTTTAATGCAGAGTGCGAAATAATGCGTTGTGCTAATCTAACTATTAAGGATAATCCTAATATTGATTACATAAATGCTAGAGTAAAGATATATATGGATATCATGACACCTTTAGGATACAAATCGTATCCTCTTGGTGTTTTTCTAATTGCAGCACCTAATCGAAAAAGCGATGGTATACGTATAACACGACAACTTGAGTGCTATGATTTTGCGCAGATCCTTAAAGAGGACAAATTTACAAGCAGATATTTTATTGCAAAAGGGCAGATGTACACACAATCGATTAATGCAATTTTAGAGTCAGCTAAACTATTTAATCACGATATTACAGCATCACAATTAACAGTACCAACAGACAAAGAATTTGAAATTGGAACATCAAAGCTTGACGCAATAAACACATTGCTAAAATCAATTAATTATACTCCACTATGGTTTGATAGCGAAGGCGTTGCTAAATCAAGTGTATATATTAATCAAAGTAAGCGAGTAGAAGAATACAGTTACTTAACAGATAGAGAAAGTATAACATTTGTAGGAGTTGAACAAAACATTGATACATTTAACTTACCTAATATGATCGTTAGGTATACAGATAATCCAGAAGGAGATTTTTTACGTGCAACCTGGATAAACGACAACCCTAGCAGTAAGTTAAGCACAATATCAAGGGGGCGAAACATTGTAGATATAGCAAGCGTATCTGATATTGCAAATCAGTCAACGTTAGATCAATATGTTGCAAGATTAGCAGATGAGCAATCCCTTTATGAGCAGATTAACTTTAATACGGCTACAATGCCACATCACGGATATTGTGATTGTTTAAGGATTGAGAATAAAGAACTTGACATAAACGATTCTTATATTGAATATGAGTGGTCGATGGATTTAAAAATTGGAGCAAAAATGAATCACAAATGCAGAAAGTTGGTGAGTTTATAAAATGGAATTATATGAATCCGCAGTAGAACAAAAACAAGATGAAATAAAAAATAATACACCAGATGATACTTATAAAATAGCAAAAGTTACAAGCTTATTTGAGAACGGTTGCCCTAAATTGACATTCGTTGGCGAGGAACAAGAGAGTAATAAGAAATATAGTTATCTCTATAGTTATATACCTAAAGTTGGTGATACGGTTATATTAATCAAAACAAATAACACATATGTAATTTTAGGTGAAGTAGCTTATGATATAACACCAGATGAAGAGATTGTAATGTGGACATATGATGAGATTGTTAACATTGTCATTGAAAATACGATATCAGACCAAGAACTAACAACATTAATTGACACAAGAGCTGACACAAGAATATCAGCGAAACGATGTGTATTACTAAACAGTGACGGAACGATATCGAATTCATCATCGAATTACAATACATTTAATAACTTATCGACATCAACGCTGAGACATACTGGTAGTTACGTTGGTTTCTTTGGAAAGTCTCCATCAAGTAAGCAAACTGTAGACACTATATATGTTACGACAGACATGACAAGTGAAGTAATACGTAATAAACTGAACGCTATTATAAACGCTTTAAAAGCGTATGGATTAGCATAAGGGGGGAATAAATGGATTATAATATATCAGTTAATGTTAAATATAAAAACACAATACATACAAATTATGACTTTAAGCAACAAGACTATGGTCAAAAACTAATTGTTACGGCAGAAGATTATGATATAAACGGGACTACCGCTAGACTTTTTATTAACAAAGCTGATGGAACAGTTAATGAAAGAGTCATGGTTAAAGAAAATGACAGCTATACGTATACATTAGATGCACAAGACACTAGTTGTCCTGGGGTAATAGTAGCTGATATTAAATATTACAAAAATGGAGTAAGAGATTCTAGCGCTAGTTTCATTTTTGGAATCATACATGATAGATTTGGGAAATTGATTGAAAGTAAAACATTAAGTGATAGCCTACAAAGTGCATTGGATAAAGTTGATAAAACAAATGAAATTATAGACGATTATGATAAAAAAATAGTAGAAATTAATCAAGCCACCACCGGTGCACAACACGCTACGGCTACGATTAATACAACTAATCAAACGGTCACCGATAATGAGAGTGCGAGGATCTCGGCTGAAAACACAAGGAAGTCAGATGAAACAACAAGACAATCTCAAGAACAAACTAGACAAACTAATACTTCTACCGCTATTACTAAGGCAGATGCTGCAACTACAAGAGCTAATTTAGCTGCTAAATCTTGTGAAGATATTGCAAGTGGAATTATTGAATTACCTGATATCGGTACGCCTGGCACATATACTAAAGTCATAACAGATAAAAAAGGACGTGTTACAAGTGGTTCTACTCCTACTACTATTGCTGATCTGGGAATTACTAATGTCTATACCAAGACAGAAATCGATACTAAGACTAATGACATAAATACAAGTTTAGCTAACCAAATTGGTACTGCAAGCGGTGCATCAATCAACTTGCCAACTAGCTTTAATGGTGGATTGTTACTCAAAGAACTACAAGGTAAATCGGTTCAAAATGGAACTCCTACTCCAGAAACTAAAGCGGATATTGCAAGTGTTGGTGATAACGGAAGCGTTGTTGTTAGAGTTACTGGGAAGAATTTATTTCCTAACCCCGTAGTAAAGACGGTTAACGGTATAACACTAACCATAGCACAAGATGGAACCGTTACTCTAAATGGTACATCTACCAACGTTGCAATATTTGCCATACCATTTGATTTACCTTTTGCTAATACGCAATATTCTTTTTCAGCAAATAATCCAGTTATTAACAATCAAATATTTATGAGGATAATGAAAAACGCAAGCGGAGATGTATGGAGTAATCACAACTACTCATTACACATGGCTAATATGAAAGAGACGTTTACAAATACAGTACCCGGGATAGCTACTGGTGTTGCCATACGTATTGGTAGCGGAGAAACGCTAACAAACTTCACGCTTAAACCTCAGTTAGAGTTAGGTTCGCCAACAACCTACGAACCATACAAAGAACAACTAATAACAATCCCACTCACACAACCCCTTAGAAGTGTTGGAAGTGTGTATGATAGAGGTAGTGTAAAGGTTAATGGGTTGTGGGGGAATGAGAGAAAGTTTGCTATTGCTGTGTTTGATGGCAGTGCTGACGAAGCCTGGACTAACATGACGACTAATACTACGGATAAATGGAGACACAGTATAAAAATTACCAACGCAAAAATATCCAACATCTCTAGTGTTACTTCATTATGTAATAGATTTAATCTTGTAGGAGATGGTGGAACGTTCACTAAAAGTGTGGGATATACAATAACTTCAACAAGTGATTTAGTACTATACTATATGGGTTCTGATTTAGCAACTTTTAGAACATGGTTAGCCACTAACCCTATAACAGTAGTATACGAACTAGTAACTCCAGTATTCGAACCATACCCACAAGCAATACAAGATACACTTAACAAGTTACAGACCTACCCAGGAGTAACAAATGTATTTACTACAGATTCGCTACAACCTAATATGATTGTTCAATACGGCAAGACAGATACGTCTGCTTTGGCATTGTACGCAGAAAACGTGAGTGATAACAAGCTAGATAAATCAAAGTCAGTAAATAATCTCATAACCACCGTTGAAGGTACAGTGTTAGATGGCAGACAAGGTAAAGCACTGAATGAAAAAATTGGTACTCTCTCAAACTTAACAACCGCATCAAAGACTGATTTGGTGGGAGCTGTTAATGAGGTAAATAATAATTTTACAATCCACTCTTCTTCTACGATTAAAACAGTTGATAGTGTAATTAATAAGATTATTAAAAAAGAAGTAGTTAAAATTTCGTGTGTTGGAGATAGTGTTACTGAAGATATTTGTAGTTTTCATACAGTTAAATATCCTTCGCTACTTCAAAATGATATTAGGTTTTTAACATATTCATCAAATACCACAGTTATAAATAAAGGGGTTAGCGGAAATAAATCTTCTGATATCTTAGCCAGAATAGATAGTATAATATCTGATAGTCCTGATATTGTTATACTAATGTGTGGGATAAATGATATGTATAATAATGTATCAATAGCTGATTATAAAGCAAATTTATCATCTATTGTTAGCAAATTATTATCTAACAATATAGCTATACTCGGATTAACTCAAACACCAGTTTTCAACGAAAATGTACAAAATCAAATAGCTTATGTGCAAGCATCAATTGAAGTATATAAAAGATTTAATATTAGATATATAGACTCACATAAGAAATTTGAAGATAAAATTCAAGATGGAATTATAGGAACTTATAGTTCATTCCCAGATTATGTACACCCAAACGATAACGGATTGAGATTTATTAAAGACATGATAATGATAGATTTATTTAGACTGCCTATCATTACGAAAACAACAGAACTTGCAGTGAGTAGAATGCACTATACAAATACAAATTCAACTTCACATTGGACTAATTCGGAACTTAAAAATGGTGAAAACTTGATAATTACAAATGTGGCAGCTGATGTTAACTATGTAAGAATAATGTTTTATTGCGATGTTTCAAGTGGAGCTGTAAGTATTAACAATGTTAAGTATGATTTAGCAGGAAAATTCAAGGTGAATTGGTTAGGTACAGATGTGCAAGTGGACACATATGCTGAAACACTATCAGTTAATAATTATACGCAGCTGGGTAACTTAGTTGGATTTGGAATGTATTCAATTGATATAGACTATCAAGACTGGGTATCTGGTGGATATCAATTTCAAATTAACGGAATTAAAGTTACAGTGTAAATAGCTAATTACATTGGAAATAATTACTCTTGTTCAACCAACTCATCAAACTATATTATCGCTTACCTGTATGCATATAAAAAAGGTGGGGAGTGTTTTGTGAAAGGTCAAGTTACTGTAACTACTTAATCGACCTCACTAACTGAAATAGGGGGAATCTTCCTGTGTCATCAGTTGCAATCATTAATTCTTGGTGCACAGGTGCTAATGGGCTAAGTGTAGGTAGTTTAGGTTTATCTGTAGGAAGTGTGATGTTGAGAGTACAATATGGTGACGTGGTAAAGGTTTATCAATTTGAATTAACTTATCCGTGCGTTTAATTATAAATATTGAAATTTTATATATTATATCGTATAATTTCTATACAGATTGTTAAATTAGGGTGAGTTATGAAAAAGAAAAGATTATTTTATCTAGACTTTGTTAGAGCTATAGCAGTAATTTTTATTGTGTTATGGCATTTTAATACAACAATAAATGAGTTTGGAATAGATTGTTTTAATCTGTCACGAACATTAAGATTAAACTGCGATATAGGACAAATAGGTGTTACAATATTCTTTATTTTATCTGGAGCATCTTTGATGTATACATATAAGGATGATTTAGAGATTAAGTCTTATTTTAGAAAGAGGTTTTTTTCAATATATCCAATGTTTTGGATTGCATACGGTGCAGCATTTTTATACTTTTTTTATAAAAATGGTATGATTAATAGACAGGTTCAAACATATAAGAGTATTTTTACAGTATTAGGATTAGATGGGTATTTATATAATTTGACTTCTCCAAATTATTATATACTCGGTGAATGGTTTTTAGGATGTATAATCATATTTTATATGATATTCCCTATACTTAGGAAATTAATATTAAAGTATCCGAAGAGTACTTTTGCAATATTTACGTTGTATTATATATGTATTACCCAATTATACAGTGGTACATTAAGAATTGATTGGAACTTATTAATAAGAATTTATGATATATTATTAGGTATGTATTTTGTGCTGTATATAAATAAGATAAAATTTAATAAGTATATTTTTGTAGGGGCATTGCTAAGTAGCATTATACTATTAAAGTGGCAGTTAGTTATTAAACCAATTTATTTAATGATGCTAAGTGGGGGTTCTGTATTTATCGTACTTATATATCTTGGGAAAAAAGTGAATAATAAACACTTAATAAATATTATTAACAATTTGAGTAAATATTCATATGCCATATTTTTAGTACATCATGTAATAACTATGGAACTGTTTAGAAAGTTTAGTGGAAAAATGCTAGAAAATATTGAATTAATATGCTTAATATTAATTACCTGCATATTTATATATTTGTTTTCAAAAATCCTATATAAAATTACAAATAAACTAATTAGTAATATGTCAAATAAATAAAACTGGTAAAGGCGGTGGCTGTAATAGTACCGTCTTTTTTGTTACCCTTGTGCAAAAGCAATATACAAAAGACAACAAACTAGATTTTTTAAAATTCAGAAAGTGATTAAAATTATTATTTACAGAACTAATATTGACAATATAATTACAATAATATACAATTAAATTGTCTAAAAAGGATAAAAATAGAATATTGAACGTGAAGTGAAGAAGAGGGCTATTGTACTGTAGCACCTCTTCTTTGTTGTGTGTTAGTATATTATTTTTACCCAACTTAACCTCATTAAAGAAAGGAAAATAAACATGAATAAAATCAAACTAAAAGATCAAAGCATATACGATATTGAAGCTACTTCTACTGAATTTGAAATGATACTAAAACTTACTTCTATAGAGGATTTGACAGATACATATAAATCACTTACTGATGAAAACTTATCTGAATACACGATACTAAATGATTCTGATCTTACATCTGCAATCTATATTAATAAGAAATTAGAATGTATTAACAATATCCATGAAGTCGAGGAAGGTATAGAAATAACTGTAAAGCTATCCAACGTGGACACAACTGAATTACGCATCAAAGGACTTGAAGCGAAAATTGATGAATTGATAAGTTCAAAAACAGAATGATGTTCTACATAAAGAAAGGGTGAGTGTAATGTAAATGAATGATCAAATTTTAGAATATGTCAAATACGGATTTTGGATATTATTTGGTAGTGGAATTATCTTCGAGATAACACCATTAAAATTTAGCCCTATATCTTCCATACTTAATGTGTTAGGGAAAAAAATAAACAAGGACTTAAAGGAAGAAATGTCATTAATAAAAAAAGATGTAAAGTCTTTAAGTACGGATCTTCAAGAGCATACTGTAGAAAGCCAACGAAGAAATATCTTAGATTTCGCAGACGAATTAATGAGGGGTGAAGAAAAGACGCAAGAGAATTTTCGGAATATTATTTTATTGCATGACAGATATGAAAAGTACATAGAAACTAACAACCTCGAAAATGGACAGGTTGAACTAGCCTTCTCTTATATCTCAACTAAGTATAAAGACTGTCTAGATAAAAATAGTTTTTATACAGGAAAATAACGCATAAAATCGGTATTTGATATTGTGCCTATTTGTTAGGGTTTTTACCTCGTATTTAAGGATTTAAGTCATTTATAAAAACCTTATGAGTTAGTTATCATGTTTCAATATTCAGTGGCTTAAATTTACCAATAAACAACTAAATAATCAATATATATGCATACACTCTCACATTACCGAGGGTGTTTTTATATGCCCAAAAACAAATCAATTAATGAAATGGAGGAATTTATTATGAATAAAAAATGGTTAAAAGCAGCTGGTATGAGAGCAATTAAAACGGTGGCACAAACTGCAATCGCAACTATTGGTACTAGTGCAGTTATCGGTGATGTTAATTGGATTATGGTGTTATCTGCTTCAGCTTTATCTGGTCTATTATCAGTATTAACAAGCGTAGCTGGGTTACCAGAAGTAGAAGGAGAGGACAAATAATATGAGTGTTACAGATCAATGCAGAGATATCAAAGAACTTAACCCATTATGTCAAATCTTATTAAATAAAGCAATCAAAGAAATTAAGGCTGAAAGTATTAATCCTTTAGTTGTTGAAACATATCGTAGTCAAGCTAGACAAGATTATCTTTATAGCCAAGGGAGAACAATTCCAGGTAAAGAAGTAACATGGACTCGGTCAAGTATACATACTAAGAGAAATGCTGTTGACGTCGTGCCACAACGTATAGTTAGTGGTAAAATGACTGCTATTTGGAATGCTAATGATAAAGAAACTAAAAAGTTGGTTTCTCTAATGACTAAATACGGATTTGAATCTGGTGGAAACTTCTCAACTCCTGACAGCCCTCATTTCCAGATAAAAGGCGTTAGTGATACTGCTAAATCTTACAGTGCAACTAATACCAATACTTATATTTCAAAGATGATTCAAACGCTGCTTAACGAAAAGAATAAGGCAGGATTGACTGTTGACGGCAAATGGGGAGCAAACACTACTAAAGCTGTCAATAAATTTAGGGCAAAACAAGGCTGGAAACAAGATGGCAAAGTGGGCGTAGCAACATTGAAGAAACTGTTAAAATAGGACTTATTACCCAAATATACGTTCTGCTATTATTTTGTCTCTTATTGGTATATAATGGATAAATATATACTGATGAGGGAGGAAAAGAATGAATAATAAGGAATTACTTGATACGGCTGGTGGGTCTAAGAAACATTTAAAATGCAAGAATTTAACTCCAATTAAATTAGAGCTATTAGAATCTATGGATACAACAATATCATCCATAAAAGAGAAGCAATGTAAAGATGCTATCCCATATATAATGTGGAATAACTTTGTAAATAAAAATGGGACATTGGCAGATAAGTCAGAGCCGGAGTACCACAGATATGTTTGGGGTGACAAAGTTTTTGTTGACTTTGGAATGACAAATATAAAAACTGAAATATCTTATCCTCATCCGGCTATTGTTCTCTATAACTTCCCGAATACAATAATTGTTGTTCCAACAACTAGTGATGATAAAATCGAGCCTTTTAAGGATGAAATTGAAGAATGCATCATTAAAGTAAAAGGGGACGGGAAGATCTTTAAGAACGACTCAATTATTAATTTGCATCAGATAAAAGCAATACATAAAGAAAGAATTATAAATAATTTAAGATGTAATGTTAAAAACTTTCATTTGAGTGATGGTGAAATAATAAGACTAAATAGTTTAGAAAATTATAAATTTTTTAGGAATGGGGATAATTTATTAGATTGCATTAATATGAAATTAAATTTAATGACTAATAAAGAATTTTTAAATAATCATTATATGGAGTCGGCATATGATTACAATAAAATTTATGAGTTAAATAAAAAAATATGTGAATTAGAATCTTTACTAGAGGAAGATGAAAATATAAAAAAAGTCATATAAAGCAATTGACAATATAATAATTGTGTAGTATTATATTTACATAAACAAGAAATAAAAACTATATGGTCAGCCGCAAGGTGAGACATTAACTGAATGCTTTAAATGCTTGAGAGTAGAGAGTTTTGACCTACTCTCTTTTACTTTTTAAAAGCGATCGTCTTAGTATTTGACTACAAGATAGATTCTTGCTGTTGCAGGAATATTATTCAGTTAAATGAATATAATAATACCACAAGTAAGTCTTGCATCTGTTGATGTGAGAAGTAATATTAAAAAAGGAAAATGCACTTTCATTAATTTGGAGGTGCTTTTTTCATGCCCAAATATAAATAAACGCAAAAATGACGCAAGCCGAAGCAAGCGCCACTCTGCAAAATAAAGTAATTTGTACACACACGTCGTTGGTACAACATGCCCGTAATTTAATATTACAGCAATATACAAATTATGTCAATGATAATTACTAAATGTTATATAACATTAAAGGAACACTTACCCTCTTAACTATAAAAAGACCTGGAGCCGTAGTATTATGCGCCTAGCGTGCGCAGCAAAAGCTAGGTGAATGATACGAAGGTGTAAGGTCACATTATTAGTTAGAGGGAAGTATTACTTATAAATCTATAGAAGCTGTTTAATTGGAAATCGTTGTCCTAAAATCTTTATTTGTATAATTTACCGTTAAATAACATATATATTACTATAGGAGGTGAATTATGCAAAATCAATTAAAACATACAGTTACATACCGAAAAGACGAAATAGAAACAGATCTTTACAATTGGGTTGAGGAACGTAGAGGGATAATAAAAGCTGCTGATTTTATCAAGACAATATTGCTTGAAAAGAAAAACGGTGAAAAAAGTAATAATAAAAATTAACGGTAATTGGTATCATTACGGATTATAATGCATATTATAAATTAACCAAACAAAAAGAGTTGATTTATATGAATGATACGCTAGAGACAATTAGATTTGCGATTGGATCTGGAATGATTGGGGCTAGCAGTTATACTATTATAAGTGAATTACGTAAGATAATTAAGGATATGCAAAGAGAAAAGGTTGAGAGCTATGAGTTAACTGATTGGCAAATCCCAGTTGGTTACAATCTTATTAATGGCTATAAAAATCCTGTCATATTTGATTTTAAAAAGACACCACATATGTTGGTGGGTGGATTAAGTCAACAAGGAAAGTCATCAATGGTTGAAGGCGCACTTAAAGATAAACCTGTAATATTAGTAAATGCCTTTAAAAAAGACTTTACAACCCTTAAAAATGTAATTGCACGAGTGAACGATACAAAAGAAATAGAAAAAGTGTTTGAATATCTTTTAAGTATTAAAGAAGAACAGAATAATACACCACTTTATGTAGTTATTGATGAATTACTCAGTCTTATTTTATCGGGCGATAAAATTATAATTAATTTAATAACAAGGTTACTTGCATTAGGTGCACATAGTAATATTTATGTTATAGCGATTAGTCAATCTAGTGAAAAAGAAATCATTAAGAACAAGAATCTTTTCAATATTCGTGTATGCTTTAAAATGGTTGAAGATAGTAGTTATAAGGTAGTATTAGGATATACACCTGACGACCTACAGCTACAACCAAGACAATTCCATTTTTTATCCGATAGAGTAGGCACTGCCTTTACATACGATGTATAACGATATTAAAGACTACAATATAAAATTTGTAGAATGCAATAATCGATTAGAAGTATATCGATATGATGCACCTATTTTAATTGGCAAGACAAATAATAAGAATGGAAGAAAAGGTATACACGACATGGAATACAGAAAAATCGAAAAGAACAGAAAAGAAACTTTAAACAAAGCGAGAAATGAGATTATAAGATTGGCGCAATGTAATCCTGATCTAAGTACATTTATTACATTAACCTATGCTGAGAATATGAAAGATATAAGAAAAAGTAAATCGGATTTATGTAAAAGTCTACGCATGATGCAAAGATTCTTTCCTAGCTTTAAATATTTGTATGTACTTGAATTTCAACAACGTGGAGCAATACATTATCATATGCTTTGTAATATGCCAGTTCCAGTTGAAACTGCGAAAAGTAAGCAACTTAAACCAGAAGGGCAAAAGGAATTTGAACAGTTTTTTGAGGAAACCGTTTGGACTCATGGATTTGTTGATATTAGAGATTTAAAACAGGAAGGGAATACAAACGTGGGACTATATGTATCCGTATACTTAGTAGAGGATTTGTTTAAAGTTGATTTGAAGGGGAATCGCTGCTATGGATATAGTCGTAATCTTAAAAAGCCTATTATAACAAAAGATCATATAGGGTTATTAAATCAAGATATATTAGTCGAGAGCCATCAAAACTATGATATGCATTATATCGCAAACTATAAAATTCAATTTAAAAGTGGTTTAAAATCATTCACGAACACAGTAACCTATTTTGATATGTATCGGAGGGAATAAATTATGTTAATTAAAAATAAAATGCTAGTAACAAATATGGAGATGAAAGAAACCAAGGATCGTATTCCTTATGCAGCAACAGGACTTTTATGTATGGACGATGGCCAAAAATTTGATGTATCTATAAGAGATGATAAGATTTATAAGATGCTTCAGCCGATGAACATGTATGATTTAGGCATGCAGTTATCGAATAGTCAGTACGGAATGAGATTACAAGTAACACAAATAGTTTCTAACGGAACTGCAATTATACAGACAAAGGCTAATTAATTTAGGAGTTATTACAACTTCACGTAAAATAGGAATTACAATTCAATAAGTTCGATTAATTAAGACATTCTTTCGAGAGTGTCTTTTTTTTATTACAAAAATAATTGCATTTATTATAGAAGAAACTGAATTGATATTTGATTAGATAGGAGTAAATACATATGAACGATATAAATTTATTGCAATATATTATAGATAATGATATCATAGATTTGTCTAGTACTCGAAAAGAGTATGAAAAAATGAAAAGAAATTATGATTTATCAAAACACAAATATGATATTTGGCAAGGAAAAAATAAAAAATGGTATACTTATTTACCAAATGAAGAAAAAGGCAGAAAATTAGTTAAAAGAACAACTAAAGAAGAAATTGAAAATGTTATAATAAATTATTATAAAGAAAAAGAGAATAATCCAACTTTTAAGGAAGTATTTAATTCATGGCTTAATAATAAGTTGCATCTAGATGAAATAAGTAAAGGCACATATGACAGATATAATGTAGATTACAAAAAATATTTTGCATGTGCTGAAATCAATGATATAAAAATAAAAAATATCACTGATATTTATCTAGAAGAAGTTATCAGACAAACAATTGTTGATTTTAAACTTACACAAAAGGCATATGCGAACATGAGAACTATTGTAATAGGCGTCTTTAAACATGCTAAACGATTAGGCCTTACAAAAATTAGTATAAGTAGTTTTTTCAACGATTTAGAGTTGTCTAAAAACGTGTTTAAAAGAAATATTAAAGTCAAAGAGGATCAAGTGTATCTAGAAAATGAAATTCCGATAATAACGAATTATCTAAAAGAAAATCCTACATTAGCCAATCTTGCCTTGCTGCTGGCTTTTCAAACAGGAATTCGTGCTGGTGAGTTGTCATCGCTAAAGTTTACAGATGTGCACAATCATTCGTTACACATTCAGAGGACAGAGATTAAATACAGGGATTTTAATACTAATAAGTATGTACATGAAGTAAAAGAATTCCCTAAGTCCGAAGCTGGCGATAGATATGTTATATTGACAGAAAATGCACTAGAAACTATTAAAATGATTAAGGATAGAAATCCTGTTAATGATTATATGTTTGAGGTTAATGGAAAAAGAATTTTAGCTAATACGTTTAATGATTATTTACGAAATGCCTGTAAGCAATGCGGCATAAACATGAAATCAATGCATAAAATAAGAAGAACTTATGGAACTACGTTAATCGATAGTGGTGTTAATGAAAGTCTAATTATGGAGCAGATGGGGCATACAGATATTAGTACAACCAAAAAGTTTTATTATTATAGTAATAAAGATAGCGATAGCAAAAAGAAACAGATTGAGCGAGCGATAAATATATAAATAAAGGTAATCAAAGGTAATCAAAGGTAATCATTCAAATTAATTGATAAAGTGCTTATTTATAAGGATATTTAATGATTTTTATATAGCTTTGTTGGGGTTCGATTCCCGTACGAGCTGTTAATGAATATGGAACATGAAGAAGTCTGAGGTTATACCTTGGGCTTTTTTGTTTATATAACAAAGTTTATATAATAAAAAAATTTGAATTTAGAAATTCTAATCTGAAGGAGGCTTGTATGATACAGCTACGGAGAATTGATTCGAGTAACATTTGGAAGGTAATCAAGTTGTCAGTAAAAGAGGAACAAACGAATTTTGTTGCAACTAATACAGGAAGCATCTTAGAAGCATACGCAACAATTATCGATGGTAATGTAGCGTTACCGTTTGGAATCTATAACGAGAATTGTCTAGTTGGATTTGTTATGTTCGGATATGATACAGTTGATGGTGAAGATGATCCTGCTATTGCTATAAATAATTATTGTATCTGGCGTTTTATGATTGATAAAGATTATCAAGGTAAAGGATTAGGTAAAGAAGCTCTTAAAGTAGCATTAGAATATTTACGAAGTGAACCTTGTGGTAAGGCGGAGTATTGTTGGCTATCTTATGAACCCGAAAACATGGGAGCAAAAGCTCTCTATGCTTCGATGGGATTTCATGAAAACGGTGAAATGTGTGGAGAAGAAGTCGTATCCGTATTGAAATTATAATTACATAATGGAATTAAGATGTGAGAATTACAGTGAAGAATAGTATGGACTCAAATAGAACAACCATGGTCGGAAGATACATGTAAAGTATAGAAATCGAAAGACGTCACAAACCAAGTAAAATTATTGTACCTGGATTTGTGACGTTTTTTATAATATGCTTGAGTTGACGCTTACTTTAATACTTTATACTATAGATTTTTAACTAAAATAGAAGTTGCATTGTTATTAGCATCTAAAACAGCTTCAAGAACAGAGTCAGTAGTGATTTGTTCTGTTGTTCCAGTAGTTGTTCCCTCTGCTGATTCAACTGAGATTGTAGTTGTATTAGTAGTGCTTGTGTCGGAAGTAGTAGAGTCTGTTGTAGTAGAAGTAGCATCATTATTATTAGAATTATTACTACTGCAACCTACCATAGTACCTGCAACAAGTGTAGCTGATACACCTAAAACGAATATTTTTTTTGTAAGATTAGTCTTTCTCATAAGAATTCTCCTTTCAAACCATAGAACTAGTCGAGTATTCTAAGTATTAGAGCTATTCGGCTTGGTGTTTTTGTTTTACAACTGTAAAGAATAGTCTCAAATTGTGTACAAAACGTGAATAAAATGTGTTTTTTGTGTGATTGTAAAAAATGTAAAAATATGATAAAATTAGCACAAAGTAACCGTGTACAGGGTGGTATTAGCCTTCCAGAATTTGAAGCCTTTTTGGACATGAAAAAGAAGAGCATTCTGGCGTAATATTTGCAATTAGCAAGGGGGAAGTAGTTTTCGATTATAGATTGGAAGTGAGTGGAATGATAGCTTTATTACGTATTTTAGCAGTGGTAAGTATATATACAATATGGATTACTCCGTTTACCTTTGTATTCGGATTAATAAAAGCAATTAAGAAAGCGATTAGAGATGAAGAATTTATTACAGAAGGAATGATATCCTCAATTAGCTTGTTGTTTATGATTATACCGTTACTTTATAGTACTTTAAATGGAATATAGATATACAATTATTGAAAGGTATTGTGTGTTTACAAAGTGATTAGGAGATGAAACTATGAATTCAAAAATTGATTTAACAGAGACGATATTAGAAACCCCACGTTTATACATACGTCCATGGAGTTATACAGACTTAGATGATTTTTATGAATATGCCTCTGTAGATGGAGTGGGACAGATGGCAGGTTGGAAACCACATGATAGCAAAGAGGAGTCAAGACAGTTATTAAAACTATTTATTGAAGAAAAGAAAACACTTGCTCTTGAACTAAAAGAAAATGGAAAGGTTATAGGTTCGTTAGGAATAGAAGAATATGATGAGAATAAGTTTAGTGGTGATTTTGAACAAAAGAAGGGGCGTGAACTAGGTTATGTTCTAAGTAAATCATATTGGGGAAAAGGATTGATGCCAGAGGCAGTAAAAAGAGTTATCAACTATTGTTTTGATGTACTATCATTAGAGTTTCTTACAGCAGGACATTTTATGTGGAATGAACAATCAAAGCGCGTAATCGAGAAATGTGGCTTCAAGTTTTATAGCAAAGAAGAATATGTTACTAGAATGGGTGTAGTAGAATGGATTACGTTATACGCACTGCTTACCACCAAGGCATTAAACTTAAGTTAATGCATATGAATTGTATCTAATATTGGTTATATGATATACTAATACTAGTATGAGAAAACAGCAAAAAATCAACTTTTATTAATTTTGAAGAAAGTACTTGCTTTTGCCATGGAATAATGTTACAATGTAACTGTTGTTGAAGTGATAGGATTGCAATAAGAGTGGGCGTAAGTCCACTCTTTCATTATGCTATAGATATTACAAAGTGTTATATTCAAGTTAATAATAAAAAAGAAGCTTGAATGGTTATAATAACTTGTGTGAGAATAAATAACTGTTTTAGATTTGGAAATGGAAAAGGAGCTGGTGTTTTTATGGCAAAGAGAGAAGAATATGAAGCAATAACCGAACGTCTTTTAGAACCAATTATAGAAGCGAATAATTTCGAATTATATGATGTTGAATATGTGAAAGAGGTTGGTAATTGGTATCTTCGTGCTTATATCGATAAAGAAGACGGAATTTCAATTGATGATTGCGAATTAGTAAGTAGAGCATTAAGTGATTTATTAGATGAGAAAGATTTTATCGACGATGCATATATTCTAGAAGTTAGCTCACCAGGTCTTGGCAGACAATTAAAGAAAGATAAGCATTTTGCCAAAAGCATCGGTGAAGAAGTAGAAATCAAACTATACAAAGCAATAGATAAGAAAAAAGAATTTGCTGGAATATTAACAGCATTCGATAAAGATACAATTACGATTGAACTAGAAGATGAGAACACTATGACATTAAATCGCTCTGATGTTGCAATGGTTCGATTAGCACTTGATTTTTAATAAATACACGAAACGTAAAAGAGTAGAAAGTGGAGGAAAATAATGAACTCAGAATTAATTGATGCTTTAAATCAAATTGAAAAGGAAAAAGACATAAGCAAAGATATCTTGCTTGAGGCAATGGAAAATTCATTGGTTGCTGCATGTAAAAATCATTTTGGAAAAGCAGACAATATCCGCGTTAACATTGATAGAGAAACTGGAGAAGTTACTGTATACGCTGAAAAAGAAATCGTTGAGGAAGTGACGGACAAAGTTACTCAGATTAGTGAAGCGGAAGCAATTCTTAGATTCCCAAAGAACAACTTAGGTGATATCGTTCACGTTGAAGTTACACCTAAAAACTTCGGACGTATTGCAGCTCAAAAGGCAAAACAAGTAGTAGTACAAAAGATTCGTGAAGAAGAAAGAAAAGTACTTTTCAATCAATACTATGGCAAGGAAAAAGATATCGTAACTGGTATCGTACAACGTTATGTAGGCAATAATGTAAGTATTAATTTAGGTAAAGTAGACGCTGTTTTAACTGAGAATGAACAAGTTAGAGGAGAACGTTTTAAACCTACAGATCGTATTAAATTATATGTATTAGAAGTTAAAGATACAACAAAAGGACCAAGAATTACAGTATCAAGAACTCATCCAGAGTTAGTTAAGAGATTATTCGAAGCTGAAGTAACAGAAGTTAAAGATGGTACTGTAGAAATCAAGAGTATTTCAAGAGAAGCTGGTTCAAGAACAAAGATGGCAGTTTATTCAAACGACTCTAACGTAGATCCAGTAGGTGCTTGTGTAGGACTTAACGGAGCTAGAGTTAATGCAATCGTTAATGAACTTAGAGGTGAGAAAATCGATATCATTAACTGGAGTGATGATCCAGCTGTGTTAATTGAGAACGCATTAAGCCCAGCTAAGGTTGTTTCAGTAGATGTCAATGTTGAAGAAAAAACAGCTAATGTAGTTGTTCCAGATTATCAATTATCCCTTGCAATTGGTAAAGAAGGTCAAAATGCTAGATTAGCAGCTAGATTAACTGGATATAAGATTGATATTAAGAGTGAAACTCAAGTTTACGGTACAAGTGAACAAAGTGAATCCTTTAATGAGGAATAGAATAAAATCGTAATACACTTAGGAAGTGATTAAATGAAAACAAAAAAAATACCACTAAGACAATGCGTTGGTTGTGGTGAAATGAAAACAAAAAAAGAAATGCTTCGGGTTATTAAAACACCTGAAGATGAGATCGTTATCGATGCAACAGGAAAGAAAAATGGAAGAGGAGCTTATATGTGTAGTTCCTTAGAATGTTTTTCTAAAGCGGTAAAAAGCAAAGGTTTAGAACGTTCTTTAAAAGTAACTATTCCAAAAGAAGTGTATGAGCAATTAGAAAAGGAGTTGATAGATCTTGGAACAAATTAATACCGAAGTGCAATATGACCCTAGGACAAAGAACAAGATTCTATCATATATTGGAATAGCAACGAAGGCCGGAAAGGTCGCAAGTGGAGAATTTTCTACTGAGAAAGCTGTTAAAGAACATAAAACACAACTGGTAATCGTAGCCTCAGACGCGTCAGATAATACCAAGAAAATGTTTACCAATATGTGTACTTACTATAAAGTGCCAATTTACTTTTTTGGTGAGAAAACAGAGCTAGGTCATGCAATGGGTAAAGAAATGAGAGCTTCTTTAGCAATGCTTGATAAGGGCTTGGCTGATGCAACACAAAAGCAACTTAAAAATGTAGTGGAATAGCGGAGGTAGTAAGTATGTCGAAAATTAAAATTTATGAATTAGCGAAAGAATTAGATAAATCTAGTAAGGATATTATTTCGTTCTTGAAGGAAAAGGGAATTGAGGTTAATAGTCATATGAATAGCATTGAAGATAATGTTGTTAATATGGTTCGTGTTAAATATCAGGCTCCAACTCCTGCTAAAGCAAGTGAATCAACAAAAAAAGTAGAAACAACGACTACTAACGCTTTGCATTCGCATGATCAAAGAACAAGTAATAACAGAACGAATAATCAGAGAAATAATGAAAATACAGGTAGTCAAGGATATAATCGCAATGACAACCGAAACAATACTAGGAACGATAATAGGAACGACAATCGAAATATGAATAATAACAATAATAATAACAACACTAATAATACTAACAATAATAACACTAATCGCCCAAACAATCGTTTCAATAACCAAAACGATAACCGTGTAAATAATAACACGAATAGACCAAACGATAATCGTGGTAATAATACGAATAGACCTAATGATAACCGTGTAAATAATAACGCAAATAGACCAAACGATAATCGTAATAACAACAACACAAATAGATCAAACGATAATCGCGTAAATAATAACACGAATAGACCTAATGATAATCGTGGTAATAATAACACGAACAGACCAGGCGATAACCGTAATCAAAATAATACATCAAACAATAACCAAAACAATAATAGAAATGGTTATAACAACAACAGAAATAATAATAGAAACAACAATCGTAACGATAACAGAAATGGTTATAACAATAACAGAAACAATAATACGAACAAAAATAATAACAACAATGGTGCACCAAGAAAAGGGCAATTTATTATGCCTACACCAGTAGTGCAAGAAGTTGAAGATGATGGCATTAAGACAATTATCTTACCAGAAGTGTTAACAATAAAAGAACTTTCTGATAAAATGAAGATGCCAGCTGCTGCATTAGTTAAGAAGTTGTTTTTACAAGGTAAAGTAGTAACAATCAATCAAGAAATCACTTTTGAAGAAGCAGAAGAAATCGCTTTAGAATTCGAAATAATCGCTGAATTAGAAGAAAAAGTTGATGTTATAGAAGAGTTATTAAAAGAAGATGATGAAGATGAAGCATTATTAGAAAAACGTCCACCAGTTGTATGTGTTATGGGTCACGTTGACCATGGTAAAACATCATTACTTGATACTATTCGTAAAGCACATGTAACGAATAATGAAGCTGGTGGTATTACGCAACATATCGGTGCGTATGTAGTAAATGTTAATAATGAAAAGATTACATTCTTAGATACTCCAGGACATGAAGCATTCACATCTATGAGAATGCGTGGAGCACAGTCAACAGATATCGCTATCTTAGTTGTAGCTGCTGATGATGGTGTAATGCCACAAACTGTTGAAGCTATCAACCATGCTAAAGCTGCGGGAATTCAAATTATTGTTGCAATTAATAAGATTGATAAACCAAGTGCTAATATTGAAAGAGTAAAACAAGAATTAACAGAACATGAATTAATAGCAGAAGACTGGGGTGGAGATACTGTATTCGTACCTGTATCAGCACACACAGGAGAAGGAATTGATCAATTACTTGAGATGATTCTATTAACTGCTGAAATGTGCGAATTAAAGGCTAATCCAAACCGTAAAGGTAGAGGTATTGTAATTGAAGCCGAACTTGACAAAGGTAGAGGTCCAGTTGCTACTGTATTAGTTCAAAAAGGTGTTCTTAACGTAGGAGATTCTATCGCAATTGGTTCTGCATACGGTAAAGTAAGAGCAATGATTGATGATAAAGGTAGACGTGTGAAGGAAGCAGGTCCATCTACACCAGTTGAAATTCTTGGTCTTAATGAAGTACCAGGTGCTGGTGAAGTCTTCATGGCTACAGAGAATGATAAAGAAGCTCGTTCTATTGCTGAAGCATTTATCAAACAAAGTAGAGAAAAATTACTTGATGATACAAAATCTAAATTATCACTTGATGGGTTATTCTCACAAATTCAAGCTGGTAACATCAAAGAACTTAACATTATTGTTAAAGCCGATGTTCAAGGTTCTGTAGAAGCGGTAAAACAAAGTTTAGTAAAATTAAGTAATGATGAAGTTGCAATTCGTATTATTCATGGTGGCGTAGGTGCTGTTAATGAATCAGATGTTATTCTTGCAAGTGCTTCTAATGCAATTATCATTGGTTTCAATGTAAGACCTGATAATACTGCAAAAGAAACTGCTGATCGTGAGAAAGTTGATTTACGTCTATACCGTGTAATCTATAATGCTATTGAAGATATTGAAGCTGCTATGAAGGGTATGCTTGACCCTACATTTGAAGAAAAAGTACTTGGTCATGTTGAAGTACGTCAAGTATTCAAAGCTTCAGGTTTAGGTACAATTGCTGGTTCTTATGTATTAGATGGTAAAGTTGTACGTGGATCACAAGTAAGAATAATCCGTGATGGTATTGTAATATTTGATGGCGATCTTGCATCATTAAAGAGATTTAAAGATGATGTAAAAGAAGTTGCTGCGGGTTATGAATGTGGTCTTGTATTCGAAAAATTCAACGATGTGAAAGAGATGGATCAAGTTGAAGTTTATACAATGGTAGAGGTACCAAGAAAGTAATAATTTAGTTATTACAATTTCCTGATATAATCGTAAAGCACTTTTGGTTACATCGTGCGGAAATGGAGTTTATATGAGAAAGAATAGCATTAAAAATACAAGAATTAACGGTGAAGTACAAAAAGAATTAAGCATGTTAATTAATAGAGAAATCAAAGATCCAAGAATTAGCCCAATGACCTCTGTTGTTGCGGTTGAAGTGGCACCTGATTTAAAACATGCTAAAGTATATATCAGTGTTCTAGGCGATGAAGAGAAGAAACAGTCCACTTATGAAGGCCTTAGAAGTGCTGCTCCATACTTAAGAACACTATTAGCAAAGTCAGTAAATCTTCGTAATACACCAGAATTAACATTTGTTATGGACCAATCTATTGAATATGGTGTAAACATGTCGAAATTAATTGATGATGTGAATAAAGATTTGGTTGATGCTTCAGATGATGCTGAAGATGATAAAGATAACTAAAAGTGATTATTCAGGCTGTCTGATAATATGAGACAACTGAAGAGTTACCAAAAGTTAACAATAACATCACTACAAATTCATATATGAAGTCTATAGTTTGGATAATATACAAACCTAGACCAAAGGCAATCTTCATTAGTTGTAGGTAAACACATCTGATGAGGATTGCCTTTTCTTAAGTCGGTTGTGTCATTATAGTATCATTTAAGTAGAAGTCTATGTATGTAGTCGTTGAGCTTGTATTAGGTTGATTAGTAGATTTTTCAAAGTCTTTATGGTATTATATTAGATGATAATTGTATATTTAGTACTATTTTATATACAGAATGAGAATAATTATAATATGAAATTTGAACATTAGATAATTAAATTATTAAATAAGAAAGTAAGGTGATAATGATGAAGCTATTAGATATGTTAGAAGGCGTGAAAACGATCGCAATATCAGGTCATGTACGGCCGGATGGTGATTGTACAGGATCTTGTATGGCAACATATCACTATTTGAAGGAAAATCGACCAGAGATACGTACGGATGTCTTTCTTGAGTCGGTATCTGATTCATTCAATATGATTTCAGGGCTAGACCAAATTAATACAGAATATAATACAGATGTAGAACAGTATGATTTATTCTTATCTCTTGACTGCGGCAGTGTTGATCGTTTAGGGAATGCAATTCCAATGTTTGAGAATGCGAAGAAGACTATATGTTTTGACCACCACGTAAGTAATACGAAATTCGCTGGGACTAATCATGTTTGTTTGGATGCAAGTTCAACTTGTGAAGTAATGTTTGAAGTGTTTGACGAAGATAAAATTTCATTAAAAACAGCAGAAGCTTTGTATCTTGGAATTGTTCATGACACAGGTGTATTCAAACATTCCAATACAACAGAAAGAACTATGACAATTGCTGGTAAGTTGCTTAGTAAGGGTGTATCTTCAGCTCGAATTATTGATGAAAGTTTTTATCAGAAGGACTATCATCAAAATCAAATCTTGGGAAGATGTTTACTAGAGAGTTTTCTAGTACTAAATGATAAATGTATCGTATCAACACTGAGCAAAAAGACAATGGAATTCTATGAAGTGACTTCTAAGGATTTAGACGGTATCATTGATCAATTGCGTGTTACAAAAGGTGTAGAGGTTGCAGTCTTTATCTATGAAACAGAGCCTCAAGAGTATAAAGTAAGTATGCGTGCTAATGGTGATGTGGATGTTAGTAAAATCGCGGTATATTTCGGTGGTGGCGGTCATGTAAAAGCTGCAGGTTGTTCCATGAAAGGTGTTATGCATGATGTAATTAATAACATCATCAGACATATTGATATACAATTAAGAAACCAAGGTATCGTATAAAAGGTAAATTAATTAGCAGGAGAGAAGACATTGATTAATGGAATTATTAATATATATAAGGAGAAAGGCTTCACATCCCATGATGTAGTAGCCAAACTCCGAGGTATAACTAGGCAAAAGAAAATTGGACATACAGGAACATTAGATCCTGATGCAACGGGCGTATTACCTGTTTGCCTTGGAAATGCAACTAAATTATGTGACTTGCTTACGGATAAAGATAAGGAATACGAAACAGTTTTACTTCTTGGAAAAGTGACGGATACACAAGATATTACTGGTGCAGTATTACAAGAAACTGATGTTTTAGTGACAGAGGAGCAAGTAAGAGAAGTGGTGAATTCATTTGTTGGACCTATTGAACAGATTCCTCCAATGTATTCAGCATTAAAGGTTAATGGCAAGAAGTTATATGAGCTCGCAAGAGAAGGAAAGGTAATCGAGAGAAAACCTAGGCCGATTACAATTCATGATATTACAATTCTTGAAATAAAACTAACAGATGATTGTCACGAAGTACGGTTGAGGGTAAATTGTTCAAAAGGGACATATATTCGTACGTTATGCCACGATATTGGTGAAACACTTGGCTGTGGAGGCTGTATGAAGAGTCTGGTGCGTACTAAGGTTAGTAAGTTTGTATTGGCAGATGCCATTACGTTAGAAGAAGCACAGCAATTACAGCAAGAAGACAGGCTTATGGAACGAGTGATTCCTGTCGCAGATATGTTTCCTCAGTATCCGAAAGTATATGTGAATGAAGTTGGAAATCGTTTCTTAGCAAATGGTAATCCGTTGAAACTAGAACATATTAAAAACAAAGAAGATGCAAAAAGTTCGTTAGGTGAACATAAAGAAGTAAGAATCTACAATATTGATGAACAATTTAGTGCAATCTATGAATGGCAGGGAGCTTCGAATCTAAAACCGGTTAAGATGTTTCTTAATTAGATTAGTAACACCTATTCGTAGAATGCATAAAACAGGGGGCAATGGTTTATTTATGAAGTATATTACGAATAAAGATGAGATCCAGATGGAATATGATACAGCCGTTACGTTAGGAAAGTTTGATGGGATCCATATTGGTCATCAACTTTTGATCAGGGAAGTTCTTGATAGTTCGAAACAGGGGCTTAAACCGGCTGTATTCACATTTGCGTCAGCAGATAGAGTTCGAACAGATCATATTGAAGGTAATTTGCTTACGGAAGAAGAAAAGAGAAATTATCTTCAAGACTTGGGTATACAGGTAATGATTTCATATCCATTTGATGAAGAAACAAGACATATGCAACCAGAAATATTTATTGAAGAGATTCTGTGTAAGAAGTTACGTGCCAAAAAAGTGGTAGTCGGAAGTGACTTTGCTTTTGGATATAAACGTAAAGGTAATATTGATTTATTAGAGAAGCTTTCAAAAGTTTATGGTTATGAATTGGTAGTGTTGGATAAAGTCATGTTTAATGAACAAGTAGTTAGTAGTTCAACTATTCGTCAGGAATTAATAGAAGGTCATATAGAAAAAGTGAATTCTATGCTTGGTAGAAAATTTAGTATAGAAGGTACCGTTGTATATGGAAACCAGATTGGGCGTAAAGTATTATCAATGCCAACTGCGAATATCTATCCACCTGTTGAAAAATTATTACCACCAAATGGTGTTTATGTAACAACGATTGAAACGGAGGCCGGTATATTTGAAGGAATCACTAATCTTGGATATAAACCAACGATTGGTGGTGAGACAAGACCCGGTATTGAATCGTATCTGTTCGATTTTGATGGCGATTTATATGGACAAGTGATAAAAGTAAACTTCTATACTTTTGAACGTGGAGAAGTTAAATTCAACGGTTTAGAAGAATTGAAGGAACAAATGTTTCTTGACCGAGACTTTGGTAAAGCATATTTTGAAAAGAATAAATAATAGACTTAAAAAATCCCGTAACATGTAATTAGTGTTACGGGATTTTTGCGTTATGAATTACTATATAAGGCATACTTTTTGGGAGAGACCCCTACCGCCTTTGTAAACGCTTTCAAAAAGTTACTGTAATCGTTGAAACCACTTTGTGAGTAGACATCGCTTACACTCGTTCCAGAAGATAGGAGAGATTTTGCTATACTGATTCTACGAGCGGTTATGTACTTATTGATTGTTGTACCGGTAGCTGACTTGAATATTCTACATATATAGGAATCACTAAGATAAAAGTGTTTCGCAAGAAATTCAATTGTTATCGGTTCGCATATGTTTTGGTTTATATATTGTATAATCTGTTCCACTTGCTGGTTGTATTTATAATCATTTACACTTGAGTCAAGATTTAGATTCTCTGTATAGATACTATTAATCATAACGATTAGTTCCATAAAACAAGCCTTTTCAATTATGTCGCTACCATAGCTATCGATGGAGGTTATTTTGTTTATGTAGTAATAAAAACGTTGTTGTTGTTCTGATGTTAGATGAAGACGATGTGAACATCCCTTGGTACGTTTGGTAAAGCATGTAGATAAATCAGTGTTTTTTGTTGATAGCATCTTAATGAAGTCGGGGTGAATCGAAACGACTATTCTTTCATGTATCATTTGATCAATTTTAGAAAGATAGTGACTTTCAAATTGATTAATAATGAATAAGTCGCCTGGGGCAATATCATAAAATTTGTTGTCTATAAGAAATTGTTTGCCACCAGTTATGGAGAAGTACATTTCGTAACAATCGTGAATATGAATATTCATGGTTTTTTCTTCGTTGCACAGATAGGCAACAGCAAAATACTTATTAGTAATACAATGATCAATAGCTTGTTTACATGATGTATATTTTTCCATAGTGTATTCATTCCTTTTTATTCATAATAGGTTTTCTATTGGTTGTACGGTCATGAGTAACTAGCAATGTGTATTATCTGGTAGAATTCGTCATCCAATAGTTATATCTTACTCCAAATGTTCAAAATATGCAAGTTTTATGTACTGAAATAACAAGATTTAGGTGTATTTGTATGCTATACTGAGTTCATCGAAGTAAACAATAAGCATTTTAATTGAAAGAGAGGTATTATTATGGAACTTAGAACAGCATCATCACCAAGAGATGTAAAACACTATACAACTGAGAGACTTAGAGAAGAATTTCTCATACAGAATCTATTTGTAGCAGGAGAAATCAAAACAGTATATAGTCATATTGACCGTATCATTACAGGTGCAGCAGTACCAGTTACTCCACTTGTATTAACTGCAGGTGAAGAAATTAGGGCAGATTACTTCTTACAAAGAAGAGAGATGGGTATCATCAATATCGGTGGAAAAGGTACTGTTACAGTTGACGGAAGAGATTATGTCCTTGAATATAAAGAAGGTATGTACATAGGCATGGGATCGAAAGACATCACTTTCATCAGCGCTGATGATAAAAACCCAGCAAAATTCTATTTTAACAGCGCGCCAGCACACAAAACTTATCCAACAGTATTAATTAAACCAGAGGGAACAGAAGAAGAAGGCGTAGTTATCGTTAAAGATTCTAACAAAGTTGAACTTGGATCTTTAGAAGAATCAAACCATAGAACTATCTGCAAATATATCCTTCCAGGTCAAGTACAGAGTTGCCAATTAGTGATGGGTATGACAAGTTTAAAACCAGGTAGCGTATGGAACACAATGCCATGTCACACTCACGATAGAAGAATGGAAGTTTACTTATACTTCGAAATGTCGGAAGATTCATGCGTATTCCATTACATGGGAGAACCAACGGAAACAAGACACATCGTTATGAGAAACGAAGAAGCTGTTATTTCACCAAGTTGGTCAATTCACTCAGGATGTGGTACTAGAGCTTATACATTCATCTGGGGTATGGTTGGCGAAAACCAAGCATTCGATGATATGGATGGAGTTGCAATGACTGATATTATGTAACTCGAACTTCGTACTAGAAGATTTCGAGGAGTAGGTAACTTAAAAAGAAATAGAATAGGAGAAGATGAACATGTCAAATATTATGAATAGTTTTTCATTAAACGGAAAAATCGCACTTGTTACAGGTGCTTCTTACGGAATTGGTTTCGCTATTGCTAGCGCTTATGCAGAAGCGGGAGCGACAATTGTTTTCTGTGATATCAAAGATGAATTTGTTCAAAAAGGAATTGCATCATACGCTGAACTTGGTATCAAAGCTCATGGTTACGTATGTGATGTTACAAGTGAAGAGCAAGTTAACGATATGGTAGCTAAAATTGAAAATGAAGTTGGTGTTATTGACATACTAGTAAATAACGCTGGTATCATTAAAAGAATACCAATGCATGAAATGTCAGCTGAGGAGTTTAGACAAGTTATTGATGTTGATTTAAATGCACCTTTCATCGTTGCTAAAGCCGTTATACCTTCAATGATTAAAAAAGGTCATGGAAAGATCATTAACATTTGTTCTATGATGAGTGAACTTGGACGTGAAACAGTTTCTGCATATGCAGCAGCTAAAGGTGGTCTTAAGATGTTAACAAAGAATATCGCATCTGAGTATGGCGAATTCAATATTCAATGTAACGGTATTGGACCTGGTTATATTGCTACTCCACAAACAGCTCCACTTAGAGAAATTCAGGAAGATGGATCAAGACACCCATTCGATCAATTCATCATCGCTAAGACACCAGCAGCCCGTTGGGGAAATGCAGAAGATTTATCTGGCCCAGCAGTATTCCTAGCATCAGAGGCATCTGACTTTGTGAATGGACATATCTTATATGTAGATGGTGGTATTTTAGCTTACATAGGAAAACAGCCTAAATAGGAGGACATAATGGTAGAACTATCATTAAAGGTATTACATGCGGATGGAAGTGTAGCATGTGAAAATAGTCATGAAAATGAAGTTTTCTTATATTATGATCAGGCATATAAGGAAGGTGATTCCATTATGCTTGAATCCTCGGAGAAAGATATTTACTTAGTATTACAAATAGATGATGCCCTTGGAAGTGCATTTGTCTATCTGAAATCAAATAGCTATTGTTATGTAATACCATTTGGAGAAAAGAAGGTTTGTTATTCTCCTAAGATTTTTAGTGGAGACCGTCATCTTATTACTGTACGAGTTGCAACGATGCAAGAGATAGCTAGCTATAAGAATCTAGCACTTAACGTAGCAGATCAACATGAGGAATCGAATTGTTATCCACATGCATCAGCCAATGTTGAAACCAGAGGAGAATCCGTATTTGCTGCAAAGAATGCCATTGATGGAGTTAAAGCAAATACTTCTCATGGTGAATGGCCATTCGCCTCTTGGGGAATCAATATGCAAGATGATGCAAAAATTAAAGTGGATTTCGGTAGAGAAGTTATTACGGATAAAATTGTACTTTATACAAGAGCGGATTTTCCACATGATAACTGGTGGACGAAAGTAACAGTAGAATTCTCTGATGGGACTGAATTTGATTGGAAACTTGAAAAGAGTTATGATCCACATATAATCACTTTTGATAAGAAGAAGATTACGTGGGTATGCCTTAAAAATCTAATAAAATCAGACGACCCATCGCCGTTCCCAGCTTTAACGCAGATAGAAGTGTATGGCGTAGAAGTGTAGCTAAAAATTCTACTATTTTTCATAATTGAAGGTAGTAGAATTTTATAAATAAATACTTGTAATTATACTTAGATAATTATATAATTTATATCAGGCTTGTAAATGTAAGTACTTACATTTACACGACCTATATACAAATGAAAGGTGGAAAAATCTTGAATAATGTATTAGAGGAAATACAAAAAATAGGAATTGTTCCCGTAGTCAAAATTGACAGAGTAGAAGATGCACTTCCATTAGCAAAGGCATTATGTGAAGGCGGACTTCCATGTGCTGAGATTACATTCCGTACAGAAGCAGCTGAAGAATCAATTAGAGTTATGGCTACAGAATATCCTGAGATGTTAATCGGTGCAGGTACTGTCTTAACTACTGAGCAAGCAGACAAAGCAATGGAAGCTGGCGCAAAATTTATCGTTAGCCCTGGACTAAACAAGAAAGTGGTAAGATACTGCGTAGAAAAAGGATATCCGATAACTCCAGGTACAGCTAATCCAAGTGATGTTGAAACAGCAATAGAACTAGGACTTGAAGTAGTTAAGTTCTTCCCTGCTGAAGCAGCCGGTGGCCTTAATATGATCAAATCAATGGCAGCACCATACGTAAACATGAAATTCATGCCTACTGGTGGAATTAACGCTAAAAACCTAAAGAGTTACTTAGATTTTGATAAAATTATCGCTTGTGGTGGTAGTTGGATGGTAAGTGGTGAGATGATTAACGCGGGTGAATTCGACAAAATAAAAGCGCTTACAAAAGAAGCTGTTGAATTAATGTTAGGTTTTGAAATCGCACACATTGGAATTAATGCTAATGATGAAAGCGAAGCAGAAGAAGTTGCTGGAAAGTTTGACTCCATCTTTGGTTTTTCTAAAAAGGTTGGGAATAGCTCGGTGTTCGCAGGTTCTGCTATAGAAGTTATGAAAACTTCATATCTTGGAGCAAATGGTCACATTGCAATCAAGACAAATTACATAGACCGTGCAGTTGCATACTTAGAACGTAAGGGTGTTAAGGTCAATATGGAAACAGCGAAATACAACGACAAGAAAAAAATGGTTGCAGTATATTTAACTGATGAAGTTGGTAGATTCGCTATCCATCTTTTACAAAAATAAAGATAAAACTATTGTTTTAGGAGGATTTTAATATGTCTAAGAAAGTTGTTACATTTGGGGAATTAATGTTGAGATTAGCACCAGAAGGATATTACCGCTTTGTTCAAGCTGAAACTTTCGGTGCAACTTATGGTGGAGGAGAAGCTAATGTAGCTGTTTCTTTAGCAAACTATGGTTTAGATGCTAAATTCGTTACAAAGCTTCCAAAACATGAAATCGGGCAAGCTGCTGTTAACTCATTAAGAAGATATGGGGTTGATACTTCTGACATCACTCGTGGTGGCGACAGAGTAGGTATTTACTATCTTGAAAAAGGTGCTTCTCAAAGACCTTCAAAAGTTATCTATGATAGAGCGAACTCAGCAATGTGTTTAGCAACAAAAGAAGACTTTAACTGGGATGAGATCTTTGAAGGTGCGGAATGGTTCCACTTCACAGGTATTACTCCTGCTTTAGGTGATAACGTTGCTGAAATCTGTCTTGAAGCATGTAAAGCGGCAAAAGAAAGAAATATCACTATTTCATGTGACCTTAACTACAGAAATAAATTATGGTCAAAGGAAAAAGCTGGCGAAGTTATGGGTAAACTTTGTGAATATGTTGATGTTTGTATCGCTAATGAAGAAGATGCAGCAGATGTATTCGGTATCAAAGCATCAGACACTGATGTAACAACTGGTACAGTGAACCATGAAGGTTACAAAGACGTTGCAAAACAATTAGTAGAACGTTTTAACTTCTCTAAAGTAGCAATCACTTTAAGAGGGTCAATCTCAGCTAATGATAACAAATGGGCAGCAATGCTTTATAATGGTGAGGAATTCTTTTTCAGTAAAGACTACTTAATGCACATTGTTGACCGTGTTGGTGGAGGAGATTCATTCGGTGGCGGATTAATCTATGCTTGCGTTAATAATTTTGCACCACAACAAACGATCGAATTTGCAGTTGCTGCAAGTTGTTTAAAACACTCAATAGAAGGTGACTTCAACCAAGTAAGCGTTGATGAAGTTATGAAATTAGCTGGTGGAGACGGTTCAGGTAGAGTACAAAGATAGATTATTATGTATATAAAGAATAAATTACCATTATTCTTATTATAAAAATTATTATATGGAAAATGCCATTCCATTGATAATAACTCCTAAATATTTATTTATAGAAAAGGCTTCTACAGTAGTATGTAGAAGCTTTTTAATTTCTGAATAGCGAATAGAGTCCGCATTAGATGTGTACTGGAATAGTAATACAAACTACTTGTCACATAATACTTGATACAGGTGTTTGATTCCATGTGTAATTTCATCTTCCGTAAGGTTTGCATAACCTAGTAGAATAGTTGGTTCATAGTTTGTCGAATTATTGAAACTTATAAAGAAGTCCTTTAATCCATATAGTTTAATGGAAGACTTCGCAGCCTTAGCGATTAGTTCTTCTTCAGTAATAGGTAGATGAAATGTAACTACAAGATGTAATCCAGCGTGCTCTCCTTGAATGGATACCTTATTCTTGAATATCTTGAGAGCTTGCATTAAGTTATCATGTTTACCTTTGTACAGTGTCCTCATCTTATTGAGGTGACGTTCAAAATATCCTTCATTAATGAATGCAGTTAAGATTGATTGGTCAATCCTTGAGACTGTAGATGTATAGTAATTATATTTTGATTTATATAGATTAAGTAAAGTTTGTGGTAGTACGAGATAACCAACACGGATTGCAGGGGCAACCGCTCTTGAGAACGTTCCAATATAGATAACTTTACCGTTTTGGTCGAGTCCTTGTAGGGCTGGAATTGGCTTTCCTTTATAACGGAATTCACTATCATGGTCGTCTTCGATAATATATCGATTTTCCTCTTCGTTAGCCCAGCTTAATAAGGCTTGACGACGTTTGATTGGCATAATTATTCCAAGAGGATACTGATGGGATGGAGTTACATAAGCGATATTTGCATCTGATTGTTTTAGGCTATCTATGCTGATGCCAGACTGATCAAGCGGAATACAACAAGTTGATACACCAAGTCCACGAAAGATACGATATGCCTGTGTATAAGTAGGGTTTTCCATGGCTATTTTACATGTATCAGACAATGCCTGAAGCAACCCTGATAATAGTTGTAATAGATAATCCGCACCTGCACCAATGATAATCTGTTCCTTGTCACATTGAACACCACGAGATTCGTGAAGGTACTTTTGTATAGATTCTCGAAAATCCATATCCCCTTGTTTGTGTCCTAATAAGAAAAGGTCGTTGTTAGAATTGTTTAAACATTCTTTAGATAGTTTACGCCATGTATTATAAGGAAAGTGACGAATATCAATTGCAAAAGGTGAAAAGTCATAATTAAAATTAGGCTTTACTTGCGGTGTTTTAACCTGTTTTATTGTTGCTCGTTTAGGGAGTGCAAGCATCTCGGTAATTTGGCAGACATAATAACCTGATTTCGATTTGGATTCGATATAGCCTTCGGAAACTAATTGGGAATAAGCCATATCAACGGTATTTCTGCTCACTTGAAGATAAGTGGCGAGGCTCCTTGTAGAAGGAAGTTTAGCATGATAAGGGAGGGAGCCGTTTTTAATCTCCTCCTTGATATATGTATATATTTGATCATATAATGGTGTTTTTGAATTTGTATTAAGATGTATGGTAAACAACAAATCAACTCCTATCTATTTATAGTGCGAGTATAGCATAGAACAAGCAAAAGTTCTATATAATCTAATCAATATTTGCAGTATAATAGTGAGTTTTTATGTTCTAGATTAATCATATCAATAATATAGGAAAGTACATTGACTTTTTTGAATAGAAAGCATATAATAACACAAATTTAAAGTGGAGGACTGACAGATGGGAACTTATAATTTTGAACAGATCATTGACCGTACTAATACAAATTCTCTGAAATATGATTTTGCTGTTGAGAGAGGAAAAGATATAGACGTCATGCCTCTTTGGGTTGCAGATATGGATTTTGCAACATTACCAGAGATAACAGATGCATTAGAAAAAAGAGTGCAACACGGAATATTTGGTTATACATACCCGAAAGAAGAATATCAAAAAACTGTAATTAACTGGATGAAAACTAGACATAACTATGACATTAAACCAGAGTGGCTAGTATATACACCAGGTGTTGTATTTGCAATTAGTATGGGAATAAGAGCTGTTACGAAAGAAGGAGATGCTGTTTTAATTCAAAATCCAGTCTATTATCCTTTTACGAATATTATTATTGAGAACGAACGAAAACTAATTAATAATTCACTGTTATATGAAGTGAAAGATCATAAAGGAGTTTATACCATCGATTTTGAAAAATTCGAAGATTTAATAATAGAGAACTCCGTAAAGGCATTTGTTTTTTGTAGTCCTCATAATCCAGTTGGTCGTGTGTGGACTAGAGAAGAGTTAACAAGAATAGGGGAGATTTGTTTAAAGCATAATGTTATTATAATTGCTGATGAAATCCATGAAGATTTTGTATACGGTGAGAAAAAACATATCCCTATTGCTTCAATAAACAAAGATATAGAGGATATAACTATAACCTGTACATCTCCAAGCAAAACATTCAATTTAGCTGGATTACAATTATCCAATATAATTATTGCAAATACAAAACTCCGTAAATTATTTAAAAAGGAAGTGGGTAAGACAGGTTTCGATGAACCTAATATCTCTGGTCTTACAGCATGTCAAGCCGCATATACGTATGGGGAAAAATGGCTTGAAGAATTAAAGATGTATTTAGTAGAGAATATCGCATATGTTAGAGATTTTGTTGAAACGAAAATGCCTAAAGTTGTTTTATCTGTCCCAGAAGGAACATATCTTGTATGGCTTGACTTTAATGCATATGGGTTAGATTTAAGAGACTTAGAGGATCGTATACAAAAGAAAGCTAAACTATGGTTAGATGAAGGTATCATATTTGGTAAGGAAGGATTAGGCTTTGAGAGAATCAATATAGCGGCACCAAGGAAGACAGTAGAAGAGGCAATGAATCGATTATATGAAGCATTCTCGGACCTATAAAATTTGAAAAAATTACAAGTGTATTAATAAGATAACTCCATATAATAATAGCGTAACAAACAACAACACGACTTATTCAGGTAAATCATCTGAATAGGAATGGAGGAGTTTATTATGGCAAGCAGAAATCATTCAGTAATACCAGAAGCAAGAGAAGCGATGGACAAATTTAAGTATGAAGTAGCAAGTGAACTTGGAGTACCATTAAAACATGGTTATAATGGTGATTTAACATCATACCAGAATGGTTCTGTAGGCGGTTACATGGTCAAAAAAATGATCGCTGAACAAGAAAAATTAATGGCAGGCAAATAAGCTAGCTATTAATGAATGTGCTAAAGAATTATATGCGAAGTAGATATATGCAAAAGCAAACGTTTATTAGCATATAGCTGTGCAAAAGAAGTAATAAAAAGAGAGGTATAATATTATGAAATTCATGATATTATACCTCTTTTGTCTGTATAATTACAGTGACTGTCAATTAATAATGAAGTTATAGGAAAAAATGTAGATTATTACTTCAATTATTCTGAAAATATGTTATAATAAAACAGATAATAGCATACGGGGAGTACTACTTCGTAAATATGAACTTGGGAGGTTCCTTTCATAATGAATCAAAAAGAAATTATTCTGTTAATTGATGACAACGAAGAGAATAGGTCAACATTGCATGCGATATTATCAGACACCTATACGATTGTTGATGTAAGCACTATTACAGAAGCACTTACCAAGTTAGAAAGCCATGCTGTTAAGATATCGATGATTCTATTGAATTTAATGATATCAAATATGGATGGATTTGCATTCCTTGCAGAACTTCAGAGAATGGAAGTTGCAATGAATATACCAGTTATTGTAACTACAGCTGATAATAATGAGACAAAAGAGTTAGAAGCACTTCAGCTAGGGGCTCATGATATTATTGCAAAACCTTTTAGGCCTGCAATAATTAAGAGAAGAATTGCCAATACAATAAAATTATTAAAAACAGCTGCTGTTGTTAACTTGTATGAAAGAGATACATTAACTGGTCTTTATAGCTTCAATTTTTTCACAAAGAAATTTACAGAAGTAATACAAAACAATCTAGGTAACAGATATTTTGTTGTCTTTGCTAACATTTCAAGATTTAAATTAGTGAATGAACTCTTTGGTAGAGCAGAAGGAGATCGTTTGCTTAATTTTATTGGGAAAATAATGCTTGATACATTTGATGATAATGCAATATGTGGCCATGCAGGTGCAGATAATTTCTTTATTTTAATGAATAGTGAACGGTATAGCGAAGCTGTTATTAAATCAATTGTAAAGAAACTAAAAAGTTATACGATACCTATTAATATTGTTATGCGCTTTGGTGTATATATGGTAGATGATATTTCTATGTCAATTGATAAAATATGTGATCGTGCTAAATTAGCTGTAGATACTTTTGAGGGGAATTATGATTCATTCATTAATTATTACGATGATTCAATTCGCGAAAAATTATTAAGAGAACAGATGATTACGAATGCAATGACAAAAGCGGTCGATGAGAGGCAGTTTGTGGTTTATTATCAACCCAAATTCGATTTATCTTCGGAATGTGTAATAGGCGCTGAAGCATTAGTAAGATGGAAGCATCCTGAATATGGATTTCTTTCTCCAGGAGAATTTATTCCGATTTTTGAAAAGAATGGTTTTATTAGTGAGTTAGATTATTATGTATGGGACTGTGTTTGCCAAAAGATCGCTTCTTGGATGGAAACAGGACATGTATTAATGCCAATTTCGGTTAATGTTTCAAGAGTAGATTTGTATAATCCAAAGTTACCTCAATTGTTATTTGACCTGGTCAACAAATATAAAATACCAATTCAGTATCTGCATTTAGAAATCACAGAGTCCGCTTATACGGATAATGCGAAGCAAATGATTGATATTGTTAACCAGATTCGTAAATTAGGATTTGTAATAGAGATGGACGACTTTGGCACTGGTTATTCTTCGCTTAATATGTTAAGTGATTTACCAATTGAGATTCTAAAATTGGATATGAGCTTTTTGAAGAATAATGTTGGCAGAAGTAGTGGTCGTTCTGTAATACAATTTGTGATAAATCTTGCCAAATGGTTAGGCTTATTCGTGGTTGCAGAGGGTGTAGAAACACAAGAACAAGCAATTTTTCTAAGAAATATGGGCTGTGATTATGCACAAGGCTATTATTATTCTAAACCCGTCGAAGATTCAGACTTTGAAAAATTGTTATTAGAGACGCACTTATGTGCGCTAGTATAATTAAGTCACATTGGAAAAACACGGAAAAGCATGTAAATGGTCACAAAAAATATTTGAAAAAATTGTGTAAACTATTGAATTATGGAGCATTTTGATATAGACTATTCATATTAGTTGTGTCAACAAACTGGCGCACATATAACAACAAGTATATAAGATGTACTTGTATTAAGATATAAAAGGGATGATTGAATGAGGGTAATTGCTGGAAAAGCAAAACGATTACAATTGAAAACAATCGCTGGCTCAGACACAAGGCCTACTACAGATAGAATTAAAGAAACTTTATTTAACATATTAGCACAGGACTTAGTTGACTGTGATTTTCTTGATTTATTTAGTGGAAGTGGTGCTATTGGTATTGAAGCACTAAGCAGAGGAGCTAAGGCAGCAGTATTTGTGGAAAATAGTAAGGCAGCAGTAGACTGCATCAAGTCAAATCTTAAGATAACTAGCCTTGAAGATTCGGCTACAGTACTTATGATGGATGTATTAACTGCTGTTCAATTTGCGGAAAAGAATGGTAAGGTGTTCGATGTTATTTTCATGGATCCCCCTTACAATAACGGATTTGAGAAAACGATATTAGAATATTTAGAACATTCTAGTGTAATGTATTATAATACAATTATAGTTGTAGAAGCTTCACTTGATACGGATTTTTCGTATCTTGAAGATTCGAAACTAGAAGTGTATCGTACAAAAGAATATAAAACAAATAAACATGTATTTATACAAAAGCGAGAAGGTACCAATTAGAAGTTGTGCCATAATAAATTAGTTTAGATTACTGAACTGTTATTAGCTTTAAGATACGTATTATGGAGGCTATTATGAGGATAGGTGTATATCCGGGAAGTTTTGATCCAGTTACTTTGGGACACTTAGATGTAATCCGTCGTTCATCAAAATTGGTTGATAAATTAATTATTGGTGTATTGAATAACAGTGCAAAAAGTCCATTGTTTTCTGTAGAAGAAAGAGTTACTATGTTAGAGGAAGCAACGAAGGATTTGGATAATATTGTTGTAGAATCGTTTGACGGTCTACTGGTTGAGTTTGCAGATTTAAAAAATGCGAATGTAATTATTCGAGGTCTTCGAGCAATTACCGACTTTGAATATGAGTTGCAAATTGCACAAACTAACCACAAGATTAATCCAAAAGTGGACACGCTGTTTTTAACAACTAGTGTAGAATACTCGTACGTAAGTTCGAGTGTTGTACGTGAAATTGGATTATATGGTGGGGATATTACACATTTCGTACCAGAAAATGTAGTTGACCGTATATATGAAAAATATAAGAATATGGAAAAAGACTAATCCATGAGTAAAAAATAAATCAGGGATAGGAGATAGTATTTATGGGAGCAAGCAGAATTGAACAATTGATTGAAGATATTTATGAATTTGTTGAGAGTTGTAAAATGTACCCATTATCATCTACAAAGGTAATTGTGCCTAAAGATGAGTTATATGACTTAGTTGACGAATTACGACTTAGAACACCAGATGAAATCAAGAGGTATCAAAAAATTATTGCTAATAAAGATGCAATATTACAGGATGCAAGGGACAAAGCAGATGCGATGCTTGCTCAGGCACAGGAACAGACTAATGCTTTAATTAATGAACATGAAATTATGCAACAAGCATATTACCAAGCCAATGATATTGTGGAACAAGCAACAAAAGAAGCAGAAAGAATTTTGGCAGCAGCAAATCATGATGCAGATGAGATTCGTCAGGGCGCAATAGTATACACAGATGATATGCTAGGAGACGTTGAAAGAATCTTAGCTAATGCATATGAGAGTACGAAAGCCAAATATGATGGTTTATTAACGTCATTAAAAGGAAATCTTGATATTGTAGTTAATAATAAGAGAGAACTTACTGTATCTATGCCTCAACAACAGAGCAATTTCGCTGAGGAAGAGATTGCTCAGTCAATTGAGAAGCAAGATGATTTTGATTTTGATGAAAACACATTCTTAGATGATATTGAATAACGTAACGTATAATATTGATAATAAGAATGCAACAATACTGTTTATTATTTTATAATGCAAATAGGATTTTAGAGATAGTCCGCTATTTTCAATTACACTTCCAATCTGTGCAAGACTGGAAAATCCACCAAAGGAGGTAATTGTGATAGTTAGGACTATTTTTTTAGTCAACGCCATGGCAGATGATGCTACTAGATAGATACCTATAGTAATCTCTAATGAACCTAGTAGTAAGAAACGAATGGGGCCAAGTGACTCTAGTAAGCCAGATAAGACTTGTGTTAAGACGGAAAACATAATTATATACCCACCAACTTTGGTAATTGTGGTAAAGCCATCAAGTATACAATGATCAACAGTAGTCATACTCAGAGGAGTTTCTTCTGCATATTCAGCAATAGAGACAGAACTTGAATCAGGCATAGTCACGCGGTTTTTACTACGATAACGGCTTAAGATACGATATAAGGTTGCGGATATAATGGAAGATAGATAAATCAAAGCAAGGATTTGGTATTTTCGGCCTGGGATAGCTAGGCTAGAAACTGCAAGGAAACTAGTCAAGAACATATAACTAGCATTACCAACAAGTATCATTATGTATTGACCCTCTTCTCGGTCAAGTAATCCTTCTTTGATAAGGTCAGAACAAGTCTTAGCTCCCATTGGATATCCCGATAGAATACCGATAATAATCGGGTAACAACCTATATCACTTATACGAAATATTCGTTTTAGTACGGGGCTGAAAATCTTACATATATAATCTGTAACCTGAAAACGTATTATAAAGTTAGATAGAATAATGAAAGGTAATAATGTCGGTAGTACTGTATTGAACCATAGAAGAAGACCGGTTTTAGCACCATTTAATGCAGAAATCGGTTGTGTAATGATTAAGATTAAGAAGAGGAAAAGTCCACATCTTACAAGGGTTCTATTTTTCTTTGTGTGATTGTTTTTGACTATCGTCTTCGATGTCTCGCCCATTATTCTCCCTGCCTTTGCATAAACTATTATATTGTATTATCTAAGATAGATTCCTAGTACTTTTTTTAACCCAGTATGAAAATTTACTACAATATGGTATAATGGCTATGTATTTGGTACATAGCTATGGTATAGTACCGTTTTTAAAATTATTAAAGAAAGATGTAACAAATAAGTTACGAGAGGTAAAAAAATGTCCACAACGAACAATATTGTAACACGTGAAGAGATAAGACAAGAAGATAAATGGGCCATTGAAGACCTTTTTAAGAATGTTGAAGATTGGAAAAAAGAATATACCCAAGTAAAAGAACTCTGTGAAGAATTACAGGCGTATAAAGGTAGATTAGGTGAAAGCGCAACAGTATTAGTTGAATATTTTAATCTATTATTCAAGGCTGAACATCTTTTTGAACGAGTATATGTATATGCTAATCAAAAATATCATGAAAATACAGCTAATGCAATATACCAAAACCTTGCAGATCAAGCAAATGGTCTAGAAGTTTCATTAAAGAGTGCCTCTGCGTTCTGTACACCTGAGATTTTATCTATTCCAGAAGAAACAATTACACAGTTCCTAGATTCTAATGAAGAGTTACAATTATATAGAAGAATATTAGAAGAAATCACAAGAAAGAAAGCACACATATTATCAGCCAGCGAAGAAGCACTTTTAGCGGATGCTGGTGAAGTACTAGGAGCTCCAAGCAATATTTACTCTATGTTTAATAATGCAGATATTAAATTCCCTGAAATCATTGGAGAAGATGGAGAAAAAGTTCAAGTAACACATGGTAGATATGTTACGTACATGGAAAGCAAAGACAGAAGAGTTCGTAAAGAAGCTTTTGAAAGCGTATATAGTACGTATCGATCAATGAAAAATACAGCGGCAGCTTTGTTTGCCTCTAATGTTAAAGCATCTATGTTTGCAGCTAAGGCTAAGAAGTATGATAGCACTTTAGCAATGTATCTAAACGATACAGATGTACCAGTAGAAGTATATAAGAATCTGATTGATACGATACATGCCAATTTACCTAAGTTTCATAAATATGTAGCACTTAGAAAGAAACTATTAGGCGTTGATGAACTTCATATGTATGATGTATATGCACCATTAGTTAGTGATGTTGATATGAAGTATACATTTGAACAAGCGAAGGAAATGGTACTTGAAGGTCTTGTGCCTTTAGGTGATCGATATATTGACTTACTAAAAGAAGGATTTGATAATCGCTGGATTGATATTTATGAGAATGAAGGAAAAAGAAGTGGAGCATATTCTTGGGGTGCTTATGGTACTCATCCATATGTATTACTTAACTATCAGCCAAACCTTGATAATGTATTCACACTTGCTCATGAGATGGGGCATGCACTTCATACGTATCATTCCAATGAAACACAACCATATCCATATGCAGGGTATAAGATTTTCGTTGCAGAAGTAGCATCTACTTGTAATGAAGCTTTATTAATCCAACATCTATTAAACAAGATTGATGATAAGAAACAAAGAGCATATCTTGTTAACCATTTTATAGAAAGTTTTAAGGGGACAGTATTCAGACAAACGATGTTTGCTGAATTTGAGATGTTAGCTCATGCAAAAGCAGAAGAAGGAGAAGCTTTAACTTCTGAAGTTTTAAGTCAGATCTATCATGATCTTAACGTGAAATATTTTGGTGAAGATATGGTTATTGATTCTGACATTGATATGGAATGGGCGAAGATTCCACATTTCTATACTCCATTCTATGTATATCAATATGCAACTGGTTTCTCAGCTGCAATTGCTTTGTCTCGTAAGATCTTAAAAGAAGGAGAGAAAGCAGTAGAAGATTATTTAGGCTTCTTACGTGGAGGAAGTTCTGCAGATCCAATTACTTTATTAAGAGGAGCTGGCGTTGATATGGCTTCCAAAGATCCAATTAATGAAGCTCTTGCTCTATTCGAAGAATTAGTAGATGAGTTAGACGAACTTACTAAATAGTTATAACAATGAGATAATATATACACAGTTTTATATTGTTGAAAGACATAGATTAGTATTATAATATAAGAAAACGTACGATTAAAAAGACAATTTTCATATGGTTTATAAGACGGTTATGTAATATCCGTCTTATAAACCATAAAGATTGACTTTATATATCTCCTTCCTGTCTATAAATCGATTTTTCTGTATCAAAGCCTTCTGGATAACGCTTCTTTAGTTTATCTATATTCATCTGCAAGATATCTTCAAGATCATATCCTAAAACAGTAGCTGTTTCAGCTAGATACCATGCAATATCTCCTAATTCTTTTGCAAGATGTTCTTTGTCTAAATTATGTCCCTGAGCCAAATGACGCTTTACAATGTCAATTGCTTCTCCAGATTCTCCACATAAGCCCATAACACCATTAATTAAAACCTCTTTGTCTGATAGCTTAGGATTTAGAGTTCTCATAGCTAATTTTTGATATTCATTGATTGTCATGTTTTCCCCTCTTTCTAGTGAAACTACATTCGAATTGGTCCTTGTTTATATTCGTTAGGAATCGTTTGTTTATATTTAGTGGCGACAATTTGATTATATAGATGAGTAGCGAACAAATCTTTTTGAAAAAGTGGATATTGCTTACCATCTAATAATTTCTCTGCGTCTGCAACTTTGGTAATAATGGGGATTTCGCCATGTAATCGGACCTGTTTTAATAAGGAACTAGCTTCTTTTCTAAAACCAAGTAGTCTAGCGTACATAGATGTAGTAATTGGATCTGCTTCTTTACTCATTGAAGTGGTAATCTGAAGTAATATGTGTAACAAAGAACGATTCATTCTAGTAAGTGTATATTGTTTCGATTTTAGTGAATCTGCTAATTCAGAGAACTTATGATATTTTAATAGAAGTTCTAATAAGCGATTCGCTAAATCTTCGTTCATATCTAGATAGTCTGCTAATTTCTCATTTGAATTTGTATATAATTGATAAAGTAAGACATCTGAAAAGTCGTCTTCAAAGATGGGAGCTGTTTTACCTATTGCGTTTTTTAATATATCGCATGCTAAAGGAGGCATGTGTTTTTCTAAAGCTTCAAAGTCAGTTGGTGTTTGTAAGCATTTTCTTAATGCACTAGCGGAAGAGAACGTGGTATCTAAAGTAAGGTCGTTATAACCACTTCCTTCCCGTAAGATTGTGTAGGGAACAATATTGCTAGATAATCGATATAATGCTTTCAAGTATTCTATACCAAGTATGTTATTAGATGATTCTAATACGTTTTCAATTTCTTGTTTGGCATAACTGGATAATTCCGAAGTATTAAGAAGAGCCTGTTTTCTTGCCATAGGATAAGATAATCCTTGACGTAGATGTTTCTGAAGATCATTTTTGAATTCTTCACTTTCAACACATAATGCCTTAGCAATGGCTGACAATAATGTTAAGTCGCCACATTCACTTCCAAAACAGATAGAATTAACGATTCCAAGATCATGTAATATTCGGACAGCCCCCGTTGCAAACGTTTCCGCACTAGCAGTAGCATATACAACTGGTAATTCAATTACTATGTCAGCACCATTAGTTAGAGCCATTGAAGTACGAGAGTACTTATCAATTACGGCAGGTGTGCCTCTTTGTACGTAATTACCACTCATAATCACAATTACATAATCGGCATTAGTGATTTCTTTGGCTTTTTGTATATGATAGGCATGTCCATTGTGAAAAGGATTGTATTCTGTTATTAATCCTACGATTTCCATGGTTTTATAGCTCCTTATTATTTGTTTATGTCAATAATTCTATCTGTCATTTGACAATCCGTCAATGATTATATAAGTTTATGCGAGATTCATGTATATTCAAATCTTACATAAATATTACAAATATATGTAAAATTAACGTTAAACTTTACTTATTTTAATATAAATGTTATAATTGTAAAAGTTGTATTAAGTTTATAAGCATTTTATAAAGTGAAACTTTGGAGAAAAATTGATAGTGTGAATAATAGGGGTACATAATGAATAATCATTTGAAGAAAACAATTGGGCGACTTTGCCCTTTTTATGCCATTATACCACTGATAGGATCTTTTGTTTTAGAGACAATTATTTATGGAGGTTCAAAGCTATTAGTACAAGGAAGGTACCACTTTGATTTCACTACAGATTTTGATCGAAGCATTCCAGTAATATCTTGGTTTTCCATAATTTATTTTGGCTGTTATTTATTTTGGATTGTTAATTTTATACTACTTACACGAATTAATAGAGAACATTTCTATCAGACACTGTTCGCAATCTATTTATCTTATATTATATGTGCAGTTATATTCATTGCCATGCCGACAACAAATGTTAGGCCCGAAGTAACAGGAAACTCAATTGGAGATGTTCTACTGAGGTTTATTTATTTTACGGATACACCAGAAAACCTTTTTCCGTCAATTCACTGTAGTGTGAGTTGGTTCTGCTACATTGGTGTTAGACGAAAGAAAGAGATTCCGATGTTATATCGGATATTCTCCTTAGTTTTTGCAATCTTGGTTGTAGTTTCAACGCAAGTTACAAAACAACATTATTTTGTTGATGCAATTGGAGGAATAGCACTAGCCGAATTTTGTTACCTGATTAGTGGGAAGAAAAAATTATATAAGCCATTTCAACGCTTTTTTGAAAAGGTGAATCGTAAATGTCATATGGAATAGTCTGAGGAGAGTGCTATGCTAAAAATAAATAAAAAAAATATATGTAATACTATATTCTTTTTATTTATCGTAGGAATTACTTTTTATCTGCTATTAAAAGATCAAGAAATACCGCTTATCGTCACTAGTATTAGAAGAGCAAATATAATTTACTTATTATTAGGTTTGGTGGCTGTAATATTTTTTGTTTGCTGTGAATCTGTAATCATTTGTTTCATGATGAGAAAGTTACATAGTCCACTAGGGATAATAAGTTGCATTAAGTACTCGTTTATAGGGTTCTTCTTTAGTTGTATTACACCAAGTGCAACAGGAGGACAACCAGCTCAGTTATACTATATGAAACAAGATAAGGCGGATTTAGGTGTTGCCACATTAGTGTTGCTAGAAGTTACCATAGCGTATAAGTCTATACTTATTTTTCTTGGTTTGCTGGTTCTAACGATAAAGAAAAGGTTTGTTTTTCATTATTTAGGAAAGAATATATTTTTCCTCTATTTTGGAATCATAATTAATATAGTAGTTGTTTTGTGGTTGGCTATGCTTTTGTTTCATACCAAAACGGTACGTAAGCTGGTGTACAAAATGATTACGGTCTTGACTTCGTTAAATATTATTAAAAATAGAGAGAATACATTAGAAAAATCAGATGTTGCATTTTCTAGATACAATGAGGGTGCAATTTTTTTAAAGAAACATAAGAAAATCATGGTGATTGTTTTTCTAATTACTTTGGTGCAAAGGATTGCATTGTTTTCGGTTACATATTTTGTATACCGTGCTTTTGGTTTATATGAATTTGGAGTAGTAGATATCATTGCATTGCAATCTATCATTTCTATTGCTGTAGATATGTTACCATTGCCTGGTGGAATAGGAGCAAGTGAGAATATGTTTCTAATTATTTTCAAGAAGATTTTTAAAGGACCTTTAATTATGCCAGGGATGTTGTTAAGTAGAGGGATTAGTTATTATGGCTTATTAATCATAAGTGCAGTAGTAACGATAGTCGTACAGATTCGCTACAGTTATATAAAAGATAGAATTTAGTAAAGAGTGAAATGTAATGACAAGTTTTATATAATAGGGAAGGATTTAAAAATGAGAGAAAAGAGAATGATAGGATTTTATAATTTTTCAGTAGTTTTAACATATATAGGTTTAGCTTTTTCAGTATATGGAATGACGCAAGCACTGAATGGAAACCACAAGGTTGCTTTCTTATGCCTTATGATGTCTGGATTATGTGATATGTTTGATGGCAAAATAGCAAGAGCTATGGACAGAACAGAAGATGAAAAACGATTTGGAATTCAGATTGATTCCCTATGTGATTTAGTCTGTTTTGGTGCTTTTCCAGCAATTATAGTGTATTCGTTCGGAGCAACAGGGGTGATTGGTAACTTATGTATTATCCTATATGTGCTAGCAGCTGTTATCCGTTTAGGTTTCTTTAATGTAATGGAAGAAAAACGTCAAGATGAAACTTCGGAGAATCGTAAACAATATCAGGGGCTTCCTGTAACAAGTGTTGCAATTCTTCTTCCTCTAGTATACTTGTTCCGCAACCAATGTACATTCTTGCCAGTTTTAGAGGTAGTTATTTTGGTTATTGCTATGTTATTCCTACTTAATATTAAGGTAAAAAAACCGAATAAGTCAGAATCTATTATCATGATTACTTGTGCAACTATAATCTTTCTAAAAGTCTTAGAATTATTCTAGATTATTAGGAAGCAAACTGAGTCAAGACCACCAGCTTAGCTGGTGGCTTGCTCTGCCCCTATAAGGGGCTATT
>JAHZFJ010000010.1 GCA_019421365.1 Lachnospiraceae bacterium
TCAGTATTGGTGCGGGTACAACGCACCTCGTGCCCCAGCAGTTGACAAAGAGCCATTTAAAAAGGCATGTCACGAAAGAAGTCCTTCTTTGCATAACATGCCTTTTTGCGTAGTAGAAAATAATATAAAATTAGACTCTATTACACTCTATAAAATTTACTTATTTATTGTAATTAACAATTTTACCGAAGTCAGGTTTTAAGCTAGCTCCACCAACTAATCCACCATCGATATCTGCTTGAGCAAATAATTCAGATGCACTATCAGCAGATACGCTACCGCCGTATTGAATACGAATAGCTGCTGCTGTTGCTTCATCATACATTTCTCCGATGCAAACACGGATAGCTGCACAAACTTCTTGTGCTTGTTCTGTTGTAGCTACTTTACCAGTTCCGATTGCCCAGATTGGTTCATAAGCGATAACAGCTGTTTTAGCTTGATCTGCAGTTACATTTAAGAAAGCGATTTTAATTTGTTGACGAATCCAGTCAATTGTAACACCTTGTTCTCTTTGTGTTAAAGATTCACCACAACAAACAATTGGAGTAATTCCATGTTCGAAAGCTTTTAATACTTTTTTGTTTACTGTTTCATCAGTTTCAGCAAAGTATTCTCTTCTTTCAGAATGTCCAATGATTACATATTTAACTCCGATATCAGTTAACATGTTAGGAGCGATTTCACCAGTGAAGGCACCGCTTTCTTCAAAGTGCATGTTTTCAGCACCGATTTCGATATTAGATCCTTTAGCTGCTTCAATTGCAGTAGTTAAAGAAATAGCTGGTACACAAAATACTACATCTACTTCTTCGTTTGCTACTAATGGTTTTAGTTCATTTATTAAAGTAACTGTCTCACTTGGAGTTTTATTCATCTTCCAGTTACCAGCAATAATTTTCTTACGCATATGATATCTCCTTAAAGTTTTATACTTATCCAGTTCACGATAATTTAATTATTTATCGTTAGCTGCAACTACACCTGGTAGTTCTTTACCTTCTAAGAATTCTAGAGAAGCTCCACCACCAGTTGAGATATGAGTCATCTTATCACCAAATCCTAAGTTGTTAACTGCAGATGCACTATCACCACCACCGATGATTGTAGTTGCATCAATTTCAGCTAATGCTTTTGCTACTGCAATTGTACCATCTGCAAAGTTTGGCATTTCGAAACATCCCATTGGTCCGTTCCATACTACAGTCTTAGCATCTTTTAATGCTTCAGCATATAAAGCGCTTGTTTTTGGTCCGATGTCAAGTCCCATCCAACCATCTTCAATTCCACCACGATCAACAACTTTGATGTTAGCATCATTAGAGAATGCATCAGCAACAACTGTATCAACAGGAATTAATAATTTAACACCTTTAGCTTCAGCTTTTTCTATCATTTCTTTAGCGTAACTTACATAATCTTCTTCAAGAAGAGAGTTACCTACATTATGACCTAGAGCTTTTTCAAAAGTGAAAGCCATACCACCACCGATGATTAAAGTATCAACTTTATCAAGAAGGTTATTGATTACAGAAATCTTACTAGATACTTTTGATCCACCTAATATTGCAACGAAAGGTCTTACTGGGTTGTTAACAGCATTTCCTAAGAAATCAATTTCTTTTTGCATTAAGTAACCAACTACTGCTGTATCAACATATTTTGTTACACCAACGTTTGAACAATGAGCTCTATGTGCAGTACCGAATGCATCGTTTACGAATACATCAGCTAATGAAGCTAAGTCTTTGCTGAATTCATCAACATTCTTAGTTTCTTCTGCTCTGTAACGAGTATTTTCAAGAAGGATAACATCTCCGTCGTTCATTGCAGCTACTGCAGCCTTAGCGTTTTCACCAACAACAGTTGCGTCAGCAGCGAATTTAACAGGTTGACCAAGTAATTCAGATAAACGAGCTGCTACTGGAGCTAAAGATAATTCTGGTTTTGGTTCTCCTTTTGGTTTACCAAGGTGTGAACAAAGAATAACTTTTCCACCATCATTAACTAATTTTTTGATTGTAGGTAATGCAGCAACAAGACGGTTTTCATCTGTAATTTTACCATCTACTAATGGCACATTAAAGTCGCATCTAACTAAAACTCTCTTACCTTGAACATTAATATCATCAACTGATTTTTTATTTAACATATTATAGCTCCTTTCAAAAAGACGATAATTATAATAAAATAGGTCCAGTCCTATAAGTCTAACCTACAAGACCGGACCCGTATTAGGATCTAATAAAACCTAAATGTTATAAACTAAGCTAATTCAGCAAAGTATTTGATTGTTCTAACCATTTGGCTAGTATATGAATTTTCGTTATCATACCAAGCTACAACTTGAACTTGAGAAGTTCCGTTGTCAAGGTTTGTTACCATTGTTTGAGTTGCATCAAATAATGATCCTTCTTTGATACCAACGATATCTGAAGATACTAATTCTTCTTCAGTGTAACCAAATGATTCAGTAGCTGCTGCTTTCATAGCTGCATTTACTTGATCTTTAGTTACAGTTCCTTCAACAACAGCTACTAAGATAGTAGTTGATCCTGTAGGAGTTGGAACTCTTTGAGCAGATCCGATTAATTTTCCGTTAAGTTCTGGAATTACTAAACCGATAGCTTTAGCAGCACCAGTTGAGTTAGGAACGATTGAACAAGCAGCTGCACGAGCTCTTCTTAAATCTCCTTTTGGATGTGGTCCGTCAAGAGTCATTTGATCTCCAGTGTAAGCATGTACAGTAGTCATGATACCGCTCTTGATTGTAGCGAAATCATTAAGTGCTTTAGCCATAGGCGCTAAACAGTTAGTTGTACATGAAGCTGCAGAAATGATAGTATCTTCTTTAGTTAATGTATCATGGTTTACATTGTAAACGATTGTTGGAAGGTCATTTCCAGCTGGAGCTGAGATAACAACTTTTTTAGCACCTGCATTGATGTGTGCTTGAGATTTTTCTTTTGATACGTAGAAACCAGTACATTCAAGTACTACGTCTACTCCGATTTCTCCCCATGGAAGATCTGCTGCATTTCTTTCTGCATAGATTTTGATTTCTTTTCCATCAACAACGATTGAAGATTCTTTTGCTTCAACTGTATGTCCATCATATCTACCTTGTGATGAATCATATTTTAATAAATGAGCTAACATTTTTGGATTAGTTAAGTCGTTGATTGCTACTACATCATAACCTTCTGCTCCAAACATTTGTCTAAATGCAAGACGTCCGATACGTCCAAAACCATTAATTGCTACTTTTACTGCCATTTCTTATTCCTCCTAAAAAGTAAATTTTATAATATACTGTCTGAGACAGTTATTAAATCATTCCAATGAAATTATATTGATTTCATCGTCTTACTAACAGCCTTGTACAGTGTGGTATCTAACTAACTAAATAAATCAATTTCATAATAACAACCACCAAAATGTATTGTTATTATATTAACAAACTCATCAGTATGTTTCATACCACCAATATTGTACCTAACTTGTACTAAAATTTCAAGAGCAAATTCATTAAAATTCTAATAAAAGATGAAAACTACAGAAATGCTATACAATACCATTCTTTATAAATATTTCTACAATTCATCCCTTACATAATTTGCAATATTTAAGGAATGATCGGAAATTCTTTCTAAATTAACCAAAGCATCCATAAAGATTACTCCAGTTTCTGAATCACATTCATTTTTAGATAGACGTATTATATGTCTTTCTCTCAATTCTTCTTCTAGAGCATCTACTTGATCCTCTAACTTAACAACTTTTCTTACGAATTCCATATTCTCTGTCTCTCTTGCTTTAATTGCATTATCAAAAGATTGTAAAACTACACTACAGATCTCATCTAATTCTTTGTATGCAGAATCAGAGAACCATATGTCATGCTCGATCTTAGATACGGCTAATTCAGCCAGATTTTCAGCATGATCACCTACACGTTCTATATTACTTATTGTATAGAACAAGTCATTAACAAGGAAATGTTGTTTTTCATTGATAGAAAGATTTGTAATCTTAACTAAATACTCCGTGATTTTCTTTTCATATTTATCAATTAGCTTCTCTGTTTTGAAAACTTCATTTGCTTTATCGACGTCATTTTGTAAAAACGCTTGCATAGCAGTTTCTGTATTCTTTAAAGCTAACTTTCCTAAATTAATAGATTCTTTCACCGCATTTTCAACAGCAAACGAAGGTGTTTCAAGAATACGATCATCTAGATGCATTAATCTAACATCGTCTTCATCAGTTGTTTCTGGTTTAGAATCATCAATGATTAAACCTGATAGTTTAACTAATAAATTAGCAAATGGGAATAGAACTATCGTATTAGTTATGTTAAATATAGTATGGAATATGGAAATCTCAACACTGTTTATCGAAGAATGTGCAAAACTTGGATTAAAGGTAAAGATAACAAACATAAGTACTCCAAAGATTACTGCACCAACAACATTAAACATAAGATGGATAACTGCCGCTCTCTTTGCTGTTTTGTTTGCACCTGCACTTGATAATAATGCTGTTACACATGTACCAATATTCTGACCTAAGGTAATGAAAACTGCTGAATTCCAGCCAACAACACCATTCATAGCCAATGTTTGTAATATACCAACAGATGCTGACGAACTTTGAATAATTGCAGTTACAACTGCGCCTGCAAGAATTGCTAAAATCGGGTTTTTGCCTAATACAGCGAATGCATTTGAGAAAATTGGCGAATCACTATATGGTTTAATTGCACCTGACATAAAGTCCAGACCTATAAATAATACACCAAAACCAATTAAAATCTCACCAAGATCTTTTCTTTTCTCTTTCTTAGAGAACATAATAATAAATGCACCAATTCCGATTAATAACGGAGCAAAGAATGAAGGTTTAAACATTGCACCCCATTCATTCATAGATACTAACCAACCTGTAATGGTAGTACCAACATTGGCACCCATAATAACGCCAACCGCTTGTGTTAAATTCACAATACCTGCATTAACAAAACCAACAATCATTACAGTGGTTGCTGAACTACTCTGTATAATAGCTGTTACTAAAGCACCTACTAATACAGCCAGTAAACGGTTATGAGTAAGAATCCCCATTAATTGCTTCATCTTACCACCTGCAGATTTTTGTAAACCATCTGCCATAACATTCATACCATAGAGGAACATTCCTAGACCACCAACAAAGGTGAAGATTGTTCCTAAAACTTCTACAGTCATTATATTTCCTCCTACTTAAGTTTTTAACTTATCCACAGTAATAATACTTAAACAAAGCCATATAATCAATACGTATATTACATAAATTTGAAGGAATATACGATATAAATTTCTACAAGTTTCATCAAATGTTACTATTGACTAACAATATTTTCTTAACGATTTCTTAACGCAAAGTTAATATTCCAAACATTATTTTAATAAAACTTTATAGTAAAAATTAATAAAAAATTAAAAAACTCCAAACTATGAACACTAATAAAATTAGTATTACATAATTTGGAGTTTTTATACTTTTTAAAATCGCTGTTCTATTGTAGCTTACATTTATTCTGCCTGATATCGATACACCGACATCTTATAATCTAGAATATAATTCTTCATATCTCTTAGCAGAGATATTCCAAGAAAAATCTGCAGCCATACCGCGGTCTACAATCTTATTCCATTCCCTCTTTTTATTATAGAAAACATGTCTCGCATAACGTAGAGTAGAAAGCATCTCATGCGCGTTATAATTAGTAAATGAGAAGCCAGTCCCTGTACTCTCAAACTCATTATAGGGTTCAACAGTATCTCTTAAGCCACCAGTTTCTCTTACAATCGGAACCGTTCCATAACGTAAGCTCATAAGTTGGCTTAAACCACAAGGCTCAAATAACGAAGGCATCAAAAAAGCATCACAGGCAGCATAGATTTTATGTGCTCGATCATTTGAATAAAAGATATTAGCTGATACTCTATTATTGTACTTCCAAGCATAATGTCTAAACAAATTCTCATATTTTTCTTCCCCAGTTCCTAATACGATCAGTTGCGTATCTTCACTACAAATCTCTTCAATAACGTACTCAATTAAATCTAAGCCCTTTTGATCTGTTAAGCGTGAAACTATACCAACCATGAATTTCTTTTCATTCTGCTCAAGTCCCAATTCTTCTTGTAGACCTCGTTTATTCTTAACTTTTTCTTTTCTAAAATTTTTAATATTATATGTTTTAAATATGTACGGATCAGTTTCAGGATCATATTCATTATAATCGATTCCATTAACAATACCCTCTAATACACTAGATCTGGCTCTCATCAATCCATCAAGACCTTCCCCATAGAACGGCATCTTTATCTCATCCGCATAAGAACTACTAACTGTCGTAACATAATCTGCATATACAATGCCACCTTTTAAATAATTAGCATCCCCATATGCTTCTAATTTATCAGGTGCAAAATAATATGAGGATAATCCTGATATATCCTTAACTGTTTTCATATCCCATACACCTTGGAATTTCAAATTATGTATTGTCATTATTGACTTAATTCCCTGGAAAAATGGATTCTGAGAAAACGTATCTTTCAGATATACGGGTATTAATCCAGTCTGCCAATCATGACAATGAATGATATCCGGACGAAAATCAATAAGTGGCAGTGCAGACAATGCTGCTTTTGAAAAAAAAGCGAATTTCTCGATATCTTCATATATATTGCCATAAGGTGTAGAACCAACGAAATAGAATTCATTATCTATAAAATAGAAAGTTACCCCATCTAATTCCATTTCTAACACGCCCACATACTGAGAACGCCAAGCAAGATTCAAATAAAAGTGTGTTTTATAATGCATCTGTTGCTTGTATGTATCAGGAATTGCACAATACTTAGGAATCATTACTCTCACATCAAATTCTTCTTTATTAAAGTACTTTGGCAATGAACCAACTACGTCCGCAAGACCACCTGTCTTAATAAACGGAACACACTCTGATGCTACAAATAATATTCTTTTCATACTAATTCCTCCTGCTAATTCTATTATGTCGACCTATCAGTAACTTAAAAATCTATCCTCCCAATTAAATATTTGATAGTTCTAAAGGTTACTATTTTTCATCATGTCAAATAACTAAAATTACTATAAATCTGACTTTTTATAGGCGTTCACAACTTAGATTACGATCTAAATTTGTATTCCAATCGAATTTTATCTGCTATAAGAGCTACAAATTCTGAATTAGTAGGTTTGCCTTTTCCATTGCTTACTGTATAACCAAATAAGTCATCTATCGTATCCATCTTGCCTCTGCTCCAAGCTACTTCAATTGCATGACGGATTGCTCTTTCAACACGGCTTGGTGTTGTCTTATGCTGTTTTGCAATAGAAGGATACAAAAGCTTAGTGATTGAATTCAACATTTCACTATCATTAACTGACATCATAATTGCATCTCTAAGATATTGATATCCTTTAATATGTGCAGGTACACCGATCTCGTGAATGATGTTTGTAACATCTGTCTCAAGATTCCTCTCCATGTAATTAGATTTATTCTCAAATGTACTTACTCTGTGATTATCAACAAGTCTTGACTCACCTTTAATCTGTTTGATTCTTGATAATATAATATTATTATCAAATGGTTTCATAATATAATAGCTAGCACCTAAATCGAACGCATTCTCAGTAACTCCTTCTTGTCCAATAGCCGTAACCACGATAAATGCTGGTGTCTTCTTAAAATCCGAATTATGCTTAACCTTTTCAAGAACTCCCAATCCATCAAGTTTTGGCATAATTAAATCAAGTAAAACAACATCAGGATTTTTTTCTTTTATAATAGTTAAAGCATCAATCCCATTATCCGCTTTTCCTACTACTTCCACATCATCATCTTCCTTTAAAATAGTCTCAAGAAGATTTACAATTCTTTCGTTGTCATCGACTATAGCTACCGTAATCTTTCCCATAAAAAAGTCCTCCCAATTTCTAATTGATTCCCCATTCGAGGTATTAAATTAACTCACAACCTCTACTATACCATAAAAAGTAGTTACAATAGGAAGTATATCTCATTTTTACTTAATTCGTCAACATATATTTCCACTGTTTGTAATATTTTGTTACAATATCAATATTTTAGTAATATCAATAAGAATTATAGTCTTTTTACAAGTATTATCGGAAACCAATTACAATCATTATTTTTAACCACAACAAAATTATATCCATTATTTTACATTATTTCAAACATTTCTTATCGACACCAATCGACCCTATTGTTTTTCAACACAATTAATTGCATCAAGTTTTCTAACAAAAGCAAAGATGCAAATAGTAGATATCTGCATCTTTGCTAATTTAAGCACTATACATTTATAAAAAAGTGAGATAATCGTCGATTATTGATTTACTTTTTTTTCCTTTTATTGGTGGCGTTTCTTTTTTAATCTCATAATTTTTACTAAGGACAAACTCTTTCAAAAAAGAAATCCGTCTTTATTACTATTCTTATAACTATTTAGAATTGATTATCATATTTTCAATAAAGGTGCCGTAACCTTTTGTTGAATCTTGAATAAACACATGAGTAACCGCTCCTATTAATTTGTTATCTTGAATTATAGGGCTACCACTCATTCCTTGTATAATCCCATTTGTCACTTTTAATAATCTCTCATCTGTAATTCGAATAACCATACCCTTATTTTCTGCAGACGGATTCAAATTAATTTTTTCTATTTCTATCTCATAATCTTTTATTTCATTCTCGACCATGCACCGAATATAAGCTTTTCCTAATTTTATATTTTGTTTTAAGCCTATATCCATTACTTCGCCTTGTTTTATCTTATTCTTGTTTTCACCTAATTTCCCATATATACCTTGTGTAGTGTTAGAATTTATCGAACCTAACTTATTTTTTGAACTTTGATTAATAACACCAAGTATCTCTCCTGGCTCACCTGATTTTCCTTTGACTATATCGATAATCTGAGTTGTAAATATCGAGCCTTGACTAATTTCCAATACAGTACCCGTATCCATATCAGCAATCGGATGACCTAATGCTCCGAACTTATTATCTGTAGTGGTATAAGTAAGTGTACCAATACCTTGTGTATCTTCACGAATCCATACTCCTACTTTATAATTTCCATCTGTGCTTTTAACTGGTATTACTTTAAGTTTTATTATTTCTCCATTTCTACGCACTGAAAATTCCATACTATGGCCGTTAGACTTGTTAATACAATCCATTACATCATCGATTGTAGAAACTGTCGTATCGTCTATAGCAACAATATAATCGCCACTTTTAAGTATATTTAATGCAGGTTCATAATTCATTCCATCACTGCACGCAACATCTCCAGTACCAAGAACAAGAACTCCATCTGTACTAACGTAAATGCCTATTGGCATACCTGATGGCATAACCTCCACACTTTCAATAACATCAATGTTAATCTTTTTTAATGTAAATTTGCCAAATAACTTTAAGTCTACAGAATACGCACCTACTTGGGAAGATTGAATAGAAAATGGCTTATTCAAATTGATATGGATTTTATCCTTTAAATTCTGTTTATTATCAACATTGAATACATTAACTTGTCCAATTTCTATATCTCCTTCAACAGGGAGATCAAAGTCAAATGTCTCTTCCGTCCCTACAAGAACACGTATGTTACTAGGTATATTTGATGCCATTTTTTTTATTCCCATGTCTAAAATAACCATCAAATCTAAAAAAACTAGTATTATCAATACACCCCTGTAAATCTGTTTTTTACTAGACATGAAATCACACCTCTCGCTCCTGTTGTCATTATAAACTTTATTTTACCTTTGTTCGATTAGTATATGTGATTTCTTAATAATAACCCTAGTATTTTTTTGTGTTACTTGCCAATTCTTTCATTTCTCTTGCATTCTGAATTACTGTATCAGTTAGTTCAGCTCCACTTAACATTCTAGCAAGCTCTTGAACAGATTCAGTTTCACTTAACCTGCGAATCTTTGTAGTTGTACTATTTTCACTTGCTTTCTTTTCAATAATATAATGCTCATCCGACATTGCTGCAATTTGTGGTAAATGCGTAATGCAAAGTATCTGATGATTCTTTGCAATTAAAGCCAATTTCTCAGAAACTTTTTGAGCTGTTCTACCACTTACACCAACATCAATTTCATCAAAAATTAATGTCTCAATCGAATCATTATTTGCTAAAATCGATTTAATAGCTAACATAATTCTAGATAATTCACCCCCTGAAGCTATCTTACCAAGTGGCTTCATATCTTCTCCTGGATTAGTCGAGATTAGAAACTCTGCATCATCTATACCATTATAAGTAAAATCAGAAAATGTTCCAAAATGCATATCAAATTGAACATCAAGGAAATTTAAATCAATTAGTGCCTCCTTAATATCTGATGATAATTTACTTGCATTACGTTTTCTTATTTCAGATAATCTATAAGAGAGATCTTCTAAATTGGTTCGCTCAATCTCAACTTTCTTTCTTAATTGATTTATATAATTATCATAATCTAAATATTTTTCTAATCGTATTTTGCTTTCTTCACAATATTTTAAAATGTCTGTAATAGTGTTCCCATATTTTGATTTTAAATTATGAATTAAATCTAATCTTTCTCCTGTTATATTCAATTCTTCTCGGTCCACATTTATCTCTTCAAGATAATCTGCTATATTCCTATTAAAATCATGAAGCATATCCTCAAGATCAGATATAAAACTTGTAAATTGGCCAACCTCTTTATCATAACTTTCTAATTTTGATAAAATCCTTGATGCTTGCCCAATAGAATCAGAAACTGAGCCTGAATCATCATTCCCAGTAAGTTGATATACGTTAGATAAACCTTCAACTATACTATTAGCATTCGATAATTTCTTATAGTGTGCGCTTAATTCTTCATCTTCTCCCTCTTTTAACCTAGCAGTTTCAATTTCATTAATTTCATATTCTAAAAAAGATATTTCTCTAATCCTCTTATCTTCATCGACTGCTACCTCATTCAATTCGTTCAAGGCATTACGATAAGCCTGATAAGAATGCGCAACCTTTTCCTTTAAATCTTTAATCTCGTCTTTCGCATATCGATCAAGAATATTGAGATGTGTTCTCTTATGTATTAACGATTGGTGTTCATGTTGCCCATGAATATCGATTAATAAAGCTGATATATCTTTCAATAATGAAGTTGGAACAATTTCCCCATTCACTTTGCTAACACTTCTGCCATTCATAATTTTACGAGAAATAATAACCTGATTATCTTGCATAGGTACATCAAGTTCTTTTAATGCCGTTATACAATTAAAATCTTCAACTTGAAAAACCAATTCTACTAAAGCATAATCAGCACCTTTCCTTATAATATCTTTTGGTACCTTGGCTCCAAGTGCAATATTAATTGAGCCTATTATGATTGATTTACCTGCTCCAGTTTCTCCAGTTAATATATTCAAATTATCAGAAAAATAAACTTCTACCTCATCAATAATTGCTAGATTTTTTACATGAAGATTTAATAACACTTTGGCTCCTCCTCTCTTTCTCTCGTTCTCTCGTTCTGTTCATATTTTCGCATACCAAACATTTGTTCTTTTTTTCATTTTAGCATATGAATAAAACAAATGCAAGACAGATTTTAAAAATCAAAAAAAGAGAAGTTTTCAACGTAGTCGAAAACTTCTCTTTTATTCTTATTCATCTCATTCTTAATCGTTACTTCTTCCAAATAGACGAAGTAAATATAAGAAGATGTTAATTAAATCAAGATATAGCATTAATGCTCCAAACATCGCTAAAACTGTTGTAGAATTATTAGTATTTTGCTTTGCTAATGCTTTGATTTTTTGAACATCATATGCTGTTAACCCGATAAATACTGCTAAACCGACAGCTGCAAGCGCTAAACTCAACCCACTACTCTTAGCAAATATATTAAATATCGATAATAAAATAACACCTGTTAAAGCCATAATACCAACGCTACCAAGTGCGCTCAAATCACGTTTTGTAACCAAACCAAAGATAGCTAATACTCCAAATACTGCAGAAGCCAACACAAACATAGTTACAATAGAACCAAGCTCATAAGCTAAGAATATAATTGACAATGTCATACCATTAACAATTGAATACGCCAATAGCATAATAGCCGACATAGCAACATTGTTTTTCTTCATAGCGGTTTGAGCTAAGATAACCGTTACAACCTCTACAATTATAATACCATACCACATTACATTGGACTGTATTAACTGATAGATAAGATTTGATTGTGCTGTTGCATAAGCAGATACAGCAGTAACTAATAAAACAGCAAACATGAACGCAAACGTTTTAGCCATTACATTCTGAACCTTTGCATCTATATTCTGATTTGAATAAGGCGCTGCATATTCGCCATACGTTGCACTAGCACTAGCATCACTATAGTTACTATATTGATTACTATATCCATTACTGTATTCATTATGAGAATTAATTGTATTAGATGAACCGTTTAAGTTGTAGTTAGAACCGTCCATAGAGAAATTACCCTTTGGTGTTACATTCTTAGGTTCTCGCGCTCCATCTGCACTTCCTGATGTGTAAAAATTAAATACATAATCATTATTGTCTCTTGAATTCGAGTTTTGATTATTATCCATTATAAAATGCCCCTTTCCTTGGTCTGGAGACCTGTGCATAGCAGGTATATATGGTCTTAAACCTAAGTTCTCAACCTAATCTCTCCATTATTTATTTTTACAACTCTCATCATAATTACTATAATTATGATAAAACTATTTACAATATTATTATAATATCACACAGGTCCGTGATAGTCAAACTACACGGACCTGTTTAGTAAATATTCAACTATTTTATTTTATTAACAGTAACTCTACAATAGAACTTAGTTCCTCTATATGTTGCAACTATTGTAGCTTTACCCGGCTTTCTAGCAATTACATTGCCTCGATTATCTACCGTTGCTACGCTCATATTCGTTGACTCCCATGTTACACCAGTAGATACACTTTCAAGGTATAACTGATGTTGTGAATATTGTTCTATAGTAAGCGCTGTTCTACTAATACCAAGAACAGTTACCGTGGCTGTGTCCATCTTACCACTAGTTGTGTACGCAGTTATTGTACAAGTTCCTGGGTGTTTTCCTGTTACTTTACCTGTTGACTTATTAACTGTTGCCACGTAATCGTTATCTGACTCCCAAGTAACACTATCTGTACTTGTAGGCGGCGTAACAGACTTAGGCATTACCTTAGATTGGTTAACCGCTAATACGACATCATCAGTAATGATGGTAATATTCGAAGCACTAACCGCTGCCTTTACTTCAACACGGCAAACAGCTTTCTTGTTACTACTATCCTTTGCCTTCGCAGTTATATATACAATACCTGGTTGTAAAGCATATACGGTACCTTTTGAATCAACCGTAGCTATAGATTTATCGCTTGAAGACCAAGTTACCGACTTATACGTTGCACTCTTTGGCGAAATAGTAGCTTTCAAAGTAGCTTTTCTACCTGCAACTACTGTCATTGAATACCGATTTAATTTCACACTAGTTACCAAACGTACTACCCGTATCTTACATGTAGCCTTAACTCCACTTCCATCTGTAGCTGCCGCTGTAATTGTTGTTGTACCATATTTTTTAGCAGTAACTTTACCAGATGAATTTACAGTAGCGACAGAAGGATTGCTTGAAGTCCATTTGATCTTCTTATTAGAAGCTGTTGTTGTAACAGTTGCTTTTAATTGTATAGACTTCTTATACCCTAGCTTATAGCTGGAATGATTTAATTTGATTTTTGTTACATTCTGCTTTACTGTAACTACGCAGAATGCCTTATAACCATTTTCTTTTGTTGTAACTGTAATGATTGCAGTACCTGCTTTCTTACCTGTTACTTTACCCTTAGAAGAAACCGTAACTATGTTTTCATTGGAAGATTCATATGTTACTTTTGGGTTTGTAGCACCGTTTGGTGTTACAGTTGCCTTTAATGTGAATGATTTACCTTTGTAAATCGTCTTTTTATCGTAATTGAGTTGTAATCCTGATACTTCCTCTTCTACTACTACGTTACAGTACGCAATTTCACCATTAGCAAGCTTCGCCATGATAATTGTAGAACCTTGTGCTATACCTTTAACCACACCTTTATCTGTAATAGTTGCTACAGCTGTGTTTGTAGATGTCCAAGTAATATTAGCCTCAGTAGAGGAAGTTGGATTTAAGGTATATGGTATCTGATATTCCTCTCCTACTTGCACTACAACATCTCTTAAGCCAATGGAAATACTCTTTGCCTGTTCTTTAACATAAATTGTACAAGTGCCCATGAAGTTTCCTTCTACAGTTCTTGCAATGATCGTTGTTTCGCCAACTGATACTGGTGTAATTAAACCAGTTGAAGCATTAACAGTTGCGACAGAAGGTTTTGTTGACGACCAAGTAACCTTCTTATTCCCTGCCGTTGTTGGCAATACCGTATATCCAATCGTTGTGGTTTCACCCATATAAACGATCTTTTCGGTGGACGCTAGTTTTAACCCCGTTACGGATTCTGTAACTTTAACACGACAGTATTTGGTCTCTGCATTCGTACCAGGTGCAGAAGCTGCAATAATTGTTTCACCAGCCGATAATAACTTTAATTTACCACCTTCTACAGTAGCAACTTTTTCATTACTAGAAGTCCAAACAATATCCTTTGCACTTGCTGTTGATGGTTGTACTGTAGCTGTTATCGTATATGTGCCTTGTGATAATGGAACTTCTACACTTGTATCTGATAATGTAATACTTTCAATTACTTCTGTAACAGTAACCTTACAAGTACCAAGTACGATATTATTCGTACTAACTGCCATAATTAATGTTTCACCAGCTTTTTTACCTGTTACATTAGCAATTCTTGTACTTCCTGTTTCTGCTTTAACAGTTGCAATATTCTCATCTAGAGAAATCCATCTTAGATCTACGCTAGTAACTCCAGATGGTTCAAAAACTGCTTTCACTGTTTTAACATCATCAACGAATAAGGATAATTCAGATGGAGTAATTGTAATCTTACTTGCTGATGAGTATACATATATCTTACAAATTGCTCTCTTAACAACGCCATCAACTACGGCAGAAGCAATAATTTCAGCTTCACCATCTTTAACACCAGTTAAATTACCATCTGCATCGACTGTAACAATTGATTTATTAGAAGATGTCCAAGTAACATCGGCTATATTATTGTTTGTTACTTTCAATTGCAATACATTTGGACCTACTGGTATATTTGCTTCTGTAACATTTAACTTAAGTCCATCTGCAATTTCAACCTTTAATGTATATTTTGATCCAGCTGCTTCCTTATATAAATCTGCATAGTCTGCCTTTAGAGTCATAGTAATTTCAGCTGTACCTTCTTTAAGTGCAGATAATTCACCATTTGAATATGAAATATACTGTTTCGCCGAAGTAGGTACATCAATATTAAAATGATTTAGTGCTTGGATATTAGAATTGTCTAATAAACTGTATACGTCATTAACATTCATACGAATGGTACCAGATCCAGTGTCTGCTATATTGTTAAAGTGAATTGGAATATCAAAGTACATATGATTTGGATATCCATCATTATATAGATAATTTTCATTAATGATTTCTTTCTTCCCAGTACCTCCATCACCGATATATGTATTCATATAATATCGACCAGCTTTTGATGAAGAGTTGACATTAACTTTATTAGAAACTGTGTCCGCTGTTAACTTAACTTTATCAGTAGGCTTCATAGTCGCCAGTGCTGCGGTATCAATAACCTCATCACCTTTACGTTGATAGATCATGTAATAAAGTTCAGAAGCTACCGTAGAGTTAACATAGAACAGATCACCACTTGTTTGAAAGGGCTTAAAAACATGAGCTTTATTGTAGTCTGTTATGATTTCTGTAGCATCAGACATTGGAAGAGAACTATACCCGTGGGGCATTACCAATACATCAATTGTATCACTTATAACCCTTCCTGAATTAGCCTTCGTTACAGCCTTTCCTGTTATGGTACAATACCCTGCCCCAACAGCTTTTATATTACCAACATTATCCACTGTTGCTACTCGGCTATTAGAAGTTGTCCATGTCATAGCATAGTTTACATTATTGTAAGCAAAACTCAAATTACTATTTGTTGGTTTTGTTTGATACGAGGTGGCATATTTCATCCCTGCCTTTGTATCTAAAACCAATACTCTGTTTTTATCATCTTGTTTAATAGGGAAAGCAGCATTATCTGTAGAGTCAATACTAAACCCAACAAAAATTTCACATGCCAAGGTACTTGTTGTACCATTATTATCATATTGGAGCGTAACTGTAGCTTGACCAGGTCGCTTTGGCGAAATCTTGATTTGTTTACCTTTAATTTCTCCACCACCAATTGCGCCTGTTTGTTCTTTAATATCAACAACTTCTCCATTTTCTGGTGTTACAGTCCACGTAAAATCAACACCAACTGTTGTATTGTCAGAAGAAGATATTCTTAGGTCAACTTCACCTTCATTTAGTACTAATTCCGTAACAGGCGTTGTTGATGATCCAGAATACAAATTATAAGAAGATGCAGCCTTAGCTACTTTTATTGTTATTCCTTTCCCATCTAAGAAAGACACCACAAACGCCAATACTAATGTCAGTGCTAATACCTTTCTTAAGATTTTATTCATTTTCATGTTTAAATTCCTCCTCTGTCATACTTAATCTTAATACCTATTATCCTCTTTAGAATCGTCCCTGATTCTAAAGGAACTCGAACAATAGTTAAAATCCTTTGCACTAAATAAACTCCTAACTCAGTATTTCAATAACAAAGGACATATATATAGTTATCTAATTTATCGACTAATCAAACAAAAAACATTAGTCTTTACTGTATATTAAGAAAATATTTTGACAAAAACATGTCATTTATCAGCAATTCTGTTTAATTATTCCAGTACATAGGTCCTAGTCAAGGTATGTACCATATCGATATATAGTTGTTTACATGCTTCTTCTTGTCCAAGATTAATGTATTCTAAACAACACTTTAGATAATCTTGCCATAAGGACATATAAATCTCATCCTGCTCCGAAAGAACATTAATTGTATTCACTATGGAAGGTGCTAGATCATAATATTGCTCGACCAATCTTGTCCCTTCCTCAGTTCCAAGGAGATAAGAGTCGCGGAATGCACGAAATGCTTGTAATTCATAGCAATCATCTGGCTTTCCTAATGAATCACATACCGCTGTCGTTATGAAACATAACTTTCTTTTCTTAAATCCGTCTCTTATCTCTGTAAAATCTGCTTTACTAAACATTTGTGAAGGGTAGCGTTTACCCCATTCTTCTGTTATAGAATCTGCAATAAGTTCTGCTACTTCTAATTTTGTTTCTCGAATCATAGGTACTGTAAATAAAGCTAAGACAAAACGATTTTCATCAACCTTCTTTGTGTTCGTTACCTTGCCATTTGCAGTACGTTTTATCTTACATACCTCTTCCATATCATCTAGAATTTGTGTTACCCATAAATCAACTAATTGTTTTTCTGATTCTACTGAATATTCCTGCTTCGATAACTGTAACCCTATAATATACGGTATCCTTCCACATGCTTTATCAAGAGTTTGAATTACCGGAAAACTTTCATCAAGATATCTCTTAAATGCATCTTCATACAAATTAGATTTAAAGGATTTCATTAAGTCTTGATATTTCAGTATAATACTTGAACCTTGATTCATAGCAGTATCACAAAGCTCCTCATATTCATTACAGTTTCCCTCAATCTTCTCTGTACTAACAACTTCAATTTTCTTCCCGCAATACATACACACGCAAGTAGTTAGCTCCTCTGGTACTTTTAAAAGTCCCTTGCAGAAAGGACAATTCATCTCTTTAAAATCCATCTTATCTTCCTCTCTTAGTTAAGTCGGCGGAGTCGCCGACCTTAGTAACATTATCCACCTAAAGTAACATCTTGTTTTTGATACCATTTGATCGCATTTTCAAAATGTTCATTCTTATAATCCGGCCACAAATCATCAACAACATAAAAATCAGCATATACCGACTGTACAGGGAGAAAACCCGACAACCGACACATGCCACCCCAACGTATAATCATATCAATTCTTGATATTGCCTTTGAACCAAAACCATTACGTAGGTCCCAATCCCAGCCATAATTCACCAAGAAGTTTACCTTCGTCTTAGAACTATCTTCCTCTGGATCCCTTTTAGTATATGGTAATAATTCCTCAGGAAAAAATTTGGAATCTGTATTACCAACAACCAATAGCGATACTGCCTCATTCTCAATTAATTTGACTGCATCTGTGCATGCTTGTTGGAACGCTTTAATTTGTTCTTTTGGCCGTTTGCAGTTATCCACCGTAAACCCATAATACGTTATCTCTTCTACTCCAAAACGCATTGCTTCTTTCAAAACTTCTAGTCCAGGATTCAAACCATGTTGATATCCATCTTTCTTATCCATACTTTTATCTTTGGCCCATCTCCGATTACCATCAGGAATTATCCCAACATGTCTAGGAATTCGCATATAATACACTCCTTAATTATATATAATAGACTTGCAAAAAACTACTTATATTTTAGTATTCCTTATTTTCAAATTCCTAGACATATTCTTCCTAATTTACTCGATAATATTACTCATCAAAGTGTGATCAGAACCTATTTAATCTAATCCCTCGTTTCGCTCTCATCAAAGTAATATCCTCCAAAATCCTCCATTGAAAAGCATGCTCCCTCTTCTCTTTCCATTTCAGGAAACCTAGTTAATTCCTCCAACTCTTCTACCCAATCTAACATATAGGCAGTAATAGGTGAAATCCTCTTCATTTCACCGTATTCATTATCTACTAATGTTTCACCATAGGTACTAAGCATTATCTCATATGGATAGGTATTAATCACATAATCGTTCACGTCTTCTGGACAAGCACCATCATACAAATCTAGGGCGCCATACAAATGTAGAATCTCATGTGCATACGTAGCAGGATTCTCATAGAGGCCATAATTACTTGAATCCTCCAAATAAATTGTACACATCTCCTCTTTATTGATATTCTTATCCTCTAGATAATGAGAATACGTATAGGAGGTCCCCTCATCCTTTACAAAAAACAGGTATCCAATACTATCTGATCCATACTTTTCAGCAATGGATTCTATATCGATATTTTCCTGTATCCATAACTTATTATAAAGATAATATGTATACTGATTTGTATCTTCCGAATCACTATCTACCTTAAAATCAATCGACTGTGAATATAATAAATCTGACTGAGAATCCATATCATATAAGAAATGAATCTGTTTACCATAGGTTTCCCCTTCCCTCTCAATCCAACTTACAGCCTCTTCTAAAGACTCTTTACAGTATTGTTTTTCTTCTTCAGTCCATTTATCTCCATCAATATCAACAAAGATAGATATTAATATGTTATCTCCTTCAAGTAGCTTAGCACTTCCTAACTTATGCTCTTCTTCACCTAAACTCTTAACTTCTTCGATCTTGTCTAAACCATTACTAACAGCCTTTGTATCATTTTCGAATTCTTGCGTTGTTTCCTTCTTGCTATCTTCACCTAATAAGGAAGGGTTATTCTGTATAATTATGATACTAAAAATAAATATTACTATAACAAAAACTGAGAACGCTGTATATAACGTCGTTTCTCTACGTAATTTCTTATTTTCTTGTTTAATTAAAGCTTCTTGCTTTTTCTTAGTTTCTAGACTATTCTCTCTATCTATATCTAATGTGTATGAATTCTTATCTTGCCTATCATGATAATGTAACTGTCCTCCACAATATCTACAGTAGTTTTGTTCTCGATCTATTTCTCTCCCACAATGTCTACAATACATATCATTTCCTCCTCACCTACTTGAATGATAGCATTTCTAGATGTACCCCCAAAATAGTATATATTACCTACTATCAAATACGTATCATCTTATTTCTAGAATCTACTCAGAATCTGGTATTTTTATTGAATTAAGGAAATCTTTTTGTTCTTCATATGTTTTGAAATAATGATATTCACCTTCATTGTCCGAGCAGAAAAAAAGATAGTCTGTTTCAGCTGGATTAAGTGCTGCCTGAATTGCTTTCTTACCTACGTTAGTAATTGGTCCCTCTGGTAATGCTTTGCACTTATACGTATTGTAATATTCACTATATCGATTTCTATCACCTGAAATATATGGTTTCACATACCTTTCAATATAATTTCTTGTGCAATCACATTCTAATCGCATGCCTTTATTTAATCTGTTATAAAGTACCGAAGCGATTTTTGCTCGCTCAGAGTCTTTACCAGTTTCTTTCTCAATTATTGATGCTATCGTAAGAATCTCATCAAAGGAATACCCCAATTCTTCTGCACGAGTATAATATTCCTCTGTAAATTTCTTATCTGAATTAGCAACGATTTTCTTGATAACATCAGCAGGATCACTGTTTCCATAGAATTCATAGGTATCAGGATATAGATATCCTTCTAAGATAAAACATCGATTTTCTTTCGGAAGTTGCTCAGCAATACACTTATATGTAGAATAATCAATTTCTTCTGCGGCTGCAAAAAGTACATCTATTGAAACACATACCCCTTTATTAACAAGTAATTCGAAGACCTGGGCAACGGAATAACCTTCTGGTATAGTAACCTTCTTAACATTACTTGCTATCTTTTCACTTATGTACTTTACTTTCGTTGCATCTGGAAGCGCGCTCACTTTCTTATATGTATTAATTACAATGACACCATCGTATTGCGTTACAGAATACCCTGCTTTTTCTAGATTAGTATCACTAGAATAAAGTTGATATCCACTTTTGGAAGATAGTATATAAGATAAAGCACTTGCCTCTACCATAGCTGCATTACTATCCTTATCTAAGTACATCTTGTATTTTAGGGTAACCTTTTTCGCTTTAGCTTTACTACTAGCATAGGTATATGCGGTTTTACTATCTTTTGTGAACACAATTTTCTTACCGTTCTTCGTGTTTACTACGGTTGCCTTATTGGTAGAAAAGTCATACGTATACTTCACATCTGGAAGATTGCTACATATTTTTCGCAATGGAAGCATGATATTAGATGACTTCTTGATGATTCGTTGTTGCCCCTTCCCACCGTTCCAATCATAGAATGTATATTTGCCTTTAGCATCGGCAATCAATACACCATATTTTCCAGTACTGCTTGCTTCTACATGTGTTGTTGAATTCACCAAACTACAACTAAGTATTACAACAATCAGAAGAAGTGTCATCATCGTTTGAATACATTTATTAACTTTCATATTGCTTAATCCATCCTTTCTATAAGCTTGCACTTTCATTATTAAGTTAGATACATTCGAAATTAGTTACTTAAATTATACAATAAGATATTACATATGACATTAAGACTTTCTTAAATATCACCAAGTCAGTTTGTTTCTATTATACTATTCATAAGTATTAATTACAAATAAATAACAAGTGCACGATTTAATATTTCATTACTTTGAAATCTCCAAAGATATAAAATCATAGTATTCAATATAACTTTTCAAATAATCATTACGTAAAATATAATCCCTGAATAATGTAGCAAACAGTTCTTGTCTATTCTTGTAACAATATTCATCTAACCTGCTATTATCAACGTAGTCACATACCTTAAACAATCTTCTAAACTCCTCTGTATTACTAAGCATACCAAGTTTTTGATCCATATAGTGACCAAATTCATGCAACACAGTATCTTCAACGGTATGATTACCATCATGTTGTTGGTAATATACAAAGATTATCTTATTATTCATATCACACAAACCAAAATATGCTTGATCCGTATTGCATATAACAAAATTCCATCCATCATTAATAAACTGAATTAATAATGTTGTCGGTATACAATTAATAGCCTCCACAGAATCTTCCACAAATTCCTGTGTCATAAAACCAGATACCATATAAGGAGATTCCTCTTTATAGATATACTGCTCTGTATTTGTGACTTGATAAGCAATCAGTATAGTGATTGTTAGAATAGATATAAGAAGTATAGAAAATCCAATCTTATATATCTTTTTCATTATAATACCCTTGCATATCACAAACTTCCTTGTGATACTTTCCAATTGTAAATTATTATTTATTTTATCATTTACTATTCGGGGCATTTTATACAATTATAATGTTATTTCCACGCAAAAAGCCTACCATAATGTTTGTTGCTATTATGGTAGACTTTTAAAATTGTATAGTTAAAATCAAATGATTATGAATTAACATAAAAAGACCTCCTTAGTCATTTGGTAAATGCTAAGAAGGTCTTTTGTGTATATCCATCGCTGAACATATGCACTTTATAATATTCACCATCATCGGTTAATTTTTCACCTATTTTATGCCGAATATACTTTATGCTAATATAGTTCAAACCCTTGATTTTACTGACTTTATTAAATAGTATAATTATTCATCCCAGTTATGGTAAACTGCTTGAACGTCATCATCTTCATCTAATAAATCTAATGTCTTTTGGAAGTATTTGAGGTCAGTAAATTCAAGGGTTTGAGCCACATTTGGAAATTTCTTCGGTTATGCTTTTTGCATTTAATTAGTAATAAAAATTGTCCAGTATATCATAACTGAATCACCACATTTTTCATAACTGAGCACTAGTATAGCATAATCTTATACCAGATTCAAGATGTTCATAAAAAAGCACCTACCGATTAAAGTAAGTGCTTGGATATTTTTGATGTTTCTATTATATCTTTTTATCTAAATCTTCTAAAAATAATTTTATTGATGTATATTCAACAGATTCTTCATCCTTATCATCACCATATATAGATAACCTAAAATTATATTTTTGTTTTAATTCCGCATTTTTCTTGAATATTTCCTTCATCTCCTCTAATTCTTGTTGTAATACTTTTAAAGATATTGGCGTACCACCACATCTTTCATATCTATGAGTCCACCCACTACCTCTGTCGGATTTTTTATAATAACCCAATTTTTGAAAATCTGATACTATTTGAAACTTATATTTCAAACGTTCATTATTAACATTAACGAATATTTCATTACTCCATAAAGATAGTATGATATTATTTTTCTCATTTGCTCTCATATTAATACCATTTTGTACATCTACTTTTGTCCAGCCCCTATCTTCAAAATAATGAATAAACTCTGCTTGAATCATATCTATAAATGCTTTTTTCAACTCTTCAAATTTTTCATATTGCCCTTTACTTCTACTTGAATCCAGTGATAAAACACCAAAATATTCATTAAGTAAAGCCTCACGTTCTCTGTCTATTAAATCCTTTGATAGTCCATCTGTTTTTATATCATCAAAACCCATATCCATATCCTCCCCTATATAATAATTTACCATAATTATACATCAAGAGTTATAATAAGACAATCTATTTTCTAGTATACATTAAACTAAATGGAGAATATTCTTCCTCTGCATCAGGAATACTTGCAATCCTATCCTTAATATTCTGTATTCTCTCTTGTAAATACTTATAGGCATCAGATGTAGTGGTAAACTCTGTTTCAACTTTACGCATAATATCAACGTCATTTGCAACTACTTCTAATATATCAACTACCGTTAATAATAACTGTTTCTGCATGGTGGCTTTGTTATATTCATCTATTGATATAAGTTCATTTTCCGATAGGAATTGTTTATATTCTTCTTGAGTTAAATATTCCTTATTGGATAATTCTAAAGATAATCTTTCTAATACTGTCATTACACACGCTCCTCTCTTGTCAAATAATATTTAATTGCGAATATGACTGCTCAATTTTGAGCCATCTATCCTCAAATGTTGAATCATCTGGTATACTCTCAATTTTAATGTGGTTACCTGTTTTAAGAGTCATTATAATAACGTCATTCCCAAATACATCTATATATATCTCCACATTTTTAATTAGATCTTCATAAAACATAAAGCAATTTTCCTTAGTCAACTTGTCCTCATAATCCGTAAATACGAACCATGTATATTCTCCTCCGTTATCAACTTCAAGTTTCAATCCTAAAACTGAAATCTCCTGTACCCAGCCACTACATAAAGTGTGTGTTATTTTAGTCGCTGCACTAGGTAAAAATGCTATACATTCTTGTACCTCTTCCATTTTTTCAGTTACATTATACATAATATTTGTCCTCCTACTATCCTATTTGGTTAATTGCTGCTATTGCGTCCTCTACATCATTGAATTCTTGTCCTGCGAAATCTATACTGTCTATTACATATGCAAGGCTATCACCATTTGATGGATTGGCTACCTTTAAAGTACAAATGTCGTATCCTTTGTGGTTGTATACTTTTGCGTATCTGTTTGATAAAAACATCAATTGTCTTTCACTCCTATTATGTTATGACTTGATTGTATTGTACACGTTTATTCGTGTATGTTCAATCGTCATTTATACTAAATATACAGTGTTATTAATGTATATATTGTACATTGAAATTCGTGTATAAATGATATATTCTAAAGAATGGAGGTGGTAAATTTGCCGTTAATATACAAAATAGACGTTCTAAAACTTTTAAAAGATCATGGGTATACAACCTATAGATTGAGAAAAGATAAGTTACTAGCAGAATCAACAATACAAAAATTGAGAAATAATAAGCCGATATCCTGGGACAATATTGAAACTCTTTGTAAGTTATTGAATTGCCAACCAGGAGACATTATGAAATATGTAGAAGAAAATGAATAGTATTTTGATAGGTCTACTTTAATGGTAGATCTATTTTTTTTGTTAAAGGTAGCGACGTTTCAACACCTCTTTTTTCATGGTCTAATATTGGACTATGAGATTTTGTAACTCAATATATCAAGGTTCTTCATAAGAACTTAGTAACGTGTGGACAACAGAAAAAGATACCGTTAAATACAGTACCCCTTTTAATAAGTAAATAATATTTTAAAATCTCTTTTTACATACTCTACAAACTCGATCTACCTTATTAGTCATAAATCCAGTAGTGGCACTCCAGTTTCTTTTTACCATATCGAAGTTAGAACTTCCACATTTAGGGCATTTAGGACTTCTAGGAACTTGATTTATTGGAGTAGCAATATCTTGAACGTTACCAACCTCATCTTTTTTGAATTGATCAAAGTCCATTATAGCACGGTCATATTTGTTTAATTCAATTTTATACTCATCATTTCTTTTTATAAAAAAACCAGTACTAATAATAAGAACAATAATGCCAAATACAGGAGAAAGTATTAAGAAAAGTAAACCAAAACAAATTGCAATTATACCTGTTATTGCATCCCCCTTCCAATAAACCGGTTTCTCAGGCATTTTAATATTATCTAGATTTCTTTGATAAATTTCATTTCTTTCTTTTTCTTGCTCTTTTCGTTCTTCTTCTTCCCTTAATGCTTCAAAGTGATTTTTAATTCCATAACCACAACTAGGACAAGCATCTGCATTTTCACTTACGTTTTCTTTTCCACATTCTGGACAGTTTATTAATGACATAACATTCTCCCCCTTAATAATTTATAGGAATATTTTACCACTATCAAGACAAGAAGTATAGTTAAATTATTAATCAATATATTAGTGAACCAAATAATTCGGATTTCCCAAGTGATTTAAAAAAACTTAGATTCAGATTGGACATGGGAATTATGAGTGGAACTGTTTTATATAGGTTATTACACCATATCTTTGCTTTGGATTGAGGGAGACATATTTTTTCTAGGTGGGGTAAAAAGAGGTTAGATAAATGATCAATTCCAACAAAGGGGTAATGATAATCAATTACACTCTTTTACATAAAGTGTAACTGGATATAAAAAGGATAGTAATACTCACTGATCTATTCGCTAAATCATTGTTTACCGAACAGTTTGTTCAATTATAGAATCACTAAAATGCCCTATTTATAAGGGTTTGAGCCATTATCTCGTATTTAACCTACAATTACATCATATAATGAGGTAAAATGTTTCTTTTATACGCTAATTATGCATATTTAATCATTGATATTCATTAATTTATCGCCATTTTAAGCCACCCTAATAGATCAGGCATTGTATTTACCCTATATTCTATTGGAATGGCTCTTTTTTGGCTATAACGTAACTATATTCAGAAAATATGACTAAACATGTGAAAATATTATATATGTATCATAACTAAATTGCAAACAATTTATTCTATCATACACACTATACCTATTTCACCACTATACATTAGCAATAGACAGGTCACTTTCCCCTTGTAACCTCGTCTTTTCAACACTTACATCTTTTATCAAGTCGCTCTTTTCCATGATTGTATCAATAGAAATAGCACCCATATCACGCATTGTCTTTAAGTTAGACACCACTTCATCCGTAGCGACAGGAATACTTAGATTATATTCAATCTCAATATCACCTTCAACCTTTATTCCTTGCATATTAAGAATCTGTCTAAACTTGTTAAATCGTTCTTGCATACCAATGTTAAGCCATTTCTCTGTTTCCATCGCCTTAATATTAGCCATGTGAAATAGCATTTTAAGAGATACTTCTGATACGTTGGCAATGTTACCAGTTCCTAATACACTAGGAATACACCCAACTTGATTAAGCATTTCCTTTATATTATCCAAATATAGCTTGATCGTATTATAATCCATTGTAGCAGACACAACCTTATAATCTCCATTATCAAGATTTAGCACGTATCCTGTAGCATCAGCAGGAATTGTATTCTCTATTCTCTGACCAATAGCAACTGGCATAGGATTTAATGTATTAACATAAATAGCATCACCCATTTTACTAATGATATCTTCTAATTCATCTAATAGTGGCTTAATATCCACAAGCATACTCTCTCCAAATGAATAATCATTATCATCAAAGTTATGGTAATGAATTGGTAAGCCACATACATTAATCTTACTATCAATCAACATTTCGCTACCACCTTCGTTACTCCAACATTCAACATAGGTAGGATAATATACATTGTAATAACTGATACTGGAATAAATGTCAGTCCAATGTTCAATAAATGAAATATATTCTCCCATATCATCATATACAGGATAACCATCAGCACTATCAAGTATTTTACTTTTTATCTTACCATTATCAACGTATACCACTTCATATGCATCACCAAATTTATTAACTCTATCCAATATTTGATAATCAATAGTATTGTATAATCCTAACTTATAGATATCATTAAACGTCTTTGTTATATTCTCATCACCTGTCAAGGAAACTGGTTTACCTAGTACATATGTAGCATGAAAGTTCAATATTGTTTTGGCATAATTTATAATTGTCTTTCTTGTAATAAGTTCTTTACCTTTATATTTAGCATCTTCTTTCAAAAGAACTTTATGCTGCCCAGAAAGATAATCTCTATTACTAACCACATTAGTAATTCTATGTTTTTGATATCCTTTATTTACTTCCTCTACAAACCATCTATCAGGATTATCATAAGTCATTCTATATTCTTTTATATTCATCTTCATACCCTTTCTATTTTTTCATATATACCCACTTTTTAAGGCATTAATTGTCATAGGTATAGATTTATACCCCATTATCATTTAAATTGATATATACCCCTTAAAACGCATTAAATCGCAAAGGATTATGACTAATGACGAACCTATAAACGCTAGTTCAATTGAATCTATGTGAAACAGTTTCACTTTAGATTTCTTAACCTCTATACCATGGGATACCATAATCCATTTTTCATACCAACAATGGACAAACATAAGGCCATAACCAAATCATCATGAGATCCAATTATCGCTCCCATACTTCCGTTGTCATTGGCAATAAATACTTTCATTTCTTCCAGTAGTTCTCTACTCTTAACCTGTATTAATCCCTTTTCAAACCATTCTCTAGCATCATTGACTATAATACTTTTTGTCTTATTATTGGTATCAAAACCAACTTTCCAGATGGCACGATTGAATTCATCATAGGTCTTATATTTTGTCATGTTCATATATTTCTTATCGTATCTCAACCTCTCAATAACTGAATGTCCACCACTTGCTTTTTCAATAGTAAGTAACGCTTTATTATAATATCTGCCCAGTATATCAATCACATCTGCCAATTGGTATGGTTTCGTTTGGTTATTCTTAAACTCTGCAACTTGCTCACCATCTTTATTCAATACAATAGCAGTAGAATAATCTTGCCCTATACCTTCACTGCAATCTACACCGATATAATATCGTTCGCCAATTTTGGGGATTGAATATATCTTTAGTGATTTACCATAGAATATCTGCAAACTAGATGGCAATCCAACTATTTTATTTTTAGGAATGTATGTAACTTTATCCATTACAATCGTATTAACACAACTATCAATTCTTTTGGTATCAAATAATTGAGCACCAGAAGTAAGAAAGCAATCTGCATCTGTTGTTGGATATTCCACATTAAATGATTCTTTTCCATCAGTAGAAATCTTTTTTCTTCTCCATGCTAATTGATTCAAGGTTGCCCCCATTGACCTTAATTCCATTTCATCTGCATCTAAGTCATCAACTAATAATTCTTTACCATTTCTTGCTTTATATTCTTCCATAGCCGATTCATATTGAGATTTAAATAACTCTTTACCATTAATCCAATTAAAGAAGAATGATTTATAGGAATTTTCATGATTCTTCGCCTGATAATACACTTCACTATATTTATTAAAGCCATTAGCAGTAGATTCAATGATAATCTTTCCTGTATCTGATACTGCTTGAGATAGTGCATTTAGTTGTTTCTCTGCATTTTTCCAATATGCGAACTCTGACAAATGGATAATTCCATTTAAGGTGTCACCTCTACCAATTTCTTTATTACCGGCAGTAAGACAAGTAATTTTGCTACCATTATTAAACTTTAGTTCTTGTCTGTTATTAGTCAATAAATCTGGCTTAATAAACCCTGGTAATGAGTTAAACTGCTGCTTTAACTTATCAAAAATGGTATTGGTACTAGATTGGTTATGTGATACTAGAAAACAAGTAGTATTATCTTGTACAATACATGCCCTAATAGAAAGAGCCACCGTCACTGACGATAGCCCTAATTGTCTTGATTTCAATATAATATTTTCCTTATACATATTACTAACAAATTGTTTTTGCTCAGGAGTTAATATAAAAGGTACAATTTTACCAGTTTTATCAGCAATCTTAATAAATGTCTGTATCCAGTCAATTGTATTCTCATCTCTCCATAGATAGTTTAACTTCTCTTTAGTTTCTTTACTTAAAGCCATTCTTACACCTTACCTTTCAAGGCAGGAATATTAATATCCTTCATGAAATCTTCTATGTCATCAGTAGATTCATCAAAGAAATCACTATGAGAAAACGATTCAATCCATTTAGCGGCGTTCACATCTCCATTTAGTGCCTTATCAAACATAGCATCATATATTTTCATAAGATTAAATTTCTTCATATGCTTTAGATACATTTGCATGGCTTCCTGAGCATCTTCTCTTTGTAACCATTCTATACAATCATCAGGTGAATTCTTGTTTTGAAAGTTAGGTTCATATGGCATTAGATCTTTAAAGTCACAACGTTTATTCTCTGGTGTCTTATACCATATAATAAATCTAGCAATGTACTTAGGTACAATCTTTTCTAATTTCTGCTGAATAGATTCACATCTCATTTGCCCCATTACTCAATCACCTCTTTTTTATTTTGTTCAAGAATGGTATCGCACATTTCGCATATAGTATCATAATTTGTTGAACCATCTAAATTAAGATATTTCTTTTCGTTATCGGAAGAAGTAAGATATTTCATTCTATCTAAAACTTGATCTAATTTATTTTCAATTCTTACATTTTCTCTATGTATCCGTAATACTTGTTGATATTGATGATTAAATTGCCATGCACCCTCAAAATCCTCCATAATATCATTCATAAATACAATTACGTCATCTAAAGTTTTAATTTCTTTTTTTCCTCTTATCATAATAAGTCCTCACTTTCTATTTTTTGTGTATGGCTACCAATTACAATTGAACAAATCAAATAAATCACACTCTTTTTTCTATTTAAAGGCAAAACCAAAAGACACTGACGCACAACTAAGATTCAAACTTCCCTAACGGTCGTTTTCATCAAGTTGATTGTCCTGTCCATATTTGTTACGCTACGCTACACAAATCTGTCCAGTAATATAATTTTTAATTTTATATGTTAATTTCTTACTTGAATATTAAGTTGATAATGAATTTTATTATTTTGCTTTTTTACTTACCCTCGATTATTGAATATACTCTCACTGAAGAGATAAGAGAAATCAAAACACAAAAATCACGTTCAAAGCCATATAAATCAAGGGTTTCAGCGTTTTAGGTCGGGTATGTAGAATACCCAAATACATCAATTTTGGGTATGTAGAATACCCAAATTACATTTTACTTCAATAGTTCTTGCCATTCGCTATCTTTAAAATATGTAATTACTGACTTGTTTAAATTGCTCCCCCTAGTATAAATGTATGGATTTACTGTAATAGTCTTATCATTTTTGCCTGTAATAAATGTACCTAATATCTTTTTCTTGCGTAGCGATAACATAATTGCTTTAAGATTGTTGTACTTCATATCCCACTTTTCAGCCAAATCATTCATTGTCAATACTTTTCCATTTCCATGACCGCCTTCACGTAAGCAACAATCGTCGTAGCAGACAAAATCAGATAGTGCAATAGTAACTGCGAATTCTCGATCTGTTAATCGTTTTTTTAGTTCAGACATACCGCTATATAGTTTGACAAAGTTTTTATCCTTGTTAAAGCCAAAATACTTTTCATCTGATGGACTCTCATCGTCAGCATGTTTAATTTTGTCTCCCTCATAAATATAATCAACGACAACTCCATCATTATCCACAACTGCACAAAGTACTTTTCTCTCATCTATATTCTTATTATTCTTGTTCATGTGATAATCTCCTTATGTGTATTTTTTATACCAAAAGAGGTATGCTCAATTTAAAGCACACCCCCAATCATTTTATATAACTATTCTGCTAATTCTTTATATGCAATCTCATGCAATACCTTTTCAATGTTATTCTCTCTTCTAAAGACAAAAATTGTTTTAATTCGATTCGTTTTATCTGGTTTTACGTCGATTATGGTATAACCTTTTCTTAATAACTCTCTTGCTACTTTTCCAGCAAAAATAATAATTCCTTCTTTTTCTTCACTTGTATAAATCATTTCACATTCTCCTTCTCGGTTTTAATTTCTTCTGAATAACATAAAAAATCCCTATTAGTCAATGCGACCGAATAAGGATTCTTTGTAATGTCTGATAATTTAGTTGTTGTTTTTGTAATAGGCACCTGAAAATCATAAAATTTCTTATGTAATTTGAACCTTTCTTTTGGAAGTTCACAGTAAATATCTGTATACCTGCCTAATTCATTATTAATGCCCTTCAAGTCAATATCTGTTTGTAAATATCCTTTACTGGCTTTAATCTTAGATTTTAGTTTATATTTCTTTTCAATACTCTTAAATTCATATTGTTTGTGCCTCAACTGGCATTCATACAATTCATACAATCCCAACACTTCACACATATAGAATTTATTCATATCCCTGTCGTTCTGGTATCTGCTGAAATGGCTATAATATGGACTGTCAATCGTTAGAAGTATCATTTTACCTTCTTCACTCTCTGGAATAGGTAAATCATACAAAGACCAAAGTAATAATACCGTAGATAGATTATATTTCTTAAAATAATCCTGTCTTGTCACATCTTTTATAAAGTTAAGATTAATTATCTCATCATTATATTTATCTTCTGAATGTAATCTTGATAAGTGATTATCAAAGCATTTTCCGTTTTGTAATGCAAGATCAACTCCGACTGCTTCATTTGTTGCATTACTAGTTATACCCATACAATCTATATTTTTGTTTGAATCTACTTTAAATAAAAATACTTGCTCAATATTCCAATTCTTTACTTGTTTTAGTATTGCACATGATAATAAACTATCAATATCATCCGTTAAAATTAAATCAAATTTTTCATTGCTTGTATACCATTGAGGTAGTTTTTCTTTGTATTCTGCTTTCATAATAAATCGGAATGGTACTAAACTCCAATTTATATATAAAAGTGAATCTATAATGAGAATTAAAATTTATTCCCATTCCAAATTCACCTTCCGTTCTGTCTTTCGACTTTATTTTGTGCTTGTTAATAGTTACTTCTTTCTATTTGTTACTTTTGGCTTATCAATTTTTGTATCGGATTTCTCATCTGCAACTTTTTTTACTGGTTTTAATTTACCATACAAGCATTGTAACCATTTATCATATACTTCTTGGCTTGGTGATAATCCTTCGTTTTCTACTTTACCAACCCATCGTTCAGATACTCCAATACTTTCAGCAACATAAACTTGTGAATAACCTTTCAATATTCTTAGATATTGCAACTTCTTTCCAGTAAGCATTTTATCGTTTGCCCCCTTTCATAGAATATTTTTATAGAAAACAAGGGTATCCCCAAAACTGGAGACACCCTCACTATAATCATCTAATCTAATTAATGCTAATGCTTAGTTCAAAACGAACCTAGCATAATAACTAGACGATTGTCTTTCTTACAACAACGATACCATCATCAGCAAGTAGTTTTACTGCATAGATCATATCGGAGAAAATAGTACTTCTCTTGTATTCTGGCTCTCTTTTTTCCTCTGTATTAACATCTCTCTTAGTCATATATCCTAAAGAGTTTTTCTTAATGATAAAAGTAATACATTCTTGTTTAACTGAATCATATGTACCCTTATCCGTCATCACAACTGGAATACCTAAGAAATAACCTACTACACCCCCACTGACAATACCATTTCCATTGACATTGTAAGTTTTTTCTACTGAAGTGAATTCAGCCATTGCAATAAAGCTAGGAAGTAATAAAGAGTTGATTACAATACCCGCAAAATCTTCTGTATCTCTTTCATCTCCATATAACGTTAATGCAGTTAATAATTCTAATCCTGTAATTGCTTTTGCCCCTGTTGTTGCTGATTTTAATGGAGAAGTTAATGCCTCTGTAATTAAGTCAGCATCCAGTTTTCTTGCAATGATTGCTCCATGTTGTTCAGCAGATTCATTGATTGCATTTCCCAACATAGTAAGGTTGTCCATATCATAAATTTGTGTTCCTTTTGGTGCTACCATTTTAATAGTTGCAGTACTTGAATCCTGATCTAAAGATTCTGTCCCAATTGCAGTACCTTTTACTACATCTTCTGCATCAGATAACAATTTCCACTTAGGGAATGTTACTGTTTCTCCGACTGTAGTATTGGATAAGTATCCTAAATTAATCGCCATATTACCGACTTTTATTTTACCTTCAAATTTCTCTCTAACAAGTGGTGCATATACCATTGGTTTGATTAATGCCATAATTTCATACCTCATCTTTCATATTTTATTATTAGTTAAATTTCGTTTTGATTTCTTGTACATCATCTTTGATAGTTTCCAAATCTGATTTGTACGTGTTTAAAATAGACACAAATTGAGCATTTGTATTAGATAACGCATCATTTTGTGATTGTGCCTTATTAATTACTTCATACAGTTTGTTTTCCCTTGTTTCGTTCTGCTCCTGGGATTTAGTCCATAACTTCCATATAAACCAACCCAGTGCAACAACCATCACGATAGGAAAACCTAGTGTAGAAATAGCAGTTTGAATTGTATTTAAATCCATTTACCAACCACACCATTCCTTTCTTTTTGGACATAAAAAAAAGACTTCCCATTAAGGAAAATCATATTAATTTGCTAGTTTCTTATAAAGTTCAGGATTCGTGTCAAAAAGTTTTGTTCTTTCTGCATAGGACATACTTCTAAATTGTTCTTTGGTAATTCCTTCACTTTTGGTATGGCTTGATGGTTTATATCCATTGCTAAGAAAAAAGTTGTTTAGAGTACCACCCAACTCTTCAATAGTAGAATCTACATCATCACCCACGCTAATATATTTTGCTAAATCAGAAGGCAAACCTTTTTCTTGAAGTTTTTCCTTAACTGCATAAGATTTTTCCTTATTAGCAATTTCCTGTTCCTTTAATTCTAATACTTTCAATCGTTCTTCCATTGATTTTTCAGAATCCGATTTCTCTTTTGGCTTATATTGGTTCAACTCGTCATTGAGTTCTTTCATCTCTGTACTATATTTAGTACGGACTTTATCGCCCTCACTTTGAATTGCCTTGTTTACGATTGCCATTTGTTCCTCTGTTAAATTTAATTCTTGTAACTCCATAGTTACCATCCTTTCCTAGTTGCTTAATCTTATGCCCTCTTATGAGTTCATTTGATTGCCCCTATATGTGTTGTATTATATCTATAAAAAGCGACCTCACAATTTGTTAGGACACTGATTACCATTATAAAAATCTTTCAAAAAAGTATTAACAGAATATGTTCAGTTTGTATGACATATATGAGTAATAATGCTTATATGCCAAATTAAAAATAGAACAGCAGACAGCCCATAGACATTTCATCTATGAACCATCTACATTCTAGATTATATGTTTAGTCATCCGTTTAGTTTTATCCTTAATTTCCTCAGTTTGAAAACGCTACAACCATTGATTTTACTACGTTTTATGTACTTTATATTTATAGATTTCGAAGTTTTTTCTTAATTTTTGTATGAAATGCGTTCCTTCTCATATAGCACACGAATTTAATCGCCCATAACATGCATGGATAGTGAGTTTCAGAAAATGAACCGTTTAAAATAATCACATTTTTCTCACATAATTCAATTAAATATTTCCCTCATATAGCACACGAATTTTATCGGCGGTGATATGCTTAGACAGGGGGGTTCAAAAATTCCGTTCACCCATTTTTACTCATTTTTTTATGAAATGAATTAAAGAATAACTTTATGCGTTCCTCCTCATATAACACACGAATTTTAGATATCTCAAACATGCATAAATAAGGGGTTTTATAGTTTTCCGATGTCAAGAAATATGCTAATTTTCTTAAAAACTTAGATTATGCGTTCTTTCTCATAATACACACGTATTTTTTCGCTTGTAACACGCATAGATAGGGGGTTTCAGAAATTCCGTTCCGTAAAATAACACCTATTTTTCACATATTGATGCTATAAAAGTAGGATGTGAACGCAAAATTGCGTTGTCCTCTTAATTACGTTTTTTTGCTTGCCCCCTTTATGCCGTATCTCTGATTTTTAAATATTTGTAAAAATCGCTGTAAGCCTTTTAAATAAAGGATTGTAGCCATATCTAGTTGGGGAATCAGGATAGCAATAGAGAAATTATGTATTTTTTCGCCTTTTTGTTGTATATACCATTTAGGAAAATTTGAACGTGTCTGGAAAGCCAGTACTGGCAAGGGTTTGAAGTGTGTTTAACTTTGAAATTGCTAGTTCTAGTATTATTTGTTTAATATATCTCCTATACTGTATATATAACAACATCAAAAAGACTTTGTATTATCAGTCATAGAAGCTATTTTCTGAATCGTTACGTGCAATATAGGAAGTTACCATCCAGACACAAGTGTCATCACTATACTTTTCGTATATATCCCATCGCTAGTAGTACACGTAATAACAAATGTTTTTCCTATCAATTCCATAACATCTTTTACTGCAACCTTACATTTATAGGTAGATGGATAAGTAATCGTAAAATTAGAGGTAGCCATTCCATTCCAATCAAATGTCCAAACTGGTGTAAAATCAACGGTTATTCCACTAGCATCTACCATAGATGCAGTAAAAGTTCTTCCACTCGTACTACCAATAACGATTTCATTATTCACATTGCTACATACTAAATTGAAAGTATTCTCTGGTACTATAACCTCTGCCACAACTGTTAAATCAATTGTATCTGTCAAATTCTGTTCTTTCCATGCTGCCGTTATCGTCACATTCCCCTCTGCCAAGAATGTTACTGTTCCCAATAGATCAACTGTAGCAATCAATTCATTAGATGAAGAATATGTTATAGTTGCTGCATTATCAATTGCCCCATCAATGGTTGGAACCGGTACTAATTGAGTTGTAGTATCAACGTCGTATTCTATAGCGCTAGATGTTAAATCAAATGCATACACTCTTTGTGGCATCAACTCTCTATCTAAATATATACTGGTGATTCCATTGAGATTATACATCGTGGCTAATTCAAAATAACCACCTACGATCCAGAAGCCAGTTTCTATTTTTATATTATTTACTACGTCTGTGCTTTCTGTGATTAATGACACTCTACCATCTGCATACCTAATAATATCATTACCAACAATAGCATTAGATGTTAGATCGTACATATAGCAAGGGATGTTATGAGTCACTTTATTCACAACTACCGGTAAGATTAAGTTACACTCCAATAGAGTTGATTTATAGTATGTATCATTCTCCACAGATTCCTTATTCAACGTGATAAAATGTTTACCACTATAAGATAATAATTGGCCTTGTTTAATCGGTGCTGATACTTCATAGAAAATGCTAATATGATTATCTGTACTGTTATTATCATTATTCTTTCTGAAAATGCATTTAATTGTTTCAGATGTATAATAAGTTGTGATATCCTTACCTTCACGTTTTAAGGAATCACGAAATTGTTTTTGTAATGTATTCATTGATATTCCTTTCGTTATTTATTCGATAAAAAGAAATTTTAAGGCAGTAACTAAAGTTAGTACTTTATGTAATTGTTCCCTATAGGCGAACGAGCTAAAACCGTTGAAAGCCTTATGTAGCAAGGGTTTGAGGTGTATTGTTACAGAAAAATTTTTTTTAAAAGTCGATAGAACCCTTATATAGCAATGGTTTAGTGGCATTTTACTTTGCAATTGCGACCCCCTACATAATCTGTTTTCTTTCGTTCTCACACATATTATACCATATAGGAAAATTTGAGTGTGTCTGTTAAGCCAGTAAAATCAATGGTTTGAGAGGTTTTAACTTTGAAAAACATCTGTGGACAAATACCTTTTACTTCTCTATACTACATAATAAGAAAAATAGTCAACTGTGCTTCAAACCTAGTAGAATCAAGGGTTTGAGCGATTTCAACTTTGAAATGGTGCTGACTTCAAGCAAGATTAACTTCTTTTTGTTTCCATTAACGTTTTTTAATTTAATTTTTATCCTTCCCCTTTATGTCATTATCTCAAAATTGGGAAGTGGTTTTAACCATCGAAAAACTAGCAAAATACAGGGGTTTTGGGTCAATTTAGTTTTTACTCTTACCACAATCGTTATTTTTCTTATTTTTGCATAGTATTTCTCGAATTTTTGTAACTCTCTACACATTTCTCTACAACGCAAAAAAGCCACCTTATTTATTCATAGGTAAACTGTTTACCCTTATAAATAAAGTGACTCTATATTGATTATAAATTCATTAATGGACTCGTTTTAGCACCCATAATTAAAGAATCATCATCTTGCATGGATTGTAGATATCTCTTAGTAACGTCAATTTTAGTATGGCCTAATAACCTTGCTAAAGTAAATAAATCACACCCATTCTTTAATTGAGTTTGTGCATAATAATGTCTGCATGTATGAGGACTAATACGAATCTCTCTTCTAACATTACAATTCTCACCACAATTTCTGACTATATTTTCTATGGTTTCTTTCGTTAGTCGTTTTCCCTTTTGGGATAATAGCAGAAAATCAGATTCATAATTTACTTTGTCCTTAATATACTCTTCTCTTACTCTCATGTATCGGATCAGATATTTATTCACGATTGCTGTAATAGGCACATGACGAACTTTTTTCCCTTTACCGAAAATGTTTATATAAGTGTCACGTATGTCTGATAATTGCAGTTCACATAATTCTGTATTTCTTATGCCAGTATCGAATAGGATTACCATGATAAGTTGATTACGAACCTCTAAATACTTGGAACCATGATAATAATTAATCATCCTTTTTACTTCCTCATCAGTAAATGTGTTAATCAAAAGGATTGGCTCTTTCTGAAATGATATTTTATCCATCGGATTCTTATAGATATAATTCTCTCTCAAGGCATAAGAGAAATAAGAACGAAAGCATTTTATTAGACCATTGATATACGTTTCCTTTAACGATCTCTTTGTCAGATATTCAATATAACCACGAATAGCAATATGATTTGTTTCTTCTAATTCCGTAATTCCATATTCGTTCTCTATAAATCGGAACATCTTTAAATTGTTATTCCTATACGACTTTAACGTTCTCTCTGACAACTTTCTCATCTTACAATCAAATAAAAATTCTTTCAAAACATCTTGATTTAACATACAAAAAATCCTCCATCTACCATAATATTAGTTATGATAAATGCAGGATTAGATGTATCCCTTATTATTTATAAACATCCTTCCAGTATAGCGTAACTGGTCAATTTTTCTTCATACTAAAAATGCACGAACCCAGTAACCAACCCACTTTCAAGACTTTGGATTATTCATCCCAGTTATGGTAAACTGCTTGAACGTCATCATCTTCATCTAATAAATCTAATGTCTTTTGGAAGTATTTGATATCTTTTTCATCTGTAAGCTCAACCCAAGTTTGAGGAAGCATAGTAACCTCAGCTTCTACCATAGCTACCTTTTCAGCTTCTAATTTTTCACGTACTTCGCTTAACATTTCAGGATCAGTTAAGATTTCAAAGCTATCATCTTCTTCATTAAAATCTTCAGCACCAGCGTCTAATGCAATCATCATAAGATCGTCAGCACTCATATCACATTCTTCTTTGTCAATGATAATTTGTCCTTTTTTATCAAACATGAAAGATACACAACCTGGAGTACCTACATTACCATTTCCTTTCGTGAATGCATTTCTTACGTTTGATGCTGTTCTATTCTTATTATCAGTTAAAGCTTCTACAATAATAGCGATACCGTTTGGTCCATATCCTTCATAAGTAACGTGTTCGTAATTAACACTATTAGCATCTCCAGCTGCTTTTTTGATACCTCTTTCAATTGTATCATTAGGCATGTTATTAGCTTTTGCTTTCGCAATAACATCGCGTAATCTCGAATTATTCATCGGATCCGCTCCACCTTCTTTAACAGCTACAGCGATTTCTCTACCGATGATAGTAAAGATTTTTCCTTTTGCTGCATCATTTTTTTCTTTTTTATGTTTGATATTAGCAAACTTTGAATGTCCTGACATATCAATTCTCCTTTATATCTATTGTGTCAAAATCTAAATTGTATAGAACAACTGTTTCGTCACGTTTCTATACATTAACTGAACTATTTTACCACGTTTTATTCCTACAATCAAGTTTTGGAATGAATACAAACTAGAAGTAACTATCACCTCTTGCACTAACTAACTTATTCACTTTCTCCATAACTTCAATTGTATCTTCTACCGTACGAATTGCACACATAATTGTATCATCTCCTGCTATACAGCCTACAATACCGTTAATGTGTAGCGCATCTAACGCGGCAGCAACAGCCATTGCCATACCTGAAACTGTTTTTATAACCATGATATTTTGTGCACGATCCATAGATACAAATCCATCACGAAGTACACGAACAAATTTCTCACTAAGGCCAGCTTCTTGTTTTTGTAATACAATATATTTTTGCTTTCCTTTTTCAGCTGATACTTTCGTTAACTTTAATTCACGAATATCTCTTGAAATAGTCGCCTGTGTAACATTATAACCCGCCGCATTAAGTAACTCAGCTAATTCTTCCTGTGTTTCTACATCATTCTTCGTAATTAACTCAATTATTTTCGTCTGACGTTTAATTTTCATACTTACCTCCTAAATTTTGTTATAGCCTTCTCTTACTATTTTAACTTACTCCTAAGAATTTCATAAAAACTCTTTTGATTTATTTTAATTAATTTCGTTACTTTCTCAGCTCTCTTGATACGAATCTCGTCGCCTGCTTTTAATTCCATTGCCATTCTACCGTCAAATGTTGCAATTGCTTCTTCTTTCTGGGTTTTCTTACTCTTATCGATTAAGACTGTAATTTCATCGTCAGAAGATACCAATATACTTCGTTGACTCATAGTATGCGGACAAATTGGTGTAATCATCAATACATTAGAACTAGGCGCTGCAACAGGTCCGCCTGCTGACAGATTATAACCGGTTGATCCGGTAGGTGTTGCTATAATAACTCCATCTCCGTGATATGTATCAACAAGAATATCATTCACGTAGACGCTGACACAGATAATCCGTGAGAAGCCACTCCGGCTTATAACAATATCATTCAATGCATAGTCCTCATACGTAGTTTGATTATTACGAGAAATTTTCCCATAAAGCATCATCCTCTTTTGTATCTCTATATCTTCCTCAAGTAAACTATCAAGCGCTGGTATGATGTCTTGCTTTTCAATCTCCGCTAGAAATCCTAATGTTCCCAGATTAATTCCTAATAATGGAATCTCTTTTGAATATAAATCTGTAGCAGCGCGAATAATTGTTCCATCACCGCCAAGTACAATTACACAATCTGTATCATCTTTTATCCATGATACATCTATATCTTCATCATTCGTACCTACTGTGTTTCGTTCTGTGGATATTAAACATCTCTTGCCTTTACTAATCAGGTACTCTTGTATTAGTTTCGTGGTTTTGTATTCACAATCTTTATCAATATTGGTTATAATGCAGAAATTATTCATCGCTAACACCGAGCCCTTCTATTAGACTTACAGAGTAGTATGTGCCTTAGCAACCGTCTCTCTAATATACATATTGAGATCTTTAATTGCTTCATTTTGTACGGATTTATTACATTCATCAATAGATAAATCCATGTAATTAACCTCTTCGCCGTTTTCTTCACCGTCGTCAACTACTTGTTTACAATCTTCATTTTTTTCAATATATAGCAAATATTCTATATTACCTTCTGGACCTTTAATAGGAGAATAATCAAGATTTAAAACGGTAAATCCTATTGCTACCGCATACTTAATCACTTTCTCAATAACTTCTATATGAACGCTTTTCTCACGAACAACGCCCTTCTTACCAACCTTTTCTCTACCTGCTTCAAATTGTGGTTTTATTAAACAAACCACTTGTCCCTTCTCATCTAAGAGATTTCTTACAGGTATTAATACCTTAGTTAGTGATATGAAGGCCACATCAATGGATGCGAACGCTATTGCTTCTTTAATATCCTCATTTGTAACATATCGGATATTGGTCTTTTCCATGCTTATAACTCTCTCATCTGAACGTAGTGACCAAGCTAATTGGTTTGTTCCTACATCTACCGCATATACTTTAACAGCACCATTTTGCAACATACAATCGGTGAAACCACCTGTCGAAGAACCTACATCCATACAAACTTTATCTTGTACTGATACGCCATATTCTTCAATTGCTTTTTCTAACTTAAAACCTCCACGGCTAACATATTTCATAGCATGGCCTTTTACTTCAATCTCTACACTATCAGGAAACATGCTACCTGCTTTATCTTCTCTTTGTCCTTCTACAAAAACATTTCCACACATGATGATTGCTTTTGCTTTTTCTCTTGATTCAGCTAAGTTACGCTGAACCAATAACACATCTAACCGTTCTTTCATAAGCACCTCATTTAACTACACTCGATTTACAAATCAACTTCACTAAGAATTTTGTTCACTACAGACTGTGCATCTATTCCATACTCTTTTCTTAACAAATCAGCATCGCCTTGTGGTATGAATGCATCAGGAAGCGAAATACGAATGTATCTATTATCATTATAATTATTTTTGCATAAAAATCCAACTATTTTTTGCCCAAATCCACCCGAATTGATGTTTTCTTCTAAAGTGACCACATATTTATGTGTTGGTAGGAGTTTCGTTAGTAATTCTTCATCAAATGGAGCAACAAATCGGACATTCACTAAACTCACTGAATACCCTTGTTCTTTCAAGTGATTTCTTGCATCATTAGCAACTTCCACCATGTTACCATATGCTAGTAACAGAATATCCTTTTCACTGTATAATAATTCACTTTTTCCGTATTCAATCGGTGCTTGAAACTCGCCAAGCCCCGAATAAACTTTACCTCTTGGATAACGTATTGCAACAGGACCATTATGATTTACTGCAAACGTAAGCATATCTTCAAATTCCTGTCCATTCTTTGGTGCCATCACCGTCATATTTGGCATTGTGAGTAGATAAGAGATATCAAATATACCTTGATGTGTCTCTCCATCACTTCCAACAATCCCTGCACGGTCAATCGCAAACACGACAGGTAGTGAATTAATACATACATCATGTAACAGTTGATCGTATGCTCTTTGCAAGAAAGTGGAATAAATTGCAACGACTGGTTTCATACCACCAACCGCTAATCCCGCCGCAAATGTAACTGCATGTTCTTCTGCAATACCCACATCAAAGAAGCGTTTTGGATATCTCTTTGCAAACTTAATCAATCCAGTACCCGACGGCATTGCTGCCGTTATTGCAACAATCTTCTCATCCTTTTCTGCTAAAGAAACTAATGTTTTCGCAAATTTATCTGTATAACTCATGGCACTCTTGGTACTCTTCTTCTTAACTTCACCGGTCTCAATTACAAAAGGATCAATTCCATGATATTTGGAAGGATTTTTTTCTGCTAATTTATATCCTTTTCCTTTTTTCGTAATTACATGAATAATTACTGCTTCATTCATATTTTTCGCACTGTTAATTGCCGATAATAATTGTTCAATATTATGACCATCAATTGGTCCTATATAGGTAAGCCCCATATCTTCAAATAACATTCCCGGTATGAACAATCGTTTTATACTATCCTTAGAACGACGTAAACGATCGATTACTGATTTTCCTTTTGGCAAACTAGACAGTGCTCGCTCAATTCCATCTTTAAATCCATTATATTTTACGCTGGTACGTACTTTTCCTAGGTAGGTTGCCATGCCTCCAACATTTTCATTAATGGACATATTATTATCATTCAGAATTATGACCATATTTGATTGTAGTCTTGCAGCATTATTCAAAGCTTCAAAGGACATTCCACCCGATAGCGCTCCATCTCCAATTACAGCAAAGACATTATAATTTTCTTTCTGTAAATCTCTGGCTTTAGCTAAACCAAGGGCAGCTGATATTGAGGTAGAACTATGTCCTGTATCAAAGGCATCACAATCACTTTCGTTTATCTTTGGAAAGCCACTTAGGCCTTCGTACGTTCTAAGTTTACGAAAGCCTTCTTTTCTACCTGTTAATATTTTATGTGTGTAGGCTTGGTGACCTACATCCCAAACTAACCTATCTTTTGGAAAGTTTAAGGACAAGTGCAGTGCCATAGTCAACTCCACAACACCTAAGTTAGATGCTAAGTGTCCACCAGTAACACTAATATTCGAAATTAAGAATTCACGAATTTCACTCGCCAATGCTGAATAGTCGTCAGCAGAAACTTTCTTAATGTCATTTGGTTTATTAATATTGTTTAATATATTTGTCGCTGTCACAACTTCTTTTATTTTATCTTCCATTATTTTTCCCTGTCTATTAAATAGTAGATTAATCTTTCAAGATACTCATTCTTCTTATTCAATGACTGATATTGTTCTATTGCTTGTCCTGATAATTCTTCAACAAAGGATTTCGCCCCGTCTAATCCAAATAATGTTACATAAGTAGTCTTTTCATTTTTCTCGTCACTATGAATTGGTTTCCCAAGAACTTGCATGGTACTAGTCTCATCAAGAATATCGTCTTGAATTTGGAAAGCTAAACCAATTGAAAGAGCAACCTTTCTAACTACCTCAACTTCAAAGTCACTGGCACCTGCAAGAATAGCCCCTATCATCATAGACGCTTCAATTAACGCTCCTGTTTTCCATTCATAGATTACATCTAATCTATCTTTCTCAATTTCTTTACCTGTTGCTTGAACATCAATAACCTGTCCACCTAGCATTCCATAAACTCCTGGTTTTTTTGCAAGTACATTCATAGCTTTCATGATTCGATTACTATGTTTTAACCGTTCAAGCAATGTATCTTCATCTAATACATCAAGATTCTCATCATTAAGACTATATTGATACGCCTTACAGGCAGTTTCATACGCAAAATTAAGCAGACCATCTCCTGCTAGTATTCCGATTGCTTCCCCGAATACGACATGAGTGGTCTTCCTTCCTCTACGATATTCATCATCATCCATCGCTGGTAAATCATCATGCACCAAAGAGTACGTATGAATCATTTCCATAGCAGCCATAAAAGGCTCAATCTCTTTCTCATTCTTCCCATCAAACAAGCGGAATGTCTCTTCCATTAGCATTGGTCTAAGACGTTTACCACCTGCTAGTACACTATAATTCATCGCTTCTAAGACAGTCTTTTGATATCCTGTCTCTTCTGGTAAGTAATCTCTTATTACTCGTTCTATATTCTCTACTCTTTTATCGAATTCCTCTTTAAAGTTCATGTTCGGTTTGATCTCCTTCTTCACTAAGTACAAGGATTTTTTTCTCAACTTTATCTATAGAATCATTACAAGATTTAAGTAGTTTCATACCTGCATTATATAATTTAAAAGAATCATCAAGACTAACCTCTGGATTCTCTAATTGTCCAATTATTTGTTCTAGCTCCTCAAAAGAAGCCTCTAATGTTTTTGCTGTTTTAGCCATTATTCACGCCTCCTAATCTGTGTAGACATAACAGATGCCTCTATATCTCCATCCACCATCTCAACCTTAATTAAATCACCAGCTGACAACTGATTCACACTTCGAATAACATTGTGTTCTTCATCTGTGACAATTGCATATCCCTTACTTAGCTTATCAAGAGGTGATACACCTTTCATTCGCTCCGTTAAGATTTCTAACTGATGTCTCTTTTCAAGCACACGCTGTTTCATCAAATATTGTAGGCGGTTTTCTCTATCCATAAGATATTGACGCTTTTGATTAATTTGATACAACGGGCTTGCATGTTCTAATTTTAATTGATACTGACGTAATTGGTTTCTTGTAATCTGCAACTTCTGTCTCAAGTGGAATTGCAGCGTGCGCTTGTATGACTGTATATCATCGAATAAATCACGAATATCACCTGTTACCAATTCCGCTGCGGCTGATGGTGTCGGTGCTCGTAAATCTGCTACGTAATCAGCAATTGTTGTGTCTGTCTCATGTCCTACTGCCGATATAATAGGCGTATTACATGAAAAGATAGCTCTCGCTACAACTTCTTCGTTAAACGCCCATAGATCTTCTATTGATCCACCACCGCGTCCAACGATAATCGTATCTACTCCGTATGAATCGAGATACTTGATTCCTTTTACTATTGAAGCTGCGGCTGCATCCCCTTGTACAAGAGCAGGATAAAGAATTAACTGTACATAAGGATTTCTTCTTGTTGTTACATTAATCATATCTTGAATCGCTGCTCCTGTTTTGGCAGTTACGATACCTACCGTTTTAGGATATTGTTTAATAGACTTTTTGAATTCTTGATCAAAAAGTCCTTCACTATCTAATTGTTTTTTAAGTTCTTCAAACTTCTGATAAAGCACTCCTGCTCCATCAAGAAGTATTTCTCTTGCATACATCTGGTACTTACCATCTCGTTCGTATACACTAATACTACCAAGAACTATTACGCTTTGTCCTTCTTGCAAGCGAAAAGCTAGTCCACTTCTTTGACCTGCGAACATTACACAAGCCATCTGTCCCTTTGAATCCTTTAAAGTAAAATAAATATGCCCAGATGTATGATATTTACAATTCGAGACCTCACCTTTCACATAGATACGATTCAAAGCATAATCTCTGGCAAACATGTCCTTTATATATAGATTAATCTGTGTGACCGTATATACATGATCCATACTTGATACGTCCCTTCTATTACTTACAAGTTTTTCTTATAATTCTTAATTATTATAATTCTTTTAGACTATCTTAGCTAACACACCATTAACAAATCCTGGTGAATTATCTTCTCCAAATATCTTTGCAATCTCAACAGCTTCATTAATTGCTACTTTTGTTGGAACATCATCATCATATTTCATCTCATATACAGCTAAACGTAGGATTGTTAAATCAACTTTACCAATACGATTTATCTTCCAGCCCTCTGTTGCTTGTTCAATAATAGCATCAATATCACTAAGACGTTCTATTATCTTATCAAATTTTTCTTTCAAATAAGAAAGATCTTTATCTGATGGCTCCTCTAATAAATCAAAATACAATTTTATCTGTTCATTTAATTCTGTGGAATCATGAAATTCCTTACGAAATAACATTCTAAATAAATGTTCTCTACTTTCTCTTCTATTCATTAAAATCCTCCTGCGTTATCTATCTGTAAAATATCTAGCATAGTTTTGCCAGAAATCAAAAAATATCCCCGCACCTTAAGTGCGGGGTTGAAGCACCCGTTCCACTCTAACGAAAGGTAATGACTATACATTAACTCCAGCAATACGAACATTAACTTCGGAAACATCTAATCCTGTCATATTCTCAATTGCTAATTTAACTTTCTCTTGAACTGCTTCTGAAGTCTTTGGAATGCTGCAGCCATACTCTAACGTAATTGCTAAATCTACTGACACAGATTCTGGTCCGACCTCAACTTTTACTCCCTTGGAAAGATTCTTCATCCCAAGTTTGCTGACAAGTTCGTTCGTAATGTTTCCATTCATTGCAGCTACACCTTCTACTTCTGTAGCAGCTAATCCTGCAATAATAGCAACAACTTCATCCGCGATACGAACTTCGCCAATACTACCTTCTGAATGTATTCTATAGTTAGTTTTATTCTCTCGTTCTTTACTCAACGCTAATTACCTCCTGTTTACATCTTGGTAACCTTCTGTTACACATCAGGTATTACTATGTTTATTATAACAAACTTACACCGTTTTGCAAGTTATTCTTAATTATAGTATTACCAAATTTATGTGTTATAACACAAAATATGATGTCTTACTATTTATTCAGCGTCTTTTACAACAACAGGATTAATTGTAATCTTATCTGCTGTAACACCAGTCTTATTCTTAACTATATCTTCGATTTGTGCAATGGTCTGCTCTGTAGCATTATGTACACCTACAATTACATCAACTTTACCATCAATCATAGTGACAACAGCTCCGTCGAAACCTTTTGCTTCTAACCAAGTTTCAGCAGCATTTTCTTTTTCAGCAATTGCAGTCATCTCAATAACTTTATCAAGAGCTTCTTGTTTCTGAGCTTCAGTCAAATTGTTATTATCTACTACGCTCATTAATGTTTCTTTGTTCTTAGCTCTTGTCTGTTCTCTATCTAATTTTGCAGAAGAGAAGAAATCAGCACCAATTGTAGTGTTAACTAAAACTGCTTCTCCTGTTGAGTCTGTACCATCTTGTGCTGTAGTCTCAGCTACATCAGTACCCTCTGTTTCAGAGTCTGCTGTTTGCTTTCCATCTTCTGTCTCAGCTGCTGCTGCATCATAAGCTGCATTATCTTCATCGGAAATATCCATTGTACCATTCTCTAGATCGGCTGTTAATAATTCACTTGTTGCATCATCAACGCTTAATACATCACTAGAAGTCGTATCTAGCACATCTCCATCTGTAACTTCCATTGTTTCTGGGTTCCCGCTTGCGCTTTGTTGTGCTTCATTTGCTTTATCCTTTGTAAATTGTAAGTATCCTGCAACAATAATCATGATAGCTAACGCAGTTATTATTACTTGATTCTTTTTGAGAATATTCTTCATTGTTACCTCCTAATTAGAATTCATTTTCATTACTTTAATTTTATGTGCAGGTACATCAAATAATACCTCTACAGCACCAACAATTTCACTGATTATTGTTTGTGAGCCTCCTCCCTGCGCAATTACGAGAACTCCTTCGATTTCTGGCTCTAATTCTTTAATCACATATGGTGTTGATTCACCAGAACCGTTATTCTGTAGTACTGTTTCTTCTTGTTTATCAATCGATGTACTCTTCCTTGCACCACCCGAACTATCTGTTTCATCTAATGATTCTTGTGAATAAGGGGTATCCTTAAGCGTTACGCTCTCTTTCGAGGACTTTAATGTAATCATTACCTCCACATTACCTATCCCTTCCACTTTCATTAATGCTTCTTTCAACCTAGCTTCCATCTCTTCCTCATAAGAAGCGTCAGTCTTAGTCGTTTGTATTGTTGATAAATCAGACGTTGTAGTTTTCTTTTCATCACCTCCTGAAAACAAGCTTGGAAACGAAAGAATTATTAACAATATTCCACACATGAATATAATAACTAGCTTTGGTATTCCTATCTCTTTTAATGACAGTTTCTTTTTCTCCATGCTATCTTTCCTCCTTAACCTTCTTCAATGGTAATATGAATCTGATCCTGCTCTATCTGAAAGGAATTCGACAATTCTTCCCGTATCTTCTTCTTCGTATCTTCATAAGCACCTGATTCTATATCCGAATGTTCTTTCTTTTCCTCACCTTCAATCTTAATGTCTTGGTTAATCATAATTTTATCTACTTTAATGTCGCTACTCTCTACCGTACTATCTTCTCTTGTAAATGCGGCGACTATTGTAATCTCCGTAACCATTCCATAATCTCCACTTGACTCATCTGCATCTAACAAAGTGTTCATTGAAGAAGGATATAAGTTATAACGATTTAGGACCATTTCAATCTGATCTTTAACTATATTCTGATATTCTGTTAATATTGCCTGCTTTCCTTTATCATCTGCGGCCATTAAATCATCATTGTAATCCTTTGCCTCAACCATAAATAAATTATTATCAAAGTAATAATTAAAAGTATCTGATAAATTAAAAAGACTAACAATCGGTTTTGCAATTATAAGAATTAAAACCATACCAGTAAATATACTAATGTATTTTCGATAGCTACTTTTTCCTACTAGATTCATAATTATCGTAACTAGAATTAGATAAACAACAATATCTTTTACAAGTGAATAGATCTTCTCCATAGGAAACCTCCGTTTACTCAGGTTTACGTTGCACTTATTAACTCCAACCTTTACACACCAATACTCGTTGTCGCAGCTAGAATCGCGATTGTAATCATGAACAAAACTGCTGCTATGCTAACCACATAAACTAGCAACCCTGCTGCATTAGCTGCCCCACTAATACAGCTAATTACTCTTTTATCTGAGATAGGTTGTACAATTGCAACTCCTACTTTATAGATTAACATTGTAACTACTAACTTAATTAACGGAATAACACAGATTAATATAATAACAACTAATCCAGTCACACCAATTGCATTCTTTATTAATGTCCCTGCTCCCATAACTGTCTCCGCTACAGAATTAAGAGAATTCCCAATACCAGGTATCGCCTTTGTGAATTTCATAGCCAACGTTTTCTTAACAGAATTTGATGCTGGTACGATTAGTCCTTGTATTGTATTAAATCCTACAACTGCTATGAATAGTGTTCTCATTGACCACTTAATAATAGATTCTAATAGCTCGGCCAATTTCGAAAGAAAATCTTCCTTAGCTAAATTATTTACTAATGTAATTACCATATAGATATTCACTAATGGAATCATAATACGCACAAGAACAACATCAACAATTGTAATCAGAACCAATGCACTCTCATAAAAAACTAATGTAGTTGCTTTCGAGGAACAGAAGGCAATTGACATAAAATATGTAGGTATTAACGCCTTCATAAAAGATAGTACCGCCGAAATTGCATCACTTGCGACTGTAGTTGCTGTCGCAAATGTTCCTGTTATCGTTGTAAACAGCAATAAATATGTTATATAAAAACTGGTTTCACCGACCTGATTATTATTAAATACATTGGTGAAATTAGTGAATACTGCCGCTACTATTGCAATCATTATCAATTTAAATAATGCCGTACGATTTGCATCAAACTCTTTACCTAACGCCGTAAACAAATCACTAATAGCACCTTTAGCCGATATTCCCTCACCAGAACTTATCAAATTTCCTACATAACTCTTAAAATCAAACGATCCATTGCTTACCAAAACATCATCTATGGCACCTTGTATCTCACTGTAGTCAAAATCTTCATAGTAAGTCAAATAATCTTGTGATGTATCTTCATTACCTTGCTCCGTGTGCAATATCTTATCCTTGGCACTTGCTGACGATGTGTTTAATAATAACAGAAGTATGATTGTAATAATGAGCCGTTTCATAATTATCTCCCATGCATATCACAAGTTCACCTGTGATACTGCCCAAATAAATAGGTTAAGTGCTATGCTAAGAACTCGTTGATTGTATCTAATAATGCTAATAGGATTGGCATACTTACTGTTAGTATAGATAGCTTTCCAACTAATTCAATTTGACCTGCAATAGCTGCATGTCCTGCATCTTTGCACAGGCTAGATGCAAATTCCGAGATATAGGTGATTCCAATAATTCGAAATAGTATATTAAAATAGGTTTTATTAATTGATAAATAACCTTGGATCCGATTAATGGTATCAATAATAATTTCTAACCTGGTAAGACCAAGCGCTGTAATAATGATACAAACAGCTGCCGCGATATACATTCCATATTCTGATTTGCCACCCTTGAACTGAATGGCAATTAATACTCCTACAATACCTATGATAGCTGCCTTAATCATATACGTTCACATCCCCTTTCCACCTCTTAGTTTCTGTATTAAGCTAATAACGTGCTATAGTGAAAATAAAGTCTTAATTGTAGTAAACAACTCTGCAATATATGGTATAATCCATAGCAATACAAGAACTAGGCCAGCCAGACTTGTTAGAAATGCTTGTTCCTCTCTCCCAGAGTGCTTAAGCACCTGGCTTAGTACCGAAACTAAGATACCAACTGCTGCTATTTTAAATATTAGATTAATTGACATATCCGCATTTCCTTTCCTAATTTTTTACTGTCAGATCAATACAATCGTGATAAAGATACCAGCCATAACACCAAGCATATTATATAGGCGTACCTTCTCCTTTACAGTATCCACTGCATCATCAAGCTCTCCTTGGATCTGTGTTATATATAAATCGATTGTATTCAACTGCATCTCTTTATCTAGATAACCTAGATTTTCACCAAGTCTAGTTAACAATAATTTATCCTTTTTATTGAGGCTTGTATCAACTAATTCTTTCTCAACACAACCGTTCCATATCTCACTAAATGATTTACCCTCTAGCTTGTCTAATTCCTCTGCCACTGCAAGTAGAAAACGTCGGTATTCACCATCTGTGCGATAAGCAAGTCCACCAACCGCCTCAGGTAAAGGAGTACTCGCATACCGGATTTCTCCTCTTAGAATCACAATTATTTTGTTAAGCTCTTTTAAGTCGCTAATCCTCTCTTTCAAAATAATACTAAAATATAATCCTATACCTCCGCTAGATACGATAACTAATATTGCTCCTATTATTTTCGCTACCATTTATTTTTCTCCTTCCTTATACTCTAATACTCCTTCGTACTATCTATTATTTAGTTCATTCGAAGTTAAATTCATAAGCCTCCTACCTTAATAATTATCCTTATACAATAAGGTTCCTCTTGCATCATAGATTTCTTCAACAAGGCCTATGCTCTTGCGATTATCCATCACGATGTAACGCTCAAAAATCTTCTCTCTTACAAGTCTACCAAGGATTGGTTTACTCTTAATATCATCAACGGAGTTTCCATGTACGGTAGCAATTAATTTACAACCACAGTTAATTACATATTCTATCGCTTCAATGTCTTCTCTTGATCCAATCTCATCTACAGCAATAATCTGAGGTGACATGGAACGAATTAACATCATCATTCCATCTGCTTTAGGGCAACAGTCCAGTATATCTGTACGGATTCCTAATTCGTTCTGTGGTATTCCCATGTAACATGCTGCGATTTCTGATCTTTCATCTACCACGCCCACCGTTACCCCTTCAGCAACCCCTTCACCATTGGATACGTGCCTTATAACATCTCTTAGAAGGGTAGTTTTACCACATCTTGGTGGTGAAATAATTAGTGTGTGGAAGATATTCTTCTTATCTTCACTAGCTATGTATGGCATAACTAAATCTGCGCAACCTTTTACCTGGTGCGATAATCTTACATTAATAAATGATATATGTTTGATGCTCTTGATTCGATTATCTTCAAGTATTACCTTACCTGCGATACCAACTCTATGGCCTCCCTGAATAGTTATAAAACCTTGTCTTATTTCATCTTCAAATGCGTATAAAGAATAGTTGCTGATGTATTCCATTGTTTCTCGTATCTCGCTTTTTGTTATCATGTAAGCATCTTGAATATGGTCCGTCAATTCGTATTTCGTCGAGACAAAATATTCTCTGTTGTTATAAATCACCATCAAAGGTGTATTTATTCTTAAACGGATTTCTTGTAGATTCCCATAATTCAAATTCAACCTAGATAATACATTCCTTAGTTGTACAGAAAAAATCCTTAACAGCTCGTCTTTTTTTATCACCTATATCCCCCCACTAATCTATTCTTAAAACAATATATGTTGTAGATACGGATTTATTCATAATAAACTTGCAATGTTTCTTCTCTTATATTAATATTAATGTAAGTTTTAAACGGCTAACTAACAGTTGCGTTCTAAAAATAATATGATTATGAAATGGAGATTATGACTATGGAATACGGACTAATCGGTGAAAAACTTGGACATAGTTTTTCCAAAGAGATACATGAGAAATTAGCGGATTATCAATATGATATTACCCCGCTTACAAAAGAAGAATTTCCCGAATTCATGAAAGCTAGAGATTTCAAAGCAATCAATGTTACAATTCCTTATAAATGTGATGTAATTCCATACCTAGATGAGATGGATTCCAACGCCTCAAGTATTGGCGCTGTTAATACTATTGTAAATAAAGACGGGAAATTAATCGGTCATAACACTGACTTTTCTGGATTTTTATATATGATTGAACACCACGATGTTGCTATTGAGGGAAAAAAGATACTTGTTATTGGTAACGGCGGTGCTTCTAAAGCAGTTATCGCAGTATTAAATCACTTACAAGCAAAAGAAATTATTATTGTTGATATTGTTTCTGGACCTGGTGTAATTACAAAGGAAGATGCAGAAAAAAAACATACTGATGTTGATGTAATTGTAAACACAAGTCCTGTTGGTATGTATCCTAACGTAGATAATAGTCCGATCGACCTTTCCTTATTCCCAAATTGTAAAGCAGTTCTTGATGTAATCTATAACCCTTTACAAACCAAATTAACCAAACAAGCTGCTGAACTAGGAATGCAAGCAATTAACGGTTTGGAGATGCTTGTTGGACAAGCTAAATATGCTGTGGAATTTTTCTTAGACAAATCCATAGATGATGAAGTGATTGATCCGATTTTCCATCAAATCATTGCAGAAATGAACGAATAAAAGATAAATATGGAATGTAATTTACTACATTCTTACATAAAAATGCCATCAATAGAATGTATTTTATACTATTGATGGCATTTCAGGCTGTCGACATTCATGTGCCGATAGCCTTTTTGTTTGAATCTGCTTATATGTAGATAGATAACTTTTGTCGAATAATATCAGACTGTTAAATTAATATATTTTCACTATAGAAAAGAAATATTTGGTATGATATACTAATTTCAAGATGTAACTAGCAAATTTTGTATTACCTTGTGATAAAAATTAAAGGGGAGGGTCTATGTAAATGAAAACTATGCTGAAAATTATGCGAATGCGTAAAAACGAAATTCCTGATGATATACTGCCTTTATTTGAGCACATTGTTCAATCATATAAAGGTGAGGAATGCGAAGAAAAATTTATAAAAGCAATGGAAGAACAGCTCACCAAGGAGCAGCGCTTCCGGTTATACGCGCAAAACGGAAGTTGTAGCGGTACTGGGTACGATAAAGAACGCAAAGCCTTCGCACTAGAACACGCTGACAAGCCACTTTCTGAGAGGCTTGAACTATTTACAAATACCTTTGGCAGAACTGCCGTCTTGAATGATGATAATACAATCACAGTTACTTTTGCCTGTAACCATGGATACTACAAGCATGTGCCAAGAGGAATGTTTCGATTTCCAGCATCAATTGAATCATATTTTGAAAGATGCGCAGGTGGGCGCTTGTATGAATACCAAAAAGCATTGGGAATAAAACTCAAGATTAAGTCAGTTGATGTGTCTCCCCTTAGCGAAAACATTGTAAATCCCGTTGTTTTTACATTTGAGATAGTGAATTAATAACACAATTACCGAACAAGCATAAAACAATTTAGAGCCTCTAAGACAACAATCTGAAACGCCATCAATAGAATACGTGCATTCTATTGATGGCGTTTTTAATTATGACCTATATTTCCTTCTTTTAAAAGCAAATACTACTATTATAGCAGCAATTAATGATACAATACATACAATTAACAATATCATTTCATTTTTTTGATTTTCTGTGTTATCCACGCTACTTGACATATCTCCACCAAATCCATTCGGCATACCACCACGGTTTCCAAATTGAGAAGCACTTGTATTAGTATCCTCATTTTCACCTGTGTCATTTGGCATCTGCGGTGGTGTCATCTGACTTGTATCTGCACTTGTACTGGTATCTGCCTCCCCACTTGTATCACTCGGCATCTGGGGTGGCGTCATGGTACTTGTGTCCGCACTTGCATTAGTATCTGCAGCCCCACCTGTGTCACTCGGCATCTGGGATGGCGTCATGGTACTTGTGTCCGCACTTGCATTAGTATCTGCAGCCCCACCTGTGTCACTTGGCATCTGGGATGGCGTCATGGTACTTGTGTCCGCACTTGAATCTGCATTTGTTTCGCCAGCTGTGACACCTGGCATCTGTGGAACTCCTCCTTGCATCTTACCTCCACCATCACTCATATTACCGCCGCCTTGCGTACCCATAGCAGTAAGGTTAACGCTACTTGCATCAATTAATGTACTGCTATCCGCTTCTTGTCCAGCTGTTGTTGATGGAATCGTACCATCTAACTGACCTTGAATACTCTTAGCACGTAAAAGTCCAAATTCTTTCAGATTCTCTACACCTGTTTTATATTCATCATACGTATAAAATGCTGAAACGTCATTTTCAACATATGATGATATTTTAGAATCGATTTCATTGATTGTACTACTATATAGTCCACTATCAAAGTATCCTGTAATAATTGATTGAAGAATCTGGTGATATCGTTCCAAATACTCTTCCTTTTCAAATAATTTTGCTATAATTGGACGGTCTTCTAAATCAATTCCTGATACTGGTGTATCGATTGGGAAGTTGACAGCTGATGTCGCTGACCCACTTTGAAATCCTGCAAAGGATAGGTTATAATCCCACGGTAACATAGTAATTTGTCCATCTTCTTCATAAAGATAATAATTATGTTGCATGTTTGAGAAATAACTGTCTAGATTAACTAATACGGTATTAGCTGCAATATAACGTAATACTGCATCAACATCGACGTATTTCTCCAAATCATTTCCTTCGTTAAGGTTTTTGATTGCTGTTATGACACGTTCATAGTCACTTTCATTGGTATCAAATACTGCTGCATCAAAGATTGTACTATAACTATCAATATCATCATCAATATACTGAAGACTTGCTGAGGATGAGGAACTCCCAAAGCCTCCCCTACCATTACCACCTAGGTTCTGTTTTAATTCATTAAAATCTGGTAATTCAGTCGTTTGGTTTGTATCAGTATTATCACTTTGTACGGGATCTGTGTTATCGTTGATATCTTTCTGCTCTTTAGAGGTATCTTCTTGTTCTTTAGAGGTACTCTCTTGCTGATTGAATATGTCGCCTCTATTCATGTCTTGTATATCCATACCAGCAATATCTTCTTTGTCATTCACTCCTCCACCTACACCCATAGTTTCCGGTTTATATAATTGTCCATAGCTAGAGCCATAGTTTCGCATAGCAAAGGATTCTTCCATTCCTTCAAGTGCAAGATAGAAACCCCAATCCTCTCCATTCACTTTAATAGAAGCATAGTTATATAGTGGTGTAACAACTCCCGCATAGTTCATTAGGTCATATGAAAGATATTCTTTCATATAGGAGGTATCTGACATTACGTTATTCAGTACCAATTTATCCAGCCCGTAACAATTTTGATTCTTATTATAATGATCAAACTCAATTTTAAAGCTGAAACGGTCCGTTGTATCATCAGAGGCAATCTGCGTTAAACTTGTATTACCTTTTGGACGTATGCCCACGTTACTGTACGTTTGCCCGTTAATTACTACATCACAAGTTATATACTCCTCATTAAGTGCATTCTCAATCATCGAATTCCAAGAATCTTCATCTACCTGGATATCTACAGTCATAATAGTATCATGATCAAACAATTTCGTCTCATAATCAAAGGAAACACCACTGTTCTCTGCCACCAAGTCTGTATTTGCAAGATATATCATAACTCCAGTTAATATCAAAACGACTAGTGTACAAATTATAATGATTTTATTTATGCTTTTATTTTCAATCATGTTTCACCCACTTTTTATGACATATAATCGCCGTTGTAACTTACTAACACCACATTCTCAACACCATTAAGGTCACTTATTTTATTCACAAACTCTGTTGTCATATCTTTTAATCGAATTTCAATTGTTAATTCGATACCATTCTTTGATACAGTTTTTGATTTAACTACATGCTTTTTAACACTATCTTCAACAGCACTTACAGCTGCCTTCTCAGACGCATCATTTACACAATTGATAACTAAAATATAAGGATTATCTGTACTTTTCTTATTCACGAACACAAGCATTGTAACACCAATCAAGATAGTTCCTATAACAGCTAGAGGGATTAATCCTGCACCAACTACGATACCAACTGATATTGACCAAAATAGAAATGAGATATCAAGTGGCTCTTTTACTGCGGTACGAAAACGCACGATTGATAATGCACCAACCATACCAAGGGATAACACTACGTTTGATGTAATTGCAAGAATTATAAATGTTGTTACCAATGCCATTGCAATCAATGAAACTCCAAAAGATGCAGAATACATAACACCACTAAACGTTTTCTTATATATAAGAAAAATAAATAGCCCTAAAGCAAACGCAACACACATGGCTAATAACGTATCTATGATAGAAAAACTAGACACCTTATCCATAAAACTTGATTTAAACACATCATTAAATGTTGTTGTTGATAAAAATACTGTACTCATTTTTCCTCCTTGGCCTTGGCCTACTTAATTTATTATTATCCATACAAACGACATGCGACATATTTCGAAAAAGCGCTTGTTTTTCTGTCCCTCATCTGAATACAATTCTCTATTATTTCAGGTAAAAACCGATCGTACTTGACTTCTAAGATTGTAATATTTTCTTCGTTTGCGGCAATTGTTGGAGCAGCTAAATCGAAGAAATCTTTACTGTTAATTCCTGTTCGCACCTTACTGTCAAATGTGATACGCACATTACCCGTTTGATATATGAATGGCTCTCTTGTATATTCAACAATCGTTTTAGGTCGTAATTGTTGGTACTTCATTTTGGCATAAAGTTCTAATATTAGAGCTTGTTTACTCTCTCTCATCCATTCAATATCTCCAGCAATAATCTTTTCGCACTCTTCCTTTGTAATTGCTGTCGAAAGCTTATTACATAAGCCATATATCTTACTTTTCTTCTCTAATCTTATATAAGTGAAATCATCGTTATAGTATCGAATACGAAACTTCTCTCTTTGATTAACACCATCAATCTTTTCTCTTAATGCCTTATCCTGATAATTATCAAAATACAAACTTCGAATCTGATAGGTCCCATCCTCACCTACATTAGCATCTTGTCTAGCAACTACCTGTAGACGGTTTTTAATAGCAACATAATCAAGATAGTTAATATGATGTTTTAATTCATGGCGTAATTTTAAATCTTTCATCGTGATCACCTCCTCTTGTGCTATTTTGATACCCACCACTATTTAACTCGTTATCTAGCTTACCCGCAAAATGTGTAAACTCCATGTAAACTTTGTGAAATTTCTGTGTAATATCTCATAAATTACCAGAAAAAAGCACAAAAAAAGTTGTCTGTTGAACGTCTTGTAATAAGACAATTCACTAAACAACTTTTTAACTATGATTCAAATGTCAAAAGCCTCTCGTAAAAACTCTGTATTTTAGAGCCTTATGTACCGCTACGAACTTCATCCAAGCGAGAGCGCTGCGAGTGAACTACGTTTGGTATAACATGCTCACACATAAATTTATGCAAATTAACGAAACAAAATCAAATTGGCTTTTGACACCCGAATCATTAACTTATGTTATTCTTGATTATCATCAACTTTACCAGCTAAATAGTTGATAAATTGTTGTGCTGTACGGCCCGACAATCCACCATGACTAAGTTCCCACTTATTCGCTTCCCTACAAAGATCATCATCAGACATCGTTATGGTATCATATCGTTTTGCTAAATTCTTCACTATTTCATAATACTCTTTCTGTGTTGGCGCTGAATAATTAATAGAAACGCCAAAACGCGCAACTAGTGATAGTTTTTCTTGAACAGTATCTGAACGATGTAATTCATCTTTAGACATATCAGAACGATCAGACCATGTTTCTCTAATAAGATGTCTACGATTTGATGTAGCATAGATTAAGACATTATCTGGTTTCGTCTCTAATCCACCTTCGATTACTGCTTTGAGATACTTATATTCAATTTCAAACTCTTCGAAGGACAAATCATCCATATAGATTATAAAACGGTAATTACGATTCTTAATTTGAGCGATTATCGACGACAGATCTTGAAACTGATGTTTAAAGATTTCAATCATACGTAATCCTCTACCGTAGTATTCATTCAGTATTGCTTTGATACTAGTAGATTTGCCAGTTCCGCTATCACCATACAACAATACATTATTGGCCTTTCTGCCTTCTACGAAAGCAAGAGTATTGTCTATAAGTTTCTGCTTTTGAAGTTCATAACCGATTAAATCATCTAGACAAATCTCATCCGTGTTGGTTATAGGACAAAGAATAGCATCATCATCTGTATGCTTTACACGAAATGCTTTATTTAGACCAAACTTACCTACTCCATAGTCTCTATAAAAATCCGTCACTATCCTGTAGATTTCATCTTCATCATTTGCTTGTTCAACAGCCTCACTAAGCATGCGAACTTTTTCGCTAACATTCTTATTATATCTCTTTCCACTTTTTTGAATTGATTGATAATTTAGAATTGTAGTAAAACAATTAATATTTAATTCTTCTTCTAATTTAGTGAAATCATAATCAAATAAATTCTTAAATATACGGAAATCATTTTTAGCAAATACATTAACGGTTCCGTCTTGCCCCCCTACTTTTTCACAAGTTATACTAAAAGGATTCTCATTCGTTGCTAATATATAAGCAAGATAATTATGCCATAAGTTCTTATCAAATCCATAAACCGTAGCTACGTCAAGCAAATGATTAATCTGATTATAGATCTTGGTAATTGTGTCTTCTTTACTAGTGTGATTGCATTCATAATCCTGTATAATTCCAGCAAGATTGAATAAAATACAGTCACTTCCTAAATTTCTGTAAATTACTAATTTGGCTACTTCACGAAACATTCTATCGCTTCCTTCTTTAATATATATTATTTTATAGGATAATCATAAGATCTCAAATAATGAATGATCAAGATTCGTAAAAATCTAAATATGTAAAACAGCTTCTAAGCTGACGTAGGTTTTGTGTTATGGTACGTTAGCTTAGAAGCAATAATAAAGCGAATTAAGTTTTATGACATTACATTCTATCTGGTGCTTCAATTCCTAATAATTCAATACAAGTATTAAGAATATTGCATGTTAATATAATTAATTGAATCCAAGAAGAACGAACTTTCTCATCTTCATTAGCAATAATCTTATTCTCATGATAGAACTTGTTGAATGCATTGGATAAGTCATAGATATATTGACAAACTCTATGAGGTGCATTCTCAGCAAATGCTACTGCAATTGTATCACTGAATTTTGTTAATTCTAACATAAGCGCTGTTTCACTTTCGCAGGTAGCTGGTAAAATTTCGCTTATAGCAACTGTATCAACACCAGTAACTTCCTTATATTTGTTAAGGATTGATTTGATACGAACGATTGTATATAGGATGTATGGACCTGTATCACCTTCAAATGAAGTGAAACGATCTACGTCGAATACATAATCCTTAGCAGCTTGGTTCGATAAGTCGCCATACTTGATAGCTGCAATTCCAACTTTGTTTGCAATTGCCTTTGCTTCTTCTTCAGAAATCTCACGATTGCTCATGATCTTATCATATACAGCAGTTGTAATATCTGAAATAAGATTTTCAAGACGCATTACACCGCCATCTCTTGTCTTAAATGGTTTACCGTCTTTACCATTCATAGTACCAAAACCTAAAAATGTTAATTTAACATGCTCATCAATCAACTTCGTTTTCTTTGCACAACGGAATACTTGTTCAAAGTATAATTCTTGACGTTTATCTACAACATAAGTGATTGCATCTGGATTAAATAATTTCACACGTTCTACAATTGTAGCTAAATCCGTTGTATTGTATAATGTTGCACCGTCAGACTTCAAAATCATACATGGAGGAATCTCTTTTGTATCTGTTTCTTCTTTCACATCAACAACTAAAGCACCTTCACTGATTCTTGCATATCCACCTTCTTTAAGGTATTCTACCATATCTGGGATATAGGACTGAGCATCACTTTCCTTTTTCCATAAGTCAAAAGATACATTTAATTTATCATAATTCTTCTTTAAGTCCGTTACGGATACATTAAGAATGTGGTTCCATAATGCTACATAACCTTTTCTTCCATTTTGCAATTCAAACGTAGCATTCTTCGCTTCTTCTTTGAATTCTGGATGTTCTTTGGAATACGCATTAGCATATGGATAGATCTCTTCCAACTCTGTAATATTAAATGGTGCTTCCTCTGGGTATTCTCCTTCAAAACTTTCATCAAAGTAAACCAATTCTGGTTGACGTTTCTTTAACTCAGTAATAATTAACCCCATCTGAAGTCCCCAGTCTCCTAGATGAACATCTCCAATTACATTGTGACCAACGAAACGACTGATTCTCTTAACGCTTTCCCCAATTATTGCCGAACGCAAGTGACCAACATGAAGTGGTTTTGCTACGTTAGGTCCGCCGTAATCAACTACAATTGTTTTTGGATTTTCTGCTTTTTCGAACCCAAAGTTCTCTACACTAGCCATCTCATTAATATAAGTAGCTAGATATTCTTCACTAATTTTAATGTTAATAAATCCTGGCATAACTGCTACGATTTCTTTGAACATCTTATTGTTTTCTAATTTGGCAACTACATCATTTGCAATCATAATAGGTGCCTTTTTGTATTCTTTTGCAGCAGCTAAAGCTCCATTACATTGATATTGACATAAATCAGGACGATTTGACAATGACACCATTCCATATTTTTCATCAAATCCACAAGCAACGAATGCATTAGTAATCTCTTGCTTAATAAGATCGATTATCTTCTTCATACATTTACCTCTTTCTTTCATAATCTAATTAGTTGTGTTAAAAATAAAAAAATCCCTTATCTAAACGATAAGAGACGAAAATATTCCGTGGTACCACTCCAATTGACTGCTATATTAATACAGTCCACTTAACACTTTAACGCAGCTAACGTCAGACTCTTATATTCATTCTACTCGAATCTGCTTCTCCAAGTCCCTCTTCTTTGCTTCGCACTTATAGGACTCACACCAATCTCCTACTCGCTGAAAGTACCTAAAACAAATACTCTTCTTTTCATGGAATTTAACATATTAAAAATAATGCAACTTTTGTTACTTTTTTTCATTATAAAAGCTAACGTTTTAATTGTCAACACCTTATTCTTAGCCGATTTGTAAAACGTTAGCTTATTTTATATCAAAAACCTCTTATCTTTCGTAACGAACTGGCATAATAATAGCAGCTACGATATAAGCAAGGATTCCAGCACCAAAGAAACCAAAGACAACCCACAACAAACGTACTACGGTAGGATCAATATTGATATAATCTGCAATTCCTGCACATACTCCACAAAGCATTTTATTAGTTGATGAGCGATATAATCTTTTTTGTTCCATAATTCATTCCTCCATATTTTAATAGTTATATTTGTTATTTAATCATTTAATTATCTATATTATTTAATGATATCATTTGTTTATATTCATACTATATATATTTGTTTCAAATAGTATACACTTATTCATTGCGAATTTCAACATTTCCCACACCACATTCGATATCAAATTCATATTCTGCATTACTGCCAAATATGTTACTATCACTTGTGAAAGAATAATTGTCTCCATTGATATTAATATTACCTAAACCACAACTCAAGCTAAAGTCATAACGATTCTCAGGTTCTTTTAATTTAATTGAGATATTTCCCATGCCACAATTAGCACTACTATTGCCTCTAATATCACCTTTAATTTCAATATCTCCAACACCACAATCGAGAGTAACATCTCTTGCAGTTAAATCTTTAATAGCAATTTTTCCTGCTCCAACTTCTAAATTGCTTTCGTTCTTAACCAGTAATTTATTTGCAACTAACTCGCCAGCTCCCATTTCAAGATCAACATTGCCAGCTTCCATATCACATAGCTCTACTCTGCCAGCTCCAATTTCGATTACTAGGTTTTCAGGTGCAAAATTATCTGGTATATAGATTGTAACATTATATTTCGTATTATAATCATCATTATTGAAATATGGAATAACATGGCCAAAGACCTCAAAACCATTATGTTCGTCATCTTTAATTGTCCAAACATTATTCTCTACATAGCTATTAAATGTTTTCTTATTCATGTTCTTAGCATCAATTGCAAATGTATCACCACGTTTGATTTTCACATCGGCAATATTTAGCTCAATTTTTATTGATGTAATTTCATCGTTATACTCACTGTTAAAATCCAACACATAATCTCTTCTGTTAGAACCATTAATACTTACTCCACTTACTAATGCAATACTTACCAATACAACTCCTAAAACAATTGCTATACCACTAATTCTTAAACAGTTCTTTGTGAATAGACTCATGCCATCACCCTCCTTCTAAAAGGTAGTCTACAGATATTAATGATTCCTCGGAATGTCATAGGTATTAAAACTGCACAGTATCTTGTTAATATTGCAAACAATAGACCAATACCAATTAGTAATAAACCTACACCGCTTACAAAAAACGCTACCATTGGTAAAGTAAAAATCTGTACAATACCTGCTACTAAAGTAATTACACCGCCTAATATCAATCCAAAACTTATTCCTCCGAATGCAACTACTAAAGAAAATACAACGGAGATAATTGCTATAAATATTCCAAACCCAGCACAAATCAACGGGATTCCTACTGGAATAAACAAGATTGCTCCAATGATTAATAATATCTTAGGAATTTTTGAATATTCATATACATATGTCGGTTCCTTCTCTTGTTGCCAATTCGCAGACCCTGCATTGTGCCCTGCTGTATTACCGTTTTCAGCATATCCGTGTGTGTTGTTGGTTTGATTTGCACTCTGATAATTTGGTTTTTCAACTTTTACTACAGCATCTACATTAGTTTTATCATAAACGGGATTGTGATAACCGTTCTCTGTAAACTCCCCTATATCCCCCAGCGAATCACTTCTTAGATCTTCTTGTATAATAGCTGCCACTCGTTCTGGAGAACCTAATTTATTAATTACTTGATCCTCATTCTCTAGACCAGCATCTTCAAAATAATCTGTATAATACTGAATTGCTTCTTGTCTATCCGCAACTGGTATGTTCTGAAGAAGATTTTCTAATTCATTTAAAAACTCCTGCCTATTCATCTATTCCACCCCCACAAAAATGTTACTAATATTAGCTGAATACTTTTTCCACTCATTACAATACATACGAAGCTGTGCCATTCCTTCACTGGTAACTTTGTAATATCTACGATTTCTACCACCAAACTCCATATCATACACTTCTAAACAATTATCTTTCAATAATCTTCTAAGCACAGGATACAAGGTGGATTCCGAAATGTCAATCGCTTGTTGAACGTCTTGCGTTATTTTATATCCATATGTGCCATTCTCATCTTTTGATACGACTGCTAGGACAATCGCATCTAATAATGCAGCACCTGTATTAAATACCATACTTCCAACCTCCTTATTATTAGTTGTATGAAACATATAGTAGTTCTTAACCATATTGTTTTTCTTATATTGTTTTGATACTAATACTATACGTCGTATAATATTATGTGTCAACGAAAAAGTGTGAATTTATCAAAGTCATTACATTTGTCATATTAGTATGACAAAGGCCATTACGCAAAAAGGCTGTTGCAAAATCGATTCAAGTAATCAAATCGTTTACAACAGCCTTCTTATTCTCTTATATTATAAAGTATAAATAAATCTCATAAACGCTTCTTTTCCTGCCAAGTCGCGTTTGTAGACACCTGCATGTTCTAATACTTTAGCAAATACTAGTCCTATTTCTTGTTGAATAATCTCGTGTATATTGTCTGCATTCATTTCTGGGTGCTTATTAATCACTTCTACTGCCCAATCAGCATGGACCCGTAATGTTTCATCCTTCGTAAGATCTTCTTTCGCAATTATTGCGGCTTCTAACTGCTCCATCTCTGTCTTAAGTCTTGCTGGTAATACTGCAAGGCCCATAACTTCAATAAGGCCGATGTTCTCTTTCTTAATATGATGAAGTTCAGCATGGGGATGATATACACCAAGTGGGTGTTCCTCAGTCGTGATATTATTTCGAAGTACTAAGTCAAGTTCGAATACTTCACCATTCTTTCTTGCAATTGGAGTAATTGTATTATGCGGTTCTCCATCTGTTTCGGCAAAGATGAAAGCTTGCTCATCTGTGTAACCTCTCCAAGTTGTAAGAATATGATCACCTAGCGTAACAAGGCGAGTTTCATCCTTACAACGTAGACGGATAACAGACATTGGCCATTTAACAATTCCCGCTTCTACATCTTCAAAGCCTTTAATAACGAATGTATCCTCTATAGGAGCGTCTGCCATTGCAAATTGATAATGTCCGCCTTGGAAATGATCATGGCTTAAGATTGAACCTCCTACAATTGGTAGATCTGCATTGGAACCAACGAAATAATGAGGGAATTGCTTAACAAAGTCAAATAGTTTGACATATGTATTCTTTTCAATCTTCATTGGTGTATGTTCTCCATTGAATACGATACAATGCTCGTTATAATATACGTATGGTGAGTATTGAAAGCCCCAATTGCTATCATTAATTTCAATTGGTATAATTCTATGATTCTGACGAGCTGGATGATTTACTCTACCCGCATACCCTTCATTCTCTACACAAAGAAGGCATTTTGGATAACCACTTTGCTTTACTAATTTGGCTGCTGCAATAGCTTTCGGGTCCTTCTCTGGTTTTGATAGGTTAATTGTAATATCAAGCTTTCCGTATTCTGTGTTCGTAACCCATTTTACGTCCTTTTCAATACGATATCTTCTTATATAATCAGAATCCTGACTTAATTTATAATAATAGTTCGTTGCCGCTTCTGGTGATTCTTTATATCTCTCCCAGAAAGTATGTATAACTTCAGAAGGTCTAGGCATCAATTTACTCATGATTTTCGTATCAAATAAATCACGATATACAATGCTATCTTCTTTCGTAATTCCATGTGCTGCTGCATAATCAAGCATTTCTTTTAATGTTTCTTCTAAGGAGAATACTTCATTAGAAGAAATATCTTTATCATCTAACTCGTCAAGTTCGAATAATTCGAGCAGGGTATTTGTTGTAAATACCCTGTCTTCTTCTTTGATTAATTCATTATAAAGCGCATACTCAACAAGCTGTCTAATGTTTTTACTAATCATTTATTTACCTCCAAAACCGTTTGGATGAGTACTGTGCCATTTCCATGCAGATGCTATAATTTCTTCAGGATCATCATGTTCTGGTTTCCAACCAAGTACAGTTCTAGCTTTATCACTTGATGCGATCAATTGTGCTGGATCACCAGCTCTTCTTGGAGAAACCACTGCTTTGATTTCATCTCCAGTAACTTTTCTCGCTGTGTCAATTACTTCTTTAACTGTGAAGCCTACACCATTACCAAGATTGAAGATATTACTTTCTCCGCCCTCAGCAAGGTATTTCACTGCAAGAATATGTGCCTGTGCTAAATCTGTTACATGAATATAATCTCTTACACATGTACCATCTTTTGTGTCATAATCTTCTCCAAAGATTGCAATAGACTCTCTTTGACCGTTTGGAACTTGTAGTATTAATGGGATAAGATGACTTTCTGGATTATGTGCTTCTCCAATCATACCACTTACATGAGCACCACATGCGTTAAAATAACGTAATGATACATAACGAAGGTTATGAGCTTTTGCAGTCCACTTGAACATCTTCTCCATAGATAATTTTGTTTCACCATATGTGTTAGTTGGTTCTGTCTTGTCACTTTCTAGAATTGGCACTCTCTCTGGCTCTCCATAAGTAGCTGCTGTAGAAGAAAATACAATCTTATCAATTCCATGAGCAACCATAGCTTCTAATAAAACTTTCGTTCCACATAAATTATTATCATAGTACTTAAGTGGATCAACCATACTTTCTCCAACTAAAGAGTTAGCCGCAAAATGGATAACTGCATCAATTTTCTCTTTCGCAAAGACACTGTCTAAGAAAGCACGATCTCTAATATCGCCTTTGTAGAAACGTGCCTTTTCATGAACTGCTTCAATATGTCCTGTTTCCAAATTATCAATAATAACAACATCTTCACCTCTGTCAATCAACTCATAAACAGTGTGTGATCCAATGTAACCTGCGCCACCTAAAACTAAAATTGTCATATTTCTTTCTCCTTTCTTAATACCATGCCTTATTCTAGTATACACGGTCCGTTTCCAATTTCAACTACATAAAAATCTGCTTTATATCCTATTTTTCGTAGATAGTCATCTCCCACATTCTGAATGAATGCATCAATTGCTTCTTCTTTTACGATACTTACCGTACAACCACCAAAGCCCGCACCTGTCATTCTAGAGCCAATAACCCCTTCTTGTTTCCATGCAGCTTCTACTAATGTATCTAATTCCATACCTGTAACTTCATAATCATCACGAAGTGATACATGGGATTCATTCATCAATTTACCAAATGTTACAACGTCATTGGCTTTCAATGCACTCACCGCTTGAATCGTTCTTTGATTTTCATAAACAGCATGCTTTGCGCGTTTTCTTCTAACATCATCTTGAATTGCATCTTTGTACTGCTCAAATTCTTCTTCGGAAAGTTCACCTAATGTATTAATCGATACAACTTTCTTTAATTCTTCCAGTGCTGTTTCACATTCTGTTCTTCTTTCATTATACTTAGAATCACCTAAACCGCGTTTCTTATTACTACAAGCAATTACAATCTTAGCACCTTCTAGTTGCAGTGGAGCATATTCATATTCGAGATTGCTTGTGTCTAGGAATATAGCATTATCCTTCTTTCCCATAGCAATTGCGAATTGATCCATTATACCACAATTTACACCTATAAAATTGTTCTCTGCATATTGACTGATTAATGAAATATCTACTAAAGAAGCATTAAATCCAAATGTCTGGTTTAATATGTATCCGGTTACAACTTCAATAGAAGCAGAAGAAGATAAACCTGAACTATTTGGAATATTGCCAAAGTATAAAATATCTAATCCAGCGTCAATCTTCATTCCTTTTTCAGCAAATGCCCAAACAACACCTTTAGGATAGTTAGACCAGTCGTCTTCTTTCGCATATGATAAACCATCTAATGATACAGTGATAACGCCTAATTCATCAAAATTAACCGAATATAAACGTAAGTTACGATTTGTGTTTTTTCTAGCAATCGCATATGTACCAATTGTTAAAGCACATGGAAAAACATGCCCTCCATTGTAATCTGTATGTTCTCCTATTAGATTGACTCTTCCTGGCGCAAAATATGGAATGATTTGCCCTCCTGGACCAAATACCTCAGTAAACTTTGCTAATAAATCTTCTTTGATCTTTTGCATAGTTAATCTCCCTTCGCTTAATCCATAAAAACTAATAACTAAATTATAATACTTTTAATTCAATACAGTTTTTATGTTTTAAAACATATTTTTTGTTCTTAAGTGTATTTTACATCAAATCAGAATTGATGTAAATACATTTATTATGTTTATTTGTAGATTTTCATTACAATATCTTGTTCATAATCACCAAAACCATTCCCGAATAAATTCATTCCACCTTTATGTGTGGCATTCTCTTTAACACCAAGTCGAACAGATATATACTCTCTCTCAGATAAACCAAACTCTTTGATTGTTTTCCCAGAGAATTTTTCTTCATCTAGATAAATCCCATCTGTCGTTATTACCCAGGTTTTTAGCATACCGTATTGCGTATTCTTATCTGGCCACCATTCAGGATTTAATCTTCCTCTACGCCCACCAAAATCACTAGGGCACTCCCAGGTTGCTGCTTCTATACCATTTACCCACAAAGTAATGTCAGAAGGATATTCCATGTTATAATCATGATCTTCTGAGCACAATTCCGCAGAGATTTCAATTCTACTTGGTTCTCCTGACTTAATACTATTGTTAGGAAATCTATATTCCACATACCCATCCCCTAACCACAATAATTTGGCATGCATACGCTCCGGATTATAGAAACATCTTGGTTCATCCTCATCATCAATCGGACCTTTCAGGCTAACTAATCCGCACGTTGGTATTACCTTATAATCAACATAATTACCAATTGGCATCTGTATCGTCTCAACCTGCTGATGATATTTCTCCTTTGTATGTAAGTTGACTGAAGCACGCTCTACTTGTAATGTGCATAATTTCATAGAGCCACGTATTCCTGGTAACAATGTAGTACGAATAATTCCCGCATCCTCTAACACACGAATGTGGGCCGCGGCAGAAGAAGGCGCTAATTTAAGCTTTTCCGCAATCTCGTTAATATTATATTCATGTCTATATAATAACTTAATAATATCTATTCGTACTTCTGATGACAAAGCCTTCCCAACAGCGGCTAATTGTTTTCCATCATCAAGATTTAATTCAATTGATTTTAGCATAATAACAAACGAGCTCCTTTACAACAGAATTTTTGTTGTATTCAGTATACCATAGACAAACCTTCCCTGACAATAGGAGTATTCACGTCAATAGGACATTTTTCTACATATTTACTTTGAATCCTATTACTTCCTATGATATAATTAATTAATATTTATTTTTAATAAATTATACAAAGGAGGGCGTTTATGGATATCACAGCACTTTCAACTGGTTTAAGTCAAGCTAACCTCATGTCACAAGTTAGCGCATCTGTTTTAAAATTATCTATGGATACTGTAGAACAATCAATGGATAACATGATAAAGATGATGGAGACTTCCGTTAATCCGGATCTTGGCGGGACAATCGATATCTCTGTCTAGGAATCGATAACAGTCCAAAGGGAGTTATAACATATTTATTTGTTATAACTCCCTTTGCTATTCCTATATTTTTTGGCCGTAATAAGCGTTGGCTCCATGTTTTCGTAGGAAATGTTTATCCATTAGTGGTTTTGGAATTGGTGTAACATCTGGACGAATCATCTCAGTATAATGTGCCATCTTTGCAACTTCCTCTAATACAACTGCATTATATACAGCTCCTGCTGCATCTTTTCCCCAAGTGAATGGTCCATGATTTGTACATAATACACCTGGTACATACATTGGATTTTTATCTGCAAAAGCTTCTATAATAACTTTACCTGTATTCTTCTCATAAGCTTCTTCAATTTCCTCTGGTGTAAGACTTCTCGCACAAGGGATCTCACCATAAAAGTAATCGGCATGTGTTGTACCATAACTTGGTATACTTCTTCCAGCTTGTGCCCATACGGTTGCCCATGGCGAATGTGTATGTACAACTCCGCCGATCTCCGGGAAAGCTTTATATAGCTCTAGATGAGTTGCTGTATCAGTTGATGGATTATATCTTCCTTCCACACGATTACCATCTAAATCAATAACTACCATATCCTCTGGTTTTAAATCCTCATAATTAACACCACTTGGTTTGATAACGAATAATCCTTTCTCACGATCAATCCCACTTACATTACCCCATGTGTAAGTTACAAGATTTCTCTTTGGTAATTCCATATTTGCTTCATAAACTTTTTGTTTTAATTCCTCTAACATATTGTACTTCCTTTCTTATTTTCTTAACTTCGCTTCATACAAGAATCGCGAATAATTAATTCTGGTTTTAACAATCGCTCGACTTTACTATCTTTGTCACTGACTCCTGATATCTTTTCAAGCAATAATTTTGCTGCCAATTCTCCAAATCGTTCTTGGGGATGCGTAATAGTTGTCAATTTAACAGAAGCTGTTTCCGCTAATATTGAATTATCATAGCCAGTTACAGATACATCTTCGGGAACGAGAATTCCCAACTTATTCAGATACTGCATCATCTTATACGCAATTTGGTCATTATAACACTGGATTGCATCGAACTTGATTCCTGCTTGTACAATCTGTTTCATTCCCATCAATGGCTTATTCTCACGGTCTTCAGTCTGAAACCATATAACCTTATCTGGATCATAGGCTATCCCAGCCTCCTGTAACGCCTTAACATAACCTTTGTGTCTTGCTTTCCCTTGATAATCATCAACCTTAAAGATTCCAACAATATCTTTATGACCTAACTCGATTAGGTATTTGGCCAAGAGATATCCCCCTTCCACATCATCCATTAAGATATGTGGTTTACTCATAAATTGCGGATAAATCCCTTGTACAAAAACATAAGGTATCTCTAGTTCATCTAACATACGATACAAATTATAATGTTTACAATAAACCTCACTTCTACTCGGTTCAATAATCAGACCATCTACATTCTTTGTTAAGATATCTTCTAAACTCTTAGCCTCCATCTTCTGTAAGTTACCAGTATTCTTAAGGATAATACTATATCCCTCTTCCGTTAACACAGAATCAATTCCTTGAATTAATCTTGGAAATATGTAATCACTAATATATGTTGTTATTACTGCTATATTGTTAGACTTCGTATTCTGTCTTATTCGTCCCATACAGAATGTCCCTCTACCATGTTCTGCTACAACAAAACCTTCATTCTCAAGCATAGATAACGCTTTCCTAACAGTATGTCTACTTACAGCATAATTAGAAGCAAGTTCATTCTCAGAAGGTATTCTTTCACCGGGCTTAATTACTCCACTTAATATATTCTTTTTCAGATCTTCCATTAGTGTATAATACTTTGCTCTTCCCTTTACATCAGCCAAATACTTCCCTCCTTTTAGATTAGCTTGTTTACATCATCTTGTATATTATATATATTACAACTTGTACGTACATATTTACAAGTTGTTTTTTATGACTAAACTTCGCACTTGAAGATTCAAGGAGTAACCAACTGCTCTAAAAGAAGTTTCTAAGTACGAAGAAAGCAAAAAACTGTTGCAGAATAGATTTGATAACCTATTTTGCAACAGCAACTATTTGGATTATTACGAATGTCGGTCTAACCAATCTAGAATATCTTTATAAACTATTTCTCGATCTGTCTCATTCAAGATTTCATGTCGGTCATTCTCATATAATCGAATTGAAAGATTCTTAATACCTGTCTTCTTGTAAACATTATAAACATGCTCAACCCCTTTACCATAATTACCAACAGGGTCATCTTTACCAGCTACAATATGAATAGGCAGTTTTTTAGGAATCCTATCTATATTAGATTGTTTCTGAATGAACCCAAGTGTTTCTAAAATCAATTGATATCCATTTAAGGTAAACAAAAAGCTACAACCAGGTTCCTTGCAGTACCACTTACGTATCTCTTCATCTTTCGTAAGCCACTCTTTACCCATACTGTTATCACTAAAACGTTTATTATACGTTCCAAACATCGCTTTTTCTATAAACTTACTACGATGCTTATCCCCGTACATAAGTTTCCATATTTTAATAATTAATTTACCACCCATTACTGTAATCTTTGGCTGACTACCTGTTCCCATAATAATAGCAGCATCTAACTCATTACCATAAGTCATAAGATAACGTCTTGCTATAAATGACCCCATGCTATGCCCCAATAAGATATGTTTGGCGCCCGGAAAAGTTTCTTTAATCTTACAAGTTACTCGGTACACATCCTCTACTACTGTTTGACTTGCATTTTCCTTAGCAAAATACCCCCACTCATCTTGACTTTTAACAGTACTCCCATGACCAAGATGATCATGACCAACAACTGCATATCCATTTTGTACTAGATATGTAGCAAAATCATCATATCTCTCAATAAATTCAATCATTCCATGAGATATCTGCAAAACAGCTTTAACCTTATTGCTACTTTGTGGTTTCCATATCACTACATTTAGTTTATGAATCCCATCTCTTGATAGGATTTTAGTATATTGTTTTTCGACTGTTAACAAATCTATTTCCACCTTTCAATACCATCGATTTGCCCAAAACCAAAGTGCTTTTATAAGCTTTACCTTATCACATACAAAGTGGAAATACAAGGTGTATAATCTAAAACTTAGATTGCAATGCATCATACCCAGATTCTTTCGTTCTAATCTTTACCGCATTACGTATTTCATAACTGAAGATCTTTCCATCCCCAACTTCACCAGTAAAAGCTGCCTCTTGAATCGCTTTAATTGTCTTTTCTTCCCATTCTTCGGAAGAAACAACGATTTCAAATTTGATTTTAGGGAGCATAACAATATCTAATTCTGTTCCTCTTACATATTGTTTATAACCACGTTGTGCTCCACAACCCATAACTTGGGATACGGTAATTCCATTTACTTCAATATCATTCAATGCCTTCTTAACATCTTCTAGCTTTTCTTCTCTTATTATTGCATCAATCTTAATTAACATATACAATACGCTCCTCTCAAGAATCTAATCCTGTAAACGTTGGATATGCATTTTCGCCATGCTCTGATATATCCAAACCAATTTGTTCTTCTTTCTCACTAACACGTAATGGCATAAAGATGCGAATAATTCCAACACAGATTGCAGTTCCAACAAGCGCAACAACAATTGTTACCAATATTCCAACAATCTGAGCAACGAATAATTGGGTATCACCAAAGATAAGTCCATTCCATCTTGCAACAGGATTTATTGATGTTTTTGCAAATATACCAGTTGCAATTCCACCCCAGATTCCACCAATTCCATGACAACCAAAAGCATCTAGTGCATCATCAATTCTCAAACGATTCTTGATAAACTTAACTCCAAAATAACATATTGGGCTTACTAAAGCACCAATTATGAATGCCGACCATACCGGAACGAATCCCGCACCTGGAGTGATAGCTACTAACCCAACTACTAAACCGGTAGAAGCTCCTACTAACGTTGGTTTTCCTTCTTTCAAACAATCAATTGCCATCCAGGATAATAATGCAGATGCAGCAGATACTGCACTTGTCAAAAATGCATGTGCTGCTAATCCGCTAGCTGCTAATGCACTACCTGAGTTAAATCCAAACCAACCAAACCATAAGATGCAAGCACCTAATGCAACAAACGGTATATTATGAATCCGATATACGCTATGTTCATATCCCTTTCTTCTTCCTAGAATCATAGCAAGTAATAATGCACTTACACCAGAACTAATATGGACTACATTACCCCCTGCGAAATCTACTGATCCCAGTTTAGCTAACAATCCACCTTCGCCCCATACCATGTGTGCCATAGGATAATATACAACTACAGACCACATTATTACGAATGTAATTAGAGTTTTAAATCTCATTCTTCCTACCAGTGCACCAGTAATAAGCGCAGGTGTAATAACTGCAAACATCATTTGGAAGATAGCAAAAACTATATGCGGAATATTGTTAGCATACGGTCCCGCCTCCCAGGTTACACCTTCAAATCCTAACCATCTAAAATCACCTATAATTCCTCCATGGTTTCCTCCAAAGGCTAAGGAATAACCAAACATTACCCACATAACAATTGATATTCCCATAATAGCCACACAAGCCATCATCGTATTTATAACATTTTTCCTTCTAACTAAACCTCCGTAGAAAAATGCTAGACCTGGTGTCATGAAGAATACTAATGCACTACAAATTAATACATAAGCAATATCTCCTGAATTCATAGAAACTCCTCCTTTTCATTTAGCCAAAGCAAATGCTCCGCTTTGCTTCTTGCTTATAATCTTATGTAGAATAGAATCTCACTTGTGAGTTTCACAATGGGAAATTCCATCATAACACCTGTTAGAAATGCAAAAAAAAGATGCCAAGGAATAACTTCCTTGACATCTTTGTCATTATTGATTATATGAATTAAATTCTAAAAAGCAAGATATTTATATTCTTCTTAACACTATATTAACAAACTCCTTGAGCTGTCATCGCTTCAACAACCTTCTCAAAACCTGCAATATTAGCACCTACTACGTAGTTACCTTCTGCATTATAACGTTTAGCAGCATCGTCAAGGTTATGGAAGATATTAACCATAATAGTTTGAAGTTTTGCATCTACTTCTTCGAATGTCCAGCTTAATCTTTCGCTGTTTTGTGACATCTCAAGTGCAGATGTAGCAACACCACCAGCGTTAGCAGCTTTTCCTGGTGCAAATAATACTTTATTAGCTTGTAAGTATTCAGTTGCATCTAATGTAGTAGGCATATTAGCGCCTTCTGCTACTGCGATACATCCATTTGCAACTAAAGCTTTTGCATCTTCTAACAATAACTCATTTTGAGTTGCACATGGAAGAGCGATATCACATTTAACAGACCATACGCCACGACCTTCATGATATTCTGCATTTGGTCTGTAGTTTTTATACTCTGTAAGTCTTGCACGTTTTACTTCTTTGATTTCTTTTAATGCAGCTAAATCTATTCCGTCTGGATCGTAAACCCAACCAGTAGAATCACTTACTGTTACAACTTTAGCACCTAATTCTTGTGCTTTTTGTGTAGCATAGATCGCAACGTTACCAGAACCAGAAACAGCAACAACTTTGTCTTTGATTTCAATTCCGTTACATTTTAACATCTCATGTGTTAGATATAATAAGCCATATCCAGTTGCTTCTGTTCTAGCTAAAGAACCACCGTAAGATAGTCCTTTACCAGTAAGAACACCTTCATATAGTCCTTTGATTTTTTTGTATTGGCCAAACATATAACCGATTTCTCTAGCACCAGTACCGATATCCCCAGCAGGGACATCGGTATCTGCTCCTATGTACTTACATAGTTCAGTCATGAAGCTTTGGCAGAATGCCATAATTTCTCTATCTGATTTACCTTTTGGATCAAAGTCAGAACCACCTTTTCCTCCACCGATTGGAAGGCCTGTAAGTGAGTTCTTGAAGACTTGTTCAAAACCTAAGAATTTGATAATTCCAAGATTTACAGATGGATGCAAACGTAAACCACCTTTGTATGGTCCTATTGAATTGTTAAATTGTACACGGTAACCTCTATTAACTTGTACTTGACCTTTGTCATCAACCCAAGGTACTCTAAACATAACTTGTCTGTCTGGTTCTACGATTCTCTCTAAGATAGCATCTCTACGATACTTTTCTTCATTTTCCTCAATGACTGGTCTAAGAGATTCCAATACCTCTTTCACTGCTTGATGGAATTCTTGTTGGCCTGGATCTTTTGTAACTACTGATTCAATAACTTCATCAACGTAACCCATTCTTCATTCTCCTTTAATCTTAATCTAACATGTATTATAACGATTCAGTTCCAGTTTATACACAGGTATTCTGAAAAGTTACTTGTTAACCACAAAGGCAACTAGTAAATTCGTACATTTCATCACGTCACTTTATTAAAGTGGCTGTAATAAAAATTTTTAAGTATTATGTCTATAGGTACCCTAATCCCATATATCTAGCTCCTTAGCTTTTTAATGCTTTTTTATTATATAATGTGAGTTTAATAATTACAACATTTTTTTAAGAAAAAGAGGATAACTACCTAAGAATAAGAGGGGGGTGCTTACTTTCTATAACAAGAATTCATGTCTAAAAAAACCTGTAATTATACTATTTCGTTTTTCAAGAAAAGTGTTATAATATAACTTGGTAGCTCGCTACTTTTTTGGTATGAACAAACTTAAGAATTTTAACTTCTTGTTCTACCCAATAGACCTATAATATAACGGAGGCTTCAATGAGTCAAACACTAACACAATCAAAACTCTTTAAGTATTTTCAGGCGTTCGCCGGTACTTGCATCTTTGCAATCGCAGTAAAACTGCTTATTGTACCACTAGGTTTATACAACGGCGGATCTCTTGGTTTCGCACAGATTATCCGTACTTTGCTTGTTGATTATGCACATATCAGCATATTAAGCAAGGTGGACTTAGCCGGTATTATTTACTTTATTATTAATGTTCCTCTCCTTGTGCTTGCATACAAAGGAGTTGGTAAGAGTTTCTTTATCAAAACATTAATAGCAGTCATCTCACAGACAACATTCCTTACATTAATCCCTTCACCAACAGCACCAATTATTGATGATACATTGGCTGCTTGTTTAATTGGTGGTATTATATCTGGTTATGGTATTGGTCTTGCTCTTAGAGCCGGTGGTTCTACAGGTGGCCATGATATTGTGGGTGTTTATCTATCTAGAAAGCACACAAACTTCAAAGTAGGACGAGTAGCTATCATAGTAAATTTCGTAGTTTATAGTATCTGTGCAATTATGTTTGAAATTGATGTATTTATCTATTCAGTAATATATGCTACTGTTTCCTCTTTAATAATTGACCGTTGTCATTACCAAAACATCATGGTTAGTGTAATGATTTTCACTAAAGTGGAAGGATTACAGATGCCTATCATGCAAAAACTAAATCGAGGCGTAACATATTGGACAGGCAGTGGTGCTTATACGAATGAATCAACACATGTTCTTGTAACTGCTGTTTCCAAATATGAAATATCTTCCTTAAAGAAGATTGTTCATGAGTTAGATCCGCACGCCTTTACAATATTAAGTGAAAATACCTCAATCGACGGTAACTTCATCAAGAAACTTTAGCATATTAATCATAAGCTTTTTATTATTAAGTATATCGTACTTATTTTCTGCTTTTCTAAAGTTGTAAAATATGCGTTATTTTACATAATTGAGCTTATGACTACAATAACAAAAAGACCAATCGTACAAATTCATACTTCGTACTATTGGCCTTTTTATTATTGGTTTACTACTCGTTTAATTAAATCTTGGATACTTTGGTTTGCAACTTTACTATATAATACCTCTCGAGCTTTTACAGGTTTATCTGTGATTATATTATCGACACCCATATTCTTTAATCTATCCATCTCATTCTTAGTATTTACTGTCCATGCATGAATTTCTTTACCACGGCTATGTGCTTCTTTTACAACTCTTTGCGTAACAAAACTTGACTTCATACTAAAGAAATCGATATATTCTTTATCATAGAAATTACCATAAACAACTGACATAATATAACCTGTCTTAAGATCAGGATTAAGTTTTTTAACATTAACAAGACTTTCATACGTTGCTGAAGTTATTACACATTGTCTTTCAAAACCATACTGCTTTATTAGATTAACAACCTTTGTTTCTAGATCTTGGCTATGTCCATTTAACTTCAACTCGATATTCAGATTAATTTTACCTTTACAATATTGCAATACTTCTTCTAATGTGGGAATCTTTGCATCAGCAAATTCTTCCGAGAACCAACTACCAGCATCTAGTTCTAATACCTCATCATAGGTTAATTCCCAAATATATTTGTTAACACCTGTTGTTCGCTTTAAGCTTGGATCATGTAACAAAACTACCGTTCCATCTTTTGTCTCTTGTACGTCTATCTCTGCGTAATCAGCCAGTTCCTCAACCGCACTAATAATGGAATACATAGTATTCTCCGGTGCTGATATTGAATTGCCTCTATGAGAGGTTATCTTGATTGGCGACAAAGCATCTTCGACACCAAACACACCATTATAAAACAAATTATAGAAATAAATCGTATTCACTACAACCACGAAGGCAACCAAAATACCTAACAGACGTTTTGCCTTATTCTTGGTTTTCCTATACTCTCTTGTTCTAAGAGTGCCTATTCTAACGTCTTCCCCATTCTCCTTCTTATAACGATAATACATTGCAGATATCACTGCCATGTTTGATAACACACCAGTCATGCCTAGGATTATTAAAACCAGCAAGTTCACTTTATCAAGTATCGATAAAAACATTACCAGTACCATGGAGTCCTTTACAAAGACTACAACACCAACAGCAATAATAATCATCACAAGAAGATAAATTAAGAATAATGAACCTGCAATCAATACATTCCATGCAATTAGATACCAAGCTGTTCTTAATTTTCGTCTTTTGGTCAGACTGATGCTATTCCTTACTGACGCTTTAAAACCTTTTCGTTCACCCACACAAAAGTGAGAGGTAAATAAGAAAAGTAATGTAAATACGAAAAGTATAATAATTACTATACCTGCAATTAAGCGAATATATTTACTATGAAATAACGTCTTTATTATGTAGCTTGGGATACTTGCATTGTTAGCGCTTAAGATAATCAACAGGCAATTTACTACTGGCACCATCACTAACACATATAGCAGATACATGATTTTCTTTAATGACAATATACGTAACGCATTCACTACTCCGGCAAAAAACATATGCCTCGCTGTTATTTTCTTACTCTCTCTGCTACATTGAAAACAAGTAATTAACGCTCCCACTTCTATCGTTGCAAACATTGCTAATAAGATTAATAGTATTACAACTATTATAGTGGTTAATGGGTTCAATATAACGGCCAGCAAATTCTCGGTTGTAATATAACTGTATCCAGATTTACTTAATACAAAGTTAAAGCACATACTTAACAAAGGAAGCATAATTAGTAACGTAATAGATTTATATAATAATGTAAATAAGAATAAACTCTTTCTATTGTATCTAATTAATCGAATTGTTGATTGTATAATTCCTATAGGAGAAAATTCTCTAACTTTTGCTCTTACTTTTTCTTTCACTTCATTCATATTAACTACTCCATCTTAATTCCAAAGACCAGTTATGATGTTTTATCATCTACAGTCCTTGTACACTTGATATATTCTAACACATTCTTAATTGAAATTAAACCTATTTGTTCATAACTATTTACTTAACTTCTTCATAGTTTTGTAATAACGTCTCACAAATATATAAGATTACAATGACATTAATTTTTAATTAAGAACTCATATTTACCAAATATTATGATATAATATCAATAAGTTCGTCCTGCTCTAATCAAGGGTTAGCCGAATAATCATATAAGTCCATGTAAATGGCTGAAAGGAGACTAAATGATTCATAAGAATAAGTTCTATACTAAGGGATTACGTAATCTAGCAAAAAGATCACTTTCTTTATCCTTAGCCACTGTGTTAACGTTATCTTCTAGTTTTGCAGTGCAAGCTAAGACACAAGATAATTCTATTGCTATAAACACATCTAGTACTGTCTCATCTGACGAAAGACAATCCACTTGGTCTTTTGAAACTACTACAAAAGACGCAGATAGTAAAGCAAAACAAATGGCTGCATTCTATGGATGTACAAGTGTACAGTATGCATTGATTCACAATGGGGAGATTGTTGTATCGGGCCAGTCAGGATTCGCTGATCGCGACCGAAAAAAAGCACCAACAAAAGACTCTATCTATGGTATAGGATCCATTAGTAAGGTATTTACATCTGTTGCAATCATGCAATTAGTAGAAAAAGGTACCCTAGACCTTGATACACCGGTAGTAAAATATATTCCAGATTTTAAGATGGCTGATGAACGTTACAAAGAGATCACTGTGCGAATGTTAATCAATCACTCTTCTGGATTAATGGGGAATCTTGTTAATAACTCATTACTATTTTACGATCCAGACTCAGTTAACACAGATGATTTTCTCGAGCATCTTAGCACACAACGCTTAAAAGCTGATCCTGGTAGTTTTAGTGTATATTCAAATGATGGTTTTACTTTAGCTGAAATATTAATAGAACGAGTAACAAAATCTTCATTTACAAACTATATCTACGAAAATATAAGCAAACCATTAGGATTAGCCAATACTAAGACACCACAAAGCGGTTTTCCAAGGCTACAACTTGCGAAAACTTATCATGATGCAGATACCTTACCTGCTGACTATTCAAACTTTATTGGTGCAGGTGGCCTGTATTCCACAGCTGAAGATCTCTGTCACTTCCTTGATATCTTCATGCAGGAGAATTCTATCATTAGTAATGAATCCGTTAATGCTATGGCACAACCTGAATATTTAAGAGGGTTATGGGGTAACGATAGTGATAACACTATAAACTACGGACTTGGCTGGGATAGTGTCAATCTCTATCCTTTCAACCAATATGACATACAAGCATTTTCCAAAGGTGGCGATACCCTTTCATACCACGGATACGTTACAGCAATTCCTGAATATGATTTGGGTGTAGCTGTTCTTACTTCAGGTGGTTCAAGTACTTTAGATGAATTATTATGTAATACAATTCTACTTAATGCACTTCAAGAAAACGGAGCAATAACTGAACTTGTTAAGGACCCTACATATTCTGCACCAGTTACTACAAAAATGCCCGATAGTTATAAAAGTTATGCTGGTCTCTATGCCAATGTATACGAAGCATTTAATATTGAATTTACAGAAAACAATTCATTTCTTGTAAAGCATAATGAGGAAACACCAGGTATAGAATACTTCTACACTGGAGACGGTATATTCAAAGATAGCACTGGTTCAATGGAATATACATTTAAAAAACTGGCGAATGGTGAAACCTATCTCAACTTAAAAGCTATAGCTAGTGTACCAGGCCTGTCCTCTATCATTCAGGACATACTCTATGTCCAAAAGCTTGATGACAATCCAGTTTCAGAAAGCGTAACAGCTGCTTGGAAGGCAAGAGATGGCAAGAAATACTATCTGATTAATGAAAAATACACATCTCAAATATATCTATCGGAATTAAGTAGTACCTTTGTATTTGATAATCTCAAAGAGGGATATCTCCTTAACTACACTATGGTTGATGAGAATAACCTGGAGCAACGTCTTCAAATACCTATGGCAACTGGACGTGATTTAACTGATATTAAGATGTATAGAGAAGATGGAATAGAATATATGAAGGCTAATTCCTCTATTTCAATATCTGAAGATGCTATTAAGAACTTATCTTCAAAGAAATCATTCAATGTAACGATTGGTGATAAGGGATATGCAAACTGGTTCAAGATTCCTACTTCCTATGCAAATAAGAAAATTAGAGTTACCATTCCAGAAAAGTCTGGATATGCTGTATATGATAGCGAAGGTATATTAGTCTTCCTATCAACAATATCATCTAATAAAACAATTACTTTACCTGCAGGTGGTACAATTGTATTCGCAGGTAATGCAGGTTCAACTTTCAAAGTAAATTACAAGTAAATAATAGGGCTGTTGCAAAAAGTAAAAATCCCCATCTAGCTTATAGATGAGGATTTTTACTTTTTAATTTTTGATGTTATCTGTTAAATAAATATCTATTCTAAAAAAATAGACTCAAGTAAAGTAAATAACTTTTTATTAGATAACCATACAGTATTATTTTTGTTTTTAATATAATATTTACCGTTTTGATCATAGACATAAAAATTATATATATTAGAATTTTTATCATTAAGAGTTATCATATATATATATGGAACTTCTTTATTAATAGCTTTATTAGTCTTAGTTGCAGAATTTATTAACTCTACAATAGCATCTATTTTATCTTTATCGGTTATCGTATGTGTAATATTATAGCTTAATCGGTTAATTTGAATTGATTCCATCGTATATAAAATTTTTTTATTATTTTCTTTTTTTAAGATACATACTAATAAAAGTAAAAATAAAATAATAATTACACAGCTAATTAATAGATGTTTTTTTTTCATATTGTTTTTACCTTTTTCATTACATCTGTGCGTCAAACAGATTCTTAAGTTTATATACTACGTCATCTGAATCAGCGTTAATACTTGCAGCTTCATTAATAGCTGATATAGTTTCAAGCGCCTCAATGTCAGCATTATAACCAATTGTGTAAACAGGAATCTTATAAGTTTTCAAAATACCTGATATCTTATTCATATTTAAACCTGAATTCGTTTCTCCATCACTTAACAAGAATAACATCAATTTAGTATCAGGATTTTTCACCTTCTCCTCTATTAACATATTCAATGCTACCGCTAATGCATCAAAAGATGCGGTTGCTCCTCCTTCTTGTAAATCAGTAACAGCCCCTGTAAATAAGGATCTTTGGTTCAAGTCAAATTTTGCAATTGGTAAGTTAACATATACTTTACTATCATAGCTTACAAGTCCGATACTGTTATCACTGTTAATATACTTAGAGCCATTAATTAAGGATGTCTTTAATTGGTTCAGTGGTTCACCACTCATACTACCTGAAACATCTGCAACAAAAACCGCAGTAATACTTCTACCAGAATCTTTATTTTCCTTCCACAATTTCTGAGCTGATATAATAGTCGAACCATCATACTCAGGAAAAACACTCTTATAATCATCCATACCATTGAATCCATATTTGGTAGCTAATTTTTGCGATTCTTCGGTTTCACAGTAAGAAACAAACAAATCCAATGCTTCTTTCTTATCCTCGCTTAATTTACCAATAGCATATAATGGATTATCATGCCTTACACCATAAGGGATAAATTCATATTGAGTTCTTAAATCTGTATCATTCTTATATAATTGATATTCGATTACCATTCCTGTTAAGGAACCAGACTTAGCAGATTCACGCATCTGTAATGTTGTATAAGCTACGAATGGAACATTTGTCTGAAATTGTTGGAACCCTGCGATTGCTGTATCACTAAGGATATCTGATGAATCATATGCATTCAAAGTTGATAAAAGGAAATTCATCCCCGCTGAACTCGATAATGGATTAGTATATCCCATCGCAATTCTATTATCTGCTGTTGCCTGTGTTATCGTCTTCATATTCACTTCGCCATAAGTATCCGTAATATCTTTCACAACAGATTTAGTTAGTAATACACCCGCTACATTACCTACCATACGGTCTGTAACCACTGATATATCTGCTCCTTCTGCTTCGATAATCTTTCCCCACAAATCATTCGACGATGTAAATGCATCTGGAAGGTATTTTCCTGAAATTATATAATCCGAACCTGCCCCAGAGGCAATGGATCGAACTGAAATGGCTACTGTTTTACCGTTCACCGTGTTATCTTGCTTATTAAATTCTTTTGCCATTGTTGATAACCAACTATCAGTTCCTTCTCCTGCTTTTTCTGGTGAAGAAAAGATTTCAATTACAATATCTGCATTACCTTCTACTGATAATGGATATTTCGAGATGTCTGGAAGTTCTTCTTTTAGATCTGTCTCTTCCAATTCTACATTGGCTTTTCTTGCTGGAATATTGGATACCTCAATATCCTTCAAGTATTTCGTTAATTTCTTACCTGCTTGCTCTTCTGACATAACAGCCGTATCATCATTCGAATTCGTTGATGATATTACTGCGAAAATTACACCAAATGATATTAATGCGATAACAATAAATGCTAATATATTCTTTTTTTGCATTTTCTTTTCCCTTTCTCCATGGATACCCTTGACTGTAAAACTCTATTATGAGAGTTTTGATGACAAACATACAGCAGTTAGCTACTCATCAAATTCTTCAAGTGTAAAGTTTGAGTTTATTATAATAATTGTTTCATGTTATTAACTACATCTTTAAACACTGCCAAATCATCTGAATCAGCTTGTGTTCCATCGCTTAGTTTAGATAATTGCATTAATAACTTATCGAATTCTAATAGAATCGTTTCATTATCATTCACTTTTTCTCGTATGTAATTTACTTGTTCCATATACACTGCATGTTTTTCTGCATTTCCTCTTTGATTAATCTGATTAAATTCTTGCTGATCAAAGACTGATATGGCATTTATAATACTCTTTACATTGGAAAACAAAAGATTCTCTACTTTACCAATAACATCCTTTAAGCCATACGCATCTTCATCCTCTTCCTTGAATTTAATATAGATAATATTCTTAAGAGATTCTTTCTTCTTGAGTAATCTGGATATTTGATTTTTGGTTGTGTTAATTTCATTATTCAATATATTCTTATTCAATAACTCCGTTAATACATCAATCATATCCTCCGGTGTATGAAGATCCTGTATAGAAAACTCATATTGTGCTTCTTTTGAATGTAAGAAACGGTAATTTCCGTAGAAAAACAAAATCACACTCATGAGAAGTATCGTATAACCTAAAGCTCTCTTAGCTGCAGTATCCTCACTTAGAATTATTCCCATGAATGCATCAGAGAACGCAAAAATATTGACAATTGCTATACCAAAATTAAGCAGGCAAAATTTCACCAGTAATTTCTTATTCATGTAAAAACCTCCTTATCTTATACAATGATACCTTTTTATTATAATGCATGTCAATACACTTTTACATTTTATTCTATTTTCAATATAAAACTACTATGCAGTTTCACAGTTCCTTTACTAACATACAATAACACAAAATACGCTACACTATCAAAAAAACAAGTTTTCTTTGCTGAATGCCATATAGTGAACTTGCATGTTCACATATGGCACACAGCTTAGAAAACTTGTTCCTTATATAATATCCCTTAATTCTTCTACTTGTAATTCTTTTGTTGGTGCAAATGAATCCGATAACATATACGTAAGGACACTCTCTGCAAAGTGTTGTACTTCAATATGATCATAGATTTCGTACAAGCGGCTAGTACAAACCATAAGGTTACCATTCTTAACATTAGCTTCGAATAATAGTCCTAATTTATGATTTCTCTCAATATTGTCAATCATCTGAACGATTGGACGATACTGTGAATTTGTCTCATCTAGTATTGCCATGTCAGCATGACTAACAATATGATACCATTGTGGTGTTGAATAGAACTCACATGGGAACTGTCTTAGGGCACCATGGTCTTGATTATTAAGTAATCCCATAGTTCCTACTGGTTCTGGTTTCTTCATCCATTCAGAAATCGATCTAAACATTGGGTAACACCAAAAATCTGAACAATAGAAACCTTCAATACTTTTTGTTACCTTGTTAGGAAGATACAAGACATTCGCTCCTTCTTCTAACAATGCCAATGCACGCTCGAGATCTCTTGTTATCCATACTTTCTTGTCATCTCTATCAACACAGCTATCATTTTCTAAATCTTCTCTTGTAAGGATTGGATTAGTAATTGCCGGATAACACCATAACTCGTAATCTTTATCTATGCTCGTTCCTTCTGAGAACAAATGTAATTCCATCTTCGTAATGGTATTAACCATCGGCATTGTAAAAGTTACCGTTCCTAAATCAGTAAGTCCAGATACCTTACTATCAACTTTAACTGCGCCTTTGGCAACAACTAGATTATCGGTGTGTACTTCCCATATAATCTCATCACCTTTGAACAACTCATCTCTAAAGTAACTTAATTTAATATCAAAGGTTACTTGTTCTCCTGCTTGGTATACATAAGTAGGAATTCTTGCTAACACAACTTCATCATTACAGTAACTTCTCCATTCCTTAGCTGTTACCATTCCTTTAGAATCCATAAATGCATCTAAGACACCAACAAGGGCAGTTCCTTGCCCAGAGAAATCCTGAAGATCAAGCAATTGAAAACCTGCTAGATTACCAGAAGCAAATGCTGCCTCTAATTCTTCCTTATAACATGCAACTGCTAGTTTTCCTGTTGCTTCAAAATACTTCTTTCCTAAGTCTCCTAATCCTTTTTCTTCTAATCGTTCACGAAAGATTCCGAAGTTTTCAGCTCTTAGCACGCCCGTATATTTGTCCATCTCTTCAAAATTAGGATACATTGCATATTGCCCAATCTCGTGAGACACTACCGGAATATGAGGGACTAACTCTCCTCCTTCCTCATTCATCTCGACCGTCTTTGTTCCTGTTCCATATTGAATCTCTATGGTTTTCTTTGCACTACCAGCATTGCCACCTTCTGATTCCTTAGGAAGAATCACATCATCATAATCTTTACAAGTTCCTGGCATTGTCATCTGTACATGCCCTAATGGTGCGTCACACATGCCATAAGATCCACGGAATAGACGCGTTTTACTAAAACGTACACCAGAGAAGAAATCATCTTCTGGTATGATTACTGGTGCATGTTGAAAGTTGTTAGATCCCTGGGTATAGAGTGGTCTTGGGTCACGTTTCTTATAATTACGAATGATTTCTCCCATCTTCTCTTTGCTACCCCAAAGTTCATTACCAAGGGACATCATTACATAAGAAGCATGGTTACCATAGTTATCTAGCATACGTTCGCCTTCACGAATTAGATACTGTTGCTCCTCTTCATTATGATTTTCATAAGTTTCATCTGTTAACGTTCCCCAGAATGGTAATTCTGGTTGCATATAGATTCCTAGCAAATCAGCCGCTGTAAATGCTGCTTCTGGTGGGCAACAAGTATGATAACGATAATGATTAATTCCATAATTCTTTGATATCTTTAGTACACGAATCCATTCTTCAACTGTAGTTGGTGCTGCACCTGTTAAAGGAAAAATTAGACCATCATGCTTTCCTCTTAAGAAGGTCTTCGTTCCATTAATAGTAAAGTGATATCCCTCTGAAGAAAACTCTCGTAATCCAGTAAACACTGTCATAACTTCCTGATTCTCTACATGGGTGATATCTATTTCATAACAGACTGGTGAAAACTCACTCCATAGTTTTGCTTTTTCTCCAATTATATAGGTAAGATCTACTATATTCTCACCTGGCTCTAGATTCATTGAATAAGAAACCTCACTAACCTGTTTACCCGATATGATTGTATCTTGCTCGTCAAGATATTTCTCTACTGCCTTTACGTTGAACGTGCTCATAACAATGTCATTTGTTTCATTCTCAATTGTTGTATGTAGACGGAATGACTTCGTATCCACTTCAGAAAATACTTGTACATTTCGTACATAGATCTGATTATAGACTTGTAATTCTAATCTTCCTGTAATACCGTTCCAGTTAGTTTGTGTATCTGGTGAAGTTAAATGTCCGCCCTTAGTTGGATAATCTGTATTACTTACTAATACAGTTAATGTAAATGTGTCCTTCTTTATAAATTCTGTTAAGTCGTAAGTATGAGGTGTTGATAAGCTATCACCCTCCCCAACATAAACTCCATCAATCCAAACTTTAGTCAAACGTGTTCTCTCTAAGAAAAGAACAATCTTCTTACCAACATCCGCTGATGAGATGGTAACTTCTTTAGAAAACCATGCATATCCTTCAAAAGGATATACTTCTGTTAAACAACCGTCCTCACGACTTGTATTAATCTCACCCTTCTTACTAAGTGCAGTTGTACTAGGTAGCTCAATCTTATCTTGTAAATTAGCTTGATATAGTGCATTCTCTATACCTGCTTTATCTCCATCTAACTCAAAATTCCATAATCCACTTAGATTATATTTCTTAATCATATCCATCCTCCGATTGCTGTAGATTATCCTTAACTGTTCAAGACTAGTATATCAATATTGACAAAGTCCGAATAGTTGTGATACGCCTAATTGTATTATATCAAAAATATTTACTAGCGAGTACAATGGAAACTAGACCTTCGTCATGTATTTATTAGACTTTAGAGATGATTTATAACAACTATTTCACAATAATTAATAACAAGGCCTTCCTATCCCGAATAAGATACTATAGACAGAAAGAAAAGGAGCGTTTTTTATGTATTTTCTATATGCTTCCTTACTAAATAATACTATTTTGTTAATTAATCTGGCAATTACAATTGGTTGCCTAATAATTGTACTTTTAATACAGCATCTCGCAAAGAAAGCACGTAAGTATTCCATAGAACCTATTAAAGAATCTTTAGAATCTGATACTACAACTGAAAAAAAACTTCCAAGTCTAAGTATGCAAACAACTATGCAACAAATTCCTTTAGACTTAGAAGAATATGGTCTTATATATAACATGAAATACGATTTTTTCACCAATACAAATTCTTGTAGCAAAAGACTCTTTGGTGCTTGTAGATTATATGATGAATCTGCTGCTCCCCTTGGTGTTATAATTGATATCGAGAATATATATTTTGACTATAATAATAAACATTGGCTAATTCAACTACAAAAGGGACAATACAGTTTAGCTAGTGGGGGTGAAATTAGCGTATATCAAACTACATTAGAATCGATCTTCATCTCAGGGTATTTTCATGGAAGCTTCTATGAAAGCAATACAGATGAAGACCCACTTTTAATATCATATTCCATAATGAAAAAAAATGATGTTCTACTAACAAGAAAAGGTAGTTCCTGGTGCGTGAACAGTTATCGATTAGGTAGTTATTCAGAACCCGAAGATCTTACAATGCACATTCGCATTACTTTTCCTACATTAGGTATGTGTCAAGCATTCTATAATTCATTAATTGAGCTAGGTTATGATAGTGAGACAATTACAACACGTCACAATACAATCTACTTTATCTATGATGAACCAAAATCGCCACAGCCACTTACTCGTAACATCTTGACAACATATATCATGCAGAAAAATAACTTCTCCTACATTACTGCCTATGAATACATTACACAGGATTATTCTGAAACCTTTTCTAAATTAGCGTACCTAAAAAATTATTTTCCTGAGATGTATCATGAGATAATTAAGATAGGGCAACCTGCTGAGATGTATGACGATTACACACAGATTGCGGGCTATCTACAATATTCTAAAGCGGGCAAATCTTGATTGATTACTATGTTTCCAATGGATTCTCATCTTTACTTGAGTCGTATACCACTACTCCGTTAATTATGGTATATAATGTTTTAGTGAACAATTCCATGGGATTACCATTAAATATTGCTATATCCGCATCTTTTCCTATTTCAATGCTGCCAAGTCGATCATCTACGCCACAGATTTTGGCAGCATTAATTGTAATTGCTTTTAAACCTTCTTCTAAATCAAGCCCTGCACGTACTGCGAAACCTGCACAAAGAGGAAGAGCTTCAATCCTAATTACAGGATGATCCGTAGTAATTGATATCAACACGCCTTCCTTATTCAAGATTCCTGCTGTCTTGAATGTAAGGTTCTGCACTTCTATCTTATCTCGCGAAACTAGAGCAGGCCCTACTATTGCTGGAAAACCAGCGTCTGCTATTTCCTTTGCTATAAGATGCCCTTCACTACAATGATCGAGTGTGATATCCAAATCATATTCCTTGGCGATTCTAATTGCTGTCATTATATCATCCGTCCGATGTACGTGTGCCTTAAGCGGTATCTTCTTTTCAAACACAGGTATCCAGCATTCGTAATGAAAATCTTCTTCAAAATCCTCATTGCTATTCTTAGCTTTTTTCTTTCTTTCTATATACTGCTTTGCTTTAAACAACTCTTCACGAAGCATAGCTCCAATCGCCATCCTTGTCTGTGGAGATTTTCCTTGATCACTATAGTTCTTCTTTGGATTCTCCCCAAATGCTATTTTCATCGCGGCAGGATTCTTAACTATCGACTCATCAATTACTCGTCCATATGTCTTCATAACTAAAAATTGTCCACCTACAACATTCGAACTACCTGGACCAACCATTACTGCCGTAATTCCTGTATGGACAGCTTCTGCGAAGGCTGCATCCATAGGATTAATTGCATCAATTGCACGCAAATAAGGTGTAATCGGATTACAGATTTCATTACAATCATCTCCCTCAAAGCCTTTCTTCTCTTCCGTAATACCAATGTGACAATGAGACTCGATTATTCCTGGCATAACCCATGCTCCCTTTGCATCAATTACTTGCAATTCTCCATCATCTTCTACTTTGATTGCTTTCCCTATATCTTTAATCTTACCTTCATAGATAAGCACACACCCATTCTCTAAGGTTACTCCCGCCATTGTTATAATTTTTCCATTTTTAATAAGCAACATAAACATTGCTCCTTCCTTTTTCTGTACAAAGCTTTCCAAAAATAGTATTTCCTCTGTTTAATAGAATATACTTAATACCCATACTAATGAATTAATTAAGAAATTATGGTAATACTACTAAAGTATTTTTCTATGAAAGGAGTTATGTGAATAAAATGAAAGCAACAGTAGATCAAGACGGATGTATTAGCTGTGGAGTATGCGTTAGTGCATGTCCTGAAGTATTCTCATTCAATGATAATGATGTATCAGAAGCTATAAAAGGTGATATTCCTGAAGACAGCATTGAGGCTGCTAAGGAAGCTCGTGACAGTTGTCCTGTTAGTGTTATTTCTATTAATGATTAATCATCCCATTAATAACTGATTCGGGTGCCTAAAGTCAATTTTAATTTAGGTCTCATCAATTTGCACAAGTTAATGTGTGAGCATGTTATACCAAACGTACTTCACTCACAAAAAAAAAACAATTTTCATTTACTGCTAATTAACTAACAGTGATACGAAAATTGTTTTTTTATGCTCATTATTTCGTCTTAGCTTCTACTCTTTGTGTTCTTACAGTCGCTACTCCACTTTTACTGTAATGTACAATTATTAATACAAACGGTATTACATATTGCATGATAAGATTCCATTTTACTATGATCGTATTGTATAGGAATTCAACATCAAACTGTGTTCTGCAAAGAACTAATGCCAAGTAATAAATGAATACAGCAAAAGGAATATATAAGAAATTCATCTTCCTTACCGAACATACCCATTTGATACAGCGAATTGAAATACTAGCATACAGACAAATTCCTAAGAAATCAGATAAAAACATGATTATAATTAATATTGCCTCAAAATGTTCTAGTATATTCAGTACGGATATCCCCTTCATAGCAACATAAAAAGGTGCCGATATGGAAATAGCTGCATTGTTTCCAACAATACTATACGAAACAACCGTTACTACGATTAGCAAAGCAAGAAAAAGGACAATTGTCGTCGCAAAAAAACGAGCAGTTAGTTTTCCGCTTTTACTATGATCTTTTACACTATCTCCGTAGATTAAAATCAAAAACAAGTTACCTGCTGCAGCTATTATAAAACCTGCTTGCCCGCACAGTTCTGAAAAAGATAACGTATTAGCAACCTTAATATAATCCCATCGAATATTAGGAATTGCACTTAATATATATATGAATAGAATGACTAACATCGGTACTAGTACAAACTCTGCAATACGAAAAATTGTTTTAATCCCACGCAAGAATGCATAAAGAACTAGTATAATCATTGTAACAAAGAATACTTGCTCCCTGGTATTAGACATAATTGATGATTGAAGATTTAACGTATATTGCCACACCTTTGTGGTTAATACAACAAACGCCCAAATACCATAGAAAACGATTATTGTTTTTGCAACTACGCGTCCAAAGAGTTCTACGAGAATCTCGTAAAAATTATGATTCGGATACGCTTGCATGAAGACTGCAATCAATAACGCCAGTGGTATTAGTGCCACAAGAGAAAGTAACACACTAATACCTGCGCTACTACTATTACCCACCGCTAATTCTGCTGGTATTAGTGTTAGAATAGGGGTTATCGAAATGGCTAAAAACATATAAAATAACTGCCTGAATGTAATAACTTTTTTCATAGACACGACCTACCTTCTACTATCCTGTAGGATAATGTATAAGATTCCATAACACTATTACCATAAGGATTACCCGTGTAATAGATGCCTAAAGCAATTGCTGCTAAACTGAAAACTAAGAACAAGTAAAGCTTCTTCTTATCGTTAACAAGTTCTTTTCCTTTCCATAGTAAAGTAGCAATGATAATAATAACGAATATATATAACATCCTCTACCTCCACTCCTCTAACACAATAGACTTGGTTATTCTTGATTCAATTGTGTAATCAAATTTCGTAAACTGAAGATAATCATCTTTGTGATTGCGTAGAGCATTCCATATTGTACTATTATTCTCAAGAATATCACTTAGACGAAACAAATCAACATCAATTTCCCTTGCAGTAGTAAATGCTTGATCAAGCAATTGAATCATATACTTCGTTTGTTCATCCTTGATTTTCTTTCTTAATTTAGCATCAATTACTTGATTTGGAGAGGATATACTACGTAATACACTATCGAATTTCAAATGAACATTAATATGAACACTATTTGATTGTAAGGTTGGAGTTAACACTGTTTTTACATTATGAACAGTCAATCCATACCCATCTGGAAGGTAAATTGGACAACTCTTAACAATCCCTCTAAGCAAATCAACTCCTAGTGATGTGTCCTCGTCAAGAAAAGCAACTAATTTATTGTCGCGGAATGCAGCATATCCACTCATCCCAAGCTTCTTATCCGCATAATTAATAAATGGCATAATTATACTTGATTTGCCGTCTTCAATCTCCTCAAAAATCGATAAGATTGTGTTCTCGTTCCTGGTGATAGAATCTAATCGTTTCGATACCATTGCCTTTAAGTCTTCATGAACCATAGATTTTTCTGCTTTGGCATCTTTAAGAATTGTTGCTGCATCTTCATCCTTAACAACATACATTAAAGCATTTATTTTGATTGTCTCATCAGAAATTAAAAAACGAACTGTCTCATCTATTCCATGGTCTGCAAGTCCCTGTCCAATTAGATAAAAGTTGGTATAGGAAAAAGAAAGATCTTTCTTATTCTCTTTTTTAAGTTCCTCAATCGTTTCAAAAAGGGTATCCCCTTTTGCTTCGATCGTCTCCACATCTCCGTTAATAGAATCCGGGCCACCGATTCCATATAAAGCTGTGATACTATACTGATTATCAATATAGTCAATTGCCAAAACCCTAATCATATCAATCTCATTGATCTCTTTTTTATTAAAGTCCTTAGAACAGCCTCCCATTGTAAAGCAAAACAATAGTATGCCTATTCCTAAAATAATCTTCTTCATAGGCACCTCCTACTTTTGCTTTCTATGATTTTTATTTGCAATTCCTTCTGGACGATATTTGAAGAAACGTACAGGATAACGAAATAGTGTATCTTTATGAGTTTTATGCTCTGCATCAACAAATGGTGATAGATATGCTACTCCGTAATTATCCAGACTACAAAGGTGTGTAATCATTAATGTGATACCAACCATTAAGCCCAAAAATCCAGCGAAGGTTGCTAATATTGCAATGCCAAGCCGAATAACGCGTACTGCATTTGCTAAATCTTGATTTGGTAACGTAAAACCTGCTATTCCTGTGAATGCAACTATTATTACAACAGCAGGTGAAATTAAATTAGCTGACACTGCAGCTTGACCTACTACTAAACCACCTACTATTGACATTGCTTGACCTATTGTCTTAGGCAATCGCAGACCTGCTTCAATAATAATTTCAAATGAGATTAATAAACCAAACACTTCAACTGCCGATGAAAACGGCACATTTACCTTAGCATACTGTATGGAAAGTGCCTGCTCTATTGGAAGCATCTGATGTTGAAAGGTTGTTATTGCAATATATAGACCTGGTAATATAATTGTTAGAATTAATGCTAAATATCTTACTGTACGTAAACAACTACCTATAATAAAGTTCTCTGCATAATCTTCTGGCGATTGCATTAAAATTGGAAATTGACATGGTAAGATATATACAAAAGGCATGCCGTCAATAATAAGTGCAATTCGACCATCTGTTAAATTAGACGAACAACGATCTGGCCTTTGCGTATACATAACTTGAGGAAAGAGACTACTTCGATTACTCGCTATGAATTCCTCTATAAAAGCAGGGGTAGGAGTATTATCAATATCAATCCTCTTAATAGCTTTCTTCAATTGCTCTACGTTCTCCATATCTGCTATATTACTTATATAGGCAATTGCTATATCTGCTCGATTCACTCGACCTACTGTCATCTGCTCAATAACAAGATATGGTGAACGAATTCTTCTTCTTATTAAGGCTGTATTCGTACGAAGTACTTCAATGAAGCAATCTTTCGCACCTTTCATTACGCCTTCATCAGAAGGCTCTGAAACAGATCTCTTATCAAACCCTCTTGCATCAAAAAGAATCGCCTTGTGCAAATCATCAAATATAACTCCCGCCATTCCACTCATAACACCCTGGATTAATACATCCATATCGGTTACTTCAGAAGCAAAATCGTGATATGCCATACCAGAAAACATTGCATCAAATAATTCTTGTTGATTCTTACATTCCCTTATTGCAGTATTATCTGCAAAAGGTCGTAGAATTGCTTGATCGAAAATAGTGTCATTTACAAGACCATCTACACAAAAGATATGAATCTGTACTTTATATTGAGCTGTTTTTATTTCACGAACTAATACATCTCCACTTTTAACAAACAAATTTTTTAGGTATTCCGATTCAATTAATTGTTGCAAAACCATTCTCCCTTTCGAATGAATTATATATAGTAATAGATATACCTTTCATTCTTCCAGAAAAAATGTAATTTTATTCAAAAGCTAAACTAAAATATCCTTTTCCTCTCTCAACTGGAAAACGTGACATGATTGTTTGTGTCGTTTGTGTTGTTTTTATTCTTTGTAGCTCAACAGCCTGTAGATTATCCGTTTGTGTCAAATGAATTGAACATTCCTTTGCTTTACTATCTGTTAATAACTGTCTTGCTAACTCTACAATCATCTCACTAGGCATAGTGTGCTCTCTAATATATAGTACATCCTCATATTCGCGAATCATAACTACATACGTATCGTCTACAAGTAATGTTTTGCCCCCTGTAAAAGCATTCTCTTTGATAGCATAAGCAAGTACTGGCGCTTCCCATTCAACATAGTAGTTTCCAGATAACCATCTATCTCTAATCTTCTTATATAAACCACAATCCCTATCACTTAACTCCTTGATTGCAAATCTTGGACGTTTAGATGATAACGTTGCTGCCTTAAGTTCAGCTTCCGATTTTTCATCTTTCTCTAGCTGCTCTTTCTCTATATGAATCATCTTTCTAATAATTGTTGACGAATATCCATTTCTCTCATAAAATCGTTCAAGGTCTTTCGTGGCTGGTTGTAAAAATGTTGCGTTACTTGTGATTTCATTCGCATAATCTAGAAGCATCGAGCTATATCCTTTTCCTCTTGCTTCTGGCAAAGTGGCAACTGCATAGATATAATAAACCTTTTGTAAATCTTCCTTTTCATGTAATCTAGCTGGCATCAATGTAAGCATAGAAACTGGCTTTCCATCTATTAGATAAACTAAAGTGCTCTCATCACTAAAGTATTCACGGAAGAAGAAATCAATATAGGAATCTTCATCATGAAAGCATTCCTTCCAAATCTTCTTTAGTTCAATAACCATTGTATTATCTGCAAATTGAATCATATAATCGCCTCTCTTTATCATGTAAGTATTAGGATTCGGGTGTCAAAAGAGAAAATTAATCTTTTAACACCCGAATCCTATTTATATAACTTCGCACTTGAAGATTTCAAAGAGTAGCCAACTGCTCTAAATGAAAGTTTTTATGTGCGAAGAAATTATATTATAACACTAAAGTTCCCGTATTTGCATCTCATATTCATTAAGTGAGAAAGTTTCTACACCCTTTGGCGTCATGACATTGGTTACTTGTGTACTATCTGAATTATTGACAACCACTAATATACGATTCTTAGGGTAATAAGCCGATTCTGTATTCATATTATCCGTTATGTACTCTTGTGCCAAAGTTTTATTTGTACCAAATAGTAATAATTGCAGTAGCATGCGGATATTCTCATTCGTAATATGAAAACTTGATAAATAGATTCCCTTTCCACTACCGAATTCGTTAACCGTAACTGTTGGCATCCCACCTTGTTCTGCTAACACTTTTGTTTTGTCTGATATCAGCATGGCCCCTTCTAAAGGTTTAACCTCTGCACCGTCAGGTATAATGTGATTCATATTATCTGCTGCAATATTCCATCTTCCATGGCATACCTTTGCCCCAGTATCCTTATCCACGCCCAATACTTGAGCCATTCTAAAATATGTATGATAACCTTCAATAGCAGAAGGTTCATTTACTCCGAGAAAGCATCCACCTTCGTATACCCATTCATTTAATTTTGTTATGACTTCATCATCTTCCCAATCACTGCCTCCACTCCATGCTGTGCCGGCTTTACCAGCATTAATAATTACATCGTACTGTTGCAACTTATCACACGTAACATCATTAAAATTCAGGAAAGAAACATTTACAGGAAGCCCAGAAAGCGCCTCATTAATATGGATTAAATCATGCATATACGTTTCATGAAAATGCCCTGATAAACTCCATGACCTGATCCTTCCCCAACTATTCAAGATTCCTACTCGACAAGGAATTGTATATACCGTTCCTTCTTCGTGTAGTTGTTTAATTAATCGAAATTCGTCAGTAAGATATTCGATATAATCACAAAACTCTGGATACGCCTCTACAAGGTGAAGGTATCCGCCTAAACCAATTCTTTCAACTGGTTGTCTAAGAAGTGCTCTTCTAATTCGATACCAATATTCTTTTGCATCTTTTGTTGGATTTCCACCTTCTGAAAAAGTCGGTGCTCCTCCTAGTCCAACGGGAAACAGATATGGATGGAGTCTTAACTCATGCGTTTTAACATTAACATTGGCACACAATCTTGTTTCATATCCTGAAAAGACACATTTGATTAGACCATCAAATTCAAGTTCATTGAATATATCACTATAAGGTTCGACACCAATCCAGCTATCATCATAAAACACATAAGCTTCTTTATTATAACTATGTACTAGGTTAACTAGTCTCTTTCCAAAATCAACTACAAAACGATTGGTAAACTCCATATAATCAAGTTGTTTCTTATTGGGTGGCATATGGGTTACATGAAATTTTCCCTGATTAATAAAATCCTCAGATGTTAGCCGATATCCATAGGTTTTCTCAAACTCTTTAAGTGCCAGTGGACTTACCGTAAAGTCATAGGATCCCCAATCCGAGAACAAGCTCCGATTTTCTTTACTGCTCCCCCAAATCCAAGCAAAGTTATAAAACATCGATGTAAATCGGACAACTGTTGTTAACGGATGTTCATTGCACCATTGATCCAGCCAATTATACAGATATTCCCTCGCCTCAGCACTTCTTGGATCTATCGGCATAAGGTGTTCTCTATCCCATTGATTTGTCACATGATTATACATAGAAATCTCTTCCCAGATTCTATAAGCCAAAAAATTAACGGTATACTCATGAAAAGGAGTAACGGATTGAATTACTACATTCCCTGCTTCCTTTTCATATGTCCACTGATATCTAGAAATTTCTTTGTTGGTAGTTCTATCAAACACCTGCCAATACTTAATCGCCTCTTCACTGTCATTAATCAAAAACTGCTCCTCGAAGAATCCGTCTAATAGGTGAATGACAAAGTAACCATCCTTTGCAACTACAGGGCAAGATATCAAAAAAGTTTGCTGTAATTTATCCATATTCTGTTTTGCCCAATCATTATGGTCTCTAATGATACAAACCGTTGAATATATCCCATATCCTTGTTTCATAATCTCATCTGATAATACGGTTCCATCACTATCCCGTATTACATCAGCACCCCATTTTACAGCCATGTCACATGTCAATTCCTCGTACCCAGCTTCTCCTGGAAGTGTAAAACTCCCCTTCTTAGCATATTGCATATATCTGCCTCCTATATTAAGCTCTGACTGTATTCTTATTCGAATGTCGCCTCACTACACTCATCTTTATATGCAAGCACTCCTGCTAAAAAGACTAATGCTAGCCCTTGTCCCCAGCCTTGTATCCAATCCTTCGTTATTGTTAGGTATCCTTCACGGTCTTTCATAACGGCTGTTCCACCAGATACATTCAAGACCTTTCCACTCTCACTAATGTTATTCTTCAATCCTTGTATTGACTTATTAATATATTTTAAATGAAGCGGGTTACCTTTTGCTAGCATTGCAGCTGCGATTCCACAAGATGCCGAAACTTCTTCATATGCCTCTTCATCATCTAAAATTGTTCTCCATAATCCATTCTCTGTCTGCAACAATTTAAGAGCTGATAATTGTTCATCCAAAGAGCCCACGATTTCCATGTACTTTGGATAGAGATAACATTCTGGCAAAATAAGTCCCACTTGTGACATCGTATAAGCAGCCCAAGCATTCGCTCTTGCCCAACAGAAGCCAGACATGTGACTTTCGTCAATATTATTATAACCATGATACCATAAACCTGTTTCCGGATTCTGTAGATACTTTATGTGCCAATAATATTGATTCAATGCATCTTCAATAATTTCTTCATCCCCTAATTTAATACCCACTCTTAACAAGAAAAAAGCTGCCATAAAAAGTGTGTCTGCCCAAGCCTGTTCTGGAAAATCATTTTTAATAGATACTGTGTGTTGTAGAACAGAATCTCCAAAGCGCAACGCCTCCGTACGCAAATATTTCACCTTGCTTAATACAATGTCCCAATACTTCTCCTCACCAGTCGCTTCATAAATCGTAATTAAGCAATGTCCCATGGCACATGTATTAACTGTCCACGCAGGCAATGAAAGTTCAATAAACTCATCAATTCGTTCTTTCATTGCATGTAGATAGCGTTCATTCTTGGTTACCTCATACGCACGACTGATACCATAATAACCAACTCCACAAGGCCATTCCCATGTCATGTCCATGCGCATTGTACGTTCTACCATTCGATCAATTAATAATTCTATCTCCTTTTTATCATACTTCAAACCATTCATAATGCTTACCACCTTTCTGGCTCCTAAGTATACTTAGAAACTGTGTATCGAATCCATTCCTCTTCTATCTTCTAGTAAGGTCGACTACGCCAATTTGAACTCCTTTTTTGGCGCTGTCGACCTACATTCAATGTATCAGCTTAATAACTTCATCTCTTACTCTGCTATATAGTCACCCGAATCCAATAATGACTGTTTCTCATCTAAGATTTCTTGATACCCATTCTCTAGATATTCTTTACAATATGCCTCATATTTGGATTCGAATTCATCAGGTGAACATGTAATACAATCAACATAGAATTCTTGCCACATAGCACTCAAATCAGCTGAGTATTCACTAACAGATTCCACTGTTTTAGTAAAGATCGGAGTAATTAAACCATACTGTTCATTTTGTTTTGCATAGTCAAAAGAATCTTGAATCAGATTCTCATAACCAACTGGGGCTAAAATCTTCATATTCGCCTTTAAATTTAAATCACTATCACCATAATTAGCAACTTCTTCAACAAGACACCAATAATCCTTATTGTTGTTATTCGATAATTTTGATTCTCCACTAAAATCAGCGACTGGTTCTGCAATACCATCTGCATTTAATATATAATTCTGACCTTCAACACCATTTTGCAAGAAGAATAAGTTTTCATCTTGAGTCATCCAATTTAATAACATCCAAATTGCAGCCCTTTGTTCTTTTGTTGTATCGGAATTGATTCCCATAACCATACCATATCCAGGATATTGATAGTAATAAGAAGTTCCGTTTGGTGAACCTGCGCCAGAATTCATAACAGAAACTTTCGCATCTGGATTATTCGCTACCAAAGAACTAATTACATCTGTAGTACTCGATATATAGAAACTATAGGTTCCTGTATTCCCAGCAACGAAGTCTGCCTTCGTATCTACATCTTCTTTGTTAAGATAAAACTCTGGATCAATTAATCCTTCATTATATTCTTTATTCAATGTTTGAAGATATGCCTTTGTTGCATCCCAAGTAAATGGCGCTACGTTCAAATCAAGATACTTAGCAAACTCTTCAACTGTTGTATTCTTATCGATAAAAGGATATTCATATGTAAAGCTTTTTGTTATAAGAGTCTCACCAAGAGTTCCAAGTCCTGCATCTTTCCATGCTCTTGCAACCTCTTCTAACTCTGCACGATTTGTTGGCATTGATTTACCTACCGCATCTAACCAGTCTTGTCGAATTAGCGTTACAAAGTTGTAGTATATCGCATCTCTTTGCGCAAAGAAAAATGCACTCTTTCCATCAAGTTTACCATATTTTTCAATGGTACCTGCTAATTTATTATAATAATCTGGGGCATAATATTTAATTTCCTTCAAATCAATATCCTGGATTGCTCCTTCATTATAATAATTTACTGCTTGTGGCATATCATAATGCATAATGATATCAGGAGCACTTCCTGCTGCAATCATCTGCATGTAATCTTGTACTTCTGTAGTACGGCCAATTGCTACATATTCTACATTAACATTATATTTGTCTCCAAACTCTGACTGAATCCATCTTGTATAATAATTATCGGTTACATTCCAACCTTCAAAAGCACGATCATATACTGGAATTTGAATCGTTACTTTCTCAGGAAATCCTTTGGAATAATCTTCATAGGCCCCTTCATTGTTAGTACCTTCTTCTTGTCCGCTATCTTTCTCGTCCGTTACACCTTCATTTGCAGTAGTATCCTTAGCATTGTTATCATTCTTCTTATCAGAAGATGATCTTCCACACCCTGTCACAATACTTGCTGTCATAATCAATGCAAGTGCTACTGCTGTTACTTTTGATAATACGTTCTTTTTCATAGTAACCCTCCTTTTATATACCTTCATTTCCTTTATTCTTTTACTGCACCCACCATTACGCCTTGTACAAAGTATTTCTGTGCAAATGGATAGATACAAATAATAGGTAACGTTGCGAAGATAACACATGCTGCCTTTAATACTTCTGGATTTGTTATAGTTCCTGTAGCTACACCTTCTGCTTGGAACGATTCTTGTGCAGATACAATCAAATAATAGAGTTTTAATTGCAAAGGTCTCAAATCCGTTCTTTGCTTAATGTAATACAATGCATCTTGATAGGCGTTCCATCTTCCTACTGCATAGAATAATGTAATTGTAGCTAAAATAGGTTTGGTTAATGGAACTACAATATTTTTTAAAATCTTAAAATGATTCGCTCCATCTATAATTGCTGATTCGATTAAACTCTCAGAAACACTAGCAGAAAAATTGTTTTTCATAATTAAGAAGTTATAACCCGAAAACGATAATGGAAGAATTAAGCACCACCATGTATCAAGCATTTTGAGATTGCTCATAAGTAAATAGTCCGGAATTGTTCCACCAGCAAAATACATCGTCATCATGATCATAAATACCATAACTTTACGTCCTTTTAGTTCCTTTCTACTTAAGGCATATGCCGCACATGTAGTAAGAAACATACCAATCATTGTGAATGATGCCGTAACCACTATAGTAACAAACATAGAACGCAAGATGGATTGATCTGCAAATATCTTCTTGTATGCTTCTAAACTAAAACCCTTTGGAAATAGAATGACCTTATTCGCTATTACATAAGCTTCTTCACTGATTGATTTTGATAGAATATGTATAAATGGCAACACACAGCTCAGAGCTGCGAGCCCAACAATCAAGCAAAATACAAGTTGAAAAAATTGATCTTTTCTTTTCGTAGTATGTTTTATCTTATATTCTTTCATATTCACTCTCACCCCCTAGAGTAATCCATCTTCACCGAGACGTTTCGCAACACGATCAGCTATAAGAACTAAAATCAAACCAATTACGGACTGGAATAAACCAAGTGCTGTTGCCTCACTGAATTTACCACTTTCAATACCCCAACGATAGACTAAAACAGGAATCGTTGTTGCATATTCCGTTGCCTTTGAATTGGATAATGCATATATTCTTTCAAATGACCCCTGCATAATCTTCCCAAGATTCATAATTAGCAAAGTAACGATTGTGCTTCGAATACATGGCAAAGTCACATGTAAACATTGTTTCCATCTACCTGCTCCATCAACACGAGAGGCCTCGTAAAGTTCTGTATTCACATTAGTTATCGCTGCAAGATAGATAATCGTTCCCCACCCCATGGATTGCCACACGCCAATTGCTACATAGGATATTAACCACCAGGTATTATCCTGTAAAAAGGGTATTGGACTACCTCCCATATTGGAGATGATCGTGTTAACTACACCACTACTTAAACTAAACATTTGATATGCTAAAGCTCCAATAATGATCCAAGAAAGAAAATGAGGAAGATATAATAAAGTCTGTGATACTTTCTTAAACCACTTAACACGTATCTCATTCAAAACAAGTGCTAGTATAATTGGCATCGGAAAACTAAAGATCAAATCCAATATATTAAGATATAACGTGTTCCAAACCGCCTCCCCGAAATTATGTTTAGCAAATACTTTTCGAAAAACATCAAAACCTACCCACTCACTATCAGCAAACCCTTTCGCCACTTTATAGTCTTTAAAAGCAATGGTTAGACCAAAATAAGAACCAAACTTGAAAACCAAAATAAAAATCATAGGTAAAAGCATTAATGCGTACAGTTGCCAATTTCTTCTCATATACAAATGAAATTTACTCTTTTGATTAACTGATTTCTCCATATATTCACCCCTTCATATTTTCTTTTTATATTGTCCTTTGGTAAATTAATTGTACCTATAATCAAGTACAACTTCATATCATTTCCATAAAAATACATTGCAATTTCAACCATTTATTATTTCATAAGTTATAACATTAATCTTTCTTTTTTGTTATTATGTTTCTTTTTTCTCGTTATCATCATATCTAATTATACATAATTACTTGATAAAATAATTTTTCTAGACTTTATATATTTTTTTTATGATTTATTTTTTTTAATAAGCCGTATTTGCCATATCTTTATTTGCTATAAATAACCATATCTTGTATACTTGATTTATAAATACATTAACTTTTAAAGGGAAAGGAAACTATTTAGACAAAATAGTTATAGGTAGATTATATGGGAAGAGCCAAAAAAGCTATTATTGAATATCGAAATTACGAATTAACACCCTATTTTCCAATATTATTATTAACAGGTGAACACTGGAAAATCTCTGACATTCCTTCTAATCGGCTTCATTTTCATAATTGTTTAGAGATTGGATTATGTGAGACTGATAGTGGTACAATGGAATTCGTAGATACGATTCTTCCTTTCCATGCAGGTGATGTAACAGTTATCGCTAGCGATATTCCTCACACTACCTACTCAAGAAAAGGAACCGCCAGTAAATGGTCTTATTTATTCGTTGATATCGAAGAACTGTTTCACCCCTTCTTCCAACTCAGTATTCTAGAAAGTGCTGATGTTTTAAAGCGCTTGTTACATGACTATAGCGCTATTTTCTCAAATGACGAATACCCAGATATTTATTTTCTTGTAAGTTCTATAATCAAAGAAATGAAAGGGCAAAAGCAAAATTATCAATTTACAGTAAGAGGTCTATCGGTTGCACTTATAACTAAACTCTTAAACATATACGCAGAGACAAAACAACATCCTACTATACAGACTCATGAAAATTCCTTAGTGATATCTCCTGCACTTGATTACATACAGCAAAACTATATGAATACATTCCCTATGGATTTACTAGCAGATATAAGCAACTTAAGCCCTACTCATTTTCGTAGACTCTTCACTTCTATTATGAATACAACTCCGCTTGAATACCTCAACCATACTAGAATATTAAAATCCACAATTCTTCTACGTACAACCGAAATTCCAATTTTATCAGTTTCTGAAGAAGTCGGTTTTGGTTCACTCTCAAGTTTTAATCGTCATTTTTATAAAGAGTATGGTAAAAGTCCTAGAGAATGGCGTTCCCAAAATTCTTATATAGGAAATCAATCAATTCAAAAATATAGCGGTTGGCTTCTCCCTCCAAAGATGATATAGAATGCAACACTTTATTATAGAAAAAAGTTTTTACAAAACTTCTATAAAGATTAATGTTTTGTAAAAACTTTTCTATTCATGGCTCATATATTATTTTAATACAGCAGTGTACTTTTCAATTAGTAAATCAGGATAATACGATAACTTTGCTTTTCGTAATCCTTCTTCACCCATATCTTCTTCACGGTTTACATATTCATAATCCTGACAGTTATGAATTACAAACTGCTGATTAATCATTGGATAAGCTCCCTGAATACCTGGGAATGCTTTTTCAATGTGTACTACAAAGGTATCATCCGTTAATGGTTCACCAATCGTATAAGCAATAACTTCTCCTTCTCTACGAATCAGTCCACCTATTAAACCTAATTCAAAAAAGTTTTTAAAGGCACAAGAAACTGCACATGCTTCTAATTGAAGGCTTTCGTCATTCTCACAATCATATATAGCACACCATTTATCATTCATCTTCTTGCAATCTTCGATATTCTCTCTTGTAATGTCTTCGTATTGCCAATCTGGGTTATCTTTAAAACGTGCGATATGATTTCTCTTACCATGAAGTTTCTTACCCGCTAACGTAGTCAAACGTTCTGTTTTATATACATAATCACTCTCATCTCTTGGTGCCTCTATATGGAAAAGACCTGGAAAAGCTTCTTCTACTTTCGCTACTTCGCTTTCCACTATACCTCTAAGACGAAATTGTATGTTTCTCTCCTTCGCATCTTCCATTAAAGCTTCAATTACGGGTTTAATATCACCTTCTCCAACTGGATAGGTATAACATTGCTCCTCACCTACTCCACTTTTCAAGCAATAAAATCCATTAACATCAGCAAATTCTATATGATTGGAATGACGCCAAATAAAATTATTAACAAAGGAAAAATCACAGCTTTTATATTGTGCTTGTTTCAATCTATGATTTATCCATTCTCTATCACTTAACTCGACTTTTTTAAATGCGATCATGATTAACTCCTTCTTTTGTTCTATCTATTCATTATATTTCCCAAGTACCGTTGAATCATTCTATGATTGATTTTCCATAATTGTTCAAGCTTCTCGTTATAATACATTGATATTCATCAATGTATAGTATACGTAGAATACTAACAATTTGTCAACCAAATAATACAAGAAAAACCCTAGATAAAACAAATTGTTTTATCTAGGGCTTTTCTTACTTATATGGTCTTAACCAACTTAAGCTACAACTACGTTAACTGCTTGTAAACCACGAGCTCCGTTAGTAATATCAAAAGTTACGTTTTGATTTTCTTCTAAAGATTTAAAACCATCTGTAGCAATTCCTGAGAAATGTACGAATACATCTTCACCATTTTCGCTGTTTGTAATAAATCCAAATCCTTTTTGTGCATTAAACCATTTTACTGTACCTTTATTCATGAAAGATACCTCCTAATAATTATATTCTAATATTTTTCGGTGAAAATAAAAAATCACATATTTTTGTAAATCATCAAATCGGTTAATGATTTACAAAAATATGTGAATCAAAACTTTACATCTAAAATACCTCTTAATACTATCATAATTGCAAAAGCATGTCAACACCATTTTGTATAATATATAAAATAGAAAGAAATTATATCATATCGAGGTCTTTCCCATTCAGTATACAATATCTTCTCTCAAAACTTTTATTAATATCTTATTCATCTTTTTTCTTTAAAAGATGACACTTTTTCTTCATACTCTCATATACTTATATTATAAAACTCTTAAAGGAATGAAAAAACTATGTGTGGATTGTTTGGTTGTTGTAATAGATGTAGATCTGGTTGCGGTTGTAACCGTTGTGGCAATTCTCGTTGTGGCTGTGGCTGCAATCGTTGTGGAAACAACTGGGGTTGTGGAAACAATTGGGGCCGTAGTGGCTGCGATAATGACTGGAATTCTAGTTGTGGTGGCGGATGCGGTTGTAGAAATCGCAGCGGATGTGGCTGTAACAGGGGTTGTGGATGTTAACTCAATAATTAATTACTGAATTAATTACGTAATTAACTAACTAATTAAGTATTATAGTTAAGTAATGAAAAGGCTGTCTTACGAGTAATCTTATATAGATTGTTCTGAGACAGTCTTTTCATATGTTAATTATCGGTGCATTGTTATGTTCACTTAAGATTATTAGGAATTTTCGCTATTGGTTGATATTAACAATCAATTTAACTTTTTTTTCATATAATAGCTTAGATTAATATTTAGGAGGTAATTAGTAATGTGTGGAATAGCCGGCTTCTGCAACTTTGAAACCGATTATAGTTGCAGTCAGGGTAAATATGTTAACATACTAGAAAGTATGTCTGACACATTATACCATAGAGGTCCTGATGAAAATGGCCATTATCTTTCAAAACATTTTGGTTTGGCACATGCAAGGCTCTCAATAATTGATTTAGCAAACGGAAAACAACCAATGTATCGCAGTGTAGGAGGTAACACATATGCAATTTGTTACAATGGTGAACTATATAACACCGACGAACTTCGGAATGATTTAATTCATAAAGGCTGGAGATTCAGAACCTCCTCCGATACAGAAGTTATTCTTATCGGCCATATTGAATATGGTACTTCATTTGTAGAAAAGTTAAATGGTATCTTCGCTTATGCATTCGTCAATGAAAAGGATCAGGAAATTTCGTTATATAGAGATCGTAGTGGTATCAAGCCACTCTTCTATACGGTCTTTAATAACACATTATTATTTGGCTCCGAGTTAAAAGCAATCTTTGCTTACCCTGAGTATCAACCTCGTGTAGACAAGAATGGGCTTAACGAAATTTTCAGTATCGGACCTGCAAAAACTAGTGGTTGCGGTATATTCAAAGATGCCTACGAGATTTTACCAGGTCATTATCTAATGTATAAGGACGGTTCCATGAAACTTCACTGTTATTGGAAGTTAATTAGCAGTGTTCATACAGATTCTTATGAGGAAACCGTAGAGAAAACCCGCTTTCTTATAACGGATTCTATCTCACGTCAGATGGTTTCTGACGTACCAATCTGCACCTTTTTATCTGGCGGTATTGATAGTAGCCTTGTTTCAGCTGTGTGTACTAATGAACTCAAAAAACAAGGCAAGCAATTACAGACATATTCCTTCGATTTCGTTAATAACGAAAAATACTTCAAATCTAACCCCTATCAACCTGCTAGTGACAGACCTTATGTTGATAAAATGGTGGAATTTCTAGATAGCAATCATACTTATCTCGAATGTGACAACTATACAATGGCAGATTGTCTTTATGAATCCGTTGATGCGAGGGATCTTCCTGCCATGGCCGATATCGATTCCTCTATGTTGCATTTTTGCCGTCAGGTAAAACAATATAATAAGGTTACTTTAACCGGTGAATGTGCCGACGAAATCTTTGGTGGTTACCCATGGTTCCATAAAGAAGAATGCTTTAATGCTACTACTTTCCCTTGGTCTATGGACATTAGTGCAAGGAAATCATTCTTATCTGATTCTTTTCTTAGTGAACTAAAAATGGAAGAGTATATTCGTGCAACTTATGAGGCCTCTATCTCAGAAACTCCAAGACTTGCTGAAGATTCTAAGACAGAAGCTAGAAGACGTGAAATCTCTTATCTGAATCTCAGATGGTTTATGCAAACGTTATTAGATCGTATGGACCGTACAAGTATGTATTCCGGCTTAGAAGCACGTGTTCCTTTTGCAGACCATAGGATTATTGAATACGTCTGGAATGTACCTTGGTCAATCAAATACAAGGACAATATGGTAAAACATCTACTACGTGAATCTGCGAGAGGTCTATTACCTGACGAAATCTTATTCCGCAAGAAGAGTCCATATCCAAAGTCTCACGATCCTGCTTATGAACAATTGTTACAACAACGCTTTATCGATATAATTGAAACTCCTTCTTCACCTATATTAAACTTTATTGACAAGAAAAAGGTATATCAATGCCTAAGCAGTCCTTCTGACTACGGTAAACCATGGTATGGTCAACTAATGGCTGGTCCTCAGAGGATAGCTTATATGCTTCAAGTTAACTATTGGTTAGAAAAATATCATATTGAAATTCTGTAAGGGATCTGTCAAAAAATTAGCATGTCTATATGATATCAAAGTTAGATCATTAACGTACCAAAAACAAATTTTGCAAAACTTCGCACTTGATGACTTCAATGAGTAAATAACTGCTCTAGATGAAGTTTTATGTGCGAAGTTTACGTAATCTTATACTATAAACGTTTCTCAAAATTACCTGCAATAGAAAGATCCTCTTGAATTACTACGAAGGCATTCTCATCAATTTCCTTTATTCTCTTTACAAGCCTGCTTACTTCATACTTAGATACTGCTGTATATATAATATTCGTCTCTTCACCAGTGAAAGCACCTTCACCTTTCCAGCAAGTTGCCCCTCTTACGATTTCTCTTGTAATTAAAGGCCGTATCTCTGAAGACTTCGTAAAAATTAATGCTGTAGTCTTTATATTCTGATAATGGCTCTTATCGATTACGATTGACATAACTGCCATGAAAATAACGGAATAGATTACAATACTAATATCAAACAATAGTGCACAAACACCAAACACAAAGGCATTGATGATAATTGAAAGTTTTCCTACGCTAAAGTCATCATATTTCTTGGCCAAATAAACACCTAGTATATCTTGCCCACCACCTGATCCACCGGAACGAAGTGTTAGCCCAACACCAAACCCACCAATTATTCCTCCTATTAAGCAAGCACCGATTACATCATTAATAATAGGCTCTGCGGGCGCAGTAATTACAAGTAAGAAAATAGACTGGAAGGTTACACATACGATCGTCTTGACAAAGAACCCCTTACCTAGATTGCAATATGCCAATATAAACAATGGTATGTTTAAAATATAATAAATCGCTCCTGCTATATCAAAATCGCCAAAATTCATTCCTAGATAATCAACTAATAATGTACGGATTATTTGTCCAATTCCTATAAAACCGCCCGTATACAATCCTAATGGCACGATAAAGACATTGATACCAATTGTGAGCAATGCAGTACCACTAATTGCTAGAAGGTAACTTATTATGATATCTTTTTTTCTTTTTTTCTCTTTGACCAATTCTTTTTGCTCTCTGCCATCATTTTGATTCAATTGACCAACCATTTTATTATTCCTCCTGCTAACGCACCTACTATTTTATAACAATTATAAATACTACTATAACCATTTTGGGTAGAAATATGTAATAGTCAGGTTATTGCTAGCAGAGCTTGAACACAAAAAAACAACTAAGATTCGTGCTGAATTCTTAATTGTTTCTATTGTTAAGTTAAACAACTCCTCAATAAAAGCCTTTAACTGTTCTATATACTTTTTAACATATTAATAATCGGTGTAGACATACCAATCTGATTATATGCTTGATAGCTGGAATCTTCTTTTTCGCTATTTTCCTCACTACCAAACATGATTTCAATCATCTTAAGATAATCGTCCATCGAAAAAATCTCATCAAGCTTATCTGATAATTCCTCAACTGTTGATATACTTTCATTGATTTCAACTTCATCTGATGGAATCGATACATTAATCACTGGTGTTGTAGGTGCTGTAGCAGCTACATTCGAGGTAGCATTCGATGCTTCCTTACTAGTTACTGTTATGCCTGATGCATCTAGATTCTGATTATAGTAGCCCATTACTTTCACTACATAGTTCTGCGTTTCTTTAAAAGGTGGAATACCTCCATACTTTCTTACGTTACCGCTTCCCGCATTATATGCTGCTAACGCCAGTTTTGTATCACCATCATATTGATCTAATAGCTTAGAAATTAACTTCGCACCACCCATAATATTTTGTTCTGCATCATATGCATCGGTAACCCCAAGTTCTTTTGCTGTTGCAGGCATAAGTTGCATAACACCCATCGCTCCACTTTTAGATACAGCATCAGGTTTAAAATTTGACTCTTGCTTTGCAATTGCTTTTAACAAATCGATACTTACATTATATTTATCTGCTGCTTTTTCAAAGATATCTTCTAATGATACTTCTTTATCTTGATTCAAATAACTATCAAAAGATGTAGATGAAGTCTTCTTTGTATTCGATACTTTACTAGACTGGTTTACAACTTGAGTTGTATTCGAAACATTATTTATCTGCATTGCGTACCTCCGGTCATAATATTCCTAAAGGAATTATAATTAGACTAATTATAACAAGTGTACTAGGGCAATGCAATATGCAATTTGTCTCATTTATGCAAAATTGATTCTTTCAACTTGGGGATTTATAATCCATATCGCCGATAACTCGGACTGCATGTCGTACCTCTTTAGATTTTGACATGCAAGCGTAAATTCTTCACCCATTAGTAAAGCTTTACTTACTTCACCAGTAATCGTATGCTGAATACCTTCGTTAGTAATTACCGTAATATCGACATTCTTATGAAATGCCATACAATAGAGCATTTCTTGTTTATCTGGTTCACATTTTGAACAATCATAATAGACAATCCTGCCATCTTTGTTAATATGCAATGAATTGTACGTTGTAGTATGAGGAATTCCGTCTTCATTGTATGTTGTTAGTGTTTTCATAACATCATCACGATTCATAACTTTTCTTAGTTCTTCCGAAACCTTAATAAACATGTATGAATGCTCCTCTCCAACAAGATTTCAGCTATTTTGACAATTATCACTCTGCTCAAGTCAAAACAGCATGTTATTTTTAACATTTATTGTTAATATTATAACATAGCAGTTGTTATATTGCACTATTATTTTTATTTATTAATATTATTTTCATTACATTTGTAGTTCAGCCACTGCATCTTTTGTCCCCTTAATCGGTAAACGCATCTCGAAAGTTGTACCTGTACCAACCTCGCTGTATACAGCAATCGTACCATTATGCCTCTCAATTATTGCTTTAGTTATAGATAAACCAATTCCCATTCCTCCTGTCTTTGAATTTCTGGACTTGTCAACCCTATAGAAGCGCTCGAATATAAAGCCAAGCTCCTCTTTCGAAATCCCTTGACCATAATCTATTACTTGAATAACCACCTCTTTCTTGTCTTCAATCCGGTAAGATATTGAAATCTCATCCCCCTCCGATGAATAAGTAATGGCATTGGCTATTAGGTTAATCATACATTGTTTTATTCGCTGTACATCACCATATACGGTGGCATCTTCGGGTACTTGCAGACGAATCGTAATCTTCTTTTCATTTATTCTCTTTTCGAATTCGTTTTGGAGTCTACTGCACATATCATAGAAATTAAATTCACTCATGTATAAAATTTCACAAGTGTTCTCCAAAATATACAATTCCTGTAATTGATTCACCAAATTAGATAATCGTAAGATTTCTGTATGACAACTCTCAAGTCTTACATTAGTTGGTTCCCAAAGTCCATCCATCATTGCTTCAACTTGACCTTGCAGATTACACAGTGGTGTTCTAAGTTCATGAGCAATATCTGTACACATCTGTCTCTTTTGAAGTTCCTCTTTCTTTAAAGCGAAAGACATCTCATTGATAGAATAAATCAAGTCTTCCAATTCTTTCGTGCTTGATTTCTCCTTAGCTTGTACGCCATACTCTCCTGCTGCAATTCTTTTTGCAATTTCAATTACGCTAGTAATCGGGTTACTGATACGATTTGTCATTATAACAGCTATTATAATAGACATTAAAAGAAAGATTGCTCCAATCCAAAAGATCGCATGATTTAGATTACTAACTAGTGTTACTTCATTAACAGATAAAGAATATGGTCCATAATATCCTACATACACCCAACCTATTATTTCCGTCTGTTCATTCTCTATTACGTATTTGTTCTCTGTATATTCACCTCTAAAATTAGGATAAATCATATGCATATGTTCTTCTACTGTCTCTAGTATCTCTATACATTCTTGTTCATTTTTTGTCCGTATATCAAATCGGAAGCTGCCGTCAACTGATTCTATTCGTAATAAGAGCCCCTTCCTTAAACTTGTAAGTCCAATTTGCTCAATATTCTTCTCATCAAATGTACCTGTTACTATATCATATTGCCTCTCTATTCTTTCTACCGTTTGGCTAACTAATTTTCTATGGAGATTCTCAGCATATTCACGAAATATGGTAACAATGGATATATTGAATACAACAGCTAATAAGACGACAATGACCATAGTTGTAATTGAATATAGTATGATCATTCTGTTTTTTAGTGATTTCATAATCGTAACTATACTCCCTTCAATGGAATCCTATCAATTATACAGTAAATCTATGCCTTCATAAAACGATACCCCACTCCATGCACCGTTATGATATATCTTGGTTTCTTTCTGTCTGGTTCAATCTTTTGGCGCAATCCCTTAATATACGTATCAATACTTCGGTCATAGCCATCAAATTCTCCTTCTAAAGCATACATTATTAACTGTTCTCTCGAAAAAACTCGATTTGGTGAGGTCACTAAGGTTTCAAAAATCTTATATTCTGTTGGGGTTAGATGTACTATGTTTCCTTGAACCATAACCATTCTTTTATCAAGATCATAGGAAAGATACTCATCTTGAACTACTACACTAGAGGATTCTACATTACACCTTCTAAGTACTGCCTCTACCCTTGCAATTACATTCCTTGGGCTAAATGGTTTACCAATATAATCATCTGCACCTATTGATAAACCATGTACCATACTACTCTCATCTGTTTTTCCTGTAACCATAATAACTGGTATCCCATATTCTTTCCTAATATCCTTACATAGGTCTTCACCTTGAATATCAGGTAACATCAAATCTAATATAACTAGATGGACCTTCTGATTCTTCAAGATATCAAGAGCATGCATTCCATTAGCAGCTTCAAAAACTTCATATCCGCTATTCTCTATATATACTCGAAGTAATTCTCTTATCTGGTCTTCATCATCAACAATCAAAATTGTCTTAGTATCCATCCTTTTATCCTCCTACAAAAAACACCCATTATCTCTATCTTTTAGTATTAACGAAAAAAAAATCACAATACATAAGAACTTTAATTCTCATGTATTATGATTTAATTCATGACAATAGAAAGTTCGCAAGGCGTTTTTCTATTGTTGCTTGACTTTTAAACAATTCTACGAATTGATTTAATCGGTCTATAATTTACATTTGATATAATAATACCAGTTTTTGGTGAACTAGCATGGATTAATTTTCCGTTACCAATGTAGATTCCAATATGGCCAGTATACGCAATTAAATCTCCTGGTTGAGCTTGTGATATACTTGCTACTCTTCTACCTGCCACACCTTGTGCACCTGAAGTTCTTGGTAGTGAGATACCAAAGTTTTTGAATACACTCATTACAAACCCAGAACAATCTGCACCGTTCGTTAAGCTTGTACCACCGTAAACATAAGGATTTCCTCTAAATTGTACTGCATAGTTAGCAATTTGTTGTCCTAGTGATTTGTTCCCAGGTGATGTGCTTGTTGAACCTGATGTTTGTGAGGAAGATCCAACAGATGAAGATGAACTGCTTGAGGAACCACTTGATGTACTGCTTGATGTACTGTTGCTACTTGTATGTGTTGTGTTCCTATTAGAAGTCGCTTGTTGTTGTGCTAATAATTCTTGTCTTCTAGCTTCTTCTTCTGCTCTCTTTTCTGCTTCTTCTCTTTCTAATCTTGCACGTTCTTCTTCAATTGATTCTGCTTGTTCATTTTCTGTATATAACTCAACATATTCAGCAGAAACATATCCTGAATGGTCATCTGTTTTAATTTTAACCCAGTTTTCTGATTCTTTCTTAACTGGTAAAACTTCACCTTCGCCTACTAATGTAAGAACCGTTGCGTCTTTCTTTGCTTTTTCTCTTACCTTTAATGTTGTAGTTGTAACAATTGCTAAACGGTCACCTACTTCATCAGCCTTTTTCTGTGCCTCTTCTCCAGCTAATACATAATCAGCCTTTACATATCCCGTAACAGATCCTGATTCAATTTTGTACCAACCATCTTTTTCTTTAATAATTGTTCCAACACCATTGTTATATAATTTACCAACAACTTTGCTGTCTTCACTTGCTTTTCTTCTAATGTTTAGATAGTTATCTACTTGCGCAATAACAATTTCTGCTTTCTCTTCTTCAGCCTCGCGAGCTTTTGCTTCGAGTTCTGCCACCTCTTTATCTGCTTCTTCTTCTAATCTTAATGCTTCTTCCACTAATGCAGCACTGTTAAAGGTAAGACTAATATCATGTAAACTACTATTGTCTTCAAGCAATTTTTCTATATCTTCTGTACTATAGTTGTATTCAACTGCGTTATCATTCATCACCTTGCTAGCACTTGCTACGTTTGGGAATGCTGCCGTTTCTAATAATAGAATTCCCACCGCTGACATAACTAACGTTCTTTTTTGTAATACTTTCATGTTTTTAAACATACTCCTTCCAAAGTCTGGAGACTTTGTGCGAAGCACAAATCTTTGTGTGACGATAATCCTCACACTAATCTCCAAGTTTTCAATTAACTTTAGTTTTAGTTCCTGTTGTAATTGTTACAATTCTGTTACATTGTATTACAAGAATGTGGCGATTTTATGGTGATTTGTGATTTTCTTTCACAGAAATGTAAAATCTATTTCCTCTCCCCCCTATTATACCGGTAAAGGGACCTTACGAAATTATTAAAATCAACGTTATCTCCCCCATCTCATTGACAGTACCAAACCTAGTATTTATAATGGAAGTTATCGGAAGAAAATCAAGCACGAACGCAGTGAGTATTTGATTTTACCGATAAGTAAGCGATAGAACGTAGTTCTAGAGCATTGGGATTGAACGTAGTGAAAGACCGTTACTCCCTAGCAGTCACACGACTCTAATAATTTTATAAAAGAAAGGGGCAATATTTAATGAATCTAATACGTGATAAGAAACGATTATTAAGTACTTTATTTGTTCTACTTCTGATTTTGGCTTTTACATATCAACCATTTTTAAGTAAAGCTGCAACAAATTCAAACTTTATAATTGAAGATGGTGTACTCCTTCATTACAATGGTACCGCAGCTACCGTTACAATTCCTTCTAATGTACATACTATAGGAAAGCGCGCTTTCTATAATAATAAGAATCTGAAGAAAGTCATCATTCCTTCTACCGTTAAAACTATTGATGAAGAAGCGTTCTCTAATTGTACTAAGCTAACTTCTGTTCAATTAAGTAGTAATGTAACTAAGATTCTTTATCGTACATTTGCTAATTGTAGTTCCTTAACTAGTATAACTCTACCCTCCAAATTAACATACACAGGTGAAGGTGCATTCCAAGGTTGTTATAAACTTTCTAAAATCACAATTCCCTCAACTGTTAAAACCATCGGTATTAGTGCATTCCAAGAGTGCTACGGTCTTAAAACTGTAACAATTCCAAAAGATAGTAAGCTAAAAACTCTATCTCGTTATGCGTTCAAGTCTTGTGGTAGTCTAACTACAATTAGTCTACCAGATTCACTTGAGTCCTTAGGAAAAGGTACGTTCAACTACTGCTATTCCTTAAAGAATATAACAATTCCGGCAAAAGTAACATACATACAACCAGAAACCTTTATCAGTTGTAGTAAGTTAACTACTGTTAAAATCAATGGTACTGTTACACGTATCGGCGAAAATGCATTTGCTTACTGTAACAAACTTAATAGCATCAACTTAAAAGATGGTTTAGAGTATATTGAAAACTCTGCTTTTAAAAACAACTCAAGCTTGTCATCATTATCCTTACCTTCCACAGTAAAGCATATCGGTGATTATGCATTTGCTTACTGTTCTTCCTTGAAGAAGATGACAATTCCATCTGGTATTACTACTATTAATCAAGGAACCTTCATGGGTTGTAAGAAATTAACCTCTTTAGCTATCCCAGAGTCAGTTACCACTATAAAGCGTGAGGCTTTAAGAGATTGTTCTAAGCTAGAAAACTTAATTTTGCCAAGCAAACTTACTACATTAGAATATTATTCTTTAGCAGGGCTTTCTTCTATTAAAACGTTAGAACTCCCTTCCACTATTAAGACGATAGCAGAAGGTACATTTAGTTTATGTAGTAACTTAGCAACAATTACATTACCAGATACGTTAAAGAAGATTCCAAATGACCTATTCTATAGTTGTACCTCATTAACTGAAATTATAATTCCTGAAGCAGTTACTGAAATCGGAAGTGGAGCCTTCAATAATTGTTATCAGCTGGATCAAATTATTATCCCAAATTCCGTTACTACTATTGGTAACGATGCATTTAACTCATGTACCAGGATTAATAAAATTACACTTCCAAAGAAACTTACCTACCTTGGTTCCAGAGCATTTGCAAACTGTACTAGTTTAAAATCAATTAAGATACCTACTACCTTATCAAAAATTGAAGAGAATACCTTTGATCATTGTCGTAGTTTAACAAGTATCGAAATCCCAGAAGGTGTGAAAGTTATTGATAATTATGCATTCTATTACTGTGCAAACCTTACTGATATCATTTTCGCTGAATCCATTGAAACAATTGGTTCTTATGCATTCACTGGTACAAAGTGGATTCTACTTGCAGAAGATGACCACATGGTAGTTACAGACAACGGTATTCTAATCAAATATACTGGTACAGATACTGAATTAACCATACCGGATACCGTAAAATCCATTGCACCCAATGTATTCCGTAACAATAGCTACTTAACAAAAGTAGTAATACCTGACTCCGTTGTTACTATTAATAACTCTGCCTTTAGAAGTTGTCGTAATCTTACTACAATTAAACTCTCTTCTACATTAGAGTCCATTGGTAATAATGCGTTTGAAGAATGTTCAAGTCTAACTACTATTAAACTACCTTCTAGTATGAAATCAATTGGTTCCTATGCATTTGAGAGATGTGAGAATCTGAAGACAATAAACCTGCCAAACGGGATCACTAATATTGGTATCGGTGCATTCTATAGTTGTAATTCATTAGAAGAAGTAACATTACCAAATAAACTTACCAAATTAAATCGTAGCGTGTTCTATTACTGTACTAATTTAAAGAAACTTACAATACCAGCAAACGTAACATCTATTGATACTAATTGTATCAGTACTTATAATATGTCACCAGTAATCAATTGTACGAAAGATTCTGCTGCATATAAATTTGCTATTAGCAATGATCTTAAAGTTGAACTACAGTAATAACCCACCTCTGCCCTAGATAATAAAAGGCTGTGGAATAGCTCCACAGCCTTTTACTACTTCATATACAATATTAACTCTTATGTTGTAAATGCTTCATTACCAACGCTTTGCTTCAATCATCTCTTCAAGATAGTAAATTGCTTCATCAATCATTTGCTCTCTTTGATCTTCATCTTCTATCTCATATAATCTATCGTTTAAGTCATGCAAGTAATCAAATCGCTCTTTATTCCCTCTTTCGATCTCCCATTTTTCACCCATTAATCTAGGTATCAACCAACACTCATCAAGTGCTGGCATCTTCATAGTAAGAGATGTCAAATTGGTATCTGAAATCGGAAAACGATGCACTTCGTAAGGAGATAATGCTTTATGTTCTTGGTAATCATTAATCTTTTCGACGTCCTCCTGCTTTATAGTATCACAGTTATTATTCTCATCACGATTTTTAAAGGCTACTCGTAAGGAAACTGGATATTTCTCAAGTCTTTTTTCCTGGTTCTGTGTTTCCCTAATGAACAAACTTTCTATATAATCTTCAAAGTCACAATTTAGACTACCTTCCTCATCAATTGTCAACTCCGGTAGGAAATACCCCTTAGCTATTACCTTCCCTACAGATTGCCCATTTAAGCGAAGGATCTTTTTAAGTGTAACTTCACCGCTATGCGTATCTAAAATATTCAATATATATTTTTTCGTTGCAATTAAATATTCAAATGTAGTTGGTGCCTCGAATCGATATTTCTTACTATTTAGGAACCAAACATCTGTAATTCCCTCTTTTTCATAAAATGCATGCTTATCTAACCACTCATTTAACTTCATATCATAGCTTAGATATTCCATAACCATTGGCTTCTGATTGTTGTGTATATATATGTCTGCCACATACTTACCAACGTCTTTACTACAGTAGATCACCGAATCTGGGAAGCTTCTCTTTGCTAATTGGTATAGTAATCTTCTTGCTAGAGGATAATCTCCCTGGTTCCCATTCGAGTGTGCTTTACATTCAGTCTCTGCATGATGTCGAAAATATGGTTCACGTATCATTCCCGCACATAATATAACGGATTCTTTACAATCTGGACAAATCAATTCATGATTCTGGCTAGCCATTCTCATCTGTAACCGTAAATCTTCTTTATATCTACCTTCATAATCCTTCAGTTCATATGCACACCAAAGCTCGTCTTGATATAATGCATTCTCCTGAGTAACCAAGCAAAATCCTCCTCTCATTCTTTGATGCCAAACTCTAATATAAGACTTAAGATAATAATGATATTAAAATTGTTTCAAAATAAAACTCCTTTTTCTTACCAAATAATCTTTCCATCTTTTTAAGATTATTATCTGAATGCTCAACTTCCCTGCAATAGGTATAAGTTATCTCTACAACATCATTAAATGTTAAGCTACCAGTTTTTTGCCATCTCGCCTGACACAATTCTTGTATAATTAATGGACTAATTATTGCTAACTTCATCTTACCATATACATTCTCATCATAAACAGCACCCGAGAAATACGTATAAACAAAATATACATAGAGCTGTTCCAATATGATCTCGTATCTGACACCTAATTCATCACTATTCATCATATATTGCAAGAAATGTCTTCTATTTTTTAGATACTCCTTCGAACCATTACCGTACAGATAATTATAAGCAAGACCAATGGAATCTGACCATTCTGTTCGTAATACCTCTAATCGAAACAATAAAGCAAATTGCTTTTGAATGCTATCAAATCGATTCTCTTCCTTGTTCTGATAGGTCTTTAACTTATGTATCATATAATCAACAATTTTCTCTGTTTTGTAACGACTGATTAATCGGTCCATAGTATAATACTCTTGACTATTCATTCGATTCTGTAAATCATGCGCTAAAGCAAAACTGATTGCCACACGCACATTAATATCAAGTTTTCTATTCTGTAAGGTACCTATAATGCAATTTCTAGCTTCTGATAATTTGGCATAGAGTATGGAATTAAAATAATCGAATCGTTCCGATTCACTATTCTTTACCTTCGTTAAAAAGCGAACTCGTTCTTGATGACTCAATATGAGTCGCGCGACTTCAGGGCACGACATCGAAAGTGATAAATCACGTCCCCCCTCATATTCCTCCATATGTCTAGGATACTTTCTACAAGTATCACATAACATAGACGGCCCTAATTCTGTATAAATATCACAGAGATTTTCGTCATTTAAGAACGCACAACGGTGGCCATATTGTTTGAAAGCTCCCTTATGAAATTGTATAGAATTTTGTAGGCAGTTTCCAAAACCACCTTTTACATTCTTATATTTTTGTAATGTCTTCGGATCAATCATAATCTCCCAGCCTGCACAACAAGTGTCTTCACATTCATTGGCAATGCAGTTAAATTTATGATAATAATCTGGTACTGAATATTTCATGCCCATTCCTCCACAACTAACGTATTCGCAAGTATAATACGCTCATTTTGTTAAATGTTCAAGTACCAAGACGAAAATATATGTAGGAATTTTATTACATTGTTTTTTTCTTTAATCGTTTTCCATATATTTCATTTACCGTAAGTTTTAGTACTGATACTACCTTAAAAAGTCTTGTATCATACTGATGATCAACATTTGGTTGATAATGATCCATCACTCTTGTAAGGGCAGCCATTTTTTCATCTTCACTTAGAATCTCCATCATTCCATTTCCGCATACGCTATCAAACTCCATCATACAATCACATGCCAACTCACCTGTAATTAATTTGTGCGAACAACTCATAGAGAATGCTACCTTACTGTTCTCTCGTAATAAATCAAATTTTTTTCCAGCGATGGCGCTATGAAAATACATTGTAAACACTTCATTTTCATATTCAACTCCAAAATTAAGCGGTATCACGTATGGAAATTCTTCATCAAAGAATGCTACATTACATACGTCACATTGCTTCATAATAGCTAGAATCTCCTCTGGGTTTTTAATTTCTCTATCTTTTCTTCTCATAATCTTATCCTTCCTCTTCTATATTTATTTAATATCTAATTGTATTGTAATATAAAATTATTGTCAATTTATAAACCAAAAGTTATAGCACTTTTACTTATTAGGTGCTAAAATAAATCCTAATAGACATTGCAATGCAAAAAAAGGAGAATGCCACATGATTTCTAACCTATTACAAGAAATGGTTCAATACTACAGCGGTGATCCAAGAAGGATTCAACATTTTATCAAAGTACATAGTTTTGCCAAATTAATTGGTGAAAAAGAAGAACTTGATTCTACAACACTTAAAACACTTGAAATTGCTGCTATTGTGCACGATATTGGCATTAAAGTCGCAGAAGAAAAATACGGAAGATGCGATGGCAAATTACAGGAACAAGAAGGTCCCGCAATTGCTAAAACTCTACTTACTAGACTTAATATAGATGAGTCCACTATCGAAAGGGTTTGTTACTTAGTTGGCCATCATCACACCTACACAAATGTTAATGGAATTGATTATCAAATCTTATTAGAAGCTGATTTTCTTGTAAATCTATACGAGGACACACTTGATGCCCATGCAATCACTAGTGCTTACCAAAAGATTTTTAAGACTGACACTGGTAAAGAAATTTGTAAAACAATGTTTAACATTGTCCTGGAACATCATTCTCAAGCATGTATTTGATTGTTGCTAAAGCTGCTGAACAAGCGAGAGGAATACCGCCGAATGTAGGTGATCCTAATAACCATGGATTCTCAACAAGATTGGCCAGAATCCTTATGGGCTCCGATCTCATTCACTAAGTCCTACCTTATGGAACACGGAGCATCTGATGACGCTTGGAAAGACTGGTGGAATTCCAAGGACTCTATGGTATATCAGTTTATTGGAGAAGATAATATCTACTTCTATGGTATTGCTGAGATGGGATTGTTTATGGCTCTACAAGACGAAGATAGTAAGGTTACACCAGATGATGGTCAGTTACAATTACCTCATCTAATCGCAAACAATCATATCCTATTCTTAGATAAAAAGGCAAGTAGTAGTTCAGAAATCAAACCACCTATGGCTAAAGAATTACTCTCCTATTATACTCCAGAACAATTAAGAATCCATTTTCTTAGCCTTGGTTTATCTAATAAAAGTGTGAGTTTTAAGCCGAAGCCTTATATTCCAGATGCTAATCTAAAAGAAGTGATACGGTTTTGAAGGAAGGTAATCTATTAACCAATGTATTCAACCGACTTGTACGTTCTTGTTTCTACACAGTTCAAAAATATTATGATAGCAAGATTCCTGAGGGCACAATTACTCCTTCTGTTCTAGAAGAAGGCAAGAATGCAATCCTTGATTTTGAACGTAGTATGTATAATCATGAATTTCATTCGTTAACCTACTTACTTGATACGTATATAAGGAATGCGAATAAATATTGGGTTAATTCGATGAAACAAGCCGAATCTACAGAGGATGATGAACTTCGTAAACAAGTATTAATTGATTCATTCCATGCGGTACGTGTTACTATTACCTTATTACATTCCATTGCACCTACAGGTTGTGAAATGATACAGGACTATCTTCATGCTGATAAAAAGATTTGGAGTTGGGAATATATCTTCGAGCCTATTACATTTTTCTTAGATAGTAATGTACAACTAGAATACCTTGAACCAAAGGTTGACTTTTTCAAAAAGCATGAAAGTCAGTTTCAGTAATTCACTCCTCAAACATTACACTTGTTGATTTTGATGAGTAGTTAACGGCTATATTCAAAGTATTGCAATAACCAAAGGGCAAAGGTATAATATTTACACCTTTGCCCTTTATGTATACTCTAGAAGTTTTAACTTTTTAATCTAAACTGTTCTACTAATGCTTTCAATACTTGTGATTGACTAGCCATCTCTTCTGAACTTGCTGAACTTTCTTCTGCCATAGCTGTATTTTCTTCAACTACAGCTGATATCTGATCAACCTCCATCGTTACTACTTTTAACTTTTCTGCTTGATCCGAAGAAGTCTGTGTTATTTGATCAATGTTAGTTTCTAATCTTTTTGTCTTCTCCAATGAGTCTAATAATGCTTTTGCTGTATTTGTAGCGATTTCCATACCACTGTCTACTGCATGCATGGAATCTTTAATCAAAATTGTAGACTCCTTTGCCGCATGAGAACATTGATTAGCTAATTCATTTACTTGGTCTGCAACAACTGCAAAACCTCTTCCTGCTTCTCCCGCTCTTGCCGCTTCTATTGATGCATTCAAGGCTAATAGATTTGTCTGTGAAGCTATATCATTAATCGTTTTAATAATATTACTAATCTTATCCGATGATGCATTAATATTTCTCATTGCCTCTAACATATCTTGCATCTTATTATTACTTTCTTCAACATCTCTCCCTACATCATTTGCTACTTCTGACGCTGAGATAGAACAATCTGCATTACGATTAATTGCTACTTCTAATTCTGCAATCATCTGCTGTAACCTTGTCACAGCTCCAGCTTGTTCCACCGCACCTTGTGTTAAAGATTCTCCGCTATATGCAAGTTGGACCGAGCCGTCAGCAACTTGTTCAGAAGACATATTAATCTGTCCTAAAACCGATGATATTTTGTTATTAAAATTCAAGATACTTGTTTTAATATTCTTAAAATCTCCGATGAACTCCTGATTGATATTGATATCAAAATTCCCCTCTGCCATCTGTTTCATTGTTTGATCTATGGATTTAACATACGTTGATAGAATACTCATACTCTTTTGTAAGCTCTTAGCCACATGAGATACCTCGTCATGGCCTTCCGTATTAATTGTTACATTCAGATTTCCCTTTGAGAGCTCATGGGAAGCATACTCAATTTCTTCAAGTGGTATGGCGATACTCTTAGTAATACTAATTGAAAGATTAAGAGCGAATACTATAGACAATACCAAAAGGATTATTAGTATTGCAATTGCAATAATAATTCCGTTCTCATTCTTAGAGATTGCCAGAGCTTCCGCCTTCTCTATTTCTGCATCAAGTTTCTCGGCGTTATTAATTAAATTTTCTAACGCTGTTGTACATTGAGTTAAAATCATCGTCTTTGCTTCATCATATTCGCCATTAACAAGTTTCTGAATAATATCATTACCATTCGACAACCATTCTGTTATTGATTTTTCATACTCATTCACTAATCCCTTATCTGCTGGAAATGTTTCTTTAATAATATCTATTTTTTCTAATAAACTGTTTTCGTTCTCTTTAATCTCTTCTACATAGGTATTCAATTCATCTTTGTTCGTATTAATTGCCATCTCACGTATTAATCTAGCTGCATTATTTGTCTCAATTCTACTATCTTTAATAGCGATTGCTGCCGTATACGAGTTCTCGAGAAAGTTATTCAAATTATTTTTACTATTAATCAATGAGCCAACTGCGGTGGCAATTATTAGTATCATGGCTACTAATATTGTAGAAAAACCAAATACTAACCTTGACTTAATTTTTAATTTTCTTAAACTAACTACATGCTTTTGTGCTTTGCTAACTTCTCTATCCACTATTCAACCTCCAAGTACTATCCGTATCTTATCTTGCATTATGCAAACAACAGCCTTGGTATATGGAACATATTACCACATCGCCAAGGCTGTTAAAATCTTATCATAGACTATTCATCAAGTCAACTAAACAAATTAATTATAGCTAATTATTTTTTTCATATAATTAATTTTACTTTTTATCCCTGTTATTACTCTATTGCACCAAGAATTACAATACCAATTACACAGATGATAATCATTGAATAATGTTTAAGTGATAACTTTTCCTTAAGAAATATCCTGCTCCATAATACCGATGCCACACAGTAAGAAGAAATAACTGGTGCTGCTGCAATCGCGTTCGCACCAACCGCAAATATATAAGCAAATTGACCTGCAGTTTCAAATATTGCTGCTATGAATTTGGGACTTTCTCTTTTTACAGTTAATTTTTCTTTCTTAATAACCACAACATAGATAAATGCCAGGATTCCTAAGAATAGAAATGTCAATTCATAAGCCACATTTGCAGTATTCTCATTTAATTTCTCTAATACAAGACTATCCGCTAATGTGCCCGCTGCATCAATGATACAGTATAGAATCGGAAGTAAGATAGCAAGAAAACTCTTGGTATACTTTACATTTGCTATACTTTGTCTCTTAACTCGTAACTCTTCGTCTTCTTTCATCTCTACTAATCCAAGACCAATTACTCCGATGCAAACAAGAACCACTGCAAATGTTTGAAGACTACTCATTCTTTGCCCTAAGAATATAAAGCAACCAAGTGCCGCAATTGCACCAGATGAATTACAAATCGGTGAAGAAATCGATAATTCAATATATCGAAGTCCGATATACCCAATCATCATTGAAATAATATATAACAAGGAAACCGGTAGATACGTTACAAAATCTCCTATAGTTATCGGTGTTCCAACAATAAATAATTCATACATAGCATGTAGTCCCATTACAAGACCTACTGCCATAACCATCTTTAAGTGACTATGCTTATCATCTGGTTTGGAACCAATCTTACTGAATAAGTCGGAACCACTCCAACATAATAAAGCCACTAAAGCTAACCAAAACCACATAAATACATTTCCTCTTTTCTTTTCTATTCCCTATTTCCCCAAATATAAAACAGTCACAACTCATATGCAATTGTACATAATTTCATAATAAAAAAAAAGCCCAAAAAAGACAAAAGCTAAATAATTATTTAACTTTTGCCGTTTTTAGTATTTTAAAGTCTATATTTTTATTGTTGTAATATTTAGTATCATTATTTCCTATATAAACCTAGCTTTATTTATATAGTGGTCCATAGAATTTACATGCATCGAAATCAGCTGCTTCCTTATTCTGTGTACCGAAAGAAGCCCAGCTATGTGGACGGAAGATTCTCTCATCAGAAACATTATGCATATTAACAGGGATACGAAGCATCGAAGCCAATGTAATTAAACGATCGCCTACATGTCCATAAACAGTTACACCATGGTTTGCTCCCCAGTTAGCCATTACACTATATACATCTTTGAAAGCACCTTCACCAGTAAGATTTGGTACAAACCAAGTAGTTGGCCAAGTACGGTCTGTTCTTACATCAATTGTATTATGTACATCATCTTCAAGAACAGCTGTATGTCCTTCTGCAATCTGAAGCACCGGACCAATACCATCTACGATATTCATACGTAACATAGTAACTGGCATCTCAGCCATTGTCTTAAAGTGTGATGAAAAGCCACCGCCTCTGAAATATTCATAGTTACCACGACACCAATCAGTTGCATCTGTACACGCTTTGATATCCTCATCTGTCATATCCCAGAATGGTTTCATAACACCATTACCATCTTCATCTTTACTTGCACCAGTTCCATCAAGAGCTGTTGCACCTGAGTTTATTAGATGGATAAAGCCATCTTTAGCAATTCCACTTGGAGCTTTACCAGTTACTCGCTCACAAGCTTCTTTACTCCAATATGTTCTAACATCATGAAAACATGGAGCTGTGTTTGTTACTAAAGTACCAAGTAACATTGCTACACCGTTACATGTATCATTCTCTGTTGCAAAGGCTGTTGGCATCTTAGGACCATTCCAGTCAAATGATGACGCCATAATTGCTTCCATAAAGTCACCGTTTGGTAACCAGTCTGTCCACATTCTTTGACCTTGAAAACCACCTGCAATACCGTTTCTTCCAAGTGCCTCTTCATGCCATCCCATATCACCTAATTTTTCATTACCATAGATGATATCTCTTGCGATTAGTGTTTGTTTTACAACAAACTCCCAATCTTTATCTGCTGGTACTACCTTAGATTTTGTGATAATCTCTGGGAGGTCTTTTCCTGCATTGCAATCAAAACCTTCTTTACAATATTCTTTTACCCAAGCAAGTGCCTTCTCATATTCTTCATGATCATAGATTTCCAGTGTAATACGACGTATTATCTCTGTCATATCAACCCATTCTGCACGTATTCCCAAGTACTTTTGGAAGAATTCAGCATTGCAATAAGAACCTGCGATTCCCATAGCAACTCCACCTAGATTAACATAAGCTTTATTCTTCATACTACCAACTGCAATTGCACAACGAGCAAATGTTAGAATCTTCTCTTGTACATCTGCAGGCACACTCTTGTCATCCATATCTTGTACGTCATGTCCATAAATTGAAAACGCTGGTAACCCTCTCTGTGCATGTGCTGCAAGTACCGCAGCAAGATATACTGCTCCCGGTCTTTCTGTACCGTTAAAGCCCCAAACTGCTTTGATGGTATGTGGATCCATATCGAATGTCTCCGTTCCATAGCACCAACATGGAGTAACCGTTAGTGTAGCACAAACCTTCTCTTTACCAAATTGTTCTGCACAACTTGCTGCTTCCGCACCACTACCAATTGTAGTGTCTGAGATAACACATTGTACTGGTGTACCATCAGGATATCTTAGATTTGTTTCAATTAACTGTGCTGCTGCTTTTGCCATATTCATTGTCTGTGTCTCAAGACTTTCTCTAACACCGCCCCATCTTCCATCTATAGTTGGGCGAATTCCAATTTTAGGATAATTCATCTTCATTGGTTTTCTTCCTTTCAAATTTATTTTTATAATATTAACCCTGCATTAACTCTAAAAATCTCTTATACCCTTCGTTCCACAAATCATGGTCACTCGGTTCATAGATTATTATCTCAGGTGAGCCTGCGATTCCCCCACGAATCTCTTGTAGGCTATCAAACTCTCCCAGTGCCATTAGTTGTAGTGCAACGTTTCCTATAATAGTTGCTTCTACTGGTCCTGCAAAAACTTGTAATCCAAGGGAATTTGCTGTCATCTGGCATAGTAATTTGCTTTGGATTCCGCCGCCGACCATATATAGCTTATGATACTCCTTGCCTGTACAATCGCTTAACTGTTTTATGCTGTATCGATATTTCATAGCCAAACTTTCATTAATACAACGAACGATTTCACCGATTGTCTGTGGAACATATTGATTTGTTCTTCTACAATATTCTTTGATTCGCGAAGGAATATCACCTGCTGGTCCGAATTCTTCTGCATCAGGATCAATAAAACATTGTAATGGTTTTGCTTCTTTTGCTAATTGTTCTAATTCACCAAACGAATATTCTTTTCCTTCTAAAATCCACTGTCTTCTACTCTCTTGTATCAACCATAATCCTATAATATTCTTAAGGAATGACGTTTTCTCTTCACAGCCACCTTCGTTGGTAACATTCAATCGATTGCTTTCCTCATTAATAATAGGTGTATCAAGCTCTGTTCCAAGTAATGACCAAGTTCCACAACTTAAGAATACAAAATCCTTTTCAGTCGCCGGAACACTAACCATGGCACTCTGTGTATCATGAGAGGCAATCGCAATAACCTTAGCTGGTTCTACACCGAGTTCCTCACAGATCTCTGCGCTTAAAGTTCCAACTATCGTTGGACAGGATACAATAGGTTGTAACAACTTCTTTGGTAATCCTAACTTAGCCATCACTGTTTCAGACCATTTCTTACTCTTAGCATCAAGTAATTGTGTTGTGGAGGCAATCGAATACTCACTGTATTTCTCACCTGTTAGAAAATACCCAAACAAGTCAGGAGTTAACAGCATAGCATCTGCACGTTCTAACAATTCCGGTCGATTTTGTTTAATGGATAACAATTGGAATACCGTATTCAGTTCCATAAATTGATTCCCTGTAATTTGATAAAATGTATCTTTATCAAGTAAACGAAAACTCTCTTCCATCATTCCTTTTGTTCTAGTATCACGATAATGAATACTGTTTTCTAGCAGGTTACCGTCTTTGTCTAATAATCCAAAATCAACACCCCAAGTGTCGATTCCAATACTATCAAACCCACCTTCTAACTTTGCCTTACGTATGCCTTGCTTAATCTCATGAAACAGTCGTAATGTATCCCAATACATTGTTTTATGTACGATTACAGGTTCATTGGCAAATCGATGAATCTCTTTTATATGTATTTCACCATCAACTAATGTACCTAGCATAGCTCTACCACTAGAAGCACCAAAATCAAATGCTAATACTCTTTTTCCCATATACCGACATTACTCCTCGTCATTGTATTTCTTATAACCTGGATGTTTACCAGTTACCCCATATCCTTCACGCATACTAATTAAACGATCAATATTCTCTCTTGATATTTCCTTTGCTCCTCCTAAGAGTGTAGCCGTAAGGTTAATCTTAGCAAATAATTCCAATGTTTCCATTCTATAATATGCAGTTATCAAATCTGAACCAACTGTTAATGCGCCGTGATTCATTAATAATACAGCATCATGTTCTCCAAGGTATGGTGCAATTGCATCGGGTACTTCATACGTAGATGGTGTTCCATATGGAGTTACTGGAATTGAGCCTAGTGCGATTACAGTCTCAATCATATTGTAACTGTCTAAGGATTTTTGTGCTACAGCATATCCAGTCGCTACTGGTGGATGTGCATGTACAACCGATCCAACATCTTCTCTTTCAGTATAGCAACGTAGATGCATCTTAATCTCTGATGAAGCACGGTACCCATCCATTCCTTCTATTACATTGCCCTCTTTATCAATCTTAACAATCTTTTCAGGTGTAATAAAACTCTTACTAATTCCTGTTGGTGTAGCTAAGAATGTATTGTCGTCTAATTTCACTGTTACATTACCATCGTTTGCTGCCACCCAACCCAATTGCCACATCTTGTGACATACATCACACATTTGCTCCTTAATTTGTTGTTCAATTTGCTGTTGATTGTTCATTATGTAATTCATTCCTTTCTTCTTCCTGGACCTTCCAGTTTCTAGTTCTTTCAAAGCTTGTATTTATCGATATTATAATTAATCGTTTAATACTCACAGCTAGTGATTCTTCATAATTAATCTTTTTTACTAACTTTTTTATTGATTTTTACATTAACATTATATATTCATTCTATATTGTCGTCTATCTATGGCAGTCATATTGAACAATTCTCACAAATCTGCTATAATAACTAATCAGATTTAATCATTTTTAATCACGAGGTGTATACTATGTTATCATATGAAAGACAAAATCAAATTCTCGATCTATTAAATGAAAATCAAAGTGTAACAGTAGCTTATCTTTGTAAGAAATTATTTGCGAGTGGAGCAACAATACGAAGGGATTTAGCTGAGATGGAAAGCAAAGGATTGCTCACACGAATCCGTGGTGGGGCTGCTATTATGAAAGGGATTAATCAAGATGATTCTTTGTTGGTACGATCTCAGAAAAATCTAGATAAGAAAAAGATTCTCGCACAACTTGCACTTACATATATTCATGACTTCGATACCATATTCTTTGACTCAAGTTCCACGATTACTGTATTAGCCAAGCAGCTTACTCTTTACCAAAAACTTACAGTTGTTACTAATGGACTAGCTACTATTAATGTACTTAATGAATACAAACATATCAATCTAATAGTAAGTGGAGGCCGAATTCATAATCATTCCTCTATCGTAGGACAACCTGCTATTGATACTTTCTCAAATTATCGTGCCGATAAACTTATCTTTTCTTGTTGTGGCGCCTCTATTACGGGTGGTATTACGGAGGCTAACGAAGATAACGCCATGGTTAAAAGACAGATGTTTAAGAGTTCTAAACAACATATTCTCCTCTGTGACAGTACTAAACTTGGTCAAGAATTCTTCTGTAAAACCTGTGATTTAACAGACCTAGATGTTCTAATTACTGATACGAAACCAAGTGATCTTATACTTAATTCACTTCCTTCTACATTAGAAGTAATCTATCCAAATTAATTACAATTGTCATATCATTGTTACTATTATAATATTTTTTAATCTTTTTCTAAGTAAACTCATGACAAATCACACTAGTTATATTTACTTAAATTGGTATAATCTCTTATAGCTGAGGCGATATTACGTACTAACAAGTGAAGGAGAGTATACATGAAAGTCTTTATTATCCTTACTATCTTCTTACTTACGACAACTGCTTTATTAAGAGGAACAGATAAAAAAGTTGGCGATACGGTGTTAGTTGAATGTAATGGTGTGAAAGAAGAATTGACAATTGACGCAATTATAAACGCTAAATTGTTTAATAGTGGAATGGTTAGTTTTGTTAATCACGAAACTATGAGGGATTTATTCAATGTACCTTCTTCTAATCAAATTACCTTCCTTACTGATTTAGATCTAGATACTTTCGTTCCCAAACCACTTATACAAGTTACTCACTCTGCAAAGGCCGCTAAATACGGTACCGGCATTATTCGTTTGGTAGATGGGCAAATCGTTGAACACGTTGATGTTTGCGATGAGGATATTGTTACAGTAACTGCGTAAGTAAAGAAGCATAAGAAGAAAGGCAATTCTCATATGAAGCTACCTCTAAGAGGTCTCATATAAGAATTGCCTTTTAATTATTTTCAGTTACTCTAACTTTGCTCATAAAAAACTTCATTATATCAGTTACCTACTTCAAAGAATCTTCAACTGCGTAGTTTGAGTCAATTATTTAATTTAAATCTTGCAACCATTTCACGTAGAGTTTCTGCCTGTGCTGTAAGTTCTTCAGAAGCACCTGCACTTTGTTCCGAAACTTTTGTTTGACCTTCGATTACTTTTGAAATCTGTTCAATTCCCTTAGTTACTTCATCTAAAGCATTCGCCTGACTACTAGAAGCTTGTGATATTAAATCAATGTTCTCCCCAAGTTCCTTGGCTTTTGCTACCGTTTTGCGCAACATATCTGCTGTCTTATCAACTTTTGTATTACCAAGTTCTACGGCTCTTAATGAAGCTTCGATAAATATATTAGAATTGTTCGCTGCTGTCGCACTCTCAGCTGCTAATTTACTAACTTGGTCTGCTACAACAGCAAAACCACGACCTGCTTCACCTGCTCTTGCAGCCTCTATAGAAGCGTTCAACGCTAATAGATTCGTCTGTTCAGCGATACCCTCAATTGTTTGAATAATTTGAAAGATTTGTTTGGAAGATTCTGAAATGTCGTTCATGGCAGTAACAACTGCTTCCATCTGCATGTTTGAATTATTAAGTTCCTCTCCCATAATTCTTGCCAATTTGTCAGCATTACTTGCATTATTAGCTGTTCTATCAACTTCATCGAAGATATTCTCAATCGTTGCTTGCAATTCTTCGATAGAACTAGCTTGATCAGCAGTGCCCTCTGCTATGGCTTGAGCCGTAGCTGCTATTTGTTGTGAGCCACCTGCTACTAAATCAGCCGAGAGATTTGTTTGTTTCATAAAGGAATTCATATTCGTTAATATGTTTTGAATAGATTCTTTTATCGATTTCAGCTGTCCAACATATTCTGCTGTAAGAGATACCGTCAAATCTTGGTCTGCAATTGCATTAAGAGCAAAACTAACTTCACTAATCATTCCATTTAGATTTTGCTTCATCTGAACGATTGATCCAACCATTTCTCCTACTTCTGTTTGGTCAACCTCCATATCAAATTCTTGTGCTAATTCACCATTCGAAATATGTTCCATCTGTCTCTTCACTCGAATAATTGGATTAAGTAACTCATCATTAGAGAAACGTAGAAACTTTCCAACAAGAATAAACAACACGATTAACACAATAACGACATCTGCATTTGCCCAATATGCCAAGAATCTCGAACTGCTAATTCGAGAATCAAATCTTTTTGTTACCTCGTTTGATAATTGATCTATACTTGTTACCAATGTCGTTTTAGTATTCTCATATTCCGTACTGAAAATCTCGCTCATCGCCCCATCTAAATCACCACTGGCCATCATGGAAAAGATTTCTTCATTCATTGTAATTAACTGTTGATATGTACCATCTGCATCTTCTAAAAGCTGCTTTTCATTTCCTTTTAATCCTAGCTCATTTATCTTTTGGAGTGATAATTCAACTGTACCTTCCTCTTTTACTAACTCGTTGTATTCGTCCATATATATTGCATTTTGATTTGTGATATAACATGTGGCCTTATACATCATCTGTTGTGTAGCCAACTGATACTCTTGTATTGCTGTCAATGAATTGTGTTGGTTAGTAAAATTTCTTTGTAGTGCATTACTCTGCAAAACTTGAAGTACCATCATTATGATACCAAACGTAATGCAAATTCTAAGCCCTTTTCTCCACTTTCTCATTCTAACAGATTGTTTTACTATCTTCTTACTTCCCTGTTTTTTCACTTATAAGCCTCCTCTGTAATTTATTATCCGTATACATTAGATATTTCATCTTTACATAAAAAACCAAGCTGTTTTACTATTTCTTCTATTATTTATTCTATAATGTTCCATTATATTTCATAATCTGCAAATTAACAAGCTTATTTTTTGTAGTATTTTTGTACATTTTGTAATTAATAGTTTTTATAATACTATTGCTACCTTTTTTCATGTAAATCAAATTATAGTATTAATTACAATTATTTATATATTTACCAACTTATTTACATATTTTATATTTAATTAATTGACAATTCAGCTTGTACTTGTTAATATTTATTATATTTTAGTATTTTTTGTTATTTGCAATAGTTTTATGTAGCTTATTAGTTTTATTAAGTAAAAGTCTTTAAAACATTAAATATGATAACACAGAAAGGTACGATTAATATGACAAACAATTTGCACAACCTATATTTACAAATCATCTCTGATGGAACTCACTATAAGAAGGAATTTGATGAGATAGCAAAAAATCCTAGCGAATATAACAAGAACCTACTCCTCAATCTCTTAAAATCAAATGCATCTACAGAATTTGGTCAATTACATGACTTTGCAAATATTACTTCTGTAGAAAAATATAAAAACTCTATGCCTATAACCAAATACGATGATTATGCTCCTTATATTGATAGAATGATTCATGAACATCAAGATAACTTATTGACTAGTTATCCTATTAGTCACTATATGGAATCCTCTGGAACTCAAGGAACAGCTAAATATCTCCCTCTTTCCAACCCATCTAAAGAAATCATAAATACACTGTCAAAACAACTCTTTTCTAGAATCTGCGACTTAATGGGTGATACATGGACATATGATAAATTATTAATGTTGATTATCCCTGCTGACCGAACACTTAACGACTATGCTGACCGCAATTCTCTATCAACAGAGCTTTTCATCGGTATCTTCGAAGATAATATGTCTGATTTCGTTGTATCTCCGATGCTCGCATACGAGAAAGGACGAACTGTCGATACCCAATACCTTCATGCCATGTTTGCACTATCAGATGAAAATATGCGCTCAATCTTCTCTCCTTTTATGTCATTCATTCTCGAATTCATTCACTATGTCAATGTTAATAAAGAAATGCTTATCCAAAATATTGAGATGGGTACCATTGATGCTTCTATCAATATATCAGAAGAAGACCGTTCTACACTGTTACCAATGATTAAGCCAAACAAAGAAAGAGCAGTTCAATTAAGAGAAATCTTCGAAACATATCCTCATACTTGGCCTCAAAAAGTATGGCCTAATCTTGAGCTTATCTTAAGTACTTGCAGTGGTAGCTTCCTTGAATGTACTGAAGTAGTTCGTAGATATGTTGGAGATGATATCAATATTATGGGGCTAGGATTCGGCTCTAGTGAATGTGTATTTTCTATGCCTGTTGAATTAAACCAAAACGATGCTGTACTACTACCTCATACAGGATTCTTTGAATTCCTACCACTTGGTGAGAGTAATTATACTAAGACATTAACCTTAGATGAAATTGAAGTCGGTAAAGATTATGAAATTCTTGTAACGACCATATCCGGCCTCTATCGTTATCAAATGCGTGATGCAGTTACAGTGACTGGTACTTATTTTAATACCCCTAAGATTCAATTCTCACACCGAATTGATCAAACTGTAAATATTTTTGGCGAAAAAACTTCTGAATTATTACTTAGGAAAATTGTTTACGAAACAGCCTCTGAAAATGGTTTGAATATCCAGGATTACAGTGTTTACCCTGATACTACATCATCACCTATGAGATATGTATTCTTTATAGAGTTCGTCAATGATGTGCTTAGCATATCTCGTGAACAGATGCAAGAGTCGATGGAAAAGAAATTACGGAGTGCCAATTTCCTCTACGACCTATTCTCTAGCTCTGGAAAACTAGCCCCATTAGAGCTTCATATATTACAAAAAAATTCTTATATTAATTATAAACAGTATTTACTTAATAAAGGCCAAAACATCTCACAGATTAAGCCTGTACGTATAATATCCAACGCTAAGATAAAAGACTTTTTTCTTGACTATATCGACCACAAGCTAGAAGAATCTCCTGAATTAATTACGAATTAACAATCGTAAACGGTTCTCCATTCCTAAACCTACCTATGCTTTAAGGCCGAACAAAGGAATGCATAAAACGGTTTGTGATTATGAGGAATAACTATAAGATTTACATAACAAAAAGACAATCTTCATGGTTTTTATGTGGACTCACGGATATTATATATCCGTGCTCCACACAAAAAACCCTTTGAAAATCGTCTTTTTACTATGTCTATTCCATCGTAATTTATAACTCAAACTTCGCACATAAAAACTTCATCTAATGTAGGTAATTGCTATATTCTAAGAATAACTATCTTTATAATGCTTTAATGTCTTCAATTAATTTCTCAACATTCTCTTTCTTCGTAGCCCAACTCGTGCAAAAACGTACTGCACTCTTATTCTCATCAACCTTACACCAAAAACTATAAGAATAATTCTTTGCTAATACTTCTAATTGGTCATTCGGAATGATTGGAAACTGTTGATTTGTAGTAGACTCATACATAAATTCATATCCTTTATCTTCGAATGCTTTACGTATCATCAATGCTAAATCTACCGCATGCTTGGATATATCAAAATATAAGTTATCTTCGAATAATGTTCCAAATTGAATACCAAGAAGTCTTCCTTTTGCCAATAAACCACCTTTTTGTTTGATGCTATATCGGAAGTCTTTCTTAAGATAGTTATTCTTAATAACTATAGCTTCTCCGAATAATGCTCCTACTTTCGTACCTCCTATATAGAATACATCACACAAATCAGTGATATCCCTAAGAGTAACATCATTCTTTGGTGAAGTTAATCCATAACCAAGTCTTGCTCCATCTAAGAATAGAGATAAATTATGCTCCTCACATACCTCTTTGATTGCATAGAGTTCTTCCCTTGAGTAGATTGTTCCGTTTTCTGTCGGGAAAGAGATATACACCATTGCTGGTTGAACGAAATGTTCTCTTGAATCGTCCTCTTTGTGATTGATACACACCTTAGCTATCTGCATCGCACTAATCTTACCATCTGTGCTTGGTACCGTTAATACTTTATGACCTGTTGCTTCTATTGCTCCGGTTTCATGCCCACTAATATGGCCACTCTCCGCTGCAATTACTCCCTGATATGGACGTAGCATACTAGATATGACAGTTAAATTCGTTTGGGTTCCGCCTACTAAAAAATGTACATCAATATCATCATGTTCGCATTTTGCTTTGATATATTCTCTTGCTTTCTCACAATAAGAATCCACACCATATCCTGGTGTCTGATCCTCATTGGTATCTATAAGTCGTTGCATAATTAAAGGATGTGCACCCTCTGCATAATCGCATTCAAATCGTATCATTCGTCTGTCTCCTTCTAATGTGTTCTAATAATATAATACTCTTTTTTACATCAGCAAACAATATAAATTTTGCAAAATAAAACAGATATCCTTTCAGATAATTCAATCAAAAGGATACCTGTTCTTTATTTATTATTTTTTAATTTCAATTGTATTCAATATCATATCAAAAACACTTTGAAGGCTAGCAACCTCAGTAGTCGTATCATAATTATTCAATGTAATTTCATACCAATGATCATTCGCTAACACGTCATACGAATATGTTGTATACATTCTGTTACCTTGATACTCAACTTCCAGTTTTGTTAAAAAACCTTCCCCAAGCTTAGTTTTTAACACCTCTTGGCTATATTCGCCTATTTCTGCTTCCGAACCCAATAATCCCTTTAATTGTTTATCTTGACTCTCTTTAGATAAATTCTCTTTAATTAAATCCGCCCACATGTCGTATGATACATTTAAACCTTCATAGTTTTGAACATCTAATATAGCAATATTAGAAAGTTCCTTACTATTCTGGCTGGAAACTAAACATACTTCAATACCTTGTACATTTGTTTCTTCAGTAATAATATTATTTGGAATTTTAAATGTTAGCACCTTATATGTACATGTTTTATTATCCGCTTTCTTATCAGTTACAGTAACTTTACAAGTATATTTTTTACCACTTGATTTTGCTGTAATAGTAGCTGTGCCTGCTGCTTTTGCAGTAACTTTACCACTCTTACTAACTGTTGCAACCGATTTCTTACTAGACGACCAGGTAATAGTTTTCTTAGTTCCAGTTAATTTTAACTGCTTCGTCTGTCCTACCTTTAATGATACTTTAGTTTGAGACAATTTCACTGTAGCAGCACTTGCAACTGATGTAGTATTCATTGAAGGTAAAGCAGCCGGCGCCGTCACTCCTAAAGCAAATGCTAACGCTATCGTCATAACCTTTGTTCTTAATTTCCTCATGTAATCTCCTCACCTTTCTTAATTATAGAACTAATTTGTTGTACGTTTCATCACGTACCCCTTTATTATACAACCTATTGTTGCATTTTACCATTTTAATTTGATTAATATTAGATTAAGTATTTCATGAGAATTCTAATTCAATATTGCCATTCATATTTCTATATAGTAATATACTATTTAGTGTACTCTTAACTTATACGAATGAAACAAAATCTTGAAGATGAGGATGGGATTTATGAACACAAATAGTGAAAACAAATTAGGAACAGAAAAGATTGGTAAACTAGTTTTCAGTCTTGCATTACCTTCTGTCATTGCACAGATGGTTAATGTACTTTATAACATTGTTGATCGAATGTATATTGGTCATATTCCTAAAATAGGATCAACAGCACTTACAGGACTTGGCGTATGCTTTCCAATTCTTATGCTTATATCAGCATTCAGTGCTTTCGTAGGATCTGGTGGAGCTCCACTAGCTTCCATTCAATTAGGAAAAGGGAATAAAAATGAAGCGGAGAAGATTCTTGGTAATGGTGTAACTATGTTACTCTCTTTCTCCATTATATTAACCTTTGGATTTATGCTATTTAAAGAACCTTTATTATATGCCTTTGGTGCAAGTGAAAACACATACACTTATGCTAATCAATATCTAACAATTTATCTTTTGGGTACAGTTTTCGTACAAGCTGCCATTGGTTTAAATACATTTATAACATGCCAAGGGCAAGCAAAAGTAGCCATGCTTTCTGTTTTAATTGGCGCAATTATTAATATCGTACTTGATCCAATCTTAATCTTTACTTTTGATCTTGGTGTAAAAGGTGCCGCTATTGCCACTATAATCTCTCAGGGTTGTAGTGCCTTATGGGTTGTAGGATTCTTGCTTTCCAAACGATCAAGTTTACGAATTAAATTATCTTATCTCAAACCAAATTGGAAGATAATTGGAAGTATTGCTGCACTTGGTGTTTCTCCTTTCATTATGCAAGCAACTGAAAGTTTAATTAATATTGTATTTAACAGTGGATTACAACGTTATGGTGGTGACATCTATGTTGGTTCCATGACAATCTTACAAAGTGTTATGCAATTATTTGTTCTTCCAACCCAAGGTATCACTATGGGAACACAACCGATTATCAGTTATAATTATGGAGCGAAAAACCATCAACGTGTTAAAGATACTTTCAAGTACACACTTATTGTTACTGTTACTATAACTACTATAGCTACAATTGCTGTTGTTCTATTCCCACAAATATTTGCTAGTATGTTTACTAGTGACCAAGAATTAAAAGCGTTAGTTATTAAAGTACTTCCTATATTCATGGCTGGTATCTGGATTTTTGGTGTTCAGATGGCTTGTCAATCCGCATTCATGGGAATGGGGCAAGCAAAGATTTCGCTTTTCTTAGCATTACTTCGTAAAGTAATCTTACTGATCCCACTTGCTTTAATTTTACCTAGATTTGCTGGAGTTATGGGCATCTACTATGCAGAACCAATTGCTGATATCTTAGCTGCTATCACAACTGGTATATTATTTGCTCTTAACTTTAAGAAAATATTAGCCAAAGCATAATATGCTTTCTATTATTCGCACACTGAATATACGTTTTTATGTTTAGATTCCGCTAAGAAATTATACAATATATTCCATTTCTCTAAGTAACTTGATACTATGTAATTACAGATATTATAAGCGCAACCTTAGTAATTTTGCTTATATCAGCTGGGTTGTAATTACATAAATCAGGAGGGATCAATATGAATATTGTTTTAATCCTATTGGCAATCATCGGTGGAGCAGTTGGTATCTTATCAACATTGTATTGCACCATTAGTATGATCGTAGTAATTATATGGAAGATATATCGTAAAGCAAGATATCAAATCTCTATGTTTGATTAGGCAGTGACGTCATCATGTAATAGATTAGTGTATAAGAACGAAAATAAGAGCCAGCCCTTTTATTTTCGTTCTTTTCATGCGTTTGAAAATTTTTATAACTTAATTTGACAAAGGACAATTATATATTATGAAGAAAACAAATGATTTAGGACAAGACTCAATATTTCCACTTGTATGTAAACTTGCAATACCAACTATGATTGCTCAACTTGTTAACGTTCTCTATAGTATCGTTGACCGCATGTTCATAGGTAATATACCTGTTATTGGTGACCTTGCCTTAGCTGGTGCCGGAGTATGTGGTCCTATTGTTACACTACTCTCCTCTTTTGGTACCTTAGTTGGATTAGGTGGTTCGATTTTAATGGCGATGAAACTAGGTGAGAAAAAGGAAAAGGAAGCACAGAGTATTATTAATAATAGTTTTCTTACGTTAATAATTTTATCTCTTACTCTTACTATTGGTTTCCTATTATCGAAAGATGCCTTGTTAGTACGTTTTGGTGCAAGTCCGTCCACTTTCCAATATGCAGATACCTATCTCACGATCTATACATTCGGGACATTCTTTGCCTTACTCGGAATTGGAATGAATTATTTTATTACTTGTCAAGGGTTCTCATTAATTAGTATGACAACCGTCATTACTGGTGCTATTAGTAATGTTATATTAGATGCTATCTTTATCTTTGTATTTGATTTAGGTATTGCTGGTGCTGCTTTAGCAACTGTAGTTTCCCAGATGTTATCTTGTAGCTTAACATTACTATTTCTCTTTAATACAAAGAAATTTCGATTATTTAAATCAAGACCGCAGATATCAATTGCTTTTGGTACTTACTCCTTCAAACTAGTAAGAAAAATATTAGCAATTGGCTTCTCTCCATTCATCATATTAGCAACAGATAGTCTTATTATTATTGTTATGAACGCTGCCCTACAACATTTTGGCGGGTCTGCGAATGGTGATCAACTAGTCTCTGCTGCTACAATTATTCAAAGCTACATGCTATTAATTACAGGGCCAATGGTTGGAATAACCGGAGGTACACAAGCAATTATTAGCTATAACTATGGCGCTGCTAATACCAAACGTGTCAAACATGCAGAGCAAATCATCTTAGCACTTACTGTATGTTTTGCGACGATTATGTTTTTGGTATCAAGGTTCCTGCCACAAGTTTTCGTACAAATCTTTACAAGCGATGTTGAATTAATTAAGTTATCCACTTGGGGAATTCGTGTCTTCACAATAGGAATTATACCTTTAAGTTTTCAATACGCTCTTGTAGATGGACTTACTGCACTTGGCCGTACTAAGACAGCACTTACTTTGTCGGTATTACGTAAAAGTCTATATATAATTTTTACAATGGTAATACCTATCTTTTACCAGACCAAAAATGCTTTCTTTGCAGAACCCTTATCCGATATTTTGTGTTCTTGTATAACCACCATTGTATTCTTACTTGTATTTTCAAAGCATCTTCGTATGAGGGAAAGTGCATTTTCTTGTAACGATTCTCTTCTCACACCATAAACTAATATAGGAAATACTATGATGTAAGGAGATAATTAATGGACAGACGTAACGACAATTGTAATTTTGATTACATGACGGACAGTTTCGGTCGACCTATTCCTAATGAAAACAACTCTCTCACTGTCGGAAGCAATGGACCTGGACTTATTGAAGATATTGTACTTATAGATAAGATGGCCCATTTTGACAGAGAAAGAATCCCAGAACGTGTTGTTCATGCAAAAGGTGCTGGTGCCTTTGGAGTTTTTCAAACATATCGTTGTATGAGTGATTATACAATGGCAGATTTTCTTCAAACACCAAACTCAAAAACAAAAGTATTCGTACGTTTCTCAACAGTTATCGGCTCAAAAGGTTCTGCTGATACAGCAAGAGATCCACGTGGATTTGCAGTAAAATTCTATACCAATCAAGGCATCTATGATATTGTAGGCAACGACCTGCCTGTATTCTTTATCCGTGATGCAATTCGTTTTCCTGATGTTATTCATTCACTTAAACCATCACCAGACACTAATATTCGTGACCCACAACGTTTCTGGGATTTCGTCTCTCTCATGCCTGAAGCTACACATATGATTACATGGGTATATTCTGACCGTGGAACTATAAAAGATTATCGCCATGTTGATGGATTTGGCGTAAATACGTACATCTGGGTTAACCGTCATGGAAAACGTTGCTTGATAAAATATCATTGGAAGACGCAACAAGGTATTGAAACAATTGATCGTTTTGAAGCTGATGAACTTTCTGGTTCAAATCCTGATATTGCAGTTCAGAACCTACACAACGCCATCGCATGTGGTAATTTCCCACGTTGGGAATTATGTGTACAGATTATGGACCCTGACAAAGTAGAATGTCTTGATTTTGATCCATTGGACGATACGAAAACATGGCCTGAAGATCAATTCCCATTAATCCCGATTGGTATGATGACCTTAAACGAAAACCCAGGTAACTTCTTTGCGCAAGTAGAACAATCTGCATTCTGCCCAGCTAATATTGTTCCAGGTGTTGAATTTTCAGCAGATAAAATGTTACAAGGAAGATCATTTTCTTATCATGATACACAAAGACACCGTCTTGGAGCCAACTTCATGCAGTTACCAATCAATCGTTCCATCAGTCCAATTGACAATAATCAACGGGATGGTGAAGCTACCTACTACTTTAATCCAGAACCAATTAATTATTCACCAAATAGTCTTAATAATAATAAGCCACTTCCTTATCCGATTCCAGTTCCACCACCAACTGAAGCATGTGGTTTTGTTGTACGAATTCCAATTGAGAATCCTAGTGACTTCAAACAAGCTGGTGAACGTTATGATTCATTAAATGATATAGAGAAGGCACATCTTATTGATAATATTGCTGTTGAACTATACAAGTGCAAAGATGATATTGTAAATCGTGTTATCAATAGTTTTGTTAAAGCTTCTAAAGAATTCGGATATCGTGTATTAGAAGCAGTAAAAGAATATCGTAAAGGAAATTGCTAATACATCTACAGCCGATTCGGGTGTCAAAAGCCCCTTGTATATTTTAATTCGTCAATTTGCACAATTTACAGCTAAGTATGTGATGCAACCATAGTTTATTCGCAACCCGCTCTCGCTTGGATGAAGTTCGTAGTGGTACTTTGGCTCTAAAATACAGAGCCAAAGTACCAACGACTTCATACAGTTGCTCATCAAACTATGTTCTGCATCACATTAGTTAATCTTTATGAATGTGCAAATTAACGAAGGCAAGTTTTCTGAAGGGCTTTTGACACCCAAATAACTTAAATTCCACATTTGAAGATTTTGCATTGTAAAGTACTGACGTGTTCAAATAGCTACTCTAAATGAAGTTTTTTACGTACAAGGTTGAGTCTATAAGAATATTCCATAGTAAAATAGAGCTACGAAATCTCATCGATTATCATAGCTCTTTCTTTTATAATTTATACTCATATATCTCTTGATTATCTCGAGTTATACAAAGATACTCTTTCGGTTCAAGTCCTGCCAATTCTTCTAAATGTTGTTTATTAATATTCAACCATTGTGCTAAATCATGTCTTTCATTAAGACTGGATATCTGATGCATGAAAACAGCATATAATTCTGACCTAATATTCTTTGGTAAAGAAGATAAATCTTCTTCTATTAGTACAATAGACTCCCCATACTTCATCGAAGTCACTAAGTATTCAATGATTGTATCCACTGCATTCTCTTCCCATAGAGTAATAGCGCCAGAACCCTTACTTAATATACGTCCGATATCTTCCAAAACAATTATATGATTACTACTATCTATTCTTCCCTGTGACTTTCTCATCGCCATGCATCTCCATATATATAATAATGAGAAAAATTTACGGTCAGCCTCATTGACAAGCTCTTCTAGTTCAATACTTATACTTTGTTCCATTAACGCTGTTAGATTCATACTATGCTCTGCATCTAGAAGCATACCTTTTTTTCCTATTGTCCAACCATTTAATGCATCCCTTGCCCTTGATAGATATTTTAATTGTATATCTTTATCCTTAATCTGTTTTTTAATTATTTCTTCAGTTTTAAGTAGTATAATGGAGAAAGTCGGGAACGCATTTACCTCTTTGGTATAGGCGAGCTTTCCATATCTGTCATTATTATTAGTATCTAGATTCCAACCAAAAGTAACATATGAATCGTAGATAGCACTCTCAATCATATCTATTAACATTGGATCAAATCCATAGCAATGAATGAAAATTGTTAACAGAAGTTCTACATGATTATCAATTAATTCATCTGGAAAAAGTTCAAATGGATTTATCTTTAATGTCTTTCCAGCACTCATTAATACTGGGTATCTCTCTATTCTTTGCGTTCCTTTGAACATCTTACTATATCTTCCAGCATCAAACTCTAGTAATGTAAATGGTCGATCAAGGTTAAGTAGTATATTCTTAAGCGTCTCTTCCTTACCGCTATGTCGATCTCCTATAATAATAGTGCCATACCTCATCTTTTTACGATCTAGGTTAGGAAAAGCCGACTCATTCACTGATGTAATAGAAAGTTCACCCCTCTTATCTGCATCTTCTCTACTTACAAGCGATGCAATTGTTGATTTCAATGGCAACGTAACCATATACCTTAATTCCTTACTTGAAATCCAATTACCTCCATATATATAATTGTACTCTGTAAATTGCGAATATGCACTTCTTGCAAGTACCTCTTCATATGGAATTGGTAGGGTTGTAGTATTATTACCATAGAAATACTTTGGTATTTGAAAATTCACAACATTGTTATATTGATTCATGTCTTTGTAAAGTATCGTTTCCGTTATCGGAACTTTACTAACCGGATTATATTCATTCATTCCTCTCCAGGCGGCTACTACTTTATTAAGTTTTGACTCATTTCTAGCAAATACAATTGTACTATACACATAAATTCCTCTGTTTTCTCCATATAATAATCTCGAATTCACGATATCTATTAGATATCTATTCCATGAAGTGACTGCTTGGTTCGTATACCTCTCTGTCACGCTACAGATATTGGTACAAGCATCTCTATTACTAACGGTTAATCTATTGTTAGTAGAGCAAGACCTAGATTTTGCATTTGCTCTACTATCTTGCCTATTAAAACTCGTCAATGTGAACTCTTTTTGTCCCTCAAGTAACTCATCTTCTATCCCCTCAACATCACCAAAGATTAAATCTCCCTCATCTAGTAACGTTTGTTGTATTCTTAAAACATCGCTATCTTCCTTCATTACATTAAGTGTACGATCCGAATTATCCAGATACCTTATGATTTTTTCTCCAACATCAACCACATTCTCTTCTGTAATCCTATATTTATTTTGAGGACCTAATTTAGAATTATCTGATCTCCTATTAGATTGCTTATGTTGATTATTTCTTTTCATTATAGGAATACCAAAATTTCTTCTTCTACCAGATCTCATACTATCTTGATAACCTTGACTATCAATTTCTTGTGTAGTTACCACAGGTTTGTTTACCTTTGATGATGTAACCTTATTATCATTCAAAAGTTCCCCAGATTTGTCCTCCAGCTTTTCCTGACTAGTATCTTCACTTATTCGTTTTCTCTTATGCGTATGTTTTCCTTTTGGATGTAAGCATAAGTTATCCATTAAATCAATTAATTCGGTATTAGCAACGCCATTTTTAAAGAATAAATCTTCTATTTGTTGTAGAGAACGGCTCTCAAATTTTAACGGATCTGATCCAGTGGAAAAAAACTGAAATAATAATTGTTCGGATGACGTATTCGTTCGTGTAGTAGTATGTGCGCGGTTTTTGTCCACCGAACCACTTACTTCGTTCACATTGCTCTGCTGTCTAAGTTTAGAAAAATCAAGCATTGGCACAAGGTTATCTAACACAGCTTGTTGATCACATACAATTTCATTTACTTTGTTCTCGGACAATGGTTGTGCTAGAACCATTACAAGAAATGATTCTTGTTCCATTACATTTACAAAGCGATCAATACCAAGTGTTGTCGAACTAGTAGTTACACCCGGAACTCCCTCTAGCACTGCACATGATTGCTCTCTAAGTAACTCCCCATGTAATGTTTGCTTTTCCTCTTTAGTAAGCTCAACAATACTTGATCCAGGATAATTAACTTCAAAATTAGCATAAAAGATGTCCTCACCCTGTTGGACTTCGCATAGAATATCACTCATGTGCTTATTTGTATTAAGTACTGGTGCCACCCCATAATAATAATGAATCCCAGTTCCTGTTCCTTGTATGAGATAGACATATGTTACATTTTGAGTATGCATTGCATCTAATATATTCTCAACCGCATACAAATTATTTGAAATCGTATCATATGTCTGATTTGTAACTTCAAAGAGTCTTATATCTCTTATATCAATTCCACAATGGGCATTACATTGTAATTCTTTATTCGAAGCAAGATACATAGAAGACATATTCTGCATCTGTTCAAACACATCACAATTATTCATATTAATAAACATACTCCTTTCTAAAGTCTAATTATTTAGCTTATTGCGAAACTCTTCTCCATGGCAACAACATATCTGTGTTTCGCAATTATCAAGTCTAATTATACGATTTTTCAACCTACCCACCTTACAAAACATTCCTTTATACTATATGATAGAATTATCAAAAATACGTTTTTTCTTTATAGTCATAGTACAACATTATAGTTACATATATTATTACAAAAATAACTATATGGAGTTTAAAATGGATTCTCAAACTGGTGAACACGATATTAATGAATTGATAAACGTGATGTTTCATGATGAATCACAATACTTCAATGCTACTTTTGATATTATTAAAAATGAAGTGATTCCTAGTATAACGCTTGCACTTGATAGTTTAAAACGTGCCGAGCAAGAATATAGGAATGGTCAGCAAACACGAGAATCACGAATTGATACCATTACTCAAAATGCCGATAGTGTAACTAGTGTTTATTTCTCTCCTACTTGCAAAGCCATTCAGAAAAAAATTAGTAAGTACTATCAATTTGCTGATGAAGAATTTGAACAACTTTTGTTATCACTTGATGCTGCTTCCGCAAATGCCCAGAATATGATTACCTTCCAATCAGTATGGCAAAATTATGAGAACCAACTGCAAGAATGTATCTCTCAACCTACTGCTCCCGAGCAACAAGGAGAATCGCAAACTCCATAGTATTACTTCTGTAGCTATAGAACCAACTAACTACTTATATGTAATCCTAATGGAGGTAGAATATGTCCGCTAACAACAAACGTAATCCTACAAACCTACAGGCACAAACAAATACCAACCTTACAACAAATAGCAACTCACTCTACCAAGCAGAGTGTATGAGTCGTGACTCACGTAGTAATCAAGCTGTTGTTTCATGTTCGAAAGCAATCGTAAGTGTACCTCAGGCTTTTGCTCAAGCCAAAAGCGGAAGACTTTTTCAAGCTACAACAGAAACAATACCCGTTGTAGGTAATCATAATACTATCTTTCAATTATGCAATCCTTGCTCCTGTAATACAACTGTATACTTATCCTCGGTAATATGCGCTAACCATTCACCTTCGCCTATTAGCTTTAAAACCTTCTTCTTTGCATCAGTTAATCCGGAGCTATTAAAAAACATACCAGCTGGTAACACAAATATGTATGTCGACTGCTCTTGTAAGCCCAAAGCATGTTTCCAATGTGGTACACGCATGGAGATTTGTAATGGTTTATTAGTTTCAACCGTAGTTGTCAATGTATTCGATACTTTTACGACCTCAATCGACGGCACTATAATACTTTCCCCTGGAAGTTCTGTTATCTATGAAGTATGTTCAGTGAATTGTTCACAGACTGCATTAACAAGTGTTTCTCTAAGCTGGTGGGAAGTGCCTACTTGTGAAGAGTTGATTCGGTGTTGTCTATAATAACTACACCTATTGCTTACAACTATAAAGATATGAAATGGTGATTACAGCCCGTTTCATATCTTTTTCTCTTTTTTTAAATTTTTTAGCACATATTGTCAAAATAAAAATATAATATAATGAACAGCTTATTCCCTCAGGAAGTCGTGCCTGCTATGAAAGGAAATAGGATAGGAGGCTAGAAATTTGAAACAGGATTATGATTTTATCGGAAAAGAAGTCTATGTGACTAAGAAATTCACTTTTAGTGCAGCTCATCAATTATGTTGTTCTAATAGACACAAAGATCAATTGCATGGGCATAACTATACAGTTAATGTTACTGTTAAAGGTAATTTAAATAAAGATGGTTTTCTTATTGATTTTGAAAAATTTGAGTCACTTCTCTACACTCATGTATTCTTTAAGCTTGACCATAGTGTTTTGAATGACCACCTAAAACCATTGAATCCAACTGTTGAAGTACTAACTCTTTACCTCTATAACGAGATTGAAACCTGTCTTCGTTTATGTGAATGTACAGAAAATCTAAGGATTTCTGATATTACGGTTTTTGAAACGGATTCCTTTAGCGCAACAGTAAAAATACAATAGCACGGAACAATCTACCATGGTTTTCTCTCCTTATATATGCTATACTATTAAAAAATAGAATCTTACTGAAATTTATATAGCTTTAAGGAGAATTATTAGGAAATGGAAAATACAAAGGTAATTTGCAGATGTAAAAACGTCTTTTTTGAAGATATAGAAACTGCTATTAAAGAAGGAGCTTCTACTTTTGAAGAAGTTCAAGAAAAAACTAAAGTTGCCACTGGTTGTGGTCGTTGTCTTAAACAAGCACAAGAAGTCACTGATTTCTTGTTATCTAAGAATAAATAGCTAAAAATTATCATTAAGCTAAATTATATAAGGCAAAACAAAAAGGTACATGATTAAATCTCACCTTTCTGTTTTGCCTTTATATTTTTGATAAACCCCAATATCAGACACCTTCTAATTAATTTCAAATCAACTCTTGTTCACGGAACAAACTAGAAACTGTTTCCTCGTACTCACTAGCCTTTTGTGCTTTACGAATCTTTTTCATGTATTTCTCATTATTCGTAAACATCTTGCTCATATAGAACCAAAATTCTTTCATCTTGAATAATGCATTCTTATCACCAGACATAATTTCTTGGTATCCATGGTATACTTCGTCATGGAATTCCCTCCAAACTTTCTTATCCTTCTTTGCTTCACCCATAATCTCTAAAATTAACTCTGGATTTGCAATTAATCCTCGCCCAAGCATTATTCGGTCTATAGACGGAAAACGTTCTGTAATAGCAAGATAATCATTAACAGTGCAGATATCTCCGTTATAACATAATGTATTCTTACTTAACTTAACCGCCTCTTCGAAAACATCAAGATTTGGTTTGTTGTTATACATATCCTTCTGGATTCTTGGATGTACGATTAATTCCTCCATCGCATACTTATTATAGATCTCAAGTAATCGATGGAACTCCACTGGATCTTCTTTACCGATTCGAGTTTTTATTGAAATCTTTGTCTCACTCTCCGTGAATATTCTTTCTAAGAATTCATCTAACTCCTGTGGATATGCAAGGAATCCTGATCCCTTTTTCTTAGAAACAACTGTTCCTGATGGACAACCTAGATTTAAATTAATCTCATCATAACCAAGTGATTTCATCTTCTTAGAAGCAAGGATGAAATCCGCTGCATTACAAGTAAGAATCTGTGGTACTAAATCAATTCCTATATTGTTTTCTGGTATGATATCTGTTATTTCTCTTGTTTTATAATTTCCGGATTGATTAGCACATACAAAAGGTGCGAAATAACGATCTACTTTTCCAAAATATTTTGCATAAGCATTACGATATATATGTCTAGTCACACCCTCCATTGGTGCAAAATAAAATCTCATAATATTAATTCTCCTCTGTTTAAAGTCGCTTATATCTACATGACTTATATCTTTAGTATTATACAATGAATTATGAAAAACTTCTATAAGAGATTCCATATGAGATTCTATTTTCAATCAAACTATTTGCCTGATCTTTTATTAAGAACATCAAAGATTACTGCACCTAATAATACTAAACCTTTTACTACTCTTTGATAGTTAGCATCTACCCCCATAATGGACATACCTAAGTTAATAACACCCATTAAAACTGCACCTACGATTACGCCAGGAACCGTACCTATACCACCGTATGCTGAGGCTCCACCGATGAAACATGCTCCAATCGCGTCCATCTCATAATTCTGTCCATAGGTTGGCTGCGCAGATGTCATACGTGCTATTGTTAACATTCCAGCAAGCGCTGCTAATAAGCCCATGTTACAATATGCTAGAAAATAAACCTTATCTGTATTAATTCCTGATAATTTGGTTGCTTTCTCGTTACCACCTACCGCATAGAAATACCGTAGTCTCTATTGTCGAACCATCTCGAATAACTGTGATACGATCCGCAACATATGAAATCTCATTTAATTTATGCAAGTTCTTGATGTATTATAACAATTCCTTAACACGATATTATGATTGGTCTTCTTAATCTCACGCATCGCCTCAATACCGTTAATGCCTGGCATCTGAATATCCATGATTGCAATTTCAGGTCTGAAATTCTCTGCCAATTCAATTACACTTCTCCCAGTTTTGGCAGACTTAATCAAACAATTTTGTCCGAATTCCTTTTCAATAATAAAACGCAAAGAATCTATTACAATGCCTTCATCGTCTGCTAACATAATTCGATACATGATACTCTTCCCTCCGGTGTATTTACTTAGAATAGCGCCAATTTGGTATGTTAATAATTACTTCCGTCCCTTTGTTTTTCCCATCACTAAGGATTTCAAAAGTATCTTCACAACCAAAGAACAACCGTAACCGACTGATAACATTATTAAGACCAACCCCATTAGAATCCGTAGAACCATCTGACTCTATCAACCTACTATTAAAGATACTACCATTTTATTGAATGCATTACCTACCACTGCACTCTCATCATGAGTCCTTACATCAACTAGTTGAACTTCGAAATTTCCCTTTGCAACCTGATTTGCTGTCTCTGCTAATATACGTATTGGTTTCGTAATACTCTTAGTTATTATTGTAATAATAATTATGTTACAGAGCGCTATTACTAACAATATGGTAAGGCTAACATATTCGGTATATCGCAAGGATAAGGACAAGGTTTTATAGCTTCCTGTATTCTCTATGAATTGCTCATTATTCAAGCTATATAGATAGGTACCGATATATTCATATAACTCCGTAGCTTTCTCATAACGAATCTTGTACTTCTCTACATTGCGTCCTCTCTTCGCTTCAATCGTCTGGTTCGTCATCTCGAGGTAACTTTCTGAGATATTACGGATATTCTTCTCCATTCTTTGTAATCGATTGTTTGTTGTTATATCATTAAGCTTATTAATTTGGTTGGAATATTCTTGTTCCGCACGGTAATATTCTTCCATAGCATCTGAGGTTTTGTATTCAGATAATCAGTCATATTATCTTGTACTTCACGCAAAGATTCTGCTAGTTCATTCAGACTAACATTACTAAGATAGATTTCATCTAACTGGGTAATCATTTGATTGATGTTATAATACATGTACACATTTACCATTAGAATTATTACTGTTGTTGCTATGAATGCTAATAGAAGTTTTGCCTGTAAGGTAAAGCGTAGTAGTTTATTCTTCACTAGCATCACCTCCTAGATATTCACGTACATTATCTGCGTGAATTACTGCCGTATCAACCGAATAATAATTACTTACATGTCCCATCTGATCAAATTCAGTAAGTGCATCTATACAGTATTCACCAAGTGCTTTGGCATCAACTGAAACAGTGGCATAGATAACATTTCTCTCTATTGCTTTAAGAATAGTTTGGGAATCATAATATCCAATAATATTAATTACACCTACTTTATTATAATCTACGACAGCCAGGTATACACAGGTCGTATTGATCTCATTTAGACAGATGATGATGTCTGGAAGTTTATCATCTCCCATGAATATATCACGTATTGCTTCTTCCGCTGCAAATGCTCCCTGACTATTTAACGCTTTAGCAGAGATATTAATCTTTTGATCACTTTTATATGTTCCTTCAATCGTCTCTTGAATAGAAGAATATATCATATTCTGACTGGTATCTTCAGCATTGGCATTAATCAAAACCGTCATCTCTTCTGTTTCATTAGCCTCTAAGATAATACCATCTACATTAGCTTCAATCGCCATCCTCATCAATTGTGTCTCTGAATATGATTCGCTAAGGTTGGCACCAAACATCTCAAGATAGGCATTATTTTCATTCGCTATCTCGCTTGCTGATTTATACACTGCCTCCCAAAAAGATGATTTTCTCTCTGACGGTATCATTACATAATATTTCTCGTAACTTCTATATGTATTGGCTTGGCGGTACGCCGCACTTTTGTTGATTTGCAACTTGAAGAATATGATTCCTCCAATTGTACAAACCAACATAAATACTACACACAACACACCAGCCACTATAAGTCTCTTACTCGTTCCTATCTTCTCGTTCTCCCCCATATGTCAAACTTCACCACCTAAGATTAATTGTTATTTATATTTTGCCAGTATTTTACAGTATTAATAAAGAAGAAAATTTGAAGATTCATAGCACTAGATTATGCTATTACACTTAGCCTACCTTTTTATGACCACATTATAATTATTTAGTCAATAGATGGTAAAATAATTTAATATCTTCTCTTACCTTACGTTCATCTTGATTCGTTCTTCCCATTCTATCACAGTAGCCAAGCATAGCAACTTCTCTTACATCCGTCTCTCTTAGTAATCCTTTTCTGTCCGCAAATGGAAGGTCTCGAACTACGTATAAGATATGCATATGATAACGTACTAGGTTAGAAACTTCTTCAATAAATCCCCTATTTTCTACACAGTATTCTAAGAACTCTATAGCAAGTTCTTCTCCTACTTTATCATGGTTATAAGATGTGATTTTTCCTTTTTTAACTCTCGTTGTACTCGGTTTACCGATATCATGCAAAAGAGCTGCCCACATGATTACTCGTGGATTCTTACTTAATCCTTTAATTTTAGCAGCATTATCCACTACTAATAATGTGTGATTCCATGCATCTCCTTCCGGATGATGTTCTGGTGATTGCTTAGTCCCTTTTAAATCATATAACATCTTAAAAGGATACTGTGAAAACCATGGCTCTTGTAACAAACTACTTAGATATATGGAGGGTTTTTCATCCTCTAATAAATGTTTTGTAATCTCTAAGAATAACGAATTTTCATTATTTGATTGCTGTGACATCTCGGTTCATTCTCCTTTGTTTGGTTATCCTTAGTATATCTAATATTTATAAATTATAAACAAACTCTGTATTTTATAGCCTTATAAGTCAAGACCACCAGCTTAGCTGGTGGCTTGCTCTGCCCCTATAAGGGGCTAT
>JAHZFJ010000011.1 GCA_019421365.1 Lachnospiraceae bacterium
AATTTGCAAAGTTGCATCTGGGCTTATAAAATTGCATCTTGCCTTACTATTGAGTGCTTGATAATAGTATACCACAAAAAAACTGTAGTTAATAGAAAAATTACCCAGAAAAACTGTAGAATCTACAAAAATATTAAGATAAAATTACTTCATACTACATGGCTGATTAAATTATAGATAACCTTGAAAGCAGGTACAATATGAAGAATGAGGGTTCGAATCTAACAAGTAAAGACAAACAGAATAGGGATTATATATTGAATGCAAATATGTGGAGCGTGGTATTTCGTATCTGTCTACCGCTAGCGTTGTATCAATCATTAGCTCAGATATTTAAAATTTTTGATTCACAGATGGCTGCACATATTAGTTCGGAAGCCGTATCTGCGGTAGCATATCTATCGCAACTAAATATGGCAATTAACGCCGTTGGAGGGGGATTAGCTGTTGGTGCGAGTCTTAAGATTAGTGAAACGTATGGTTCGGGGAATTATCAGAAGGTAAAAAGGCAGGTTAGCACGCTATATATGATATGTGGAGTGTTAGGAGCAATTATTATATTGGTTTTTGTTCCGTTTGCAGAACCGTTTTTGAAAATGGCTAAAACGCCGGTTGAATTCATTGCGGTTGGAAAAACATACTTTATCATAGAAATCTTCACACTAGTTATTATGTTCTTCAACAATGTATATATATCAATTGAACGAGCAAGGGGAAATTCTAAGCGTATATTGAATCTAAATGTTCTTATTATTGTTATAAAATTATCTTTAACTGCGTGGTTTGTATATGGACTGAATGGGGATGTCACGTCAATAGCAATTGCGACTCTTTTGTCACAACTAGCAATGTTTGCAATAGCAATTAGGAATATGGGCGGTAAGGAAGGGATATTTGGTTTTTCTATAAAAGCGATATCTATGAATAGAGAGGTTGCCTCTCCGATGGTTGTAATCTCTTTACCAGTTATTGTTGAGAAGTTTTCGTTTGCAATTGGAAAGGTTATTGTGAATTCCATGAGTACGGGATATGGGGCATTAACCGTAGGAGCGTTAGGTATATCTAATAATATAGGAGGATTGACTACGAATCCACAAAACGGTTTTCAAGAAGGAGGCGCAGCAATAATTAGTCAAAATCTTGGAGCAAAGAAGTATGACCGTGCATTTGACGCATTCAAGAAAATTCTAATATGCAATATTATTATCGGTGCAGTAGGATATGTTTTGACCATGACAAATCTACATATAATTAGTGGAGCGTTTGCAAAGAGCGATATGGTCTTCCAGGAGATGATCGAAGATATATATCGTTATGAGGCCATGGGTGCAGTAGTGTTAGGGGTTCATGCTTCGGTAATGGCGTTGTTATACGGCTATGGATTAATGAAATATACATTCTTCGTAAATTTCATGAGAGTTTTTGCTTTTCGTGTTCCGGTGTTGTGGTTCTTGCAAAACTATACCAATCTTGGTAATGATAGCGTAGGAATCGTTATGATGACAAGTAATATCGGAGTTGGTGTGTTATCTTCATTCATAGCATTAATTGAATTTAGAAAGATACGTAAGATACAAGGAAAGAGTGAAGGATTAACTTAGTTCGTAATTAGAAAAACGGGGCTGTAGCAACAGCCCCGTTTTTTAGTACGTTAATATTTAGAATTTGGTTGTTTCTCTTGATACTAATTCGGCAGAGAATAAAGATCTAAATGGTACTGAATTACCGTTGAATATGTTCATTAATGTAGAAACGCAATTTTTGCAGACCGTCTCTAGTTTGTTATCAATAGATGATAGCTCTGGATCACAACAAGTAGCAATAATGGAATTGTTATATCCGATGATAGATAATTCATCTGGTATAGAAATTCCTTGTAGTTTTGCATATTTAATTGCACCGACAGCTAAATTGTCGTCTGCAGTTATTATAGAATTAAATACTAGCCCCTTCTTTGATAAATTAATCAAGAAATCTCTAGTTTCGTGAATGTCACCAACAAAATATTGAACATATAAATCATCAATTTCAATATTCATAGCGGAATGGGCTTCATAAAAACCGTTAAGTTTTTTCTTGGCACTATATGAATTAGAATTATATAAGTAAAGAATATGTTTATGATCAGACTTTAGTAGTTGCTGTGTTACTTGAAAAGTAGCATGATAGTCGTCACAGAGTGAACTGTAGATATTAGGAGCATCAATGGCACCATTTAATAACATAATTGGAATGGATTTAGCTGCTTCAATAATATATTGATTCTTTTCTTCCTCTGCTTCTACGAAGTTTGAACCTACAAGAATGACGCTGTCTACCTTTTTGGATAGTAATAGGTTCAGATACTTTTCTTTATCTGCTTGGTCGTATCCAGTACAACAAAGTAGTGAATCATAATGTTCTTTGTGTAGCATCTGTTCTAAGTAGTAAATAGCACTTGCAAGATAGGGATCAGAAGAATCAGCGCATAGAATACCAATAGTTTGCATGGTGTTAAGTCCTAATCCTCTAGCAAATGCATTTGGTGTATAATCATATTGTTCTATAATAGCCATTACTTTTTGCCTTGTCTTCTCGCTTACATTAGTATTACCATTGATGACTCTAGATACAGTAGCAATAGAAACTCCTGCCTTTTGCGAAATGTCATAAATATTCATGATTTGTACCTCTCTCGTAACATTAATTTAATGGTAAGCAATATTCATTATACTATAATATTTTATAATTAGGAATAGTTGCTATATTGATTTATCTGAAAATCGCTATAACGTGAGATATATTATATGTAAGTACTTTCAGTTATATTACTATTATATATTATAATGCATTCGCTTACAAGCGTTAAATTAAAGGAATGTAAATAAATATATACAAATTTAATGGGAGCAATTGATAGTAAATAGATAAAAGTTACAATAAAAACAAAAAATAGTATTGACTAATTTACCAAAATATTGTAATATTAGTGTAAGCACTTACATAAATAATACATATTGCTTACAAAGTCATTGTAAGAAGTGATAGGGGTTTATGATGGTGTAGCAAAGTAAAGGTTAAATCAAGAAAAATAGGAAAAAAGGAGAGGCTTTTATGAAAAAATTCAAAAAAGTTGTAGCACTATGCTTAGCATGTACTATGGTATTATCTTTAGCAGCATGTAGCAAAAAAGATTCACCTTCTAACAACACAGCAAAAGAGGAAGAATCTACTGAAGTAACATCAGAAGGAACTACGGAAGGAACTACAGAAGAATCAACTGAAGGTTCTAAAGATCAAGTAACAATTAAATTATCTTGGTGGGGTGGAGATGAAAGACATACTGCTACAATTGATGCAGTTAACAAATTTATGGAATTAAATCCAGACATCAAAGTAGAGATGGATTACGGTGCATGGACTGGTTGGGAAGATAAAATGTCAACAGCTTTCTACTCAAAAACTGCAGCAGATGTTAATCAAATTAACTGGAACTGGATTACTTCTTTTAGTTCTGACGGAAGCGCGTTCTTAGACTTAAACGATGTAAAAGACACTTTAGATTTGTCTAAATTTTCACAAGCTGCTTTGGATCAATGTGTTGTAGCCGATTCTCTTCAAGCTGTTCCTGTTTCTATGACGGGTAGAATCTTCTACTTCAACAAAACTACTTTTGACAAAGCAGGTATTGCTGTTCCTACTTCATTAGAAGAATTAAAAGCAGCAGGTCAAACATTCAAAGATACACTTGGTGAAGACTATTACCCAATAGCTCTTGGTGAATATGATAGAATGATTCTTATGGTTTACTACTTAGAATCTGTTTATGGTAAGAACTGGGTTGAAAATGGTGCTTTAAATTATACTAACGAAGAAATCCAAACTGGTATTGATTTTATCCAATCTTTAGAAGATGCTCATGTTACTCCTTCAATTCAAACTATCTTAGGAGATGGTGCTGAATCATTAGATAAAAACCCTAAATGGATGGAAGGCGTTTACGCTGGTATCTTTGAATGGGATTCTTCAGCATCTAAATTCAGAGATGCTTTAAATGAAGGACAAGAATTTATTGTTGGTGATTATATGAAAGATATGGGAGAATACCAAGGTGGTTTCTCTAAAGTTTCTTTAGCTTTTGCTATTTCAAAAGAAACAAAATACCCAGAGCAATGTGCAAGATTAATCAACTTCTTATTAAACGAAGATGAAGGTGTTGCAATCATGGAATCACAAAGAGGTATTCCTCTAAGTGCTAGTGCATTAGCGTATTGCCAAAATAATAATTTATTAGATGCTACAGTAGCAGAAGCGAATGCTAAGATTGTAGCTTGGACACAATTTGCATTAGATCCAACATTCGAAGATGCTAAACTTAAGGGAACTGATGGTACTTACTATGATGTGTTCCAAGGTTTAAGTTATGGAGAGTATGATTCAGCAAAAGCTGCTGGAATTCTTGTTGATGGTGTTAACGCAGTACTTGGTAATTAATTAGTGAATAATTTACAATAGCTCATGTTGATTAATGATGTTATCAGTGTCATGAGATAGTTCTGATAATACAGTATATGAATGAAGGGGGAATATCCTTTCGGATATCCCCTTTTTCATGACGATAGAGCGTTCGATGGAATACGTTCTATTATGGAAATATGTTGAACAGGAGAGAGTCATGAACGTATCAAATTACATAAAAGATTATCTTCTAAATTACCATAATTGTAAAGATTATTGGAACTATGAAGATGGATGTATACTTATTGGTTGCCAGCAGTTGTATGAAGCGACGAAAGACGAGTTTTACAAGAAATATATATTAGATTATGTTGATTCGTTTGTTACTGCGGACGGAATGATTGTTAGTTATGAAGAAGACAAGAATAGTTTAGACAGTATTAATGCAGGCAAGATTTTATTCTTCCTATATAAAGAGACACAAGAAGAGAGATATTATAAAGCAATTGAATATATAATGAAACGGCTTAAAAGTCAACCGAGAACGGAATGCGGTAACTTTTGGTATAAAAAGATTTATCCAAATCAAATATGGTTAGAAAGCATGTATATGGCCATGCCGTATTACATGGAGTATGAAACTGTATTTAATAAAAAGGAAAATTATAATGACATAATAAAACAATTTACAAATGTCAGAAAATATATATTTGATGATAATAAGCAACTCTATTATCATGCTTATGATGAATCAAGGAGCCAAGAATGGGCGGATAAAGAAACTGGAGTGTCTAAGAGTTTTTGGTTACGTTCCATGGGAAGGTACCTTATGTCTTTAATTGATACGATAGATGTGATGTCGATTGAGATTTTTGAAGCTTATAAAACGCTTGAAGATTTGTTCAAGGAAGCTGTTAAAGGTATATTGCAGTATCAGGACAAAAACAATAAGATGTTTTATCGGCTTATTGATATAAGTGAAGTAGAAGGTAATTATATAGACACAACAGGTACTTCAATGATTACATATGCGATTCTAAAGGGTTGTCGCCTCGGTGTGCTTTCGGAAGAAAAATATAAGAAACGCGCAGAAGAGATGCTAACAAGCGTTGTTACAGATAGGCTTGTTGAAGTGAAAGGTATGAAAGTATTAGCGGCTGACCCTGAGGGGGTAGGGGCATTTATGATGTCATATGCCCTTAGTCTAATGACAAAGTAATACACCAGAAAGAGAGGAAAAAATTATATGGCAAAGAATGCAGTAGGTTCAGCAGTATTTGTTCCAAAGAAGAAGTTTTCTTTGAAGAAAACATGTAAAAACAATTTAGGTTTTTTCTTTATATTACCATGGTTAATTGGTTTTTTGGTTTTTCGTTTGTATCCGTTTGCATCTTCCTTGATATACAGTTTTACGGATTTTCATCTATTTAAAGGTATCACAGAAGTAGGTTTTATGAACTATAAGGAGATATTTACTTCTGACAAGATTCTTAAAGCATTAAAGGTTACTTTCAAGTATTCATTTATCACAGTACCATTAAAATTAACTGCAGCGCTATTTATTGCGTATATCTTAAATTTCAAAATTAAAGGAGTTAACTTTTTCCGTACAGCATACTACATCCCATCTATCCTTGGTGGATCTGTAGCTATCGCAGTATTATGGAAAGCAATCTTTAGGGATGATGGTTTAGTAAATACTATGTTAGGTTTCTTTGGTGTTACAGGTCCTAATTGGTTGAGTGATCCTAAGTATGCGCTCTTTATTATATGTCTACTTCGTATATGGCAGTTTGGTTCTGCGATGGTTATATTCCTAGCGGCTTTAAAGAATGTTCCAGCTGAACTATATGAAGCTGCAGCTATTGATGGTGCAGGTAAATGGAGACAATTCTTCAAAATTACGGTACCTATGATAACACCAGTTATTTTCTATAACTTAGTTACTCAATTATGTCAAGCGTTCCAAGAGTTCAACGGACCTTACATCATCACGCATGGTGGCCCAAGAAATTCTACGACATTAATGTCCCTATTAGTTTATAACAGTGCATTCCAGTCACATGAGATGGGTCTTGCAAGTGCCATGGCTTGGGTAATGTTTGTCATCGTAATGATTCTTACGGGCATTGCATTCTGGAGTCAGAAACATTGGGTATACTATAGTGATGATGAGGGGAGGTAGAAGATAATGTCAATGAAAACTAAAAAGATAGTATCTACTTTTTTGAAATATGCCGTGTTAATATTTGTTGGAGTTTTTATGGTTTATCCGTTGCTATGGATGATAAGTGCGACATTTAAGAGTAATAATGAAATCTTTTCGGGTATCGGACTGATTGCAAAAGAACCTACCTTAGATGGCTATAAGAAGGCGTTCCAAGGTTTTGGTGGAGATATTAACTTAATTAAATCATTAATAAATACATATTCGTATGTTATACCTAAAGTAATCTTTACAATCATATCGGCTGTTATCACAGCTTACGGTTTTGGTAGATTCAAATTTAAAGGTAGAAACTTCTTGTTTTCGGTGTTAATGGGAACACTTTTCTTGCCTCAGGTAGTATTAAATGTACCACAATTTATCCTTTTCAACAATTTAGGCTGGGTAGATTCACCTTTGTACCTTCCTATTATTGTACCAACACTCTTTGCAGTTGATACATATTTCGTATTTATGTTAATTCAGTTCTTGCGTAATGTACCAGTAGAATTAGAAGAAGCGGCAAAAATTGATGGTTGTAATGTAGTGCAAACATTGATTAAAGTAATTGTTCCAATGATTAAACCAGCTATTGTATCTTGTGCCTTATTCCAATTTATGTGGTCATCAAATGACTTCATGGGACCATTACTTTATGTACGAACACCAGCTCGTTATCCAGCATCATACTTCGTTAAATTATCCATGGATGCAGATAATGGATTCCAATGGAACAGAGTATTAGCCGTTTCATTAATTTCTATCCTACCTTCACTAATCGTATTCTTCTGTGCACAAAGTACGTTTGTTGATGGTATCACAGCTGGCGGTGTTAAAGGTTAATTAAACCCTCGAATCGTAGTATGAAAAAGGCTGCTGAATGTAGAAGATTTAGCGGTCTGTTTCTATAAATAAAACTTCATTGAGAGGACGGTGAATCTGGTATGAATCTTAAGATTCTTATGAAAACGGCAAGAAACGTTGTGATTGAGATTGATGATAATGGCGTTTATGAAACAAAGAAAACTTATGAGATCTTTGTGAATGGTGAACATAAATGTAGTTCGAATAAAGTTATTACAAGTATCTATGGTCTATGGCCAGATACAGATTATCAAGTGCAAGTAAGATGTGATAGTGTAGTATTAGCAGAGAATACATTTCACACAGATTATGAATTCGTAACTCTCGATGTAACGAAGTTTGGTGCTAAAGGTGACGGTATTCATGATGATACAACATATATACAAGCTGCTATTATGGCTTGCCCCAAAGATAGTCGTGTCTATTTACCTAAAGGGACATATAAGGTAACTAGTATATTCTTGAAGAGTGATATACGAATTGAGTTTGCTGAAGGAGCAATGTTATCGGCAGGTACAGATCGGAATCATTTTCCTAAATTTCCTGGATTGATTGAGAGTTTTGATGAGGAAGATGAATACAATCTAGGTACTTGGGAAGGTAATCCGTTAATTATGTATTCGGGAATTATTACAGGGGTGAATGTTGAGAATGTCATTATCTATGGACAAGGAATTATCGAAGGTAATGCCAGCCTGGAAAATTGGTGGTTTAATGAAAAGGTTATGCGTGGAGCATTCCGTCCAAGATTATTCTTTATCAATCATTGTAAGAATGTAATTTTACAAGGGTTGTTATTCAGAAACAGTCCAGCGTGGACATTACATCCATACTTTAGCGATGATATCGGATTCTTTGATGTTGCTGTGGAAAACCCACATAACTCACCGAATACAGACGGATTAGACCCAGAATCATGTCAGAATGTAGATATAGTAGGTGTTAGATTTACGTTAGGTGATGATTGTATTGCCCTGAAATCAGGAAAGATCTACATGGGTAGAAAACACAAGAGACCATCGCAGAATATTATAATAAGGCAATGCTTAATGGAAAATGGACATGGAGCGGTAACAATCGGTAGTGAAATGGCTGGAGGGGTGAATAACGTGACTGTTAAGGATTGTATCTTCCGCAATACGGACCGTGGACTACGGATTAAGACGAGAAGAGGTCGTGGTAAAGATGCAATTCTTGATGAAATCGTATTCGAGAATATTTATATGGATAACGTAATGACACCATTTGTAGTAAATGCATTCTATTTCTGTGATCCAGATGGAAGAACAGAATATGTACAGTCCAAAGAATATCACCCTGTGGATGAGAGAACGCCACTCATTAAACATCTCTCATTCCGTAATATAACTTGTAAGAATTGTCATGTTGCAGCAGCATTTTTCTACGGGTTACCAGAGAAGAAGATCGAATTTATAGAGATGAAGAATATTTCAGTTACTTATGCAGAGAATCCAAAGAAAGATGTACCTGCCATGATGAATGGAATTGAACCTTGCTCTAAACTAGGGATCTATGCAAACAACATTGAGAAGATGAGTATTGAGAATGTTATAATTTCTGGTCAAGATGGTGAAGCGATGACTTTATTGAATATAGATAATGTAAATTAGGGGAGTTACTTTAGGGGATTGAACATAGTGTTAAAGAGGAGTTTTGGAAGTAGATATATAAAGGAGAGAGGTAGAGTATGCAGATAGGATTAAGACTTCATGATGCCAAGCAATTACCTTTGGAAGAACGGTTAGTGGAAGTTAGAAAGCAAGGTTTTGTATGTGGGCATCTTGCGTTATCAAAGGTTATAAGTGAGAACACTACTGATAATAGTGCATTAACACCGGGCTACGCAATGCATCTTAAGAACATGTTTGCAGCGGTAGGGATAGATATCGCGGTTCTTGGGTGTTACCTTAATCTAGCACACCCGGATCAAGGTCAGTTAGAGAAGATTAAGGAAAGATATCTTGCAAATATTAGATTTGCAGCACATCTTGGTTGTGGAGTGGTTGGGACTGAAACAGGTGCTCCGAATACTGCATATGAATTCGAGCCAGATTGTCATACAGAGGAAGCTTTGCAGATTTTTATCACGAATCTAAAACCGGTTGTGGAATATGCGCAGAAGATGGGAGTCATCATAGCAATAGAACCTGTATATAAGCATATCGTATGTAATCCTAAGCGTGCAAGACAAGTTCTTGATACAATTAAATCTCCAAACTTACAAATCATTTTAGATCCAGTCAACTTACTGTTTGAGGGAAACTACCAAGATCGTGAAGGCATTATCAATGAGGCAATAGAATTTCTTGGAGATGATGTGGCGGTAGTTCATATTAAAGATTTTATCTTAGTGGAAGGTAAGATGAAATCGGTAGCGGCTGGAATGGGCATGATGGATTATAAGAATATACTTCGTTTTATTAAAGAAAAGAAACCATACATTCATACGACGTTAGAGGATACAACTCCTGATAATGCTGTTTTTGCTAGAGAGTATTTAGAGGAGATTTATAAATCGCTTTAATTTTAGAAATGAAGCGGAAGAGATAAGAACAGCAAGTTCGATTTATGAAAGGATAAGCGATTATGAAGATAAATGAAAAGATTGAAAAGAAATATGGTAACTATCCAGAGAAGATATTGCAATTTGGTGAAGGAAATTTCTTACGTGCATTTGCAGATTGGATGATTGATGAAGCAAATGAAAGAGGGGATTACCAGGGAAGTATCGTACTTTGCCAACCAATAGGTGATTTCCCAAAGATGTCGGATATGATTAATGCGCAAGATGGTATCTATTCATTAGCAATGAGAGGAATTGAACATGGAGAAGCGGTCGAAAAAATCAGACCAATTACCAGTGTTTCAAGATGCATTAACGCTTATCGTGATTACGATTCACTAATGGAAATTGCAAGAAGTACTGAACTTGAAGTAATTATCTCTAATACTACAGAGGCTGGTATTGCCTATAAAGAAGGGGATCAATTAACGGATACTCCTGCAAGCTCATTCCCTGCTAAAATTGCACAATTCTTATATGAAAGATATAAGGCATTCGAGGGGGATATGAGCAGAGGTCTTTTATTCTTACCAGTTGAATTGATAGACGACAACGGTACAAAACTTAAAAGCATTGTTCTTAGATATGCGAATGAGTGGAACTTAGAAAAAGAATTTATAAATTGGATTGAAGAAGCTAATAAATTTACGAATACATTAGTAGATCGTATAGTTACGGGTTATCCAAAAGATCAAATTGATTATTTCGAAGAAAAGAATGGTTATACAGATGATGTAATTGTTACGAGCGAAGTATTTAATCTTTGGGTAATTGAAGGAAAGAAAGAATGGGCAGATATTCTTCCAATCCACAAAGGAGAAGCAAATGTAATTTGGACGGAAGATGTGAATCCATACAAGATGAGAAAAGTTCGTATCTTGAATGGAGGACATACTTCAACTGTATTAGCTGCATATCTTGCAGGACATAACTTTGTACTTGATTTGATGAAAGACGATGTATTCGGAAGCTATTTAGAAAAATTATTATACAATGAAGTAATCCCTACTTTAGAATTACCAAAAGAAGAATTAGAAGAGTTTGCGAAAGCTGTTAGTGAGCGTTTTGCTAATCCATATATAAAACATAATTTGCTTGATATTGCATTAAATTCATGTTCAAAATTCAATGCAAGATGTCTTCCTTCTTTACTTGCTTATGTTGAAAAATATAACGAAATACCTAAGTTATTAACATTCTCATTAGCAGCATTCATTAAATTCTATCAAGTAACTAACATCGATGGGAAATACATGGGTAAAAGAGCTGATGGTACACAGTATCAAGTGAAAGATGATGCAGATATACTTGAATTCTTTGAAAAAATCTGGGCTACTAGTAACGTTTTAGAAATCACGAAATCTGTTCTATCTAACACTTCTTTCTGGAGTGGAATGGATTTAACGGAAATAGATGGCTTAGAAACAGCAGTTGCTCGATACTTAGAAGATATGAATAACAAAGACATGAGAGAGTGTGTAGCAGGATTATAAGATTCGGTTTTTGAATCCCCAAGCTAGATTTACAAGATCGAAATTGATGTGAATGTAGCATGGGGATTAATAGTCTACGGTGGAATATATTATGAGATTAATAGTAAAGAAAGGGGAAAATCATATGGAGAATAAATTAATTATGATTTCTGAAAATGACAGTGTAGCAGTCGCCCTATGTGAAATCAAAGCTGGTGAGGTATTGGCTGTTAACAATATAGAAGTAACTGTTATAAACGATATACCTTTTGGTCACAAAGTTGCATTATATGACATTAAAGAAAATGAAAATATTATCAAGTATGGTCATGCAATTGGTCATGCAAGATGTGAAATAAAAAAAGGTGAACATATACATGTTCATAACTTAAAAACGAATTTAGATGGAGTTCTTAATTATGAATACAAGGAATCTGGGCAAACGTTTGAACCTTTCAAAGGTAAGTCGGAATATACGTTTGAAGGTTATGTAAGAGAAGATGGAAAAGTTGGTATTCGTAATGAAGTTTGGATAGTTCCTACAGTAGGTTGTGTTAATACGACAGCTAAGCTTATTGAAGAACAAGCAAGAAAATTATATGGCGATAAAGTTGATGATATCTGCGCTTTCACACATAACATGGGGTGTAGCCAGTTGACAGAGGACCATGAAAGAACACAACATATCTTGAAAGGCATTATCAATAATCCGAATGCAGGGGCTGTGTTGGTATTAAGTCTTGGTTGCGAAAACAATAACTTAGATGTATTCAAACCGATCCTAGGTAATTATAATTCGGATCGCATCAAATTCTTAGTAACACAAGATGTAGAAGATGAATATGAAGTTGGTATGGATATCATGAAAGAAATGGTAGAGTATGCTTCTACATTCAAGCGAGAAACTGTGTCTGCTGAAAAACTTGTCATGGGCTTTAAGTGTGGTGGTTCTGATGCATTCTCTGGAATCACAGCGAACGCATTGTGCGGTAGAATTAATGACCTTGTTGTAAGCCTTGGTGGTAGTACGATCTTAACAGAAGTACCAGAGATGTTTGGTGCAGAAACACTATTAATGGAACGTGCTGTTAATCGTGAGACGTTTGATGAAACTGTAGACTTAATCAATAACTTTAAGAACTATTTCACTAAATACAATCAAACTATTTATGAAAACCCATCTCCAGGCAACAAAAAAGGTGGTATCTCTTCCTTAGAAGAAAAATCACTTGGTTGTACACAAAAGGGCGGTCATGCACCTGTAGTAGGCGTTCTTAATTATGGAGAACGTGTTGAGAAATCTGGTCTTAACTTGTTAATTGGACCAGGTAATGATCAGGTATCTTGTACTAATCTTGTAGCAAGTGGTGCACAAATGGTTCTATTCACAACTGGTAGAGGAAATCCATTCGGCTCTCCAGTGCCTACAGTAAAGATTTCTTCAAATAGTAATTTGTATAATAAGAAGACACATTGGATTGATTTTAATGCTGGACAGATTTTAGAAGGTAAAACTTTCGAGGTAGTTACAGATGAATTCTTCGGATATTTATTAGATGTGGCTTCTGGTAAGAAAACAAAGAATGAAGAAAGTGGATACAAAGAAATCTCTGTATTTAGAGATGGCGTAATCTTATAATACGCCTTGTATAGGAGGAAAACAATATGAAACAATTTATGGATAAGGATTTCTTATTATCGACAGAGACAGCTAAAAAACTTTATCATGAACATGCGGCAGCAGTACCAGTTCTTGATTATCATTGTCATATCAATCCGGCTGAGATTGCAAATAATCGCAAATTCGATAACATAACGCAAGTTTGGTTAGGTGGTGATCATTACAAGTGGCGCCAAATGCGATCGAATGGTATTGAAGAAAGATACATTACAGGTAATGCGTCTGATAGAGAAAAGTTTCAAAAGTGGGCTGAGACATTAGAAAAAGCAATAGGAAACCCATTATATCACTGGAGTCATCTTGAATTACAAAGATATTTTGGGTATACAGGTGCATTGAACTCTGAAACAGCAGAAGAAGTATGGAATCTGTGCAACGCTAAATTACAAGAAGATTCTATGAGCGTTCGTAATCTTATTAAACAATCAGGGGTTACCTTAATTTGTACTACAGATGATCCGATTGATACATTAGAATGGCACCAAAAAATTGCTGCTGATGATACTTTTGATGTACAAGTTCTTCCGGCTTGGAGACCAGATAAAGCTATGAATATTGAAAAAGTTGATTATGTCAATTATGTTAACTTGTTATCTGAAATGAGTGGTGTAAAGATTTCAACATTCGCGACACTGAAAGAAGCTTTAAAAAATCGTCTTACATATTTTGCGGAGAATGGCTGTTGTGTATCTGACCATGGTTTAGAATACGTTATGTATGCTCCTGCTTCTGAAGAAGAAATTGAGAATATATTTGCCAAGAGAATGAGGGGAGAGGAGATTACAAGAGACGAAGAACTTAAATTCAAAACAGCCTTCATGGTCTTTGTAGGTAAAGAATATCACAGATTAGATTGGGCTATGCAATTACACTATGGTTGTAAACGTGATAACAATGATCTTCGTTTCAATCAGTTAGGTCCAGATACTGGTTATGATTGTATTAATAACTTTGCTCCTTCTTCACAGATGGCAGATTTCCTTAACGCATTAAATGCTTCGGATCAAATACCTAGAACAATCATCTACAGTCTTAATCCAAACGATAACGCTGCAATTGGAACAATCATAGGTTGTTTTCAAGATGCAGGAGTTGTAGGTAAGATTCAACAAGGTAGTGCATGGTGGTTTAATGATCATAAAACAGGTATGACAGATCAAATGATCTCATTAGCTAATCTGGGGATATTAGGTAATTTCATCGGTATGCTTACAGATTCTAGAAGTTATTTATCTTACACAAGACACGAATACTTTAGAAGAATACTTTGTGATTTAGTTGGTAAATGGGTAGAAAACGGAGAATATCCTAATGATGAAATTGCTCTTGGAAAAATGATAGAGAATATCTCATATTATAACGCTGTTAATTATTTTGGATTTAATTTATAAAAGTACTTATAAGCAATTCTATTGATATACCGATCTAATAATGGTGCCAAAGACGAAGCAAAATCGTAGGCACCATTTGTATTTATGGTATAAATAGAACAAATTTTGTACAAGATTAGCGAAAATAATCACAATTTACTTCAATGTAATGTGGTATAATATAGTAAGTACATAAATGACGGTAGACATAAAACACAGGATATGTTTGTTATCATTACAAAAGGTTTCGAGGAGTGAAAGTATGGGAAAAAAAGAATATGCGGCGTTAGCACTTGGAGAGATTTTATTACGTTTATCGACACCAAACAATGAAAGAATTGTAAGAGGTGATACATTCAGAAAATGTGCGGGTGGAGCAGAACTTAATGTAGTTTCTGGTATCTCGGCGCTTGGTTTGCGTACGGGGATTATGTCTAAAGTACCGGAAAATGATTTGGGGGTATTTGTTCGTAATCATATTCGTTTCTGTGGTGTAAGTGATGATTATTTACTTTACGATAAAACAAGAGATTCTAGACTTGGCATCTATTATTATGAGAATGGAGCGTATCCTAGAAAGACATCCGTAGTTTACGATAGAGGGCATTCTACAATTTCTACACTAACTGTTGAGGAGATACCAGAAGAGGTATATGGTTCAACAAGATTATTCCACACAAGCGGAATCACTCTTGCATTGTCAAAACAATTACGTGAGACAGCGGTGGAAGTAATCAAGAAGTTCAAAGAAAAAGGTACTATGATATCGTTTGACGTTAACTATAGAGCCAATCTATGGAGTGAACAAGAAGCAAGAGAAACAATTCAGACAATTCTTTTGTACGTAGATATTCTTTTTGTTTCAGAAGAAACGTCAAGAAGAATGTTTGCTAAGAAGGGTGACTTAAAAGATATCATGAAATCTTATGCAACTGAATATGGAGTGAAAATCGTTGCTACTACAGAAAGAACAATAATTAGTCCTAAAAAGCATCATTTCAATTCAATTATCTATAATGCAACAGAAGATCGGTATTATCAAGAAAAACCATATGAGAATATAGAAGTTGTGGATCGAATTGGTAGTGGTGATGCTTACGTATCAGGCGTGTTATATGGCTTACTCCAATATGATAGCTGTGAAAAGGCGCTACAATTCGGGAATGTTGTGAGTTCACTCAAGAATACGATTCCAGGAGATGTATTATCTACAAACATTAATGAAGTAACAAGAATTATGGAAGAGCATTCTGGCTTGAAAGAAGTTAGCGAATTAAATCGATAAAAAGAGTATACAAAAGGCTAATTGCAAAATTTCGGTTGAAATTGTCTAGTAAGGTATGATATACTGTAACGAGCAATTAACACCAATGCAAAAGGAAGGGTTAACATGAGTTTATTAGAACAATGGAGAGAGCATGCATACTCTCAAGATACAAACCAAAAGATGGGTCAGCTTTTCTGGGCTAATTATTTTAATATTGAAAAAGGTATCTACGAACAATTATTAGCAGATCCTGAAACTGTTGTAACTGGAACAGTGAAAGAATTAGCAGAAAAATTTGATACTGATATCGAAACTATGACTGGTTTCTTAGATGGAATCGATGAAAGTTTAAAGACTCCAAATCCAATTGAAACAATGGATGAGAATACAGAAGTAAATCTTGGATTCGATAAAGAAAAATTATATTATAACATGGTTGGCTGTAAAGCTGATTGGTTATATGAATTACCAGCATGGGACAATCTTTTAACTGTAGAAAGAAGAAAAGAATTATTTCTTCAATCAAAGAAATCTGGTACAGTTGTAAAAGAAAAGAAAGTTGGAAGAAACGATCCATGTCCATGTGGTTCAGGTAAAAAATATAAACAATGTTGCGGTAGATAATCATTTAAGCACATTTTTTATTAATGTATTGTCCACGCTTTTTATAGGCGTGGACAATTTTTTTTTCATTTCTAATTTCTCTAGTATATAATTTCTTGATTCCATGAATGTATCCATAATACCATAAAATAGCAAAATATACAAATAACAAACAGTGAAAATCAGGCACCAATACGGCTTGTTCATCCGCAGGAAATTGCTGAATTCCATGTTCGTATACATTATGATGCCATTAAAACTGGCATGGGATTTTGACACGCGATATATACGAATCTGTCGAAATATATGATATACTAATTATTGTGCTACATGAATAAAATATATTAGTAGAAAGAGGGTGGAATATGAGTAAAGAGAATAATGAAAATAAATCAAGTGCAAAGCAGTTATTAGCAGGTGGATTACTAATAGTAAGTACAGTATGTTTGACAGCGAGTGCAGTTTATCTATATGATACTTATCAACAGGGCAAGAAAGAGGCCGATACATATGTGAATTACGTTCAAGAAGAAGTAATAGAAGGGGATAGTGGAGAAAGTAATACTGGAGAAAATAATATAGTTGTAGATATTAATGAAGAATTAATAATAGAACAAATCGTTACAGATAGTAATATTGTAGAAGAAGCAGAGAGTACCAAAAGTACCCCAACAGTTAAGGTTAAGGGTATCTATGTGACTGCACAGATGGCAGGTTCAACGAAAAACATGGCAAACTTAATTGAGTTAGTAGAGTCAACAGAGTTAAACACCATGGTAATTGATATAAAAAATGATTCAGGTGAAATTACATATAAGATGGACAATGAAGTAGCAAAAGAGATTGGAGCTACAGTTAATTACATATCCGATATCAAAAATCTAGTTGCTAGGTTAAAGGAAAAAGGGATATATCTAATTGCAAGGGTAGTTGCTTTTAAAGATCCAATTCTAGCTGAGAGTAAGCCAGAATTAAGCATTAAGAATGCAGATGGGACAATTTTTCGTGACCGTTCTAATTTGGCATGGGTTAACCCTTATAAGAAGGAAGTATGGGAATATCTTGTTAGTGTCTCGAAAGAAGCAGCTGAATTAGGATTTGATGAGATACAATTTGATTATATTCGTTTCTCTACAGATAGCGGTATGAAACAAGTTAGTTTTGGTGATGAGGCGAAAGACAAGTCGAAGATAGAGGTGATTACGGAATTCACGAAATATGCATATGAAGAATTGAGTCCATTAGGGGTATATGTATCGGCTGATGTATATGGAACGATTATTAGCAGTGATGTTGATGCAAAAATCGTTGGTCAGAGTTATGTAGAGATGGCAAAATATCTTGATTATATCTGTCCTATGATTTATCCATCGCATTATGCTAATGGAGCTTATGGGATTGATTACCCGGACTTAAAACCATATTTTCTGATTAAGAAAGCATTAGAGGATTCTAAAGTGGTACTTAAGGCAAATGAAGAGCAAGGACATCAAGCGATCGTACGTCCTTGGTTGCAAGACTTTACTGCTACCTGGGTAGAACAGCATCAAAAATACGATGCAAAGGAAATTAAAGAACAGATTCAAGGTGTATACGATGCTGGATACGAAGAGTGGATACTTTGGAATGGAAATAACCGTTATACTAAGAGTGGATTAGAGAGTAATAATTGAATTAAAGGAGCAGTAATATATGACTAAGCTAATAGATATGCATTGTGATACAATTACAGAGTTATATGATCATAGAGTAAAAGACGGTAGTGCAGATACGTTACGTAGTAATTCGATGCACATTGATCTTGAGAAACTAAGAAAAGGGAACTATATGCTACAAAACTTTGCAATCTTTCAATCACTTAAGAAGCATGAGAAGATGTTTGAGGATAGTATTAAGTATATAGACTACTTCCATCAGGAAATGGAAGCAAACAAGGATTATATTGGTGTAGTGCGTACCTATGAGGATATTATTAAGAATGAAAAAGAAGGTAAAATATCTGCATTATTAACCCTAGAAGAGGGGGCGGAAGCTGAAGGTAAATTAGAATTCTTGCGTACTTTCTATCATCTAGGCGTCCGAATGATCACGCTTACATGGAATTACGAAAATGGTATTGGACATCCGAATTTTCGTTATGAAGAAGGTAAAAAATCTGATATGAAGTCGCGTAATACCATTGACGGTTTGACTGAGTTTGGTATTTCCTTTGTAGAAGAGATGGAGAGACTAGGGATAATCATCGATGTGTCGCACCTATCAGATGCTGGTTTTTATGATGTGTTGAGATATACCAAGAAACCGTTCGTAGCAAGTCATTCTAATGCAATGCACTGCTGTAATCACTGTAGAAATCTAACAGATGATATGATTCGTAGACTGTCTGAAAGAGGAGGAGTAACAGGGATTAATTTTTATCCTTATTTCCTTGATGAGGTACCATCTACAGAAGAAAGAAAGGCTTATGCTAGTATAGAGAATATTATTGATCATATAAAACATATCAAGAATATTGGTGGAATCCAGTGTATTGGTTTAGGTACGGATTTTGATGGTATAGAAGGTAATCTAGAGATAAAAGATGCATCTTATATGCAGATGTTGGTAGAAGGACTAGAAAAGGCTGGATTTACGCATACAGAGGTAGAGGCAATATGTTATAAGAATGTATTGAGAGTCTATAAAGAAATATTAAGGTAGATAAATACGCCAATTTGATAGAGTTCAAATTGGCGTTATTTATGTATGTTATTAGGATTAATAATTACTTATGTACATGCAACCATATCTCTATTATAGAAAATAGTAGATTAATTATAATTCTGCTGCCCTGTTAAAACAAATTGAAGTACATAGAAATGAGCTCAATACTTTTCTTTATATCGCTCTCGTTTTCTATTTGTATTACCTTTAAATCTAGCTTTTGGGCATCTTTTAAGATATCTTTACCAAATGCCAAATCATCATTCATATAATTTTGTAATGCTTGTTCTACTTGCCCATTGGCTATATCACATACGAGTTTTTAAAGAAGTCAGTATCTTCGTGTACCTTTAAGCATAAACATAGAATAATCGAAGCTAAAGGTTGTAGATAGATGAAGTTTACGAAGATGCACGGATTAGGAAATGACTATATATATATTAATACCATAAATGAGTCTGTTGATAATCCTGAGCAGTTAGCAGTAAAGATGAGTAGAAAACATTTTGGTATAGGTGCAGATGGTTTGATATTAATTAAACAATCTGATGTTGCAGATTTCAAAATGGATATGTACAATGCCGATGGAACAAGGGCTGAGATGTGTGGAAATGGGATTCGGTGTGTAGCAAAGTACGTATATGATAATAAGTTAACAGAAAAAATAGAAATTCTAATAGAGACATTGTCAGGAGTGAAACGACTTTTCTTAGAAGTAGATGATGAAAATGTTAAAATGGTGACAGTGGAGATGGGGCAACCAGAGCTACAATCAACAAAAATACCAGTAGAATCTGATAAGGAGATAACAAAATGCGAAGAAATAGAAATTAATGGAGAGAAATACAATATCACGTGTGTCTCTATGGGAAACCCTCATACTGTAATATTTGTTGAAGACATTAGAGATGTAAAACTTGAAGAAATTGGTCCAAAGATAGAGGCGCATCCGATGTTTCCGAAGAAAACAAATGTAGAATTTGTTGAAGTTATTACGAATAATATTATCCGCATGAGAGTTTGGGAGCGAGGAACAGGTGTTACCCTAGCTTGCGGTACTGGAGCATGTGCAAGTGTGGTGGCTAGTGTATTGAGCGGCTACACAGATAGGAGAGTAGACGTAATCCTTGATGGAGGAATACTAACGGTTGATTGGAATGAAATGAGTAATATGGTTTCGATGCGTGGTCCAGCAGAAACTGTATTTGAAGGTAATTTTGAATAATGAAAAGAAGAGTAAGAAGGTTATTAGAAGATTCTTACTCTTCTTTTTTTGTATAATATCACTAAAAGCGTTAGGATTAATATGAATAAATTAACAGTACATGGAAAATGAAACACACAAATAATGGGAATTTGTTAAAATGACTAAAAAATTAAAAAAATTATCGAATTTTTGATTAATGTGTACATTGACAAATAATTAACAACAATATAAAATAGAGATTGTTAAAAGATAAACAATATAGCAACACGCTAAAACTTGTTAATATTTTAACGCAATAATATTGTTATAAGTGAAAGAAATAAAAAGTTGTTATATTCAAAAGCACTTTTATTTTTAGTAATTAATAAGTTTATATGTATGAAACTGTATCAGAAGAACTTCTACTGATAACAGATTGATTTCAAAATTAGGAGGATAAACGTAATGGCAAAAAAAGAAGAACAAGTTACAGTACAAGCAACTGGTTTAGTTGACAGCGTTGATGCATTAGTTGCAAAAATGAATGAGATTAGAGAAGCTCAGAAAATTTTCGCAACATACACTCAAGAACAGGTAGATAAGATTTTCTTAGCAGCAGCAACAGCAGCTAACAAACAAAGAATACCTCTTGCTAAAATGGCAGTTGAAGAAACTGGTATGGGTATTGTTGAAGATAAAGTTATCAAAAACCACTACGCAGCTGAATATATTTATAATGCTTACAAAGATACAAAAACTTGTGGTGTTATCGAAGAAGATACTAGTTTTGGAATCAAGAAAATTGCTGAACCTATTGGTTTAATTGCAGCAGTTATTCCAACAACTAACCCAACTTCAACAGCAATTTTCAAAACATTAATCGCTTTAAAAACTAGAAACGCAATCATCATCAGCCCACATCCACGTGCTAAGAATTCTACAATCGCAGCAGCTAAAGTAGTACTTGACGCAGCAGTAGAAGCAGGTGCACCAGCTGGAATCATTGGTTGGATTGACGTTCCTTCATTAGAGTTAACTAACGAAGTTATGAAGAGTGCAGATATCATCTTAGCTACAGGTGGTCCTGGTATGGTTAAGGCTGCTTACTCATCAGGTAAACCAGCACTTGGTGTTGGTGCAGGTAATACTCCAGTAATTATGGACGAATCTTGCGATGTTAAATTAGCAGTTAACTCAATTATTCATTCAAAAACTTTCGATAATGGTATGATCTGTGCTTCAGAACAATCAGTTATCGTTAATGATAAAATCTACGCAGCAGTTAAGAAAGAATTTGCAGATAGAGGTTGTTACTTCACAACTCCAGAAGAAACTGAAAAACTTAGAAAAACAATCCTTATCAATGGCGCTCTTAATGCTAAAATCGTTGGTCAAAAACCAGTTACAATCGCTAAATTAGCTGGATTTGATGTTCCAGAAGCAACTAAGATTCTTATCTCAGAAGTTGAATCTGTAGCAATCGAAGAAGAAATGGCTCACGAAAAATTATCTCCAGTATTAGCTATGTACAAAGCAAAATCATTTGATGAAGCAGTTGCTAAAGCAGAAGTACTTGTAGCTGATGGTGGTTATGGTCATACATCTTCACTTTACGTAAATGTCGGAACTGGTAAAGCTAAGATCGATCAATTTGCAGCAGCTATGAAGACTTGTAGAATTCTTGTTAATACTCCATCTTCACATGGTGGTATCGGTGATTTATACAACTTCAAATTAGCTCCATCATTAACTCTTGGTTGTGGATCATGGGGTGGAAACTCTGTATCTGAAAACGTAGGCGTTAAACACTTAATCAACATCAAGACAGTAGCAGAGAGGAGAGAAAACATGCTTTGGTTTAGAGCACCTGAAAAAGTATACTTCAAGAAAGGTTGTCTTCCTGTAGCTCTTGATGAACTTAAGAACGTAATGGGCAAGAAAAAAGTATTTATCGTAACTGACTCATTCTTATACAAGAACGGTTACACTAAATGCGTTACAGATAAATTAGATGAAATGGGTATCCAACATACTACATTCTACGAAGTAGCACCAGACCCAACATTAGCATGTGCAAAAGAAGGTGCTAAAGCCATGAGAGCTTTCGAACCAGATTGTATCATTGCTATCGGTGGTGGTTCAGCAATGGATGCTGGTAAGATTATGTGGGTTATGTACGAACACCCAGAAGCTGACTTCATGGATATGGCTATGCGTTTTATGGATATTAGAAAACGTGTTTACACATTCCCTAAGATGGGTGAAAAAGCATACTTTATCGCTGTTCCTACATCTTCAGGTACTGGTTCAGAAGTTACACCTTTCGCAGTTATCACTGATGAAAAGACTGGTCACAAATATCCATTAGCAGATTATGAATTACTTCCAAACATGGCAATCATTGATGCTGACATGATGATGAATCAACCAAAAGGATTAACTAGCGCTTCTGGTATCGATGCTCTTACTCATGCATTAGAAGCTTACGCATCAATTATGGCTACTGATTATACAGATGGTCTTGCACTTAAAGCTATGAAGAATATCTTCGCTTACTTACCAAGTGCATATGAAAACGGTGCAGCTGACGAAACAGCAAGAGAAAAAATGGCTGATGCTTCAACAATGGCTGGTATGGCATTTGCTAATGCATTCCTTGGAATTTGTCACTCAATGGCACATAAGTTAGGTGCATTCCACCACTTACCACATGGTGTTGCTAATGCGTTATTAATTACAGAAGTAATGAAATTCAACTCTGTAAGCGTTCCAACTAAGATGGGAACATTCTCACAATATCAATATCCACACTGCATGGAAAGATATATTGAAGTTGCTAACTTCCTTGGAATTCAAGGTAAGAACGACCAAGAAAAATTCGATAACTTACTTAAAGCTATCGAAGATTTAAAAGCTAAAGTTGGTATTAAGAAAACTATCGCTGAATATGGCGTAGATGAAAAATACTTCTTAGAAACATTAGATAAGATGGTTGAGCAAGCATTTGATGATCAATGTACAGGTGCTAACCCAAGATATCCATTAATGTCAGAAATGAAAGAAATGTATTTAAAAGTTTACTATGGTAAATAATAAATAGTTCTGATGTTGGTAGAAATATCAGTTAGAATAAAATAGATGTAGAAATAACCAGAGAAGAGAATATCTTTTCTGGTTATTTTTTTGAAATTAGTTTAAGAGGCTATTACAAGTGAAGAATTCACTTGTAATAGCCTCTTTGTCATCCGTACAATAATACATTTTACTACTTAAAAATATATTTAAAATTAGGTTAAAAAAGCTATTGAATAAAGGAGTAATGTACGAAATGTAGCAAATATAGATAAAAACAAGAAAATAATTTTAAATAATTAAACTTAATAATGAATTAAAATCAAGTAGAACAAGAGATGGATGTAAAAAATATACAAATAAAGTAAGAATAAAGTTATTAAGAAAGGCATAATATATAAAAAGACATTAAAAACTGGTGTATAGTGTTAGTATTAAAGTAAGTAAAAAATAAGTAAAAAATAATTTTAATTTAATTAAAATCGTCGTGTATGACAGAAGTATTTTTTATGTATAAAAAAGTTCATGAGAGAATTAGCATAGTTTAAAGTAAAAGTATATTGCAATTATATAAAGCAACTAAAATGTAAACTAAATATAAAAAGGAGGAGGAGTTATGTTAAGTGGAAAAATATTTAAGAGAGTTATAGCAATTGTGATACTTGCAACTATGGTATGCACAGTGCCTATACCGATGGCGAAGAATCAAAAAGTAGAAGCGAAAACAGATTATTCAGAAGAAGATCTTAAAGAAATACTGGATAATGTATCATCGTTAGGCTTAAGTTATAGTGATTATCTAGCAGGTTTGATTGATACAACTCGCCCTGATAAGCGGTACGAAATCGATGCTGATACATATATCCGTACAGAAGGAATGGAAGTTCAAAAAATCATAGATTACGAAGGAATACAAGGTACTTCAGTATATACAGATGAAACAGGATTAATAGAATATACAGTGAATGTAGAGGAGGAGGGGCTGTACGACTTATCTCTTTTGTACTATCCAGTAGAGGGGAATAGCGCAGCAATTCAGAGGGGAATATTTATAGATGGCGAATTACCATATACTGAGCTTAACTTGATTGAATTCTCTAGAATATGGGTTAATGTTGTAGACAAATGGGAAGTTGATAACAGAGGCAATGATTTGAAACCTTCCCAGATAGAACAACCAGAATGGATAACCAGCTACTGTTATGATAGTGATGGTTATGAGACAAGCAAGTTGGCTGTTTATTTTACAAAAGGAGAACATACCATTACGTTGTATTCCAGAAGGGAACCAATGGTGCTCAGAAAGATTATTCTTAGTAATACGAGGGAAATTGGAGATTATGATGCTACTCTTCAAGAGGAAGATGTGAAGGGCGCGAAGGATAGCAGCGGACAGATGTGTATTATACAGGCAGAAGATGCACAGAGAAAATCCTCCCAGATGCTATATCCATCTCAGGATCGTTCTTCACCGGCAGTTACACCATATAATGCAAAACTATTGAAGAACAATACGATCGGTTCTTCTGGAAGCTGGAAAGAAGTTGGACAATGGATTGAATGGGATTTTGAAGTGGAAGAAAGTGGTTACTATAACATAACCTTACATACCAGACAGAATTTTGCAAAAGGTATCTATGTCAATCGTAAGATTCTACTAGATGGAGAAGTACCTTTTGAGGAAATGAACGATTTTGGATTCAAATACAATAGTACCTGGCATATGGTAAATCTTTCGGATTCCGATGGAGAAAAATATAAATTCTATTTGGAGAAAGGAAAACACACATTACGGATGGAAGTTGTATTAGGAGAGTTTTCGACATTAGTAAGTGAAGTGCAACAAGCTCTAATAGAAATTAATTCAATATACCGTAAAGTAATTCGAATTACTGGAGTAGCACCAGATAAATATAGAGATTATCAAATTGAAAAAAATCTTGAAGGTTTATCAGATGAGTTGAAAGTTGTTATTGATAAATTAAGTAACGTGATAACAGGTTTAAAAAAAGTATCGGGTACAAGTAGTGATAAAGAAGCTGTACTGATTACCATGAGAGACCAATTGGAATATCTAAGTAAAGATGTGGAGCGGTTTACAAAGGTTATTACTTCTTACAAGATTAATATGAGTGCACTTGGTACGTGGATTGTTTCAGCATTACAACAACCATTGGCGCTTGATACAATCTATATCTATTCACCAGATGAGAAGGCGCCACAAGTGAATGATTCTTTCTTTGATAAGGTGAAACACACGTTTAGACAGTTATATTATTCATTTGTAATCGACTATAACACTGTTGGAAATATTGCAGAGGAGACAGAAGAAAGTAAGACCATTACGGTTTGGATTGGCTCGGGGCGTGATCAGGCAAACGTTATTAAAAGTCTGATTGATGAAAGATTTACTAAGAATACAAATATCAACGTTAATGTTATGTTGGTTGATATGAGTACCTTGTTGCAGGCGACACTTTCCGGGCAAGGTCCTGACGTAGCATTACAGGTAGGAAACGACTTGCCGATGAATTATGGCCTACGTAATGCGGTAGTTGATCTATCTGAGTTTGAAGATATCGATACAATAAAATTGAGATTCAGGGATAGTGCATTGACACCGTTTGAGTTTGACGGACAGACATTTGCATTACCTGAGACACAGACCTTTCTAATGATGTTTTACCGTAAAGATATTCTTGCTGAACTGAATATGGAACTACCAAAAACCTGGGATGATATGAAAGTAGCACTTTCGATATTAAGTAAGAATCAGATGGATCTTGGTATGTTGCCTGCTAATGATAATGCTTTGCTAGCTGAACAAGTATTTGCGATGCTACTATATCAAAATGGTGGTCAGTACTATAGCAAGGATGCAACCAAATCTGCATTGGATAGTGATGTAGCAATTAAGGCCTTTAAAGAATATTGTGAGTTTTACACGGATTACAAACTAGATAAGGTGACCGCGGTTGATCAGCGCTTTCGTACAGGAGAAGCACCAATCATTATAGCGGATTATTCTCTTTATAATCAGTTACAGGTATCGGCACCAGATATTAAAGGGTTATGGGGATTTACTTCAGTACCAGGTACTGTAAGAGAAGACGGTACGATTGATAAGACTGTAACAAGTACAGGTACGGGCAGTGTTATGATGGAGGCTAGTAAAGAAAAAGAAGCTTCGTGGGAGTTTATGAAATGGTGGACTTCAGCAGAAATCCAGACACAGTATGGAAAAGAGTTAGAAGGTTTGATGGGAGCTTCGGCGAGATATCAGACTGCGAATATAGAAGCATTTTCCATGTTACCATGGCCAGTGTCGGATTATCAGGCGCTAAGTGAACAGTTTGAACATGTTGTTGGTATCCCTCAGGTTCCGGGAGGTTATTACTCTTGGAGAAATATTGACAATGCATTCTACCGTGTTGTATCTATAGCAGATTCTAAGAAGATGCAGCCAAGAGAAGCTTTATCAGAATATGTTCGTTATATTAATGAGGAGATTACTTATAAGAGGCGCGAATTTGGATTACCTACTGCGCAGGATTAGGAGGAGCGGAAGATGGCTGAATTACAGAAAACAAAGGCTAAAGATGAATGGTCTTTGAAATACAGAATAAAGAGAAGTAAAGCGTCCTATGTAATGATCGCACCATATTTTGTTCTATTTTTCCTGTTTACAGTTTTGCCGGTTCTGACTTCTATTGGAATCAGTTTTACAAACTTTAACATGCTAGAGGCCCCTAAATTCGTGGGCTGGACGAATTACTTACGATTGTTCTTAGACGATGATATTTTTAAAATTGCTATTAAAAACACTTTTATTTTTGCGGTAATTACAGGACCAATCAGTTATATGATGTGTCTGATTTTCGCATGGATTATTAATGAGTTTAAAGGAAAATTAAGAGCGTTCCTTACACTGATCTTCTATGCCCCATCTATTGCGGGTAATGCCTTTCTTGTATGGAAAATCATTTTAACTGGTGATAGATATGGTTATCTGAATGGTATCTTGATGCAATGGGGATTTATTAGTGAACCAATATTCTGGATGAAGACGGAAAAATACATCTTACCATTATTGATTGTTGTTCAGTTATGGTTAAGTTTGGGAACAGGTTTCCTTACCTTTATCGCTGGTCTTCAGACTGTTGATAAGTCCTTGTATGAAGCGGGAGCGATGGATGGAGTTAAAAATCGTTGGCAGGAACTATGGTACATTACGCTTCCTTCCATGAGACCACAGTTGATGTTTGGCGCTGTTATGCAGATTACACAGGCGTTTGCTGTTGCTGATATTTCATTACAGTTAGCGGGAAATCCGAGTGTTAACTATGCTGGTACTACCGTTGTAACTCATTTACTTGACTATGGTACATTCCGTTTTGAGATGGGCTATGCATCAGCGATTGCAACAATCCTTTTCTTGGCAATGCTTGGTACGAATGCGTTCGTACAGAAGATTCTTAGAAAGTTAGGGCAGGTATAATAATGATAAGAAAGAAAAATTATTTTAAACCGAAAAGACGTCTCTTGCATAGACAAAAACAATTAAATCGATCCATGGCGGGTAACATTACCTTATTTATATTCATGGGAATCTGTGGAGTGTTCATGGCGTTACCTTTAATTATGGTTGTTAATAATGCGCTGAAGCCACTAGATGAGTTGTTTCGATATCCACCAAAGGTATTTGTAAGAAATCCAAGCTTTGATAACTTTTCTGATCTTTTTGTATTGATGTCCAATTCATGGGTTCCATTAAGTAGATATATCTTTAATACTGTTATCATTACTGGGTTTGGTACAGTTGGTCATGTGGTTTGTGCGTCACTTGCAGCTTATCCCCTTGCAAAACATGATTTTCCGGGAAAGAATATCCTGTTTAAGATTGTTGTTTTATCCTTGATGTTTTCGTATACAGTTACTCAGATACCAAACTATATGATTATATCCTGGCTAGGAATTAACAATACATATCTAGCAGTGATCTTACCACCGTTCGCATTTGGACTTGGTTTGTATCTAATGAAGCAGTTTATCGAGCAGATACCAGATTCCCTAATTGAATCTGCCAAATTAGATGGTGCCAGTGAATACAAGATCTATTGGAGAATTATCATGCCTAATGTTAAACCTGCATGGCTTACTTTAGCAGTACTTCAATTCCAGCAGATGTGGGGGAATACAGGAAGCACCTTCCTTCGCAGTGAGGAGCTAAAACCATTGCAGTTCTCCCTTCAACAAATTGTAAATGGAGGTCCAGCAAGACAGGGGGCAGCTGCCGCAGTAACATTTATTATTGCTTTGATACCAATTACCTTCTTTATTATATGTCAAAGTAATATTATCGAAACGATGGCGACATCAGGTATGAAGGATTAGGGGGCGATATTGTGAAGATTAAACGGATAGGAATCGTAGTAATATTACTGTTAACCATAGTGATAGGAAATTGCAGTACCGCAGTTGCAGAAGATAACGTACCTTATGAAACCTATAACTATGATTACTGGGAAGATGTTTATTATACCCCTGCTGCATATGTGCCTGATAAGAGCTATTCTGGCATTGAGATTGGTTCAGGAACATGGAATAATCCACAGGATTTTTGTGTAGCGGAAGATGGAAGAATCTATGTAGCAGATACAGGAAATAATCGAATTGTTGTACTTGATTCGCTCTTACAGTTTGTTAAAACAATAGATGGTTTTATTAATGAGGGTAAACAAGATACTTTTTATTCACCAATAGGCTTGTCTGTATCAGCAAAGAATGAATTATATATAGCAGATACCAATAACAAAAGAGTGGTGGTTCTTGATGCACAGGGCAATTTGGTAAAGATTCTTAGTAATCCAACTGCAGATATTTTAGGGGAGGACTTCGAGTTCAATCCTTTAAAGATCTGTGTTGATTATGCTGATCGTGTATATGTAGTCTCAAAGAATATGTTTCAGGGAATTATGGCGTTTGACACGCAGGGCGATTTTACAGGTTTTACTGGTACTATTAATGTAACAGTAACCTTATATGATAAGATTTGGAGAAAGCTTTCCACAAAAGCACAGCGTGCTAGACAGAGTCAATTTATCCCGACAGAATTCACTGGACTAGATATTGATCCTGATGGATTCTTATATGCAACTAATATTGATGCGGCTGGAAAACAGTCTGTTAGACGGCTGAACCCAAAAGGACAGGATGTTATTAAGAAAAACTCCACGAAAACGCCAATCAGTGGTGATTTTTACTTTCGAATTGTTGGAGATTATTCAGGGGCTTCCCGTATCGTTGATATTGTATACCGTGACAACGGAATATACAGTGTGATAGATACAACAAGGGGGCGTATATTTACCTATGATCATGAAGGAAATCTACTTTATATATTTGGTGGGAGAGGTTCTCAAAGAGGAACTTTTAAGAATCCAGTAGCTATTGAAGAAATAGGAGATAAAGTATATGTGTTAGACTCTGGGCGAAATGAGATTATGTCTTTTAAAGAAAGTGAATATGGGAGATTAATTAATGATGCGGTAGCCCTTCGATATGAAGGAGATGAAAAGTCAGCAGTGGAATTATGGAAACAGGTGTTAGAACTAGATTCCAACTTCGGACTTGCGTATGTAGGTATTGGTAAGGCGTATTTATCAGCTGGTGAGAACAAAGAAGCCATGAAATACTTAAAATTAGGAATGAACAGGGAGTATTACTCCATTGCATTTAAACGGTATCGGAATGAAATATTGAAAGATAATTTGGGATATGTGTTAACTGGTCTGGCTGTTATACTAATTGTCTTGTGGATTACAAAAATCGTTATGAAAGTGAAAAAAAACAAAAAAGGGAAGGTGAAAGTTGAATGAGTTTACATGAAAAATTTAAGTATACATTCTATGTGATTCTTCACCCTTTTGATGGATTTTATGAAGTTCGCCATAGAGAAAAAGGGAGTGTATTGCTTGCTCTTTTGATGGTGCTATGGTTTGGTTTCTCTTTCTCAATGAATCGAAGATATGCAAGTTTTGTAGTGAATTATGTGAATCCAAGAGCAGTTGACTGTCGATTGGAAATCATGGGTGTGTTAGCAGCGGTGGTCTTGTTTGCAACTGCAAACTGGTCCATAACCTGCCTGATGGAAGGTGAAGGAAGATTTAAAGATATATTTACTATAATTGGATACTCCGTGCTTCCTATGGGCTTGTTATTCCTTCCGGCAACACTGGTGTCACAATTTATTGTTAGTGATGAAGAAAGTTTCTATTACGTAATCCTTGGCGTGGCAATTATCTGGTTTTTGTTGCTGATGTTGATTGGCATTATGACCATACATAACTTTGGATTTGGTAAAACAATAATGACATTGTTATTAACATTTGTATCAATGCTTTTTATTATATTTATTCTCTTGTTATTATCTTCACTGATTCAACAAGTTTATGGATTCTTCCAAAGTATATATACAGAATTAATACTTAGGGTTTAGGAGGACTGCAAAGTGAGTAAATCAAAGAAAATTGTCATATCAATCATAGCTGCAATCATCCTTGCCATAGGTGGTTATGGAATTTATATGTGTGTTCATTATTTCTTTTACGATGATTATAAGAAGTATCTAAAAGAACAGTCTGTCTATGAGGAAGGAAGAGAATTTATAGCGCTTGAGGATGATCAGAAGAAAGTTGCAGGGATGGTCTTAGCTGCAGAGAATGACTATCTTATGTTGTATACCAATACGGACACAACGGAGATTGCAATTTATGATAAGCGGTCTGGTGAGATAACCTATTCAAATCCGGTGGATAGAGCTAATGATCCTCTGGTATCTGGGACCAATGCAAGTTTATTGAATTCGCAGTTAGTATTAAGTTATTACGATTCTAGTATGACAGAAGTTATCATTAACAATTATGATTTGAGTGTATCTCTTGGTCAGTTCCAGATGGAAAGTATTGATAATGGAATTCGTTATACCTATTTGTTTGGAAATATGTCAAGTCCGACTGGTCTGGTACCACCATATATAACTGAGGAGAGATTGGAAACACTTGTGTATAGTCAGGTCTCTGAAAAACAGGCGAAAAAAATTAAGAGCTCTTATATCGTTTCGAAAACGAGAGAAGGTTTCTTAGAACTGGCAAAAGGTGCAAAATCTAAGATTGCACTGGGTAAATTGGAAGCAATCTTTACGGAAGCAGGATATACACAGGAAGAATTTGATGCAGATGCAAGGGCAGCAGGAGGGGATTTAGCTGAAAGAGTCTCTTTTAGCGTTCCATTGGAATATCGACTTACCGATGACAGTCTAGAAGTATGTATTCCTACGGAAAGGATTGTAGAGAAAGGGAATGCATATTTGACTAGAATTGATGTACTTCGTTATTTCGGAGCGGGATCAGTAGAGGAACATGGTTATTTATTTGTGCCCAATGCTTCGGGTTCTTTAATCAACTTTAACAATAATAAGAAAGCGGAGCAGTATAATCAATCCATTTATGGTATGGATCCATTGATTCAGTCATTTTCTGTTGTAGAAAGTACAATGCCGATAAGGCTACCGGTATTTGGCATCAAACATGAGAATAGTGCTGTGTTTGCAAGAATTAGGAGAGGGGAAGCTCTTGCCAATCTGATTGCAGATGTTTCAGGTAATCTCAACAGTTATAATTATGTATTCTCTTCTTATTTGTTGCGGGGATTTGACAAGGCATCTACGTTTGGGGTAGCTGGTGTAGCAGCGGATTTACCTACTATAGAAAAGGAACGATATAATCTAGATATCAAAGTAGATTATACATTTTTAACTAAGGAAGATGCAGATTATTCAGGGATGGCAAATTGTTATCGAAATCAACTAATAGAAGAAGGTGTACTAACAAAGCAGACTAAAGCACAGCAGCTTCCATTTTATCTAGATATACTTGGTGGGGTTAAATTAGAAGACAGCCGTCTTGGAATACCATATTCTAAAATCGAAGTAATGACTTCTTTTGATGAAGCAGAGAAGATTGTAGATGCATTCGTAGATTCTGGAGTTACTAATATTCGGGCGAATTATCTTGGTTGGTTTAATGGAGGGTATTACCATAGTGTAGCAGATAAGATTAAAGTGAATAAAAAGCTTGGAGGCAAAAAGGAGTTGTCGAGACTTACTGATAAAATCGAATCAGTCGGCGGTAAATTATTCGGTGATGTGGCATTCCAGAAAGTATCCTTCGCAACAGCAAGATACAACTATAAGTTAGAATCTTCTCAGTATTATGTTGGTTATGTCGTGGGACTTGGAAAAGTAAATCCTGCTACTGTACAGCAGACAAGCGGATTATCCTATGTAGATGCACTGTATAATGTGATATCACCAAAGTTCCTAGTGAGGTATGTGGATCAGTTCACAGATAAACTAGAATCGGTTAATTTGTCAGGTGTGTCCTTAAGAGACCTTGGAGATTTGTTAGCTTCAGATAAGAAACGCTCCAATGTAATTGATAGAAATGAAGCACAGCAGATTGTTGCTGGACAGCTAAATAAGCTTGGTGAAGCAGCAGGAAATCTCATGGTAAGTGGAGGTAATGCCTATGCACTTGCGAATGCTACAGATTTAATCAATGTTCCACAAAGTCAGAATGAATTTTATATTGTAGATGATGAGGTTCCGTTTTATGAAATGGTTGTTCATGGCTGCATTGATTATGCTGGAGAAAGTATTAATCTAGCAGATGATTACATAAAAGAAGATACCATACTTCGAATGATTGAACTGGGAATGGCTCCACATTTTGGATTGTCGTTTGAAGAATCCAGTAAGATTAAGTACTCCAGTATGAATCATTATTATTCCTCTCAGTATGATTTGTGGCTAGAGGATGCATTCGAGATATACAAGGAGACAAACGAAGTATTAAAAGATGTAACAAATAGCTGCATAATCAACCATGAAATTCTAGCTGATAAAGTTACAAGGATAACTTATGATAATGGCATATTGATCTACGTTAACCGTTCGGAAGTTGATTATAGCGATAATGAAGTGAACATACCGGCCAAAGGATATGTCAAAAAGGAGGTAAAAGGATGAAGATAATTAAGAAAAAAAGATTAACACTTCTTCAAAAAAGAGCGATTACAGGATTCCTTTTTATATCTCCTTGGTTTTTAGGTTTTTTAATTTACTATGCTAGAAGCTTGTTATTAACAGTGAATTTTGCACTTAGTAAAGTATCACTGGCGGAATCTGGCGGCTATTCATTATCATTTGTTGGGCTGGATAATTTTAAATATGCTTTGTTTGAACATGGAACATTTAATAAGATTTTTGCGAATTCCATTGTGGATATATTAATTGACGTACCTTGTATCATTTTCTTCAGTTTATTTATGTCAATGTTAATCAATGGAAAGTTCAAAGGAAGATACATAATCCGTGCAATATTGTTCCTACCAATTATCTTTGGTGCAGGTGCAATATCTGATTCCCTTGATTTGGCTACACAGGCAATTCAAGGAGGGGTTAGTTCGATGGCAGCAGATACGGCTTCTGGTTCTACAGGAATTAACATAGAGTATTTTTTTGATTTATTAATACAGTTCGGACTACCAATTGGGCTGTTGGATTATATCATAGGCATGGTAGCGAAGATTTTTGAAATTGTAAGAGCTTCTGGTGTACAGATTATTATATTCCTTGCTGCATTACAGGCGGTTCCTGGTGCGCTATATGAAGTATCCAAAATCGAAGGGGCTACAGCTTACGAAACTTTTTGGAAGGTAACTTTCCCAATGGTGTCACCGTTGATTTTAACTAATGTGGTTTATACCATAGTTGATTCCTTTGTTACCAGTGAAGTTGTTGATATGGCATATACGACGGCCTTTACAAACTTTAATTATGGTTTGAGTTCGGCAATGAGCATATTAAGTTGTCTTGTAGTCTGTATCATTTTGATTATAGTAGGCAAATTAATTTCTAAGAAGACGTTTTATTATAACTAAGGAGGGAAGACATGGTTACATCAATAAGCGATATGAAACTACAATTTAAGGAATTAAGTGGAGATACCGTATTACAGAATAAGAAGAAAAGAGCTATAACAAAGGGGAGAAAACTCATTCTGTCTTTTTTGAAATTAATCATATTAGTTGGTATTTCCTATGTTATACTTGGTCCCATTATTACAATAATAAGTCATGCGTTTTTTTCTCCATCAGATGTGTATAATCCTTCTGTATTGTTGTTCCCTCTCAATCCTACGTTGGAAAATTTCAGACTGACATTTTTGCGTATGGATTTTCTGAAAACATTAGGCAATACATTGATATATATTATACTGCTCACGTTAATTCAATTGTTGATTACATCAATGGCTGGTTATGGGTTTGCTAGATTTGATTTCCCTTGCAAAAACATCTTATTTGCTTGTGTGATTATTACAATTGTAATCCCTACCCATACTATTATGCTTCCGTTGTATCAACATTTCCGTATGTTTGATGTATTCGGAATCTTTAAAGTTATTACAGGAGAATCAAAGAATCTACTCTCTAGTACAACACCGATGTATATGATGACGCTGTTAGGCTGTGGTTTGCGTTCTGGACTATATATTTATATATTCAATCAGTTCTTCAGAGGTTTGCCAAAGGAAATTGAAGAAGCAGCTTTCATTGATGGAGCAGGAGCATGGTATACCTATTTCAGAATTATGTTAGTTAATGCTATGCCTTCTGTTATTACCGTATCTGTATTCTCGTTGGTATGGCAGTACAATGATATGTTTTATTCCAAGTTATTTTCGATGCCAGTAACAAAGATTTTAAGTTTGCGTCTGGCTTCCGTGCAAGCAACAATTGAATTTGTTGATCAGGTAAAAGACCCGATGATAGCGCAGCTAAATGTGTATGCAGGTGTTGTTCTTGCAATGATACCGATTGTGTTGATTTATCTTTTTCTTCAAAGGTATTTTATGGAAGGTGTTGAACGAAGCGGTATTGTTGGATAAATTTTAATAACATCTACATAACCGTGAATACCATCTTACTTAAAATAATAGCAGTTAAGAAGCTGCTACAAATGGTGACGAAGTGTCACAAAAATCTAATATAGGAGGAGAATAACCATGGAAAAGAAATGCAGGAAAATGATTGCTATACTTTTATGTATGGTAATGGTTTTGTCACTTGCTGCTTGCGGCAAGAAGGACGAAAAAAACAAAGCAACAACAAGCGATGGTACAGTAGAGGAAACGAAAGATAATGAGGTCGTGGTGGATGAGAAGGCAGAGACTGAAGAGGCAGAGGAAGCGGTAACAACTACAGTAGAAGAAGAGGTATATCAATCATTTGATTTTGGAGGAAGAACAATTAAAGTAGGCCTTTGGTGGGATTATTACTATACAAGTGATCATAAGGATATCAGTGATGACCCAGGTTTAAGTAATGCAGAAACTGCACAGATGAAATTAGACAATGTAAGAAGAATCGAAGAAAAATACAATTGTAAGATTCAATTTGTAAATCTTGGTTGGGAAGGTATTATTGAATCAATCAATACCTCTATCATGGCAGGAACTCCAGAATGTGATGTTTACTTGACAGATTTACAATTTGGTATTCCGGCAGTTCAGAATGGTTTGGCAATTGATATATCGTCACTTGGAGCGGATAAGTTAGATGTATTCAATGATAAGGTTGTATTAAAACCACTGGAAGCTATGGGCGGTACATATTTATTCGCTGAACAAGGATTACCTACGAATGGTATCTACCTTGGATATAACAAGACTATGACGGACAGTCTTGGTTTAGAAGATCCACAGGAATTATATGAAAAAGGTGAATGGACATGGGAGGCGTTTGAAAAATACTGTAAGGCTGGAACACAGGATACGAACGGTGATGGAACAACAGATGTATATGGTTTTGGAGGATCATTCATAGATTCTATTAATGGATTTGTATTAAATAATGGTGGAACTATTGCGGCAACACAAACAGAAGGTTTAAGTTCCAAAAACGTTACAGAAGTTCTTGATTTAATGGATCAGATATATAATAAGGATCAATCTGCAAGACCATGGAATGCAGATGACTGGAATGATAACTTATTAGCATGGTCAGATGGTAAAGTAATGTTCTGGACAGCTCAGGCATGGACTTTAAAGCAAGAGGCTGATGCTGCAGTCTCTGCAGGAGCTGAATTACCATTTGAATATCATGTAGTTCCTTATCCTGTTGGCCCAAGTGGTGACGGTTCTATTAAGAGTTCTGTAGCTGGTAGTTGGTATATGATTCCTGTTGGAACAAAAGAACCAGAAAAAGTATTACAGATCTTTGAAGAGTTCATGAATTGGCATAACTTTAATCCAGAATATAGAGATGATCCAACCTGGATGGAAAGTTGCTTTACTTCTGAAAAAGACTTAGAGATAGCTTATGCGTGTGATGAGGAAGAAGTGCTTGATCTTTGGAATGGCAAGTTAGCAGGAAGCTTTGACTTTGGTAGAGATGTATTCTTCCCATTGGTAGTTGACAAAACAAGTACAGTAGCTCAGGCAGTAGAAGCTTCTAAGCAGGTACTACAAGATGATATTAATAATTTCTATAAAGTAAAATAATTAACTCAAGCTTCGCACGTTAAGATTTCGAGGAGTAGCTAACTGCTATATTCAACGAAAACCCGCTCTCGCTTAGCTTCACACGTAGCAGTACTAAGATCCCGCGTTGCGAAATCAAGTACTGACGTGTTCAGATAGTTTTCTTATGAATATAGCAATTACCTACTCTAAATGAAGTTTTTTGTTTGCAAAGCTGAATAATTAAATTGTATAGAGGGGAGTCATAAGGAGTGTCTCTCTTTCGGTTATATGAATTTAATTGCAACTATTACAAGGAGTATAGATGAGCAAGAAAACATGTATCATAGTTGGAACTTTACTGTGTGCTTTACTGAGTGCATGTGCTAGGGATAAGGATAATTCCAAGTTAGAACGCTATCAAAAAAGCTATCAAGCAGAAGACGGGGTGCTAACGGGAAATATGATAGTTGGAACAAAGAAAAACGGGTACACAGGAACGGGATATGTAACTGGTCTGGAAGAAGAAACGGATACCTGTACGATTGAAATTGAGGTTCTAAAAGAAGGAAGATATAATTTGAGTTTTCGAAATGCTAGTTATTCTGGATATAAGGAGAATATGGTCTATGTAGACGAGGAAAAGGCTGGTTTAATATCAGTGGAGTCGGAAGAATTTGTGGATTCCGTTTTACAAGGAATTTATCTAACGAGTGGAAAGCATAAAGTAACAGTAAAAAAGAGCTGGGGGTGGATATATCTGGATTCAATAAAAGTGATAGAAAGTGAACCTGTGGATCCTTCTATTTATAAAGTGGATCATAATTTGATTGATGGTCAGGCAACCCAGTCAACAAAGAATCTAATGAAATATCTTACAGATTCTTATGGGGAAGTGATTCTGTCAGGGCAAACGGCAGATGAAGGAGTGGATAGTCCGGAATTTAGAGTAATTAAAGAGATAAGTGGAAAAGTACCAGCTATATTAGGCTTGGATTTTATAGAGTATTCCCCTTCTAGAGTGGCACATGGTTCTCAGTCAAAGGCTGTGGAACATGCAATTAGCTTTGATGAGCTGGGAGGTATCGTAACATTTTGCTGGCACTGGAATGCACCAGTAAAGTATCTGTACAATACGAGTGATAATCCTTGGTGGTCAGGTTTCTATACGACTGGTACCAATATTGATTTAGCTGATATTATGTCTGGTGAAGACGAGGAAGGTTATAAGATGCTCCTCTCTGATATTGAAGTAATTGCTAAAGAATTAGAACGTCTTCAGAAAGCAGATGTTCCTATCTTATGGAGGCCTCTTCATGAAGCCAGTGGAGGTTGGTTTTGGTGGGGAGCTGCTGGTGAGGAAGCATATATTCAGTTGTGGAAGTTATTATATGATCAGTTAACGAATGTATATGACACACATAATTTAATCTGGGTATGGAATGGACAGAATGGGGCATGGTATCCAGGCGATGATTATGTGGATGTCATAGGTCAGGATATCTATCCTGGAGAAAAAGTATATTCTTCTCAGTCGGGTAAGTTTTTAGACACCTTACAATATACAAGTAAGAAAAAAATCATAGCAATGACGGAGAATGGTTGTCTGTTTGATCCGGATTTAGTTTTTAGAGATGAGACAAAATGGGCATGGTTTACAACATGGCAGGATGAGTTTGTTGTGAAGAAAGGTACTGACGTATTATCTGAGCAGTATACAGATGCAGATATGGTCAAAAAAGTATACAATCATGAGAAAGTTATTACCTTAGATGAGCTGCCTGATTGGAAACATAGATAGAATTGTAAATATTACATAGTAGGTATCTATAGCATATGGCTATGTTGATAAATTAAAAAGAGTAGAGGAGAATAACATATGGGTAACATAAAGATGTATACGGAGAATCTTTCTAATATTCCATGGCAAGAAAAACCAGAAAATTGCGTTGGGCCAGTTTGGAGATATAGAGATAATCCAATCATTAACAGAAATCCAGTGGAAGGAGTTGCAAGGATTTTTAATTCTGCAGTTGTATCATATGAAGGGAAGTTTATTGGTATATTCCGTGGAGAACAAAACAATGGTGTATCGTTTTTGTATCTAGGAAAAAGTGAAGATGCAATTAACTGGAGTTTTGAAAAAGAAAAACTTCAATTTGTTAATGAAAAAGGAGAATCCTTTAATCCTAAGTATGCCTATGATCCAAGACTAATAAAGATAGAGGATACTTATTATATTATCTGGTGTACAGATTTTTATGGTGCTGCACTTGGATTAGCAAAGACAAATGATTTTAAGACATTTATAAGATTGGAGAATCCGTTTATTCCATTTAATCGAAATGGAGTGTTATTTCCACGGAAAGTAAATGGAAATTACATGTTATTATCAAGACCAAGTGACAGTGGTCATACTCCATTCGGGGATATCTTTGTAAGTGAAAGTCCAGATTTAACATTCTGGGGGAAACACCGTCATGTAATGACAAGGGGAAATGGTCAGTGGTGGCAATCTCTTAAGATTGGTGGTGGAGCTGCACCAATTGAAACAAATGAGGGCTGGTTATTGTTTTATCATGGAGTTACTGGAACTTGTAATGGATATGTATATAGTATGGGAGCAGCAATCCTTGATATTGATAATCCATCACAAGTAAAATATAGATCTGAGAATTTCATTCTTACTCCTGAGGAATGGTATGAAGAAAGGGGATTTGTTAATAATGTAGTATTCCCATGTGCGGCGCTTACAGATGGTGATACGGGACGAATTGCAATCTATTATGGAGCAGCAGATAGTTACGTTGGACTCGCATTTACAACAATTGATGAGATTGTAGAGTATATTAAGGAGAATCATGTGGAAAATGGTGATGATGCTTCGATAGGGATTTTATAAGAATATACCCCTTAGCAATTCTGAGGAAAGAAAAAAGCTCTTACTTAGAAGACGTTTAGTAAGAGCATTTTCTTGGTAAAGTGAAGTGATATTAAAAAAATCCGTGACATAAATGTGGAAAATTGTTACAATAATCAAAGGCAGAATTGTACAATTACACGAGAGTTAAAAGGTTAGGCAGGAGGAAGGAATATGTCATTTCGTGATGATTTTGTATGGGGTGTGGCAACCTCATCGTATCAGATAGAGGGTGCGGTTAAAGAGGAGGGAAAAGGAGAACATATCTGGGATGTATTTGTGAAAGAACAAGATAAGATTTTAGAAGGTCATACGGGTGAAATTGCTTGTGATCATTACCATCGTTATGAAGAAGATATTGCGTTGATGAAGGAGATGGGAATTAAAGCGTATCGGTTTTCGATAGACTGGTCAAGAATATTACCGAATGGAACTGGAAAAGTGAATGAAAAAGGCTTGGAATTCTATGATAAGTTAGTAGATTGTTTGTTGTTAAATGAAATCAAACCATATATAACACTATATCACTGGGAGCTACCTTATGCCTTGTATCTCAAAGGAGGCTGGCTAAACCGTGATTGTGTGCAATGGTTTGGTGAGTATGCCAAGATTATTGTAGAACGTTTTTCAAATCGTGTTACTAATTATTTCACATTAAATGAACCGCAATGTTTTGTAGGTCTAGGATTTCTAGGGGGTGGTCATGCACCAGGTGTATCATTACCAATACGTGATACATTTGAGATGGCACATAATGTACTTATGGCGCATGGTCACGCAGTAAGAGTAATGAGAGAACATGCAAAACAAGATATTCAGATTGGATATGCGCCGACTGCAGAGGTTAGTTATCCTGCCAGCGATAAGGCTGAGGATATAGAGGCTGCAAGGAAGGTATTCTTTGGATGCCCTGATTTTAAGGACCGTTGGACATGGAATGTTAGTTGGTGGAGTGATCCGGTTTTATTAGGAGAATACCCAGAGGAAGGTTTACGTAAATATAAGGATTATTTACCGAAAATCTCAAAAGAAGACATGAAAATCATATCTCAGCCATTGGATTACTACGGCCAGAATATGTATAATGGATTTCAGATTAAGATGGGGGAAGACGGACAGCCTGAATATGTGAGTCGGAAGCAGGGATATGCAAAAACATCATCAAATTGGCCTGTTACACCAGAGTGTTTATATTGGGGAACTAAGTTCTTATACGATAGATATCATATGCCAATATTTATAACAGAGAATGGTGTGGCATGTCATGATACAATTTCCTTAGATGGTAAAGTGCATGATCCGAATAGAATTGATTTCTTGCATCGCTACCTTAATCAGCTAAAAAGAGCTGCCACCGATGGGGTGGACATTCGTGGTTATTTTGAATGGTCGTTGTTAGATAACTTTGAATGGAGTTGTGGCTATACAGAACGTTTTGGATTGGTTTATGTAGATTATGAAAATCAAAATCGTATTATTAAGGATTCTGGATATTGGTTCCGTGACGTAATTGAGAGCAATGGTAGGAATGTCTAAGTATATTCAGAATGTCTTGTACTAGGGAGGTAGTATATGGCAAAGGCAGTAAGGTTAGAAGACATTGCTAAAAAGTTAGGTGTTAGTATCGTCACTATATCAAAGGCATTAACAGATAAAGAAGGTGTTAGTGAAGAGTTAAGGACTAAAATTAAAGAACTTGCTGAAGCGATGGGGTATAAAGGAAAGAAGTCAGACGAAAGTAGCACAAACAAGGGGGATATTGGAATTATAATCCCAGCACGTTTTATAGATAAGAATTCTTCTTTCTATTGGGAGATGTATGAACGTTTGATTAGTTGGTTATCGACATATGGTTACTATGGGATTCTTGAGATTATGAATCAGGAAGATGAAAGTCAGCTGGAGTTGCCAAGGGTTGTAAAAGATGGAAAAGTAGAAGGGGTTATTGTTGTTGGTCAAGCTATGAAAAGCTATATGAATCTGATGCAAGAAAGTGATATTCCAACGATATTTCTTGATGCCTATGATTCCGGCGTTGTTTCAGATGCAATTATATCAGATGGGTTTTATGGAATGTACCTGATGACAAACTATCTGTTAGAGCGTGGGCATAAAGATATTTGTTTTGTTGGCACACCTTCAGCTACGTCAAGTATCTGCGATCGTTATTTTGGATTTGCACGAGCTATGTTTGAACGAGGATTATCTGTTAGCGATCAGAATGTTATACATGACAGGGATAACGATACGACTGAAATAAAGATTACTCTTCCAAAGACAATGCCAACGGCATTTGCCTGCAATTGTGACTTGATAGCTTATTATCTAATGCTTGTCTTGAATGAACATGGATATCGAGTTCCAGATGATGTATCAGTTGTTGGATTTGATAATTACATGGTATCAGAGATAGCGAATCCTAAAATCACAACTTACGAGGTGGATATTAATAACATGGCAAAAGCATGTGCCAGTCGGATAGTAAAGAAAGTACAAAACCAGTCATACCAATCTGGGGTCAAGATTGTTGTTGGTAGAGTGATTGAGAGAGACAGTGTGAAAGATTTGAGAGAAAATACAGTAAGATAATCAATAGGGGAAGTGTGAACATGTTTTTTAAAGTCCTTTGCAAGTTTGTATTTATTGAAGTTAAGTACATCTGCTAGGGATTCTAACGTATGCTTTTCAGTAAAGCGGTTGTGAAGGATTGCTATCATTTGCTTCACGTGGAATGGAATGAGGGTTGTCTGGATGTAGTCTGTATTCTTAGAGAGGACCAGATTGGTTAACAAAGAGGTGATAAGGGAAGAGTGTATTAGTTCAAAGTCATGCAATTAAGAAAAAGAAAAGCATTGGGTGTAAGATAAAATAACTGGTCGTCTAGAGTTAATTTAACTTTGCCTTTTTTGATGTATAGCAATAGATAAGAATTAAGATTTTGCATTTCCATAGTAAATGGAAAACTTCTAAAAGTATTTTCTAGGAACTCCAAATAAAAAAGTGAGGACTGTGCACCATATGAGGAATCCGTTAAAAAGGGATCGGATAATAAATGGGGGTCGTCGGTATAGGAAGAATGCATGGAAATCAAAGCTGTGTTCCAGCGGGATAGAAATGACATGAATATGCCTCCTCTATAGTTAAAGTAATGTGTTTATTATGGTAGTTCGGAAAAGTTGTATCAATATATTTAATACATTTACTAAGTATAAACTATTTATCAGAGGAAAGCAATATTAAGTATAAAGCCAAGATAATATAAAAAATGTCAAGATAGTAGAATAATTAAAATTAACTTAAGTAATATAATTAAATTAGCTTAAAATATTGGGTAGTTAATGTGGAAACGCAGATAAAATTGAAAATTTATATTATCTAATAAAGATGAAGGAGGAGTATGATATGTTCGTTCGGGAAGCAGAGAAGATGCTTAGGAACAAGATAATTCCATTCTGGGAAAATCTCAAAGATGATACATATGGTGGTTTTTACGGTTGGTTGGATTATGAATTAAATTTAGATAAAAAAGCTGTGAAAGGCTGTATTTTGAATAGTAGAATCTTATGGTTCTTCTCTAATGCATACTTGACACTTAGAGATAATGAGTTGTTACCTTATGCAAAACATGCATATGAATTTTTAAAGAAATATTGTATGGATAAAGAATATGGTGGAGTATACTGGTCATTAAATCATGATGGAATCGTATTTGATAGTACAAAGCATACCTATAATCAAGCATTTGCAATCTATGCATTATCTTCATATTTTGATGCAACCAAAGACGAAGAGGCACTAAGAATTGCGTATGATTTGTTCGGGATTATAGAAGAAAAGTGTACAGATGAAGTAGGATATCTAGAAGCATTTACGTTGGATTTTAAACCAGAAGATAATGATAAGTTATCAGAAAATGGCATAATTGCAGAGAAAACAATGAATACTTTGTTACATGTCTTTGAAGCCTATACAGAATTATATCGAGTGACAAAGGATGAAAAGGTAGCGAATAAATTATATTTTATAATGGATGTTTTTGAGAAACAAGTATTCAATGAGAAATTACGAAGACAAGAAGTGTTCTTTGATAAGAATATGAATAGTTTGATTGACTTACATTCATACGGTCATGATATAGAAACAGCTTGGTTAATTGATAGAGGTTGTGACGTACTTAAAGATACCGAGTTAACAAAGAAAATGCACTGTATTACCAGTATTTTAGAAGACGAGATTTATAAGGTGGCATATGTGGAGCATTCGCTATTGAATGAATGTGAAAAAGGTAACGTTAATCGTATGAGGGTTTGGTGGGTACAAGCGGAAGCGGTTGTCGGTTTCCTAAATGCATATGAAAAATCAAAGGATGAACGTTATAAGGAAGCTGCTAAGGATATCCTAGAATATATTAATACAAAGCTAGTTGATAAAAGAGAAGGCTCTGAATGGTACTGGCAATTAGACGATAACCATCAGCCAGATACAAGTAAACCAATTGTAGAGCCATGGAAATGTCCATATCACAACGGAAGAATGTGCTTTGAAATTATAAGGAGGAATATTGATGTTACATAAGAATTATTACCTAGAATTAGAAAAATACAATGCACTAATTAACAAAAAGAATAAGGTGTCTGGTTTCTATAACGGAATCTATGAGCGTTATGAAAACCCTGTACTAACAAGAAATCACATTCCACTAACATGGAAATATGATTTGAATGTAGAGACAAATCCATACTTTATGGAACGTCTAGGGGTGAATGCTGTTATGAATTCTGGTGCGATTGAATTGAATGGCAAATTCTATTTGGTTGCTAGAATAGAAGGAAATGATCGTAAATCATTCTTTGGTGTTGCAGAGAGTGACAATGGTGTTGACGGTTTCGAATTCTTAGAGTATCCGGTAGAATTACCGGATACCTGTAAAGAGGAAACCAATGTTTATGATATGAGATTAACAAAGCATGAAGACGGATATATCTATGGTACTTTCTGTTCAGAGAGCAAAGATATTAGTGTTAATGATTTATCAGCGGCTGTTGCAGCGGCTGGTATTGTAAGAACAAAAGATTTAAAAACTTGGGAACGACTTGATAATTTGAAAACATTACATTCTCCACAACAAAGAAATGTTGTGTTGCATCCAGAGTTTGTGGAGGGAAAGTATGCCTTCTACACAAGACCAATGGATGATTTTATTGACACTGGATCAGGTGGTGGTATTGGGTTTGGTTTATGTGAAGATATCGAGCATGCAGTAATTAAAGAAGAAATAATTACAAGTTGTAGAAAGTACCATACAATAACAGAAGTAAAGAATGGAGCTGGAGCTGTTCCGATTAAAACGGAAAAAGGGTTTATCCACATTGCTCATGGTGTACGTAATACAGCGGCAGGTCTCAGATATGTTATCTATGCGTTTGCTACAGATCTAAAAGAACCATGGAATGTTATCGCAGAGCCATCAGGATTCTTGATTGCACCATTAGCAGAAGAAAGAGTTGGAGATGTATCAAACGTAGTATTTACGAATGGAGCAATTGCACGAGATAATGGTGAGGTATACATCTACTATGCATCTTCAGATACAAGATTGCATGTTGCAACAACTACAATTGATAAATTAATTGACTATGTATTCAATACACCAACTGATCCATTACGTTCACCGGACTGTGTAAAACAAAGATGCGAATTGATAAGAAAGAATCTTGAATATCTCAAAAAAGAAAAGTAAAAAACTAATGAAGTGGAAGAACATAGAATTTAAATTAGTAGAGGTTTGATAAATGTTATGGGGATACCAGGAAATATAATATTACCAAATGCAAAAGAGCTTCAATATTGTGGACGCATTGACTTAACGAATGAGTTAGAGCCAGTGTTTATATATTCCTGTAGTTTTGTTACTTTCAAATTCACAGGATGTTCAATACGTGCCATAATAAGCAACATGCATTGCTATTATAATAACTATATAGGTTATATAATTGATGGTAAGCAAGGAAGTATAAGGCTATCAAGTGAGCAAGAAAAGGAATGTTTACTTCTAGAAGAGAATCTTGAAGAAAGAGAACATGAGATAATACTGTTTAAACGTATGGATGCTTGTCACTATTTTAAACTGTTTGGATTTATTCTGGCTGAAGGGGCTGTCGCCACGTCAGCACCTTCATTACCAACTAGACGTATAGAAGTATATGGCGATTCTGTTTCTGCAGGAGAGGTATCAGAAGCGATAGATTATGTAGGTAAGCTAGATCCGCAGCATAATGGTGAATATTCTAATTCATGGTATTCCTACGCATGGTTAACAGCGAGAAAGTTAGGTGCACAGATTCATAATATTTCACAGGGGGGGATATCGCTTATTGATGGTACTGGTTGGTTTGATGCACCACATTATTATGGAATGGAACATACCTGGAATAAACTTCGTTATCAACCAGAATTAGGACCAAGAACTCCATGGAATTTCACAAGTTATGTGCCACATGTAGTGGTGGTTGCAATTGGTCAGAATGATAGTAATCCGGTGAATTACATGAAAGAGAATTATCAAGGAGAAAAGTCAAACCTATGGAGAGTGCGTTATTTAAATTGGGTTAAGAAAATCCGTGAGACTTACCCATATGCGTTGATTATACTTTCAACAACTATATTAAACCACCATGCTAACTGGGATAGAGCGATAGATGAGGTGTGTAGAGAACTCGGTGATAAGAAAATTGTACATTTTTTATATGAGAAGAATGGATATGGTACACCCGGGCATATACGAATTTCGGAAGCAGAAGAGATGGCAAATGAATTAAGTGCATTTATTCAATTTTTTGGGGCTGAGATTTGGGAGGTTAGTGATTATTAGGAGGATGAGATGAGTTATTTAGAGAAGTACAAAGAATGGTGTGAAAACCCATATTTTGATACCGATACAAGAGTAGAACTATTTGCATTAAATGATAATGAAGAAGAGATTAGGGATCGTTTTTACCGTGATCTAGCTTTTGGAACAGGTGGATTACGTGGTGTACTTGGTAATGGCACAAACCGAATGAATATCTATACAGTCAGAAAAGCAACACAAGGCTTAGCCAATTATATTTGCAAAAGAGCAGGGCAATATAAAGGTGTAGCAGTAGCATATGATTCTCGTTTGATGTCAAGAGAATTTGCTGAAGAAACAGCATTGTGTTTTGCGGCTAATGGCATCAAAGCCTATGTGTTCCCGTCATTACGTCCAACGCCAGAACTTTCTTTTGCTGTTCGTAGATTAGGTTGTATCGCAGGTGTAGTTATTACAGCTAGCCATAATCCATCTAATTACAATGGATATAAGGTGTATTGGGAGGATGGTGCACAGATAACTTCCCCTCTTGATGCTGAGATAATTTCTGAAGTGAATGCAATCACTGACTATGCCGTAGTCAAAACAATAGCAAAGGAAGAAGCAGTTATAAAGGGGCTATACGAAGTTATTGGAAGTGATATTGATGATGAATATATTGCCGAGATGAAGAAGTTAGTATTAAATCCAGTACAACTTCGTGAATATGCGAAGCAAATAAAAGTTGTCTATACACCATTGCATGGAACAGGTCTTGTCCCTGTTACTAGAATCTTGAAGGAAATCGGTTTTGAACAAGTTTATGTAGTACCAGAACAAGAACAACCAGATGGAAGATTCCCGACAGTTAGTTATCCGAATCCGGAAGATTCGAATGCATTTTTGATGGCTATCCAATTAGCTAAGAAGGTGGATGCGGATATTATTCTGGCAACAGACCCAGATGCTGATCGTCTTGGTATTTATGCAAAGAATACACAGACAGGAGAATACGTGTCATTTACAGGGAACATGTCTGGAATGATAATCTGCGATTATATATTATCGCAACGGAAAAAACTAAACATGATACCTGAGAACGGCGCGCTTGTAACAACGATTGTGTCAAGCAATATGGCATTAGCAATGGCTAAGGAATATGGTTTAACTTGTATTGAAACTTTAACTGGATTCAAGTATATTGGAGAGCAGATTAAATTTTTTGAACAGCGAAATTCATATCAATATTTATTTGGGTTTGAAGAAAGTTACGGTTGTTTAATAGGTACTTATGCAAGGGATAAAGATGCAGTCTCAGCTGTAATGGTTCTTTGTGAAGCAGCAGCCTATTACAAAGCACACAATCTTACATTGTGGGATCAAATGTTACGTATCTATGATAAATATGGTTACTACATGGAAGATTTACATACAATTACACTCTGTGGCCAAGACGGTGCAGAACGAATTAACCGCATTATGGAACGTTTTCGTACAGAAAATGTTTTATCAATAGCAGATACGAAAGTAAAAGCACTTTGTGATTACGAGAATGACTTAGTTATTAATTATGAGACGTTAGAAAAGACAACAACGGGATTACCAAAATCCAATGTATTGTATTTTGATTTAGTTGATGATGTATGGTGTTGTGTTAGACCATCTGGAACTGAGCCAAAGATTAAGTTTTATATGGGAGTAAAAGCGACTTCATTGGAAGATGGAAGAACACAACTTGAGAAGTTAAAACAAGCAATGAGTACTTTTGCGGAAGAAACAAAATAAATAGAAAAGGTCGAGGTTCCCAATTTGTTTTATATCAAATTGGGAACCTCGACCTTTTTCATGTTTTAGTTTACTTGCGAGTATTCTTTATTGTGTTTGTGGCTATTTATATATTGTTATATAAATTAAAGAAGGAAAATGAGTGGTTTATTCGTATTCGACTACGTCTAACCATTTCATTAACAATTCTCTTTCTTCTGGTTTGTTTTTGGTTAATTGTGCAGCAGCAACAATTGGTAACCAAGTAAGTACATATCGCTTATCTGTTTGACTCTTCTTACAGAAAAGTTCTAGATATAAATCTGCTGCTTTCGGATTATCTAATGATAATAGAAGATAAGTTCTAGCGGTATCAGCACTGGCATTTCCTTGTGAAGCATGCACCCAATCAAGAACATATAATTTATCGTTAGATACAATGATGTTCTTAGGGTTGAAATCACCATGGCACACCTTAGTATGTTTCGGCATTCCGTCTAACCGGGTTAACAAATCGTACTTCTTAATGTTGTCAATACAATCAAGACTATTGATTTGTCGGACCATCTTATCCTTAAGCTTATTAAGTTGTGGTGATCGTTTAGAATGAATCTCTAACTGCAAGTCCACCATCTGCTCAATATAGAATTGCAATTTGTCAGGATTATCTTTCATTAATTGGTGTAGAATCGTACCTTCAATGAAATTCATGCTAATAGCCCATTGCCCATCGATGATGGAAACTTCGCTAATACTTGGAATAGCTAATCCTGTTTCTTCGATTCGTGAGGTGTTTAACGCTTCATTCAATACTTCTGTTTTAGGAAAACCTTTATTAAATACTTTTATTGCAATGTCTCCGTCTTGGTATACGCTTGCATTTGTACCTTTTGATATTAAATTCTCTAACTTCATATGAATCGCTCCTCTCGCTATGGTCTTACCTATTAAGTTTACCATTATGTTACATGTTAGTAATCTTTTGGGTTGATTATATTATACTACATTTTGCTTAAAAAGTATAGCGTATTGGAATATAAATTATAAATAATATATAAAAAGTGTAAACAAAATATATTATAATGCGAATAATCTATCATAATGCTTAAAAAAAACATAAATACAAATCAAAATAATACAACATGCTAAATTTTAATAAATAAAGTCGAGAAAAAGCTAGAAATTAATGAATATATATGATAAAATACTTACAAAACACAAGAGTATATTTTAATTAAGATGTACAAATATTACAAAATTCGTATTTAAAGGGAAATACCTAGACGAATATTAGCGTATATTGGGTTATCAAGGGAAGGTGGACGGTTGTTTGATAATTTAGATGGTTAAAAAGAAGAAATTAAAAAAACAATAGGCACAATTTAAGTGAATCTAACATATGCTAATGATGTTAAGACTAATCTCGTGCAAGTTATATTGTACGTTCCAATCAATTGCCAATGATACACAGAGAGAGTTAGTGTAATACATAAATTATGTGGCAATTTAGATGCGAGTAATTGACTACCGTGCTATAATAGAAGAATGATATTATAGAGGACGGAGGATATTATGAAGAAAAAATTATTATCATTATTAGTATTAATTATATTAAGTATGACTACATTATTAGGTTGTCAGAATAAGAAGACAACGATTGAAGATACTACGACAATTAAAGTAGCAGCGTTAAAGGGTCCAACTGCCATGGGAATGGTTAAGATGATGGATGATGCTAAGACAACTAAAAATTATGAATTCAAAATCAAAGCGGCGATAGATGAAATTACACCTTTATTAGTAAAAGGAGATGTTGACATAGCTGCTGTTCCTGCCAATCTTGCTTCGGTATTGTATAATAACACGGAAGGCGAAGTGAAAGTATTAGCGATTAATACACTAGGTGTTTTGTATATAGTCGAAAATGGCGACTCCATTCAAAGTATTTCTGATTTAAAGGGAAAAACAATCTATACCAGTGGGAAGGGTGCTACACCAGAATATACCCTTAACTATATCTTGAAAGAGAATGGGATAGATCCTGAGAAAGATGTTACCATTGAATATAAATCAGAACATGCGGAATGTGTAGCTATCTTGGCTAGTGAAGAGAATGCCATCGCTATGTTGCCACAACCGTTTGTTACCACTGCTCAGACGAAGAATGATAAGATTCGTATTGCACTTGATATGAATAAAGAGTGGGATAAATTACAGCAAAATGAAGATAAGAGTGCGTTAGTAACAGGAGCAATTGTTGTTAGAACGCAATTCTTAGAGGAGCATACAGAGCTTGTTAACAAATTCTTAGATGCTTATAAAGATTCGGTTGAATATGTGAATTCTAATATAGAAGAAGCTGCGGATATGATAGAAGAACAAGACATCATTCCAGCAGCAGTTGCAAAGATTGCATTACCATACTGTAATATTGTCTTTATCGAAGGAGAAGAGATGGAGACAAAATTAAGCGGATATTATTCTATTTTATTCGAACAGAACAAGAAATCAGTTGGAGGAACATTACCAGATGATACGTTCTACTATAAGAGATAATTGTAATAAGAAAGATAATTGTAATAGGAGAGTTAATCGGAATAATAAAAATCAGGATATTAATAAAAAATCAATTAAATTATGGGCTATTATAGCTTGGTTGCTTATCTGGGAGATAGCAAGTAGGCTACTTAATCAGGGGATACTATTAGTATCTCCTATTTTAACTGCAAAGAGATTGCTCGAACTAGCAAGACATTGGGAATTCTTTCAGACAATTCTATATTCCATGTCGCAAATAATACTAGGTTTTTTGTATGCAACTATAGTAGGTATAATTCTAGCTATATGGGGGAATTGGAGCCGAAGAGTGGAAGAGTTCTTACAACCTTTGTTTGGGGTAATGAAGGCAATTCCAGTGGCATCTTTTATTATCCTTTGCTTAGTATTCCTATCTTCTAGGAGACTGTCAATCTTTATCGTGTTTCTTATGGTATTACCGATTATGTATACGAATGTTCTGCAAGGAATACAAAGTGTAGATAAGAATCTTATAGAGATGGCACAGGTTTTTGAAGTGTCTTTAGCTAGAAGAATTAGGTATCTGTATGTGCCAGCAGTTTGGCCATTCTTCTATACCGCATGTAAGGTGGGGATTGGATTTAGTTTTAAATCTGGAATAGCTGCCGAAGTTATAGGAATTCCAGATGGCACAATTGGTGAAAAACTATATGAATCAAAGATATACTTAGATACACCAGATTTATTTGCGTGGACAATTGTTATTGTTATAATCAGTATTCTGTTTGAGAAGATTTTCATATATGTATTGGAAAAGGGTTATCTAATGTTATCAAAGCAGGTAAAGAAAAGGTAAGGTTGAAAGCATGCAGATTGATGTTAAGAATATATATAAATCGTTTGGAAATCAAGTTGTTTTAAACGATTTGTCATGTAGTTTTTCCTCTGGATTAATTCATTGTGTAATGGGAGAATCGGGAAAGGGTAAGACAACGTTACTTCGTATATTAATGGGCCTAGAGAAAGCAGATCGCGGACAAGTTATAGGACTTAATAATAGAAGAATAAGAGCAGTTTTTCAAGAGGATCGTCTATTAGAAGAGAACACGGTAATGGACAATATACTGTTTGTTATGCCTCATAGTGCCGAGAAAGAACGTGATGTCGTACGAATTGCATGTGAAGAGGTAGGTCTTGCAGGTAATGAGAATAAGCAGGTTAAGGAATTGAGTGGCGGCATGAAACGTAGAGTAGCAATATTACGTGCCTTACTTAGTGATTTTGATATACTCTTACTTGATGAACCACTAAAAGGACTTGATGCAGAAAATAAACAAAGAGTAGTACAGTTTATGAAGTCGGTTATCAATCAAAAAGATAAAGAGCACATTGTTATTATGGTTACTCATGATAAGGAAGATGTGGAGTCAATGGAAGGCAGTGTCTGTTTATTATAGACACTGCCTTATTTGGATTAGTCATTTCCTACGTCTAGTCCACTGTGGTAAGAGCGATTTCCAATCGCTTCTATAAGTCGATCTAACCTGGTATAATCCATTATCCCATTGGATTTACTGCTAAGGTAGGCGTTAATATGGGATAGAATATTTTGATAAAAGATGGCTGCGTTATCATAGAGGTCATAGAATGAATCAGTTGATTCAGAGCTAGTGTCCCAAGGGTTTTTCCAAGTAGAGTTGGTTAGATTGAAGGCATCCATAGTGTCTATAAGGGTATCATTAAGGATAAGAGATGAAACTATATGCCTCTGCCTTAGAATGTTTTCAATCGTTCGTATATTTCGCTGTTTTCTTCCTGTTTTGTCGTGTAAGAATATTGTTTCTATTTTCATGGAATTAATTGCTTTTTTGATCTTAGAAGGACTAGTTATTCTAGAATCTCTTCGTGTACCTCGTAGAAATGAGTGGAAAGTCTTATTAACGCTGGCACTCATTAAGTTTGTAATGATTGATTTTTCTTTACTGGTTAAAGATATTGTTTTTGAAGGATAGAACTTAGAAGGGGGGAGTCCCTTTCGTTCTAGTAATAGTTGTTTATCAATTAATGCTTCTAATGTACCGTGAATACTAAAAGAAGTGATATTGGAACCTTCAATGTCAGGTGAATGGCCTGTTCTATAATATATATAAGGGTGTACATGGGCATCTAATGAGTAGTGAGCAAGTAAACCACATAAGTAGGCAAGCCCGCAATCAAATTCTTCACCTGATAATTTAAGTAACTTATCTAAGTAATTTTGGAAGAACTGAGATACTTTATGTTCGTGCATATGATTACCAATATTATATTCTGAAGGCCCTAAGATAAGGGAGAGGTCAAAAAAGAAGATGTCGGGACCTTGCAGACCAAGTTTGTAAGCATTTTGATTTTGATATAAGATGGATTTAATTGCTTTGATTGAAAGGGTTTGGTACATATCAACCCCATATAGATAATGTGATATAAAAGCTGGCATTGTATCTCCTTGTGTATGTTAATTAGTACTTAAATCGAATGGATAAAGTATAGTATAGCAGAAGAATTAGAAAATGATACCTAGGTATATTTTTTTTAGAAAGAATTAATAGATATATTAGTTTGTTGTTTCTTGTATATCTCTGTGTTACTATATATTAGCATGCTAAATATGGCTAAGATTAGACAAGGATAATTTGTATTGTACGTTTATATGAATTACTGGGAATTTCATTAACTGCATGTACGCTAATAATTGTAATATCTATACTATTGATCTTCTCATTCTGTGGTATGTCTTTTCCGCCAGCAGGGGCGATTGGTATGTTACCTTTAATTCTGAAAATTGAAGGATTAATATATTATCCCATCTTTGTAGTGATAGGTTGTATTATACTGATAAAAGTTGCAATGATCTGTTTTAGAGAAAAAAAGTCAATAAGTAAAATATGTGGTAGATTTTATTGAATATCCTAGTTATAATATAGTGCGGACACAAAGATTTTGTGAAATACATATTGATGAAGATCAAGATTTTGGTAAAGGTTAGGGTGACGGGATGGAGGACAAGGAAGGGTTAGATGCCGCTGCGTTGGCAGGAAGGATTCTGTTGCAGAATGGCGCAGAGATATTTCGTGTAGAGGAGACAATAGAGCGAATTGCTAAATCTTATGGAATGGAAGGAAATAGTTCCTTCGTACTCAGTAGCGGAATATTCATAACGGAGGAAAAGGATGATAAGCATTTCTATGCTAATGTAAAACATATTCCTCTAAGCACGGCTCATTTAGATAAAGTAGCGGCAGTGAATCAGTTGTCTAGAGAAATTGAAACTGGAAAATATACACCGGCAGAAGCCATTGAAGTCCTACATAATATTCAAAATATGCCTGAGAAATCTAAGACAGCGCAGATTATTGCATCAGGTGTTGGTAGTGCTTGCTTTGGATATCTCTTTGGGGGTTCCATATTTGATAGTTTTGCAGCATTTTTTGTAGGAAGTTTGTTGTGGGTGTTTCTTGGTATTATGTCCAAGAGGAAGAAACGAACAACAAAGATTATGTTGAATATAGGCGGTGGCCTGTTTTTAACAACGTTATCAATTCTTGTATACCGACTGGGAATTGGGGATAACCTAAATCATATTATAATTGGCTCTATTATTCCACTAGTACCAGGGGTAGCATTTACCAATGCTATTCGAGATATTGCCAATGAAGATTATATTAGTGGTATTGTTCGATTAGTGGACGCATTATTAATAGCGTTCTGTGTTGCTTTAGGTGTTGGAATTATAATGACTGTTTATCATAGAATTGCGGTATAAAGCATATTACAAACCTAAAACAGATTTTTGGAAAGGAGCAAGTTTGTTACTATGATTGGACAATTTATAGCTGCTACGATTGGAACAATTGCATTCTCCCTACTATTTAGTGTTCCAAAGAGATACTATCCATGGTGTGGATTGGTAGGAGGGACAGGTTGGCTTTGCTATTTGATTTTTTCAAGATATATTGGAATTACAATGGCGTGTTTTATAGCTACTTGCGTGGTTGTTTATCTATGTAGACATTTGGCTAATAGAATGAGATGTCCTGTAACAATATTTTTAATATCTGGAATATTTCCTTTAGTGCCAGGCGCAGGTATCTATTGGACAGCATACTATACTATTATGGAACAGTATAGTCTTGCATCGGCGAAAGGATTTGAGTCATTCAAGATGGGGATTGCAATTGTTCTTGGAATTACATTTATATTCGAGATACCACAGGAATTTTTCAAAAGAAAGACTACAAAGAAAGCTCGATTACAATAAAAGAGATTAGAATAAGGTTTAGACATCAATGATGGGAGGTTTTACAATGGAGGTTGGAATGACTGGAGAGAAAGCATACCGACTGCTTGAGAATAATGTTATTGATACGATTCATGAATGGCAAGTGAAATTAGGCTATACAGAGGAAATGATACGAATCTATTATAATAGAGATTCGTTAGAGCATCTAGTGAAGTTACAATTACCTACCGTTAAAGAAGCAAAAGAGTTTCTTATAACATGGCGTGAAAGTGTCAAGAACCATCTAGGTGAAGTACATCTAAGTAATAAGGGTGAAAGATTTTGTATTGGTATTCCTGCAGAAGGAACGAAGTATGTTCATGAACAGAAGAAAGGGAGTACTTTTTTAAGTGATTTGATGGAAGTGCTAAAAGAACCATCATGTACAATTGAACAAATCCTTAAAGTATTCAAGAAGCAATCACCAAATGTTATTTGTGAGAAAGTAACAGGTGAAGAATTTGATTATGTGATCTACTATGATGAGGATGTAGACTCTTTTCGATACTGTTTTAGTTTAGGAGAGATGGGTGCGTTTTATCATAGATTTTTGGAGTATGATTATCATACCATACGTTAGAATGTTACTTCGAAAAAGAAGGGGTCTGATTCTGTTACACTTGTGAGTAGATATCGGGGCCCCTTAGATTTATCTTAAAATAATAGGGATACTATGGAGGAGTTAATATGTTTTTTACAAAAAAAGACAACGTCTTGTGATGAGATGGAATGTGTACTAGGCTATGTAGATGAAGCATTATCGGGAAAAGAGGTGACATTACCAAAGAGTAGTCACCCGGTACATAAAAAGGTTGTTTCGCAGTTTGATCAATTATTAGCCAATGAAAAGAGAATGTCACAGGCGGCGAAGGGTATACTTGAAGTAGCTGTTTCAATAAGTAGTTTCGATGTAGGAATGACGCATATATCAAATCAATTAATGGACTTTGCCAAAGACCTAGAAGTTTTAAGCGAAGCAAATCTTGCAATTGTAGAAGAAACTACAGCAACAATGAATCAGGTAACTGAAACAATAGACCATACAGCAGTGACACTTGAGAATTTAACGAATGATTCTAAGAATCTATCGATTAAGAATAGCGAGAGTAAAGAGCTTCTTGTACAAGTAGAATCTTTGAAAGAAGAAGTAGTTACAGATACACAAGAGATGAATGGAAAGATTGAACAACTAGTTGAATTAACGGTTAAGGTTGGCAAAATTGTTGATAGTGTACAGGGGATCGCTAATCAGACAAACCTTCTTGCATTAAATGCTGCAATTGAAGCAGCAAGAGCTGGGGAGCATGGTAAGGGTTTTGCTGTTGTGGCAGAGGAGGTTCGTAATCTTGCTGACAATACAAAAGAGAACTTAGAAGGTATGAGAGGTTTCGTAACTAGCATACATACAGCGGCGGAAGAAGGGAAAGATAGTATGGAGAGGGCATTGAATTCAACTAGTCAGATGAGTGAAAAGATTGATGCCGTATCACAAACAATTGGAGGTAATATTCTAGTATTAGAGGATGTTATAGAAAACGTAGATATTGTACACACTTCTATGCAAGGTATTAAAGTCGCAGCAGCTGAGATTAATGTGGCTATGGAAAGTTCAAGCGAAGATGCACAGCAATTGAGAGAGATGACTAAGATTATTTATCAAGATGCAGTGGAGAGTGTCTCCTTTGCAAAGGGTATATCAAATATTGATGATAATTTAACTGGAATTGTTACTTCATTGTTCGAAGGATTACATTCTGGAAAACACGCAGTAACGAATGATGAGATTAAGGCAGCTATAGAAAAGGCGGCAAAGGCACATAAAGATTGGCTTGTTAATATGAAGAAGATCGTTGATGATATGAAAGTCCTACCGATTCAAACAAACTCTAACAAATGTGCGTTCGGTCACTTCTATCATGCAATTGAAATCAATCATCCGTCAATCATTGATGATTGGATGGAAGTGGACAAGCTGCATAAAGAATTCCACACAATGGGAGATACAATTTTAGTTTCTGTAAAAGCCAATGATGAGTATAAGGCGAAACAGCAATATGAGCAAACAATTGCAGTGTCAAAGAAATTATTAGCGTTATTAGAAAAGATTGAAGCAACAATAGATTCATTGACAGCAAAGCAGATAAGAATATTCGAATAGAAAGTTGAGAAGTATGGAAAGTATAGTAAATAAGATCAAATTCACATGTCCCAAATGTAAATCTGAACATATGGTAACTTGTTACGAGCAATTAGGCCCTAATCAGAAAGAGGAAGTAATTAATTCCTCTTTCTTACAATGGGACTGTGAAAGCTGTGGCCATAAAGTTAAGTTAGTGTATCCAACGCATTACTGTAATGCAGAGAAGAAATTCGTGGTATTTCTACGTCCAAATGCTAGTGATGAAAGCTGTATAACTGAAGTAGAGAAGGAAATGTTCAAAGGATTCACGATGAGATTATGCAAAACAGCAGACACTTTTGTAGAAAAAGTACGTGTATTAGAAGCAGAACTTAACGACCGAGCGATTGAATTACTAAAATTAATAACATTTGCCAAGATACATGTAGGGAATGATACGATACAGGACATCTATTTTTATCGTAAGAGCGAAAGTGGAAGTTTGGAATTCACATTAATGTACGAAGAAGATATTGATGGAATTGACATTGATCAAGCCATGTATCAGAACGTATTAAATATTGTGACAGATGAACTACCACCACTTGAAGATGATGTGTATTGTATTGATTTGAATTGGGCAGGAGCTCAGGTTGTGTAAGTCTCCTAGCTTTTGAAAGGAGTATTATAATAATTATGAGAGAAGTTAAATTCAAGATGGAGAGAGAAAATCTTGTAAAAGCTGGTGACAAAGTTGAAATCTTAGAGAAGAAGTCGTTTCACTATTATTATATTATAGAACCAGCAGTTGCTATGTCAGGCTGTATCGGACCAGGAGAACGTATCAAATCGAAATTTGGAGTTGTTAAAGAAATAGAAAAAACGGACAGAGGATATTATATTATTGTAGAATTTGATGAATAATCGTAAAAGATTTTATTCCATATTCAAAACCTTGATTAGAAGTATTTGACATATAGGTATCAGATATACTATTATAGTATTAAGCTTATGTAAGCACTTACATTTTGGAGAAGGTAGAGGAATAAAGAGTATGGATAGAATTTTGCAAGACAATATAATTAAGTATATTGATGAGTTACTTGAGAAGAGTACACCTGATAAACCAATCTGGAATATTGAGAAGATTCTTGAAGGAAAGCCTGTTGACTGGAACTATATAGATGGCTGTATGATCAACGCAATACTAGATATGTATGCGATCACACGGGAGAAGAAAGATTTCGAATTTGCAGGTGAGTTTATTGACTACCGCGTAAGAGAAGATGGAAGTATTGATGGATACTCTGTTGAAGAGCTTAACATCGATAATGTTAATGCGGGTAAGACATTATTTGAACTATATGATCTAACTGGTAAAGAGAAGTACAGGAAAGCAATTGACTTGGTTTATAGTCAGATTGAAAAGATGCCTCGTACTAATGAAGGTAACTTTTGGCATAAGAATATCTATCCAAACCAAGTCTGGTTAGATGGTTTATATATGGGTCAGCCATTTTATATGGAATATGAAACTAGATTTAATGATAAGAAGAATTATGATGATATCTATAATCAGTTCTTTAAGGTGGTTAAGAACATGCGTGATGAAAGAACCGGTTTATACTTTCACGCTTATGATTCTTCTAGAGAGATGTTTTGGTGTGATAAGGTAACTGGATTATCTTCAAATTACTGGTTACGTGCACTGGGGTGGTATGCGATGGCCTTACTTGACACACTAGATAAAGCAGATTCATCTGTAAGAGAACCATATGAGAAGATGAAAAAGATCTTCGTGGATTTAATAGATTCCATGTTACGTTACCAAGACGAGAGTGGTATGTGGTATCAAGTTGTTAATCTTGGTGGTATGGAACGCAACTACCTTGAAACCAGTGGCAGTTCTATTATGGCATATGCCTTATTAAAGGGTGTAAGACTAGGTTTCTTACCAGAATCCTATGTAGCATATGGTAAGAAAGCATTCAATGGTGTATGTGAAAAACACCTTAATATCGAAGAAGGAAATATGCACCTAGGTGGTATCTGTTTAGTAGCAGGTTTAGGTGGAGCAGGAAATCGTCCAGGTACTTTTGATTATTATATGTCTGAACCAATTGTAAAAGATGATGCGAAAGGTGTAGGACCATTCTTACTTGCCTATACGGAGATGTTACGTTTAGAAAAATAAAGAATAATACATAACTTTCTGTCGCAAAAATTAACGGATTATAGGTTTGTAATCCGTTAATTTTTTTGCAACTTGTTTGTTATTCTTCCCAAAGAGAATTCATCTTTTCTTGAATTCGAATCTTTCGAGCATTCGTTTCATCTTCGTTAACCTTGTAAGTGTTATTAATGTATTGAACACAATCGCCTTCTTTCACTTCCTTTGGTAAGTGAAAACGTGGTATGGTAATGAAACTACCGTTTTCTTGTTCACATACAGCAAAAGAACCTTCAAAACGATCTATAATTAATGTCATAGCAAAACTCCTTTCTTAGTTTTACTGCTATCTATTATAAAATGATATCATATAATACCTTTCAATGAAAGAGAACATTAGTATATGTTAATCAATAAATGGAAGGTGGAAAATTATTTGCTTACGTGTTTATATATAAAACTTATTTGATTAAATATCTGTAAGAGGAACTTGAACTTTTGAATTTTAATGATATATAATAGATAGATACATAAAAGTCCTTGTAGGAAAGGAGAAACCTATGAAACCATATGTGTTAATCACGGGAGCGTCAAGTGGGATTGGATATGAATTTGCAAAGCGTTTTCTAATGGAGGGGTATAAAGTCATTTTAGTTTCTTCTAATGATGAAAAGCTAAGCCGTGTATGTTCTGAATTAAAAGATTATTCGATCGGCAATAGTAAAACTATTAGCGATAAATTTTGCAATGAGACTGATAGTAGATCTGAGAAAATCATTAAGATAGTACAAGACCTTAGTAAAAGTGGAGCTGCAGAAGAACTGTATCAGAAAGTACAAGCTTTGAATATAGAAGTTGGTATTCTTATTAATAATGCAGGAGTTGGTTATGTAGGTAAATTTATTCTTAGTGAACGAAAGCAGCAAGAAGAGATTATGATGATTAATATGAATAATCTTGTTTTGTTAACCCACTGTATCGCTAATGATATGGTTAAAAGTAGATCAGGAAAAATCCTTAATGTTGCATCTAATGGAGCATTCCAGCCAGGACCTTATATAGGAACTTATTATGCAAGTAAGTCCTTTGTTTTGAATTTTTCAAAAGCATTGCGAACAGAACTTAAGAGCTATGGAGTTTCAGTTAGTACATTGTGTCCAGGGGCAACGGTTTCCGATTTTGCAAGGCGTGCAGGAAAGCATCAGTTAAAACTATCTATGTCAGCAAAAAAAGTTGCAGACTCCGGCTATTATGGTCTGATGAAGGGTAAGAATGTTATACTACCTGGAATTCATAATAAAGCAGCTCTTTTAGTTCCTAAAAGAATTCGTTCACTGATGATTGCTAGAATGTATGGCAGAAATTAATTATGTAACAACACTATAGAGAATTGAATATTTGGTTGAGTGAAATAAGCAGTGAATAAGATTTTAGGACAAACAATAAAAAAGTACTTGACAAAGTTTCTCAATAAGAGTATTATAAATATATCAGTAATGATTACTATTATTATTTGAAAGAAATAAGTTATTTAATATAAATGAATAAAAAGGAGAAAATAATTATGAAAAAATATGTATGTCAAATCTGTGGTTATGTTCATGAAGGAGATTCAGCACCAGAAAAATGTCCAATCTGTGGAGCAGGAGCTGATAAGTTTACAGAACAAGCAGGTGAAATGACTTGGGCTGCTGAACACGTTGTAGGTGTTGCTCAAGGTGTTAGCGAAGATATCATCAAAGACTTAAGAGATAACTTTACAGGTGAATGTACTGAAGTTGGTATGTATCTTGCAATGGCTCGTGTAGCTCATAGAGAAGGTTATCCTGAAATTGGTCTTTACTATGAAAAAGCTGCTTATGAAGAAGCAGATCATGCTTCAAGATTTGCTGAATTATTAGGTGAAGTTGTAACTGATAGCACTAAGAAGAACCTTGAATTAAGAGTAGCTGCTGAAAACGGTGCTACTGCAGGTAAATTCGATCTTGCAAAACGTGCTAAAGAAGCTAACTTAGACGCTATTCATGATACAGTTCATGAAATGGCTAGAGATGAAGCTAGACATGGTAAGGCTTTCCAAGGTTTACTTGAAAGATATTTTGGTAAATAAGAATTACGGTAAAATAAGATTTTACAGAGGAATGAGTACAGTGGTGCTTGTTCCTCTTTTTTTTGCCTGTCTGTATCTTTTTCCTGTTTTCATGTGGCATGACTTTGTCATGACTGCGCCTGTTTAATCTTATAACTCAAAGTTGAGCAGTGAGATTATAATAAAATAGGAGATACCTCATCATGAATAGAAGCATCTCCTAAACTGGAATTTATCTACGAATTCCGCTATCGTTAAAGTTTTACTATTTTAATCTTTTATTCTGCTAACAGGAAGCCATATTTCAAATTTATAATCCTCGGCTCCTTTAAATCCTTCATATGGAAAACATTCGATATCAATTGCCTCTGCATACCTATAGTTGGAAGTTGGAAGCCATTCGGTAAATATTCTCTTCCAAGCAGTTTCTAGTGTCGAGCTAACTGGACCGGTTAATTCAAAAATTGCCCATGTAGATTTTGCTATTACCTGACTAACCATTCCTTCTGGTGGCTCCTGATCTGATATACTGCCAATCATATAATCAACTTTTTCATCACTTAAGACTTGGATGAAACCATGAACACCTTTCGGAGCCACAGTTGACAAATCTGATATTACTTCTAGTAATCCTTTTTCATAAAGTTCATCCCATAATGATCCGACAACACTTGCATTATCCTCAGGTCCTTTATAATGCCTTTTGATTCCTACAACTGTAAATGCTTCTTTTTCCTCAATCTTGTAATCCATTTCAACATCTCCTTTAATCGAAATATGGAAGGTAATGCGAGGAAAGGCTTTTAGAGATATACCTGTATTATGCGCTTTTGAAGGCGTAATTCCATGCAATTTTTGAAATGCTCGCGTAAAAGAGTCAGGCGAATCGTATCCATATTTTATGGCAAGGTCAATTATCTTTACTTTGCTATTTTGTAATTCAAAAGCAGCAAGTGTTAAACGTCTACGACGAATATATTCAGATAATGTAACATCTGCTATAAACGAAAACATTCTTTGAAAATAAAAGACAGAGCAACAAGCCTTACTAGCAGCTATTTCGTAGTCAATCTCCCCGTCTAAATTATTTTCAATATAATCTAGGGCATCATTCATTCTTTGCAAATATTCCATTCCACACCATCCTTCCTGCTTAAAGTATAGTTGAGATGAAATCACTATACCCGATATTTTTTGTTCTTTTATGTAGGGTATTTGTTTATTAACAGTTCTGCTTCTGCAGGCATCAATTTTCTAATAATCAATGACGTACTAGGTATTCAATATTATATATTAAAACAATGGGAAATACTACTAAAAGCTAATTGGTATATTAGATTGGAAGAAAATAACTCGCCTTTAGTTGACAAAGAGTATCGCTTAATTTATCATATATGTATAAATATGTATATTTTTTAGTGTTAGACAATAGACAGAATTCAATCATTACTAGATAAAATAATATAAGAAGTGGGTATTCGTATGAAAAAAGTGACGAAAAAGAAGAAGTATTCACAGATTGTATATTTATTTTGGATTTATGCAGGTGGAATAATCATTGTACTTGGTATATTCTTTGTAGTTATTGATGCAGTATATCAGTCTAATATCTATATGGATGCGAAAAATCAAACTACAACATTTTGCACCTCTATACAAAGTGCGGTTGAGTCAGAACTTAATAAAATGTCAAGCATAGCGATGAATGTTGTATATTCAGATAATATTCGGGATTCTTTGGGGCAAAAGCAGATAGAAGGGGAACTTGGAAGTATATCGAAGAAGAATGCTACTTTACCTATGTTGGAAATCTATGCAGCCTTAAACGCAGCACAACAGAACACACAATCTGCCTCACAAGTTAATGTCTATACTTTGAATCAAAAAAGTATTGGTACGGGATTAAGTGATTCTATGAGTGATGTACGACTTCTAGATAAAAGTTGGTATTCATCGGCGTTATCTCTTAATGGAAAAAAATATTTTACTGCACCGGAGAAGATTGTATTTAATCAATTTGCCAATAAGGTTATGGAAGAACATATGTACATAACTTTAGTGCGTTTATTAAATGATGGAACAGGTAAAAAAGTGGGTTTTGTTGAAGTGATTCAAGACTGTGAACGAATATTTGCATTAGTTAATCGATTAAAGAAGCAAAATCCTTATACTTCTATCTATATATTCAATGATCGTGGTGAAATAGTATATCCTTATGATGGGACTGGTGAGGAGGATTTAAAGTATTATAATATTATTAAAGATAATAATATGGAGCCATTGGTAAGTAAATGGGTTCGAACAGATTATTATATAAAGAGTCTAGCGACTTACCAGATGATAGATGGTTATAATTGGTCTATATTAGTATATGAAAATCGTCAATCGATATATTATCCATTACATAGATATAGAGTAGTATTTCTTATTGCTGGATTTATAACCATTCTCATGGTTATTATATTATGTTTTTTGTTATCGAGAAAGATTACAAGGCCATTAAGAATGATTAAAGATGCTACTAGGCAGATTACAATTACCTCTGTTCTTGACGAAGAAAACGAACATATCAATGAAATTGATAGCAATATAATTGAGATTCATCAATTATGCGAGGCAATTCAGGGGATGTATGAACAGTTAAAGGATTCTTCAAGGGAAGTACTCTTGTCTAGGTCTGAAGAGACAAAAGCAAAGTTAAGTGCAACACAATCAATAATTAATCCACATTTTCTCTATAATTGCCTTACTCATATGAGTATAATGGCAGAGGAAGAGATGAATGATGAGATTATACAGTTATGTAACTCTTTATGTGATTTCTTCAGATATATATCATCAACGAAGGAGATGAAAGTACCCCTAAAAGAGGAGCTAGTTTGCACTCAAAAGTACATTGAATGTATGAAGCTTCGTTTTGGGGAGGATCTTGTGTACATTTGCAATATCTCTGATTCTGTTAAAGAGGTCCAGATTCCAAAACTTATTCTACAACCAATAGTTGAGAATGCATTCAAGTATGGATTTAATAAAAAGCCACCTTGGGTTTTAAAAATCTCAGCATATAAAAGACGTAAGAACTGGAGAATTGAAGTTGAAGATAATGGAGGAATGCTTAGTGATGTTCAAAAGGAATTGTTATTAAAGGAATTTAGGGAGACTAAAAAGAATGCATTTTACAATATGGAAATTGGAGGGATGGGACTAAAAAATACGTATTTGCGTATGAAATTATTGTACGGAGAGAAAGCGATGTTTACAATTGAAAATCATTATCCAGGGCGTACGAAGTTCATATTAGGCGGACCAATTGAGACTACTAAGGAGAAGAATGTCTTATAATGGGAAAGGCGGGGGAAGTTTAATGAATACGGAAATCACATATAAGTTTATTGTAATTGAAGATGAACCATTAATTAGGAAGAATATAATTAAGAAGATAGAAGGATTAGAGTTACCCCTGGTGTATGTAGGTGAGGCAAGCAATGGTGTAGATGGAATATTACTTGCAGAAAGAGAAATCCCTAATATTATAATAACGGATATTCGCATGCCTCAATGTGATGGTTTAGAAGTTATCAGATACATTAATCGAAAGTATCCAGATATAAAGATTATAATATTAAGTGGATATGATGAGTTTTCTTACGCAAAAGAGGCGATGCGACATAATGTACATAATTATATTCTAAAGCCTATACGAACAGAAGAGTTAAGAGAAACCTTGGTAGAAATAGTGAATTATTTTGATGCGAAATCGCAGAGAATTAGAACGTTGTCCCATAAGCAACATGATTTATCACAAGAAGAAATTTATACATTAATGGTTAATTATTTTAAAGAGAATTATATGCAAGATATTACCTTGGGATCATTGGCGAATTCAATCGGATTTTCTCAAGAATATCTTGGTAAAGTGTTTAAGAAAATAGCATGCCAATCTCCGTCGAAATACCTAACAACGTTACGTATTAATCAGGCCAAACAGCTCTTGATTCAGTATAAAGATATGGAAGTAGGTAGAATTGGTGAATTGGTAGGATACAAAGATGCGTTTTATTTTAGCCGGGTATTTAAAACCCATACGAATATGACCCCAAGCGAATATAGAATAAGTAATAAATAAACCAATATAGGAACGATTTTCACAAAGTATAAAATGCAGGATAATGCATGTTTATTTGGGAAAATCGTTCTTTTAATTAGCATCTTAAACGATTAGATAAAATTACTAAAAATGCAAAATTGAGTTATGGAATTTTGAGAATAACGATGTAATGAGTTCAATAAAGTACTAACTATATGTCTAAAATGTCCATTAGGAGTAGGTAAAACCTTGATTATAAAGGAAATATACTAAAACGATTAAGAAATAATGACAACAAAAATATACAAATAATAGGATGGGATTGTCTATTCTGTACAAAGGTAATTTTTGGTATACTCTAATTAGTAAATAACTACTGCGCGTAATATGGGGATTGCAGAAAGTGATTACTAAAAATATAAAAGGAGAAGATGGTATGAAAAGAAAATTACTTAGTGTGTTGTTATGTGCAACATTAGTCGCTTCAATGGCAGTGGGGTGTGGAAAGAAAGATAATTCTACAACTAACAATGATAAGAATAGTACTGAAACTGTTACTGATGTTACGAAAAATGAAACAGAAGCAACTGATGACAGTGCTACGACAGACACAGAAACAACAGATCCTGCAGCTAGTGGTTTAGCTTACAAAGGAACAATTAATATTATGCATTTCTCTACTTCTGAAGAAGCTGAGGGAAATGGTGGATCGGATGGCTTCCGTACCATGAACCAACAATGGGCTGATGCTAATCCAGATATCAAGTTAGAACAAAATGTATTAGCAAATGATGAATATAAGAGTAAAATTGCTACATTAGCTGGAGCAAATGATTTACCAGATGTATTCATGTTACAAGGTATGAATACGAAAGCATGGGCTGAACAAGGTCTTATATTAGATATGACAGATATCATCAATAATTCACCATATGCAGCTCAATATGATTTAAGTAAATTCTATCCATTCCAATTTGATGGAAAAACTTATGGTTTACCAGCACTTTGCGAAGGTTCTTGTGCAATCGTAGCGTATGATTCTGAACTTTGGAAAGAAGCAGGTTTTGATGCATTTCCGGCTACTTGGGATGAGTTAGTTAGTGCAAAAGCTTTCTTTGATGATAAGAAAATTACAGAAGTAGCTTTTGGTAACAGAGATAAATGGAATATGAACTCATGTTTCTTATCAACTGTAGGTGATCGATTCACAGGTTCTGATTGGTATCATTCAATTATTGAAAAAACAGGTGCTAAATTCACTGATCAAGCATTTGTAGATTCATTAAAATTCACACAAGAAATTTTCCAATCAGGCGTATTTAATAAAGACTTCAATGCAATTACTAACGAAGATGCAAGAGAATATTACATCGATGGTTCTGCAGCAGCAGTAATCGGTGGTAACTGGGATATCTCTTATATTGGAGCTACTTTAAAAGAAAGCGATCCAGAACTATATGCTAGAACTAAATTTGCTGTAATACCTCAACCAGCTGGAGCTACTGGCTCAACAAATACTCATAATACTGGTATGGGTTATGCTGTAGCAATCAATTCAAAAGTTGCTGATGATCCAGACAAATTAGCTGCTTGTATCGATTTAGCTTACAAATTAACTGGTTCTGATTTCTCAACTTATGTTGCAGAAAACTATGCATTATCAGCTTTAACAAAAGTTGAGTCTGTAGATATGAGCAAATTTGATCAATTTACTACTGATTTTTATAACTTCTACCAAAATCCTGGTTGTGAAATCTATGACTCTTTCTTAACGGGTGCAGTTTGGGATGTATTAAATACAGATTTGCAGACAATGGTAAATGGAGAAATCGATCCAGAAACAGTTGCAGCAAATGCACAAAAAGCTTATGAGGAAAATTATTAGAGATAATGATTTACTCAAGGTGACATAACCTTATTAAGGAATGGATTGGTTCTCATGATAACCTTCATGAGAACCAATTATTCTATCGGATACAAGGAGGGAGTCTATGCTTAGTTCCATACGTCCAAAAAAAGGAGTAATATTCTTTTACTTACTTATACCAGTTCTTATCTATGTGTTTTCTGTGTTCGTACCATTAGCTACGGCATTTTATTACAGTTTCTTTAACTGGAAAGGTGGTCCTAACAAAACATTTAACGGAATTGAGAATTATATAACCTTGATAAAAGATGAGGTTTTTAGGAGTGCTTTTGGTCATAATATTTACCTGGTAATTGCCTGTATTATTGGACAGATTGGTTTAGCGTTTATATTCGTATTAATGATTAATTCAAGATATACAAAGTTAAAAGGTATTCATCGTACCTTTGGTTTCTTTCCGAGTACGATAGCAGCAGTATCTATTGGATTCATCTGGAGTATGATCTATGATTACAAAAGAGGACTTCTTAATTGGTTATTAGATTTAATCGGAAAGGGTGACTCAGCTAAAGTTTGGTTAAATGAACCTAAGTTAGTAATGTTACTTATTGCAATTCCATTAATATGGCAGTTCATCGGTTATTATATGGTTATTATCTTATCAGCCATTTCGTCCATCGATCAAGAGATTTTCGAAGTAGCAGAGCTTGATGGTGCTAATTCATTTCAAAGAGCAATATATATCGTAATTCCTTTAATTAAGAATACATTGTTAGTATGTGTTACATTATGTATTGCTGGTAACATGAAAGCATTCGATCATATTTACGTAATGACTGCAGGTGGCCCAGGTAACTCTTCTATGGTTATGGCACTCTATGGATACAAAGTTTCATTCGACCAACAGAATATGGGATATGGTAGTGCAATATCAATTGGTATATTCGTATTGAGCTTAATCGTTATTCTAGGGTCACAAGCATTGATTGGTCATCTCACGAAAGATAAGGAGGTGGCGTAATGGAAAAACAATCAAGACATATATGGTCTAAGTATTTTGTTAATTTAATACTGATAATATTTTCATTGAGTTGTATCTTCCCTTTGATCTGGATGTTTTATTCTTCATTAAAAGAGAAACGTGTATTCAATGCTGATATTATTGATTTACCAACAAATCCAACATTAAGTAATTACACTAAGATCCTTACAAATCCAGATTATCATATTTATCAATCCATGTTTAACAGTTTTAGAGTTACTTTCTTATCTGTAGTATTAATTGTTATTTGCGGGTTTATTGTGGGATATATAATTGCAAGAGTTAGGTTTAAATTAAACAGAGTGCTTTATGTAATGTTCTTAATGGGGATGTTAATTCCAATTCATTCATTACTAGTACCAATCTATATTGTTTTTAAGAATTTTGGGTTAACAGATAAATGGTACACCTTAATTATACCTTATGTAGCTTTCGGATTACCAATAGCAATATTTCTTGTGGAAGGATTTATTAAGGGAATACCAGTTGCTTTAGAAGAAGCGGCAGCAATCGATGGAAGTAGTTTTAGTCGCACCTTATTCAGTATTATACTTCCTGTGGCGAAACCAATCTTAACAACAATTGCTATCATTCAAACGTTTGCATGTTGGAATGAATTCTCATTCGCATTGGTTTTGGTATCGAATAGTAAATTACAGACTGTACCGCTTGCAATGACACAATTTACAGGACAGTTTGCTTCGGATTATCCAAAGATTATGGCTGCAATGTTATTGACGATGTCACCAATCATTATTCTTTATTTTGTATTTAGTAAACAGATTATTAAAGGTATGGTTGCTGGTGCCGTTAAAGGATAAAGAAGGCATTGCATGTTATGAAAGTTAACAGTGACATTTACAAAACAAGTCATGGCAAGAAATTTCAAAATTATTATTGAATAGAAAAGTGTGAGCTAAGGAACAATAAACCTATCAGAGAAAATAGGAGGTTACAATATGAACTATTTCGGTATGGGTTTATTGGCATTACCGGTAGCCATTGAGAATAATAAAAGATTAACTGAGGCTGAAAAAGAACAACTATATTTTCGATACAAAGATAATTACCAACATCGCGAAGCAGACAGAGTGTTAAATGGTGACATTATTGAAGATAATGTTGATTCATTAATGAATCTAGCAATTTTATCTAGTGTTAATAAGAATGTATAAAGCAAACAAACTTCGCACTTGAAGATTTAGAGGAGTAGCAAACTGCTATAATCAACTGAAGTCTTTTTATGTGCGAAGTTTGAGTAAATTATGGTAGAGGTTTTAATAGACTACATTTACAAAGAATTTGTGAATTTAATGGCAGGATAGATACATATAATCTAGATAAGTAATAATTTGGTGAATGATTATGAATAGTGGAAAACGGGATAATCAACTGAATCTGGCACTTGATGTGGATGAAGAAACTAGAGAACAAACACTCGATCTTGATGTGGGATTTATACCTGAGGAACAATCTTGGGAATTAATTGTTAAATATAGTGGTAGTCTCCAACGTATACGTGATGAACTACAAATAAGTGTTGTCGAGTTACTTAACGAATATGCTATAATTATAATACCAGAGCACTTAATAAATCGACTTGGTAATTATGAAGAAATTGAATTCATAGAAAAACCAAAACGGCTTGTATTTGCAGTGGCTAATGGTAGGGCAGAATCTTGCATAAATCCACTTCAAATCCCACAATTTGATTTATTTGGTGAGGGTGTATTAGTTGCAATTATAGATTCTGGTATAGATTATGGACACCCAGATTTTCGAAATGACGATGGAACAACAAGAATAGAAGCGATATGGGATCAGACAATTCAAGGGTCTCCTCCAGAAGGATATGATGTCGGTACTTTATATACACGTGAGCAGATTAATGAAGCTTTGGCACAGGTGAATCCTGCAAATCGTTTAGCAATTGTGCCGAGCATAGATCTCTCCGGACATGGTACAGGTGTTGCAGGAATTGCTTGTGGGAATGGAAGAGCAAGTAACGGTAGGAATAGAGGAGTGGCATCACAGAGTAATATAATTGTAGTGAAATTAGGTGCCCCTACTCCTACGTCTTTTCCTAATACTACAGAATTGATGGAAGGAATAGATTTTTGCATCCGAAGTGCCATTAGGTTGGGTCAACCAATTGCAATTAATGTGAGTTTTGGAAATAATTATGGTTCGCATGATGGAAGGTCTTTATTAGAATATTACATTAATGATATTGCTAACATATGGAAAAGTAGTATTGTTATCGGTTCGGGAAACGAAGGAGCTACGGCAAGACATACAGGTGGTCTTGTTAGAAATCGAAGTGATCAGATTGTAGAGCTTGCAGTTTCAGAATACGAGAGAACGTTCAATCTACAATTATGGAAGAGTTATAATGACATTATGTCAATAGAGATTACAAGTCCAAGTAATGTTACAGTAGGCCCAATCCGTGAGATTCAAGGAACACAAAGTTTTGTAGTTGATAACACTCGGGTATTATTCTATTATGGAGAGCCGATTCCATTCAACAAAGCTCAGGAAATCTATTTTGAATTTATTCCTATAGGTGAGCGGGTAGCGACTGGTATATGGAAAATTCGATTGATAGGTGAAAGGATTGTTGTAGGTAATTATGATCTTTGGTTACCAGCAGGTAATGCTATTAGCTCTTCAACAAGATTTTTACGCCCTACACCTGATGTTACACTGACGATACCATCCACTACATACAGGGCAATCACTGTAGGTGCTTATGACGGTAGTACAGATAGCTATGCTAATTTCTCTGGGCGTGGTTTTACTAGAGATGGGGAAACAATTAAGCCGGATATTGTAGCACCAGGGGTGGATATTACATCAACTGCACCCAACTCAAGTTATTCTACTTATACAGGGACTTCCTTTGCAACACCATTTGTAACTGGTAGTGCAGCGATGTTGATGCAGTGGGGGATTGTAAATGGAAACGATCAATACCTCTATGGAGAAAAACTAAAAGCATATCTAATTAAAGGAGCAAGGCATTTACCAGGATTTAGTACATATCCCAATCCACAGGTTGGCTGGGGAGCATTATGCGTCAGAGATAGTCTGCCTATCTTATAATATGATTCGAGGGTCAAAAGGTCGAATTTTAATTTATTCATCTGATGTTGATTAATGTACTTGTGTAGTATTAGTTTGTGATACAAAACTCTTATACATTTTCATAGCTTCTCTGCTGGCGTACTATAACACAAAACACGCTACACACCTAGTATGCACTAAGAAGTACTATAGATGTTTTGCTATCGTTTTTTAGTCATAGTACACCAGCAGAGAAGCAACTCTATGAAACTAAGAGTTTTGCATCGCTAGGCTGATGATACACAAGTACAGGTTAGTAGTCGGAAGAATAAAAATTTCGACGTTGTTTATGACCTTTAGACTCTCGAAACATAATATAAAAAAAAGAACGAGGTAGCTTATAACACCTCGTTCTAATTGAAGGAATCATAATTATGAATTTTATAAGTATTGCTCAATACGTATAATCAATGATAATGGGATAACACTATTAAGGATAATTAATGGCTATATAGCAAAGGAATGGTGCGACATGAAGGAAGGATATATTAATAATTCAGTAATAAAATTAGAAAATACCTATATAACATTGCCAGAAGAATTCTATTCAAAACAATTACCGAGTAAAGTACCATCACCACAATTGGTTGTCTGGAATGATTCTTTAGCTTCTGAACTGGGTTTGGATCTTGAATTTTTTAAGCAAGACCAAGGAACATTAGTGCTTGCTGGTAACAAAATAATAGAAGGAACAACACCAATTGCCCAAGCTTACGCAGGGCATCAATTTGGTTATTTCACGATGTTAGGAGATGGACGAGCAATTCTTCTGGGAGAATATGTTACAAGTAAGGGAGAACGGTTTGATATTCAGTTAAAAGGGTCTGGAAGAACGCCGTATTCTAGAGGTGGAGATGGGAAAGCAACACTTGGCCCCATGTTGCGTGAATATATTATTAGTGAGGCAATGAAAGGTCTTGGTATTCCAACCACAAGAAGTTTAGCAGTTGTTACCTCAGGAGAAAGGATTCTTAGAGAAACGGCATTACCAGGTGCAATTTTAGTCAGAATAGCAAAGAGTCATATACGGGTAGGCACTTTTGAGTACGCAAATCGAATGCTAGATAAAGATGCCCTAAAATCATTATCCAATTATACATTGAATCGTCATTATCAGGAGGGGCTGACCGAAGAAAACCCATATATATACTTGCTTCAAGAAGTGGTGAAGCAGCAGGCAAGATTGCTTGTTAAGTGGCAATTAGTTGGATTTATTCATGGCGTAATGAATACAGATAATATGACTATAAGCGGGGAAACTATTGATTATGGTCCTTGTGCATTCATGAATCGTTACAATCCAGAAACTGTCTTTAGTTCCATAGATACAAGTGGAAGATATTCTTATCAGAATCAACCGAAAATGGCTTCCTGGAATTTGGCCAGATTTGCAGAAGCACTATTGCCATTGCTAGCTGACGAGCAAGAAGCAGCAATTAAAATTGCACAATCTGAGATTGATCAATTTTCTACACTTTATCACAAGCTATGGATTAAAGGAATGGGTGAAAAACTCGGTTTGTTTCATGCTGATGAGGGAGATGAAAAGTTGATGAAAGGATTGTTAAGTCTTATGTTAAAGTATAGAGCTGATTATACGAATACATTCCGAGATTTAACATTGGATACGAATCCACATTCTGAATTAACGGATTCTAAAGAGTATGAAGAGTGGTATACATTATGGCAGAAACGTCGCAAAAGCCAGAAAGAATCACTTGACGAATCCAAAATATTAATGGAGAATAATAATCCAACAGTAATTCCAAGAAATCAAAGAGTAGAAGAAGCGCTTGAGAAAGCGGTAGAACACCAAGATTATAGTGAAATGGAAGCCCTTGTTTCCGTTCTTTTGAATCCTTATGATTACAATAATAGAAACGAATACTATGAAAATCCATCTGATACACATGATTGTGGATACAAAACTTATTGTGGAACGTGAGTGTATAACGTTAGGATAATGTCTGGTTTGTATTAAAGATAATTATTTGGTATAATATAGTATAAGAATGTAATGCTTACTCTTGTGCATTATAGAAAATACAACATAAAGGAAAAGGATGGTATTTTTATGGCTAGAAATCATGTGGAAGAATTTCGTGAAGATTTAAAGGAATTTCATGAAATAACAAAGAAGTTTTATCAAAAAGAAATTACAGTACCAGAATATAAATCTTTCTCAGGTGGTTTTGGTAGCTATGCTCAAAGAGGTGGGGAACGTAGTATGCTAAGACTAAGATTAGCTGGCGGGGAATTGAACAAAGAGAAATTGAAATTTGTGGCTGATAGCATTAGTAAGTATAATATTGATCTTGTGCATTTCACTACCTGCCAGTCAATACAGGTTCACAATCTAACAGAAGCTTCTGTTTGTGGCTTAGTTGAAGAGGCATTTGATCATGGTATTATAACTAGAGGCGGTGGTGGAGATTTCCCGAGAAATGTTATGTGTTCACCACTTTCTGGGGTCGAAGAAGATGAATACTTTGATCCACTTCCTTATGCAAAAGAAGCGGGAGACTATCTACTAGGATTTATTAAAAAAGTAAAACTTCCTAGAAAGCTTAAAGTATGCTTCACTAATTCAGAAAAGAATGAAACACATGCTACCTTCCGTGATTTGGGGTTTGTTGCAAAAGCAAACCAAACCTTTGATGTATATGTAGCAGGTGGGCTTGGAATTAAACCAAAGATGGGAGTATGTGTTGCGAAAGATGTAGAACCATCGAAGATCTTATACTATATTAAGACAATGATTGATGTCTTCACAGAACATGGTAATTATACGAATCGAGCAGCATCACGTACAAGATTCTTACAAGACACGCTTGGAGTGGAAGGATTAATTAATGTATATCAAGAAAAATTGGCACATAATTTAGAAAATGAAAAACTTGATATTAACGTAAAAGCTAAAGTAATTAATAAGACTGGAGATGGTGAAATATCAAATCCTAGAATTATTAAACAGAAGCAAAAAGGACTTTATTCAGTATCATATCACCCAATAGGGGGAAATCCTAAACCTGAATTCTTTGCAAATATATATGAAGTGATTAGTAATATGAAAGACGTTAAATTACGTATATCACCTGACCAAGGAGTTTATGTAATTAATCTTACAGCAGCTGAAGCACAGAAAGTCTTAGAATGTACGAAAGACGGAGCTAACACACTTTTTGAAAGATCAACTGCCTGTGTTGGAGCAACTATATGTCAAGTAGGAATTGGTAAATCACAAGCGCTCTTAGATGCTTGTATTGAACGTGTGAGACAAGAGAATTTTAAGGACGGAGTACTTCCAGCTATTCATATTTCAGGTTGTCCATCTTCTTGTTCAGCTCATCAAATTGGAAGACTTGGATTTAGGGGTGGTAAAAAGCCAACACAGGATGGACCAAAATTCGCATTCGCAGTGTATGAAGATGGTTGTGAGCTTCTTGGCGCAGAAAACTTCGGTAAAGAGATGGGTGTTATTGTAGAAGATGATATCCCTGAGTTCTTAGTTGATATTGGTAAAGAGGTTACTTCATTAGGGGTAACGTATGAAGAATATCGTAAGCAATACCCTGAGAATTTAGGGAAATTAGCTGCAAAATATATATAAGCATTATCTAGGAAATCAATAAAATAGAATGATATGATATAAAATATCTATTTGTATACAGATTCTACCTGTAATTACGGGTTTTATGAAAGCCAAGGTTTTCGGCGGCCGGGCGGAAAGAATATGCAAATCATGCGAAATCATCAGCAGGATACTATGGAGGTGTACTTGTATGGATATCGCTTAACGGAATAAGAAAGACGACATGGAGCCAAATTGGTTTCATGTCGTTTTTTTTGGTTTTATCCTATGTGTCTGCACTCTGTGCAAGAATATATACTTGACAAATAATCAGAAAAGAGTTAATGTTAACCTAAGTTAACAAAGGGAGGCTTATGATGAGTATTTCAAAATCATTAGAAGAATATATTAAGACAATGTATGTATTGCAAAATCAAAAAGGTGAAATAAGAGTAACTGATATAGCAAAAAAGATGCAATGTACAAAAGCAGGTGTGAACAAAGCAATAAAACAGCTTGCAGAATACGGACTAGTGAATTATGAAGTATATGGAAAAATTGAATTGACCCGGGAGGGAATAAAAACAGCCAGAAAGGTTTTAGAAGCCTATGATATAGTATATCTGTTTTTAACTGAATTGCTAGAAATAGATGCAGAAGAAGCAAAAACAGAAGCAGAGAAAATGAAAAAAAGTATGGACGATCATACTCTTAATAAATTAGCAAAATACGTACAAAACACATTAGGAATAAAGCATTTGAAATGTGATTATGACATTAACAATGAAAGATGTATTGATTGTGGAAGAAGAATAAAATCAATTCATTTTTAGAAAAGGAAAAGAAAAGGAAGGATACATTATGAGTAATACTTTATTAGAAATTAAGGATCTATATGTAAATGCAGAAGGACAGGAAATATTAAAAGGACTAAACCTAAAGGTTAATAAAGGAGAAGTTCATATAGTAATGGGACCGAATGGTGCTGGTAAATCTACACTTGCACACTCTATACTAAGTAATCCTAGTTATGAGAAGGAAAAGGGAGAAGTAATTTTTGACGGAGAGAATATTACGGAATCAAAGACTGATGAAATCGCCAGAAAAGGAATCTTTATGTCGTTCCAATCACCAGAAGAGATACCAGGTGTATCTGTTACTAATTTCTTGAAATATGCAAAGAACAAAATGACAGGAAAGCCAGTAAGGTTAATGGCTTTCAGAGATGAAATAAAAGGATACATGGAGCAACTAGATATCAATCCAAGTTATATGGAGAGAGATTTAAATGTTGGTTTCTCAGGTGGAGAAAAGAAGAAAAATGAAATTCTTCAAATGTTAGTTCTTAATCCTAAACTTGCTATATTAGATGAAACCGATTCAGGTCTTGATGTAGACGCCATAAGAACCGTCTCAAAAGGGATTCAAATGTATAAAAACGATGAGAACGCAGTTCTAATCATTACACATAATACGAAAATATTAGAGAATCTAAACGTAGATTATGTTCATATCTTAGTTGACGGTAAAATTGTAAAAACCGGAACAAAAGAATTGGCTGATGAGATTGAAAAAGAAGGTTACGGAAAATATAAAATGGAGTAATTAGTGTGAAAGGCAAGGCTTTAATATGAAAAAGACGAACGTAGAAGAAATTAATCGAAATATATATGATATAAAAAATGAAGATAAATATGAATTCAAAATAAAGAAAGGGTTGACTCCTGATATCATATCAGAAATATCTAATCAAAAGCAGGAAGCGGATTGGATGAGAGAGTTTCGCTTGAAGGCACTAAATGTATACAATAAGTTAAGTTTGCCAACTTGGGGACCTGACCTTTCTGAATTGAATATGGACGAAATTGCAACTTATGTAAGACCAAAAAGTAAACTTAATAATAGTTGGGATGATGTTCCAGAAGATATTAAAAAGACATTTGAAACTTTAGGAATACCAGAGGCGGAAAGAAATTCTTTAGCAGGCGTTGGAGCTCAATATGATTCAGAGGTAGTATATCATAGTATTAAGGAAGAATTAGTAAAGCAGGGAGTAATCTATACGGATATGGAAACTGCAGTAAGGGATTATCCTGAACTAGTTAAACCTTATTTTATGAAATGTGTATCCGTACATGACCACAAATTTGTAGCATTACACGGAGCTGTTTGGTCAGGTGGTTCATTTGTATATGTACCAAAAGGAGTAAAGGTAGATATACCTCTACAATCTTATTTTAGATTAAACTCTCCAGAAGCAGGTCAATTTGAACATACCTTAATTATTGTTGATGAGGGAGCAAGTCTTCACTTTGTTGAAGGATGTTCAGCACCAAAATATAATAAAGTAAATCTACATGCAGGTTGTGTAGAGTTATATGTAAAAGACAATGCATATTTACGATATTCAACCATTGAAAACTGGTCAAAGAATATGTTGAATCTGAATACCAAGAGAGCAATTGTAGGAAAAAATGCTCAGATTGACTGGGTATCAGGTTCCTTTGGATCTAAGATTTCTATGTTATATCCAATGAGTATTCTAAATGGTGAAGGAGCAAAAACAGAATTCACTGGAATCTCTTTCGCAGGGAAAGGACAAAATCTAGATAACGGCTTTAAGGTGGTACATAACGCACCAAATACTTCAAGCGTAATAGATGGAAAATCAATTTCTAAAAACGGTGGAACTTGCACCTATAGATCTCTAGTAAGGATTAGTGAGAATGCTAAGAATTCAAAATGTTCGGTATCTTGTGAATCACTTATGCTTGACAGCATATCAAAATCTGACACAATTCCTGTGAATGATATTAGGACAGATGAGGTAGAATTCTCCCACGAAGCCAAGATCGGAAAAATAAGTGACAAAGCAATTTTTTATCTGATGTCAAGAGGTTTATCAGAAGAAGATGCGAAAGCAATGATCGTAAGGGGATTTGCTTATCCAATCTCAAAAGAACTTCCTATTGAATATGCAGTGGAAATGAATAACTTAATTAATTTAGAATTGGAAGGAGCGATTGGGTAATGGAGAAAGTAAGATTAAACGATACGCCTATTAGGACAAGTGTAAATTTTGGAATCAATGACATTGTCCTAGAAGGATTTTCGGTTCCAGAGGAAATTACAGCGTTTGATGCAGTGACCATAAAAAGTGGCGAAGAATGTGTAACAAGAAACGCTAAGAAAGATAAAGTTAATTTAATATATGGAGTTGGAAAGATATTAGAGGAACAAGTCAATAATCAGTCAAACCAAAGTTTTAAAATTGTCATAGATCAAAAAAATCAAGGTAATGTAGAGTTAGACTTTGATTTTGAAGGAAAAGAAAATTGTTTGGTTGATAACATTGAAATCATGGCTGAAGAGGGAAGCAAAGGAACGGTTATCCTGAAGTATAAATCAGGAGAAGATAATGCTGATTCGCAAGATGAGAATTATCACAATGGAATTTGCAGAATTAAAGCAAAGAAGAATTCAGATATACAGGTTGTTATCGTTAATTTATTGAATGAAAAATCAAGAAACTTTATCAGTATAGAAAGTGATGTAGAAGATTCAGCAAAGGTTGATCTTATCACAGTAGATTTTGGTGGAAAAAGTAGTATTTCTAATTACTATATGAATGTGAAGAAAGACAATTCGAAAGGCAGTATTAATAGTATTTATCTAGGTAAAGAAAATCAAAGAATAGATATGAATTATATAGCACATCTATATGGTAAAAAATCGAATGTTGATATTGAAGTACAAGGGGCTTTAAAAGACCAGGCGATGAAAAGCTTCAAAGGAACAATTGACTTTAAGACAGGAGCAAAGAAAGCAAAAGGAAATGAAAATGAATTTTGTATGCTGCTATCGGACAAAGCAAGGTCAAAAGCATTACCAATGTTATTATGTACAGAAGAAGATGTAGAAGGAAATCATAGTTCAGCTTCTGGTAAAGTAGATCCGAAGGAACTATTCTATCTAATGAGTAGAGGATTTAGCCAAAAGGAAGCGATGAAATTAATTGTTAAAGCAAGGTTTTCTCATATTATAGAACGAATCGAACTAGAAACGTTAAAAGAAGAAGTTCTAGCCGAGATTGATAAGAGATTAGATTAGACAAGGAAGGAACAATGCTATAATGGATATAGAAAAGATTAGAGAAGAGTTTACGCTCTTACAAAATAGAGAGATAGCATATCTAGATAGTGGTGCAACAACACAAAAACCAAAGCAAGTGCTGAAAGCAGTGGAAGAATTTTATCAAAAATATAATGCGAATCCCCACAGAGGTTCCTATGAACTTAGTGTTGAGGCAACAAATCTGTATGAAGAAACGAGACAAAAGATTGCAAGATTTATTAATGCAAAAGAGTCTGAAGAAATTATATTTTCAAAAAATGCAACAGAAAGTCTGAATCTGCTTGCGTATTCCTATGGAATGGATAATCTGCAAAAAGATGATGAAGTTGTTATATCTATTATGGAGCATCATTCTAATTTAGTTCCTTGGCAAATGGTAACGAACAAAACAGATAGTAAGTTAACATATATGTATATTAATGAGCAATATGAACTAACAAAAGAAGAGATAGAGCGTAAGATAACAGATAAGACCAAAATTGTTGGTATTACACATATATCAAATGTTCTGGGAACTATAAACCCAGTAAAAGAAATCATTAAGTATGCGCATGAAAAAGGAGCAATTGTAATCGTAGATGCTTCACAAAGTATTCCACATATGAAGATAGATGTACAGGATTTAGACGCAGACTTCTTAGTATTTTCTGGTCATAAGATGCTTGCTCCATTAGGAGTTGGAGTATTGTATGGCAAAAAGGAACTTCTTAATAACATGTCTCCATTCTTAATGGGAGGCGATATGATTGAATATGTGTACGAACAGGAAACAACCTTCGCACCTCTTCCTAATAAATTCGAAGCAGGAACGCAAAACGTTGGAGGAGTGGTAGGACTCGGAGCCGCCATAGATTATATTGAGAATCTAGGATATGATACCATTCAAAAGATAGAGAAAGAATTAACCGATTATGCCTTACAGAAACTATCAAGGTTAGACTATGTGAGTTTATATGTAACTCCAAATAGAGAAAATCATTCCAGCGTTATATCCTTTAATATGAAAGGAATACATCCCCACGATGTAGCAAGTATATTAGACTCATGTAAAGTAGCAGTACGATCAGGTAATCATTGTGCACAGCCACTGATGAGATATCTGCAAACAGATTCAACGTGTAGAGCAAGCCTATACTTCTATAATACGAAGGAAGATGTTGACCGATTAGTACAAGGAATTGAAAAGGCATATAGCATGTTTGAAAAATATATTAAAAAAACACAGAGAGGGGAAGATGTATAATGGAAATCTTAAGTGATGTATATAACGATTTAATTATGGAACATAGTATGTATTCTGAAAATAAAAAAGATTTAGAACATGCAGACTATTGCGAAATGGGTCATAATCCTAATTGCGGTGATGAAATTAAATTAGAGTTAAAATTAAATGGAGATATAATAGAAGATTTAGGATTTACAGGACACGGCTGTGCCATATCACAGGCTTCTACTTCTATTATGATTGATACGATTAAAGGTAAGAAGGTAGAGGAAGCAAAGGAGATTATCTCCGCTTTTATCGCTATGATTAAAAGGGAAATGACAGATGAAACTGAATTAAAGAAAATTGAAGATGCAATTGCATTTAAAAACATATCAAATATGCCAGCGAGAGTAAAATGTGCTCTGTTAGCATGGCATACGATGGAAGATATTATCAAGCATAGTGAGAATGAAACTGCTAAATAAAAGAGATTAATGAGAAAAGCACCGAAAGGCAACCTTTTCGGTGTGTATACTCTTACATAAATAATTGTTTTGTTAGTAATATACAAAACTGATTATTAAAATTTGAAAGGAGAGATATATATGAAATTAGTATTATTACGTCACGGAGAAAGTGTTTGGAATGAACAAAATCTTTTTACTGGTTGGACTGATGTAGATTTGTCATTGAAAGGACAGACGGAGGCAAGAGAAGCGGGAAGCACATTGAAGGAAAATGGTTTTGATTTTGATGTTTGTTATACTTCTTACCTGAAAAGAGCAATTCATACACTAGGTTATGCCCTAGATGAGATGGACAGAGCTTGGCTACCAGTAATAAAGACATGGAAGCTGAACGAACGCCATTATGGTGCACTGCAAGGTTTGAATAAAGAAGAAACTGCTCAGAAATATGGGGAAGACCAGGTAAAGATATGGAGACGTTCTTACAATATTGCGCCACCATACCTTGAAGAAACAGATGAGAGAAATCCTAAATTACAGGAACAGTATCGTCAAGAGGGAGAAGAACGATTACCTCTTGGTGAAAGTCTAGAAGATACAATTGCTAGAGTAGTTCCTTATTACGAAGAACATATATTGAAGGATATGAAAGCAGGTAAGAGAGTATTGGTCGCAGCACATGGTAATTCCATACGTGCTCTTGTAAAATATCTAGAAGGACTTTCTGAGGAAGAAATAGTGAATGTAAATATTCCTACAGGTATTCCGCTTGTATATGAACTTGATGAACATGGCAAATTCATACATAGGGAATATCTGGGTGACCAAAATTTGATTAGGGAAAAAATGCAGTCAGTGGCTAAACAAGGAAGTACCAGAAAATAATCTATAAGTAATTAATATAGATACTGTACAAAATTGAAATTATAATAGAAAGCGTGCTTATTATGGGAAGATATTATCATTTATCTAAGAAAGTAACAAAAGCGGAAGAGAAAGAAATCTTAAAAGAAATGAAAGAATTAGAAGATGTTGAGAGTGTAGAAATCACAGATGATCATGCTTTTATGAAGGTCATAACAAAGGACGATCAGTTTTCAGATGTTATGAGATCTGCAGTTAATATTTGTAGCCATGTAAGGGGTGGTCTGGAATTATCTTTTACAAGGTTTGCATATGAAGTATAAATGAAAGTCATACCAAATAATATTTACTAATAAAAGAGGCTGTTGCAAAATTTATATCTTTGCATATTTTTTTGAGTTGCATTTCAATGCATTCTATATAAAAAAATGTTAGAGATATTTAAAATATATTTTGCAACAGCCTCCTTTATTTATAGAAAAACGGCTTTGTACAGACATTTTTCTATGCAGATTTCCTTATTGATAACTTTTAATCAATAAAAACAGTAATAATTACTATTATTGATATTGCAATTTGTTTTAAAGTGTGTTATGATTAATACATGTTAGAAATGACTAACCTTAAACAACTAATAAACAAAGATATAGTAATCAAAAATCTAGTAAACAAAGATATTAGAAACAAAGTATTCTAATAAAAAACAAAAAAAACAAAAAAAACAATTTAGGAGGTATTAATTATGTCATTAATTAATAAAGAAGTTTCAGAATTTTCAGTTCAAGCATTTGTAAATGGAGAGTTTAAAGAAGTTAAGAAAGAAGATATCTTAGGTAAATGGTCTGTATTCTTCTTCTATCCAGCAGATTTCACATTTGTGTGCCCTACAGAATTAGAGGACTTAGCTAACAAATATGATGAGTTCCAAAAAATTGGTTGTGAAATCTACTCTGTATCTTGCGATACTCATTTCGTTCATAAAGCATGGCATGATACATCAAAGACAATTAAAAAAATTAAATACCCAATGTTAGCCGACCCAACTGGTGCATTAGCTAGAGATTTTGATGTTATGATCGAATCTGATGGATTAGCAGAAAGAGGAAGCTTTATCGTAAATCCAGAAGGAAAAATTGTTGCTTATGAAGTAATCGCTGGTAACGTAGGAAGAAACGCAGATGAATTATTCAGACGTGTACAAGCTTCTCAATTCGTTGCAGAACATGGGGATCAAGTTTGCCCAGCTAAATGGCAACCAGGTGCAGAAACTTTAAAACCAAGTCTTGATCTTGTTGGCTTAATTTAATTACTCAACTTCGTACTTGAAGATCTAAATTAAGTTTTTTATGTACTAAGTGTGATTTAATTAGTAATTAAGAAAGAGAATTAATAAAACTAGAATACCCCGCCTCGTATAAAGAGACGGGGTATCTTAAAAAGGAGGACTTACATGACAGATATAAAGAATCTATATGATCTCATTATAGTTGGCGGCGGGCCAGCCGGATTATCAGCAGCAATTTATATGGCAAGAGCGAAATATCGAGTACTTGTTCTTGAGAAAGAACATACAGGTGGACAGATTACAATAACTTCAGAAATCATTAATTATCCAGGTGTCAATAAGACGAGCGGAAAAGAATTGACGGATAATATGAGAAATCAAGCAGAATCTTTTGGAGCAGAGTTTTTAATCGCTGAAGTAAGTGATATGGAATTAGAGTTAGATATAAAAGTAATTCGTACATCTAAGGGCGAATATAAAGCATTAAGTGTTGTATTAGCCGTTGGTGCTAATCCAAGAAAATTAGGTTTCAAGGGAGAAAATGAATTCCAAGGAAGAGGAGTTGCTTATTGTGCAACATGTGATGGTGAATTCTTTACTGGTATGGATCTTTTCGTTATTGGTGGTGGATTTGCGGCAGTTGAAGAAGGCATATTCCTTACTAGATATGCAAAATCAGTCACTTTAATAGTGCGTGAAGAAGATTTTACTTGTGCGAAAACGGTATCAGATCAAATTAAGGAAAATGATAAGATCTCTGCTATATTTACTACAGAAGTTGTGGAAGTGAGTGGAGATAGCATGTTAAAGAAAGCAAAATTCCGCAATAACACTACAGGAGAAGAATGGACACATGATGCAGATGTCGATGGAGGCTTCGGTGTGTTTGTATTTGCTGGATATGTCCCAAATACAAAATGGCTACCATCTGTAGTGGAATTGAATGAACAAGGCTATATTATTACAGATGCTAATCAAAAAACGAATATTGAAGGGGTATATGCAGCAGGTGATGTTTGTGTGAAGAACTTAAGGCAAGTAGTTACTGCTGTTTCTGACGGAGCTGTTGCCGCAACATCCTTAGAGAAATATGTTTCTGATTTACATGCGAAACATAACATTCCTGAGTTAGAAATAACTAAGAAAACTAGTAATCAAGGAGCGAATGAAAACAAGCATAATGCCAGTGATGACTTGGTAGATGGTGGATTTTTAAGCAGTGAAATAAAGAATCAGTTAAGAGGAGTGTTTGAAAAATTCGAAAAGCCTGTTATCTTAAAAACTTGGTTGGATGATAGAAAAATCTCAGAAGAAGTGAAAGGTTTTCTTGATGAGTTTATAAGTTTAACTGACAAAGTAACTTGGGTCGAGGGAAAAGAGGAAGAAGCAGGTACACGTTTACTCCCAACAATTGAAGTTTGTTATGCAGATGGCACTAGCAGTGGAATACAGTTCCATGGAGTACCTGGAGGACATGAAATTAACTCATTTATAATTGCATTATACAATGTTGCAGGACCAGGAAAAGAAATTGAACAAGACGTGGAGAAGAAGATTAAAGAAGTATCAAAACCAGTAAATCTTAAGATTATGGTTTCGCTATCATGCACAATGTGTCCGGAATTAGTTATGGCTGCTCAGAAGGCTGCAACTCTTTCGGATAATATTGAAGCGGAGATGATTGATTTAATGCATTATCCTGAATTAAAAGAGAAATATCAAGTAATGAGTGTACCATGTATGGTTATTAATGATGAAATTGTTCATTTTGGTAAAAAGGGAATAAGTGAAATCGCGGATATTATAAACAAATAAATAATTGCAATATATATTGATTTATGTACCAATACATGTTATAATACAGATAAGTTAGTTTTAACTAACTTAAAATACGGAAAGATAATATAGGAGGTACGAATCATATGGAAATTGCAATTGTCGGTTTAGTATTCGTTATGATCTGTATTATTGGTATCAAAAAAAATATAAGAAAGTTATTGTAAAAATACCAACTATACATTTAATATAATATAAATTTAAAAATAATAATAAAATAATAAATTTATAAAAAAGAAAGTTCGCTAAGCGTACTTTCTTTTTTTCGTCCAGCTTATAATAAGAAGACAATAAAACATTGGATTAATTATAATCTTGTAAGACTCGCTTGATTTTTGTATAATCAAACTAGGAGGGCATTCGTATGTTCAGTTATGATAATATTCAAAAATTAAATAATCTAGAATTACTTGTGTATGATTATGTTATTAAGAATAAACAGGTAGTAAGATATATGACAGTGAGAGACTTAGCGGCGGCAGTACATGTTTCAACATCAACCGTTATTCGATTTTGTAAAAAGCTTGGATGTGATGGCTACTCAGAGTTTCGAGTTAAATTTAAGATTTACTTAAATGAACAAAGTAGTCGTCAGTCAAAAGATGACATTGAGGAATTGCAACATTATTTTAAAAGTGTGGAAACAACTGCTTGGGAACAGGTGATGCAAGAGGCTGTCCAGATGATTATAGAGGCAAAAAGAGTAATCTTTGTAGGGGTTGGAACCTCTGGAGTTCTTGGGAAATATGGAGCGAGATTTTTCTCTAATGTAGGAAAATTTGCACAGAGTATTGATGATCCTTACTATCCGATATTAGAAGATATTCTTGATAATACTGTGATAATTGCTTTATCTGTATCAGGTGAAGTGAGTGAAGTTATTCGTATGATTAATGAATTTAAGCAGCATAATTGTAAAATATTAAGCATTACTAATAAAAACTCTTGTACGCTTGCCAAAATATCTGATTTAAATTTGTCGTATTTTATAGAAGAAAAAAAAGTGGGCGGTGACTTGAATGTTACTACGCAGGTTCCGGTGTTATTCTTAATTGAGACATTAGCGAGAAGTATTAAATAATGCCTAAAGTAAATAAAGCAGATACAACATAGTTATAATAGTGTTGTATCTGCTTTATTTATTTTAGGTACCATGAATTATAAGAGTAAAAAACAAATTGTTTCTTCGGTGTAACAAATTACAAACAAACGAAACAGAAACCAGAAGGGGCCAGGAGTATAGATAATAAGACATGGTTTATGATATATTAAGTTCAAGATACAAAAGGAGGAAATCTCAATGGCAATTGATTATAGTATCACTGCGAAAGCATTGGTAAAGGAACTAGGCGGAGATGAGAACATTAGTAATGTAACTCACTGTGCCACAAGATTACGTTTTATATTAAAGGATACGAAGGGTATTAATACTGAAACTGTAAGAAAGATCCCTGGAGTAATTACGACAGTAGAAGCGGGAGGACAATATCAAGTCGTTATTGGTAATCACGTACAAGACGCTTACAAAGAAGTATTAAAGCTTGTAACGGTAGAAGAAGGTGGTAGCGAACCAACTCAAAAAGTAGGGATAGTCAGTAGGATAATTGATGTAATTTCTAGTATTTTTGCTCCATTTTTATATACACTTGCGGCATGTGGTATCTTACAAGGTATTCTCGGGGTACTTGTTGCAATGAATCTAATGGATACAAGCTGGGGAACTTATAAGATTTTGAACTTTGTCTCTTGGACAGCATTTACATTCTTACCTGTATTGATTGCTGTAACTGCATCTAAGAAATTTAAAGTAAATGAATTTATCGGTATTGTAATCGCATGTGCATTAGTTAGTCCAGATTATATTGCAATGGTGAATGCAGGTGAATCACTAACATTCTTAGGAATTAATGTTCAGATGCTTAGTTATACATCTACAGTTATACCAATTATACTAGCAATTTGGATTGCATCTTATGTACAGAGATTTTTCGATAAAACATTACCAATAGTGATTAGAAACCTATTCACTCCGATGTTTACAATTGCAATTATGGTACCACTAACATTACTAGTATGTGGACCTTTAGGAAATATGGTTGGTGGAGCAATCGGTGATGTATACAATTCCTTATATGATTTAAGTCCAATTGTTGCGGGCGTTGTTGTAGGTGGCTTATGGGAAGTAATGGTTATCTTCGGTGTGCACTGGGGAATCACTCCGGTTACAGTTGGTAACTATGCGGCTCTAGGATATGATACATTCACAGGCATACAAGGATCTGCTGTATTCTCACAAGCAGGTGCAGCTCTTGGAGTGTTCTTCCGTACGAAGGATAAAGAATTAAAACAAGTTTCACTTCCAGCAGCTATTACAGGGCTTTTTGGAATTACAGAACCAGCAATCTATGGTGTTAACTTACGTTTAAAAACGCCAATGATTTGTGGTTGTATAGCTGGTGCTGTAGGTGGTGGTATAGCTGGTGCTTTTCATGCATATTCATGGAGTTATAACATGCCAGGTATCGCAACACTACCAGCTTATTTTAAAGAAGGATATATGTCAAACTTCCTTGGATACCTAATATCAATTATTGTATCATTCGTATTAGCAATGGTGCTTACTATGATCGTTGGATTTAAAGAAGATGTAAAAGAGTCAAAGAAAGACACAAATGTAGACGGTAAAGATGAAGTAAAAACATTAGAATCTACAAATGCATCTTCAGTTGATAATAAAGAAATGAGAATTAGTTCACCACTTAGTGGTAAAGTAATCGCTCTTTCTGATGTAAACGATGATGCGTTCTCTAGTGAAGCCATGGGTAAGGGCGCAGCTATCATACCAAAAGAAGGAAAAGTCTATGCACCATTTGATGGAACGGTAGCAGCACTTTTTCCAACAGGACATGCAATTGGTCTTATGTCTGACTCAGGAGAAGAATTATTAATTCATATTGGAATTAATACTGTAGGAATGGCTGGGAAAGGCTTTGAAGTACAGGTTTCTCAAAATGATAGAGTAAAAAAGGGACAGCTTTTAATCACATTCTCTCTTGAAGAGATTCAAAAAGCAGGATTTGAATCGACAACTATGGTAATTGTATCTAACACAGAAGAGTTTAAGAGTGTAGAAGCATTGAAAGTTTCGGACGTGGTACATGGTCAAGAATTGTTAGAAATTCAGAAATAGAGGTGTAAATATGTTATCGGATAAATTTCTTTGGGGCGGCGCTGTAGCCGCTCACCAGGTAGAAGGTGGTTGGAACAAAGGCGGTAAAGGAGTAAGCATTGTTGATGTGCTTACTGGGGGGACTCATGGAGTAGATCGTAAGATAACAGATGGTGTGTTAGAAGATTGTTATTATCCAAATCATGAAGCTGTAGACTTTTACGGACATTACAAAGAAGATGTAAAATTGTTTGCAGAAATGGGATTCAAATGCTTCCGAACTTCTATAGCATGGACTCGTATCTTTCCAAATGGTGATGAAAAAGAGCCAAACGAAGAAGGATTACAATTTTATGATGATTTATTTGATGAACTACTAAAATACGGGATCGAACCAGTAATTACGTTATCACATTTTGAAATGCCTTATTATCTAGTGAAAGAATATGGTGGTTGGAAGAATCGTAAATTGATCGATTTCTTTGTACATTATGCCAAAGTGGTTATGGAACGTTACAAAGATAAGGTTAAGTATTGGATGACATTCAATGAAATCAACAATCAGAAAAATTATGAATATCCGTTATTTGGTTATGTAAACTCAGGTGTTATTTTCAATCAAGAAGAAAATCCAGAAGAGTGTATGTATCAGACTGTTCATCATGAATTAGTTGCAAGTGCCTTAGTTGTTAAAGAAGGACATAAGATTAATCCAGATTTTAAAATTGGTTGTATGCTTGCTTGTGTTCCGTTATATCCGTATTCTTGTAATCCAGAAGACATGATGTATTCTTTAGAATCAATGCATGATCGATATTTATTCGGAGATGTGCATGTTCGTGGAGAATATCCATCATATGCTTATAAAGAGTGGGAGAGAAAAGGATATCATATTCATATGGAACCGGAAGATGCGAAGATCTTGAAAGAAGGAATCGTAGATTATATCGGACTTAGCTATTATATGACAAATGCAGTAAAGGCAGATGCAGTGGTGAAAGGCAATGGATTAGATGGGTTCCCAGGAAGTGTTCCTAACCCTTATGTAAAGGCTTCTGACTGGGGATGGCAGATTGATCCAATCGGTCTTAGATATGCGCTTAATCTTCTATATGAACGTTACCAAAAACCTCTTTTCATTGTGGAAAATGGATTTGGTGCAATTGACACACCAGATGAACAAGGGTATGTAGAAGATGATTATCGTATTGAATATCTTAAGAATCATATTATTGAGATGAAGAAAGCAGTTGAACTTGATGGTATCGACTTGATGGGATATACTCCATGGGGCTGCATTGATTGTATCTCATTTACCACAGGAGAGATGAAGAAACGTTACGGATTTATCTACGTGGATAAAGATAATGATGGTAATGGAACTTTAAATAGAAGTAAGAAAAAATCTTTTGAATGGTTTAAACGCGTTATTGAAACCAATGGAGAAGAATTATAAAATGATTTAGGTACTAAAAAGCCCATTCAATATTTTGATTCGTCGATTTGCACAATTTACACATTAATATGTGATGCAAACCATAGTTTAATCGTAACCCGCTCCCGCTTGGATGAAGTTCGTAGTGGTACGTAAGACTCTAAAATACAGAGCCTAAGTACCAACGACTTCATACAGTTGCTCATGAAACTATGCTCTGCAACACATTAGTTAAGTTTATAAATGTGCAAATTGACGAAGGTAAGTTTTCTAGAGGGCTTTAATACCCTAATAATAAACTCAAACTCTGTACTTGAAGATTTCGATGAATACTAACTGTTATACTCAACAAAATTATTTTTTATTAGCTTCACGCGTAGCAGTTCAGTGCTTACATGCAACGAAACAAATCTATACAGTAAATAAAATCAATTATGGGATATGCAGTTTGTGCATATCCCATAATTGATTTTATAAGAGAATTTAACGGAAATACTGAGTAAAAATTCAACATTGTACAAAATTAAATACTGGTAAAAAATAACTGGATTTTTATCAAAAACAGTGATATTATATGTGTATACAATATACAATACACAGTACACGGTAAGTATATCATAGAATATTTCGTAAAAGGAGGACATTAATTATGTTACAAAAAGAACAATGGGAAGGCTTTAAAGGAAGACTTTGGAAAGAAGAAGTTAATACAAGAGACTTTATCCAAAACAATTATAAACCATATGATGGTGACTCTTCATTCTTAGCAGATCCAACAGAAGCTACAAATAAACTTTGGGGTAAACTTCAAGAACTTCAAAAAGAAGAAAGAGCCAAAGGCGGTGTCCTTGATATGGATACTGATATTGTATCTGGAATTACATCACATGGTCCAGGATATATCAACGAAGCTGAAAAAGATCTTGAAAAAGTAGTAGGCTTACAAACAGATAAACCTCTAAAGAGAGCATTCATGCCATATGGTGGTATTAAGATGGCTGAAGAAGCTTGCTCAACATACGGATATGAACCAAACAAAGAACTTCATAAAGTATTTACTGAATATCACAAAACACACAACCAAGGTGTTTTCGATGCATATACTCCAGAAATCAGAAAAGCTCGTCATAACAAAATTATCACAGGACTTCCTGACACATATGGTCGTGGACGTATCGTAGGTGATTATAGAAGAGTTGCTCTTTATGGTATTGATTTCTTAATGGAAGAAAAAGCAAAAGATCATGCTAACTGTGGAGATGGAACAATGACAGATGATATCATCCGTCAAAGAGAAGAAATCTTTAATCAATATAGAGCATTAGCTGATATGAAAAAAATGGCTGCTTCTTATGGTTATGATATTTCAGAACCAGCTAAGAACGCTAGAGAAGCTGTTCAATGGTTATACTTTGGTTACCTTGCAGCTGTTAAAACTCAAAACGGTGCAGCAATGAGTGTTGGTCGTATCTCAACATTCCTTGATATCTATATTCAAAGAGATTTAGAAAACGGAACTCTTACAGAAGATGAGGCGCAAGAACTTATTGACCATATGGTAATGAAATTCAGAATGGTTAAGTTCGCAAGAATCCCTTCATACAATCAATTATTCTCAGGTGATCCAGTATGGGCTACACTTGAAGTTGCAGGTATGGGTGTTGATGGTCGTTCAATGGTTACTAAAACTGACTTCAGATTCCTTCATACACTTGAAAACATGGGACCTTCACCAGAACCAAACTTAACAGTTCTTTACTCACCAAATTTACCAGAGAACTTCAAGAAATACGCTGCTGAGATTTCAATCAATACAAGTTCAGTACAATATGAAAATGATGATGTAATGAAACCAGTATGGGGCGATGATTACTCAATCTGTTGTTGTGTATCTGCTACACAAACAGGTAAGGAAATGCAATTCTTCGGAGCAAGAGCTAACCTTGCTAAGTGTTTATTATACGCTATTAATGGTGGTGTTGATGAAAAATCAGGTGCTCAAGTAGGACCAGAATATAAAGCAATCACTTCTGAATACTTAGATTATGATGAAGTAATGAAGAAATATGATGTAATGATGGATTGGTTAGCAGGAATTTATGTAAATTCACTTAATATCATTCAATACATGCATGATAAATATTATTATGAAGCAGCTGAAATGGCACTTATCGATACAGATGTAAGACGTACATTTGCAACTGGTATTGCAGGATTTTCTCATGTTGTAGATTCACTTAGTGCTATCAAATATGCTAAGGTTAAAACAATCCGTAACGAAGACGGCATTGTAATAGATTATGATGTAACTGGTGACTTCCCAAGATACGGTAACGATGATGATCGTGCAGATGACATCGCTGTTGAATTACTTCGTTCATTCCTTACTAAGCTTAAGAAACGTCATACTTACAGAGATTCAGAGCCAACAACTTCTATCTTAACAATTACTTCAAACGTAGTTTATGGTAAAGCTACAGGAGCTATGCCTGATGGACGTAAAGCTGGAGAACCATTAGCACCAGGTGCTAACCCAAGTTACGGTGCAGAAGGATCAGGACTTCTTGCTTCATTAAATTCAGTAGCTAAGCTTCCATATGAATGGGCTCTTGATGGTATCTCTAATACACAAACTATCAATCCAGATGCATTAGGACATGACGAAGGAGAAAGAGTAACTAGCCTTGTTAACGTTCTTGACGGATATTTTGCACAAGGTGCTCACCACCTTAACGTTAATGTTTTCGGTAAAGAAAAATTAATCGATGCAATGGAACATCCTGAAAAAGAAGAATATGCTAACTTCACAATCAGAGTTTCTGGTTATGCTGTTAAGTTTATCGATCTTACTAGAGAACAACAAATGGATGTTATCTCAAGAACATTCCATGGTAATATGTAATACTTGGAATTTAAATAATATCGTTTAGTAATGTTTGTAATCGTTGCTGAATTGTAGTAATCTAGTATTACAAAATAAGATGGCGGGTAGATACTGTTAAACAGATTTACCCGCCATTATTTGAAAGGAGCAATAAATATGGGAATTATTCATTCTGTTGAAAGTTTCGGTTCAGTTGATGGACCTGGAGTAAGATACGTGTTTTTCCTTAAAGGATGCCATATGAGATGCAAATACTGCCATAATCCGGATACCTGGGATATGAACGGTGGAATGAATATGACACCACAAGAGGCTTTCGATAAAGCATATAGATACCGTACGTATTGGAAAGAAAAAGGTGGCATAACAGTGAGTGGCGGAGAGGCCCTTTTACAGATTGATTTTGTCACTGAATTATTTAAAATTGCTAAGAAAAATGGAGTGAACACGGTTCTTGATACATCAGGTAATCCATTTACAAGAGAAGAACCTTTCTTTAGCAAGTTTAATGAATTAATGAAATATACGGACTTATTTATGCTTGATCTTAAGCAAATGGATGATAAAAAGCATAAAGAACTTACTGGTTGGAGCAATGCGAACATACTCGATATGGCACATTATCTGTCAGAACAAGGTAAGTCAATGTGGATTAGACACGTATTAATACCAGGGATCACAGATTCAGAAGAAGATTTAAAAAATCTTGGAGAATTTGTGAAGACATTAAAGACTGTAAAACGATTTGAAGTACTACCATATCATACACTTGGTTTATTTAAGTGGGAACAACTAGGAATTGATTATCCATTAGCAGATGTAAGTACACCTTCGAAGGAATCTATTGAAAAGGCAAATGAAATTCTAGAAACGGATCGTTATACAGGGTATCTCGAATAGATTGATGGTACCCAGATGGGGTTTGAATTAATGACAGTAGATATCACACTAGTTAACATAAAAAGGCAGTATAATTGATGAAAGATAATCAATTATACTGCCTTTGTTTTTTAATGAGAAACAGGATCATATGATATACACATAAATGGAAGATGTGTGATATAATTACATAGAGCAATATTTTTAAATCTACAAAATATTTAGGAGGTTAAGTTTATGGAATATGTAATAGGTTTATTAACACCGTTTATAGGAACGACATTAGGAGCCGGTTGCGTACTCTTTATGAAGAAAAATATTAAGGATGGAATTCAAAGAGCCTTGATGGGCTTTGCATCTGGTGTAATGATTGCAGCATCTGTTTGGTCTTTACTAATACCATCTATTGATATGTCACAGAATCTTGGAAAGTTTTCATTTATTCCTGCAGTAGTTGGATTTTTTATAGGAATTGCATTCCTGTTTATATTAGATCAAATCATACCGCATCTTCATCTGAATGAGAAAACTCCCGAAGGACCTAAATCAAGTTTAAGTAATTCGATCATGCTTATATTAGCAGTGACACTTCATAATATTCCAGAGGGTATGGCAGTTGGTGTAGTTTTCGCAGGTCTTTTAGGTGATAATGCAAGCGTAAGTGTGGCATCTGCTTTTGCTTTATCAATAGGTATAGCAATTCAGAATTTCCCAGAAGGTGCTATTATTTCTCTTCCATTAAGAGCGGAGGGCAACAGCAAGAGAAAATCATTTGCATACGGAATGTTATCTGGAATTGTAGAACCAATTGCAGCAGGAATTACATTATTAATGTCTGGAATGATTTCAACAGCGTTACCATATTTTCTTTCTTTTGCTGCGGGTGCTATGATTTATGTTGTAATCGAAGAATTACTTCCAGAGGCAACGAAAGACAATAAAACAGATATCTGTACTTGGGGATTTGCAGTTGGATTTGCCATAATGATGGTACTAGATGTTGCGTTGGGATAATAGAATATATGAATGTAGTGTAACATTATAAAAAGGTATAAAAATAATAATGATAATTTTTATTATTTTAGATATTGAATAAAAACTGGAAATATGTTAGAATATAAATAGGTTAGATAACACTAACCAAGAATAAATCATTTGGACTCCTTCTACTTTAAGACTGGATCAAAGTAGAAGGGTAATTCCAAAGAAAGGTGAGACTATGAATTATTTAGAAATTGAAAAAGTTATTGGACGAGAAATAATAGATTCCCGCGGGAACCCAACAGTAGAAGCAGAAGTATATTTAGCAGATGGAACAATTGGAAGAGGCGCTGCACCTAGTGGAGCATCTACTGGTGAATTTGAAGCATTAGAATTACGTGATGGAGATAAGAGTCGTTTTGGAGGTAAAGGTGTATCCAAAGCAGTAGAGAATATTAATACTATTATAAACAATGTATTATGTGGCGTGGATGCATCTGATATATATGCAGTGGACCGCGCAATGATTGAAGCAGATGGAACAAAAGATAAATCAAAACTTGGTGCTAATGCAATACTTGCAACATCAATTGCATGTGCTAGAGCAGCAGCGATATCACTTGACATTCCACTATATAGATTATTAGGTGGAGTAAATGGAAACAGACTTCCTGTTCCAATGATGAATATCATTAACGGTGGAGCACATGCTGCTAATACAGTAGATGTTCAAGAATTTATGATTATGCCTGCAGGAGCAGAAAGTTTTAGAGAAGGTTTACGCTGGTGTACAGAAGTCTTCCATGTTCTAGGTGCACTATTAAAGAGCAAAGGCCTTGCAACTGGCGTTGGTGATGAAGGTGGTTATGCACCTGACCTTGCTAGTGATGAAGAAGCTATTGAAGTTATTCTTGAAGCGATTAAAAAAGCTGGTTATGAACCAGGCAAAGATTTTGTACTTGCAATGGATGCTGCATCAAGTGAGTGGAAAACAGGTACAAAAGGCGAGTACTTACTTCCAAAGAGCGGAAAGAAATTTACTTCTGCTGAGTTAGTTGAACATTGGAAGAAATTATGCGAGAAATATCCAATCTATTCAATTGAAGACGGACTTGATGAGGAAGATTGGGACGGTTGGAAACATATGACTGAAGAACTTGGTGATAAGATTCAGCTAGTTGGAGATGATCTTTTCGTAACTAATACAGAAAGATTACAAAAAGGAATCACAATGGGATGCGGTAATTCAATCTTAATTAAATTAAATCAGATTGGATCTGTATCAGAAACTTTAGAAGCAATTAAGATGGCACACAAAGCAGGTTATACAGCAATTTCATCACATCGTTCTGGTGAAACAGAAGATACTACAATTGCTGATTTAGCAGTAGCATTGAATACATGCCAAATTAAAACTGGAGCGCCAAGTAGAAGTGAACGTGTAGCAAAATACAATCAACTTTTACGTATTGAAGAGCAATTAGGAGCAAGTGCAGTATATCCTGGATTTGGAGCTTTTTAATAAGGTTCAATAATGAGTATTAAATAATATCAACAAAAACAGCTATGTAAACTAAGATTAAATTTTGTTTACATAGCTGTTTTGGATTTTATAAAAGATTTTTATATTTAATCAATATCCGTCATAATAGGACACTATAGATGGTTAAACTGCAACAAATTATGGATTGGAACGAAATTTAGTTAATTATTTCAATCAATTCACTTAAAGAATTTATTTCTTGAAAATTTCCTTTGTTAATTTCTTCATTTTGTTTACGGTTAATAAACACTGGCGTAAATCCAAACTCTTTAGCACCAAGAACATCAGCACTATAAGTGTCTCCTATAAAGTAAACTTCTTCTTTATGAACATTGCAACTGTCATTTCTTATCTCGTTAAATACAATTTGAAAGAAATCTTTGTGAGGTTTCTTCACTTTATAATCAGCACTAAAATATGTATTAACGAAATATTTTTCCAAATCGTAGTGCTTAAGGAATTTTATCATTACATTCTTTTTGAAAATGCAATTGCTTAATAAATAAATTGGAATACCCAAAGAATTTAGGTTTTCTAATGTAGAAATAGTATCACTGAATAATTCAGTAGTATTCATTGCAAGTGCACATTGATATTCAATTTCTTCTAATGACCAATTCACTTTAAATCCATACTTATGTTGAAAATCTAAAAGTTCTTCTTCAAAAGATACTTCTGTATTATATTCATTTCTTTTATCATACAGGTCTTTCCAATAGGTATCTGCGTAATTAAAGAATTCTACTTTATCGGTACCATCTTGTAGAATATATTCATATAGGTACAATAAGCCTGAAGTGAAATCAAATACAATATTGTGGATCAATGTATCAAACAAGTCAAATACTATTACTTTTGCTTTTGCCATAATAACATCTCCTTACAGTATGACTTAAATATATTATACATGAATTAACGGGATGTCACTAGTATAAATTCAATTATTTTCTATAATCTAACATAAGTACTTTTGTATTAACTGCTAAAATGATGTAACAATTGACATTACACCAAAAACAAAGTAGAATGTATGGAAAAACGAGAGTGAGGACAATTACTATGCAGATTTCAAGCAGATTCACGATTGCCATTCATATATTTGCTTGTATAGATACTTTTGAAAAGGAATATAAGATTACCAGCGATTTCTTAGCTTCTAGTACCAACGTAAACCCAGTTATCATAAGAAAGCTGTTAGCACAGTTAAAGTCAGCCGGTCTTGTGAATGTTGTTCGGGGAAGTGGGGGCGCATCTATTGCAAGGCCACTTAATGAGATTACATTCCTTGACATTTATCATGCAGTGGAATGCGTGGAAGAAGGAGAACTTTTTCATTTTCATGAGAATCCGAATACTGCTTGTCCTGTTGGTAGGAATATTCATCACATTCTTGATGATAAACTACAGAGGGTACAGGCGGCTATGGAGAAAGAATTGGCTTCTATCACATTGCAGGATGTGATGAACGATACTTTAAAATATTTAGCAAATAACTAGCCTCATATGGAAAATATAAAGGCATTTGTGGGAGTTGATATACTCCCCCTATAGCATACAGTTTAAAAATGACCCTATAAAGTGGAAAACAAAAACTTCACGTATAGGGTCATTTTGCGCATTAGATAGTTTATTTGCAGTTATTTAACCATTTCATAACGTTGTTCGAGATATAAAACTGATATAATTCTTCTCCATTTGATAAATCCAATTCTGAAATTTGTGCGATTTTTTCCATGCGATAAGTCATTGTATTACGGTGAATCTGCAACGATTTCGCTGCAGCGGATATATTGGTGGCAGATAGGATATATTGATAAAGCGTATCGCAATATTCGGTAGAATTAATTTTGTCATATTGGCTTAATGTTATGTAATGAGTAGAACATAGTCCCGGTAATTTATCGTTTTCCATACAACTTAATAAATGGTATAAACAAAAATCTTTATAGTAAAAAGCTAAGGTATTATTTTGTAATAACTTACCTAGCGATAATGCCGCTTTTGCCTGGAGATAATGAGCGTGAATTTCAGGCAAAGTGGAGAAAGTACGGCTATATCCGGAATAAAGCTGAAGCTGTTCTAAAAGTTCAGTAATCTGACTAGCAATGAGTTCATATTCGTTCGCACTATTATAGTTTAAAACGACTATAATATGTTCATAAAAGCGGACCACTTTTGCGAACGGATTAATTCGCTGTAACTGAATGGTGATATATTCAAAGTAATAGTCTAACGTTTTTTTTGCATCGACCTCGATATAGATAATCCGCAAGATAGGGCGTATTGACCAGTTTGTTGACTGGAGGCGATTCGTTAGGGAAAAATTAGACAGCTTCTTATTCTGAAGTAAATCAATAATAAGGCTCTCATATATCTTATCGGTGGTGTCATCTGTTAAATTATTCTTCATCTCTATTGCTAATAATTTGCTGAAGAAATCGGTTATTTCTAAATGATGATCCTCTAATTTTTGATTTACTTGAAAAACCACTATATAGCCCAAAACTTTATTGAGAGTTGATATTTTTTTAAGAATACGAGGCATTTGTTCTCCCAGACCGGTTTGGTAGATAAAAGATTTTTCGCTGTTGAATAAAGTAATAGATGCCTTATCCTGTTTGAACACTAAAATAGATTCGGCACTACAGCAGCCTAATCTTTGAGCATCTTGCCATACTTTATCTTCTATTTGTTCGTTCTTTGTCATATAAACCACCTTAAAAGAAGCATTAGTAAGCATAATGGGGTTTCCTAATAACCTGGAACCAATATCGATTAACTCTGGAATACTTTTTTCCTGAAGAAAACCATTGATCAGCAAGGAAGAATCATTTAGAAAACCCGTTAGTTCCTGAAAAATACATTGTACTTCGTAGAGCAACTCTAGGATATCTACACCAGGTGTATTAATGAAAAGAAAAGTAGGAAGGGTGTTAGAAATATCAATGTTCGGCCTATCTAATAAAAGAAAGCCAATTGAATCGTCATTAAAAAAATCTGCCCTTAGATGTTTAGAATAGCCAATATATAATGTACCGCTTGTACAGACAGTACTATTCGTTAAGGCATTACAATGAAAAAAAGGCGTATTGAATCCTTTTTTGCATTCGATTTGATAATGGGGGAGTTTCTTTTGCAGTAGCATGTAATTAGTCATGTTTCATTCCTCTTGTAATTTATTTTTCTGGTGTAGAAGCCTCTATGCAAAAATTGTAGAAAAATAGATATTTTTGTTGTGCATGATGCACTTTATTTCATCTCACATTTGGGTTTTATAACATTGTTTTTGAATTATCTATATTCTATACTAATTTATATAAAGTAAAATATAGGATTTAGTTACTTTCCACATAATACCATAATAAGATACTTTTGAAAAGAAAAACTTACGCGTGAGTTTACGCAGATGGGAGCAGTGTATGCAGTATAATTATTTACGAAAAGAAGGTAAAATTGGTTCGTTATCATTAAAAAATCGTTTTATTATGCCATCAATGGGAACAAGTTATGGGGATAATAAAGGACATATCACGAAACAGTCAATTGATTATTATACCGAACGCGCTAAAGGCGGTTTTGGATTAATCATTGTCGAAGTAACTGGTGTTGATAAGCAAGGTATCTGTACTCCGAACCAACCGGGATTATGGAGTGATGAGTTTATTCCGTATTGGAAAAAGTTAACGGAATCTGTACATAAATATGATTCGAAAATAGCAGTTCAGCTACATCATGCAGGTCGTCAGACATCTCCCGAATTAATCGGTAGACAGCCGGTGTCCTCATCTACTGTCGCCTGTCCTGTATTTGATGTTGTTCCTCATGAATTAACAGTGAGTGAAATCTATGAATTGGTAGAAAAATTCGGAGATGCAGCAAAGAGGGCAAAGGACAGTGGATTTGATGCAGTGGAATTACATGCTGCTCATGGTTATTTGGTAGCCCAGTTTGTATCCCCTCAAGTAAACAAGCGATTTGACGAATTTGGTGGTAGCTTAGAGGGAAGAGCAAAATTCCCTGTTGAAATCATAAAGAATATTAAGAAAAAATGTGGAAATGACTTTCCAGTTATTATCCGTATCAGCGGTGACGAAAAAGTGGATGATGGTCTTAATGTTTCTGAAACCAAAATTTTATCGCAGTATTTTGAAGAAGCAGGCGCAGATGCCATTCATGTTACCATTTGCACCTATGGCAGCTTAAAGTGGATGTTTGTTCCAGCGGATACGCCATCTGGGTTTAATACCTATACTGCAGCGGAAATTAAGGAATCCGTATCGATACCTGTGATCGCGGTAGGAAGACTCAATACACCTGAAATTCAAGAGGATGTACTAGCAACAGGAAAAGCTGACTTTGTTTCTCTTGGAAGAGAATCACTTGCAGATCCAGAATTCCCAAACAAAGTGTTAGAAGGCAGAACCAATGAAATTTCGCCTTGTATTGCGTGTCTACAATCATGCGCTGGTTACTTAATGAATCCGGAGAAATTAAAAATCTCTTGTCTAGTAAATCCACGTACTGGGCATGAGGGCGAATACAAGCTGGAAAAAGCAGAACAATCAAAGAAGGTTATGATAATCGGAAGCGGTCCGGCAGGACTAGAAGCTGCCTGGGTAGCTGCGAAGAGAGGTCATCAGGTTACCGTATACGAAAAGGCGGACAAACTCGGTGGACAGTTTAGAATCGCTGGAATGCCTCCAACAAAACATTTGATATTAAGTGCATTAAAATATTATATTACGATGGGAACGAAATACGGCGTAACTTACAAAATGAATACAGAAGTGACAAAAGAGCTTGTAATGTCAGAAAAGCCAGATGCCATAATTATTGCGACTGGCGGAGAACCATTATTACCGAACATTCCTGGAATCAATAATTCAGACTTTGTGAATGCAGTGGATGTATTAGAAGGCAAAAAGACGGTTGGAAGAAACGTTCTAATTGCTGGTGGTGGAATGATTGGTAGTGAAACAGCTGGATTTTTAGGCGATCACAACCGCAAAGTTACCATAATCGATATGCTTCCGGATATCGCAATGGAAACATTTCTTGGTATTAGAGAACATCTGGTTTCTCACGTTAAGGCATGCGGTACTGATTTGGTCATGAACGCTAAAATCAAAGAGTTTTTACCAAATGGTGTAGTTTATGAACAAAATGGTAGGACGGAAGAATTAACAGGATTCGATAGCATTGTTTTAGCGATGGGAGTTAAATCGGTAAATACATTGGAGGAAAGTCTGAAAGGAATGGCTCCAGAGATCTACGTGATTGGAGATGCAAAGAAAGTAGGGCAGGCTAATGCAGCAACAGAAGCGGCTTTAGCAGTAGCAGACCAATTATAAATTACATGTAAAACCGGATGCGCCATGTAAAGTGCGTTAATCCGGTTTCCATAAGATAACTGGAGGAAAAAATGTTTCAAGAAAATAATTTAGAAATTATAAAAATGTTTGTACAAACCCAAGTGGACACCTATCCGGACGGTGTCATATTTGCCATCATTAAGAATGATATCATTACTTGGCAAATCGCATCTCATTTTGTGCTAGATACATATGAAGTAGGGAAGAGCATAAGTAACAGTACCATAGACAAGGCGATTCAAACAAAACAAGCACAAACAGCTAAAGAATTTGATTCGGATAACGAGATGAAGATTTCTATTAATGCAATACCTATTCTCGATGAAGAAGAAGTCTGTCGGAGTGTTTTTGTTACAGTAACTCCGGTTGTGCACCCTGTGCAGAAAGGGTTTCAATATTTTGCTCCAATCATACAAGAAATCTTTAAAGAAGGCTCTTTGATTACTATGACGAATCAGAAAGAAGTTCAACAGGTTCAGCGTAGTGAAAAGTATGATATCGAAGCGATAGTTCCGGGGTTTGATATTACAACCACATCCGTTGATGTTGATGCTATGACGACACGTAATTTTGTGCATTCTGATGATGATACGCTTTTGTATGGCCCGCCTATACGTGTTCTTGTTGCACCATATTTTGATGAAGATACCAATGAAGTACTTGGAGTGGTAAATATACTTAGACCGAAACAAGCCGAATTGGATTTGAAAAATTTATCTACTAATTTGGAAAGACAGCTTACGGAAGTTTCATTGACGATTCAGGAAATCGCTAATGCTTCAACTGACATTCATTCAAATGAACAGGAAGTTAATAAGGAAATAGAAGATATAACAGATTTAGCTAATGAGATAGTAGAAATCAGCAACATGATTAAATCCATTGCAGATTCAACCAAAATGCTCGGTCTGAATGCATCTATTGAAGCAGCAAGGGCAGGTACCGTTGGAAGAGGCTTTGGCGTGGTTGCAGTTGAAATCAATAAGTTATCAGAGCAATCAAGAAATACAGTTCCAAAGATACAGAAGTTGACCGAAGATATTATTGTAAAAGTAAAAGAGTCTAAAAGAAAGAGCCATAATTCCCTTGCATCTAGTCAAGAACAAGTCGCGGCTACAGAAGAAATTACAGCCACGATTGAAGATATCCAAGCGGCTTCCGTCGAATTGGTGGATATTGCAAATCGAATATAACTAAGAGAAAAGTTATCAGAACGGCCAGAAACGATTGCTATTGTTGCTGGTCGTTTTTTGCATCCAATCCACAATGTTTAATTATATGTGCTAGAAAGTTATAATGCCTATAAAAATATTTGGTTGTAACTATTGACATTACAACAAGAGGGTGATATATTAGCTGTAACAATAAAAGTTACAACTAAAAGCATTGGAGGAAATGAATATGAAAATAGCAGTAGTATGTGCAAATGGTAAGGCAGGACAGTTAATCGTCAAAGAGGCAGCAGATAGAGGTCTTGAAGTGACGGCAATCGTTAGAGGTGAAAACAAAACAGTAGCGAACAATGTAATCAAAAAGGATCTATTTGATTTGACAACAGCTGATTTAGAACAGTTTGATGCAGTTGTGGATGCATTTGGAGCATGGACACCAGAAACATTACCGCAACATAGCACTTCATTAAAACATCTTTGTGATATACTTTCTGGAAAGCAAACTCGTCTCCTTGTTGTAGGTGGAGCAGGAAGTCTCTATGTAAATCCTGAACATACAATTCAGGTTATGGAAGGTCCTGATTTCCCTGAAATGTTTAAGCCATTAGCAACTGCCCAAGGAAAGGCACTGAAAGAACTTCGTTTAAGAAATGATGTAAAATGGACATTTGTTAGTCCTGCTTGTGACTTCCAAGCAGATGGAGATAAGACAGGTGAATATATTCTTGCAGGAGAAGAGCTTACCTTAAACAGCAAAGGTGAAAGTATTATCAGTTATGCAGATTATGCAGTAGCAATGTTGGATGAGATTACAAAGGGTAATCACATTGGAGATAGAATTAGTGTCGTAAGAAAGTAATAACAGATACTTTATATTTTACAACGTCATGGTAAGGTGAAAAACATTGGCAGTTCAAAGACTACATTCTTTGAGCTGCTTTTTGAAGATAACCATTCATTAGGAAATTGCTTTTACAAAGAGTTTCGCAATTATCTACATACATCTATAACGAAAAGGAGTTGCGGTAATGAACACGAAGGGCTACTTAAATATATTAAGAAACGAGATACATTCAACGGTTTTTGCAACAGTAGACAGCCAAGGACTTCCGGTTGCGAGAGTGATTGATATTATGCTTGTTGATGATGACAGTTTATATTTTATTACAGCCAAGGGAAAAGAGTTTTATAAACAACTTATGGATAAAAAGTTTGTTGCTATTAGTGGAATGACCGGTGGGGAAGGTTCCTTAGATAAAAAAGCAATCTCTATCAGGGGAAAAGTGGAAAACATTGGAACGGAGAAGCTTAGTGAAGTATTTAGGGAAAATCCTTATATGGCAGAAATATATCCAGATGAGAGCAGCAGGATGGCGTTAGTAGTATTCCGAGTATATGAAGGGCAAGGTGAATTTTTCGACCTGTCCACAAAGCCAATTACTAGAGATACCTTTTATCTGGGAAGTCAAAGAAAAGAACATAAACAAGAGGGCATATATGTTATTACAGACAGATGTAATGGTTGTGGAACTTGTTATTCCAAATGTCCACAAAGATGTATTGATTTATCGGTTAAACCAGTTGTTATTAATCAGGCAAATTGCTTACATTGTGGTAATTGTATGGAAGTATGCCCATTTGACGCAGTTGAAAAAAAGTAAGATGGGTTATTTAGATAATAGGCAATTGAAGGCATATTAAACAAAGATACGCTGCAGGCAGAAGAGTTTAGTAATTGCCTAATTCAGAAAGGATTAAAAAAGATGGACTTAACACAACTTTTAAGTGGTATGCCTGCAAGGGATTATGTATTCCAGCAGATGTCTTATGAGGAACAGATTAAGCAGGCAGCAGATATGGTAAAAGAAGCAGATGCAGTGTTGATTGGAGCAGGAGCAGGGCTTTCTACGGCTTCAGGGCTTAATTATGGCGGAAAACGCTTCAACGATAACTTCGGTGAATTTATTGATAAATATGGTTCCGTGTATATGAAAGATATGTACAGTGCAGGTTTCTATCCGTTTCCTACTGAGGAAGCAAAATGGGGATACTGGTCAAAGCATTCTTACATTAACCGCATTGAACCAGAAGGACTACCCCTATATAAACAAGTACATGAGATGATTAAGGGAAAGGAGCATTTTGTATTAACAACAAATGTGGATCATCAGTTCTTCAAATCGGGCTTTGCGGACGAAGATATTTTTGCAACACAGGGAGACTACGGTTTAATACAATGTGAGAAGGGCTGTCATAATAAGACGTATAATGCGATCAACATGTTTAAGCAAATGAATCAGGCAAGAAAAGACTGTCTGGTACCATCATATATGGTTCCAAAATGCCCTGTATGTGGCGGGACAATGGCGATGAATCTTAGATGCGACCAGCATTTTGTAGAAGATGAACAATGGCATGAGGCAGCTAAACGGTATGGAGCATTTTTAGAAAATAGCACAGGTAAAAAAGTTGTGCTATTAGAACTTGGGGTCGGCTTTAACACACCAACGATTATTCGATTCCCATTTGAGAAGATGATGCAGAAATACAAGGAGTGGACGCTCATTCGTTTGAACCTAGATGAAGCGGTGGTACCGGAGGGCTTAGGAAATCGGTGCATTGGAATCAATGAAGATATGGTAAAGAGCGTATCGGATATTGCATCTAAGTTAGGATTATAAGAGAAGAAGAGGAGGAAACCATGCAGGAATTGAATAATCAGTCAGATAGATTAGAGTATCTGTTAGAGAAATTAAAGAAGGATTCTGGACAGTATCGCAATTTAGTAGTAAAGGATAATTATGAAGAAAAGCGTATGGTTCTTCGTTCCCTTATGAATATACGTATGCCAGAAAACATTGAGGAAGACGTATTGATGGTACAGGATGAATTCTTACAGGAAGAAGCAAAAGAAAAGGGAATTGTAAGATTATCGAATATTCCAACGGTAAAGGAACAGTATAAAAGTACACATGAGCATGCAGATAAAATATCTATCTGGCAAGGGGATATTACTAGACTTGCAGTGGGGGCGATTGTAAATGCTGCAAACGCTCAGATGCTTGGCTGTTTTGTTCCATGTCACAGATGCATTGATAATGCGATACACAGTGCAGCTGGTATGCAACTAAGAGAAGAATGTAATCATCTAATGAATCAAAAACGTATCCGGTATGGACAAAGATATGAAGAACCGACTGGAAAGGCGGAAATTACAAAAGCATATAATCTTCCGGCTGAATATGTCATTCATACAGTTGGACCAATTGTCGGTTGGAGGTTAAATGATTCCTTACGTCAAGATTTAAGAAACTGTTATCAGAGCGTACTAGCCTGTGCTGTTGAACATAATATAAGGAGTATTGCTTTTTGTTGTATATCTACAGGAGAATTTCATTTCCCAAATGATGAAGCTGCAAAGATAGCGGTAGAAACGGTATCAGAATTCATACGTGAGCATGAAGATGCATTTGACAGAATAGTCTTTAATGTGTTTAAAGAGTTGGATAAAGAGTTATATGTTTCAATGCTGTAAAAAATAACTGTCCTTTTTTCTTAATAGGTATTTTTTCTATAATAAACAATGAATCGTGCAAACCAGGCTATGTACAACGTACTATACGTTCATAAGCCTGGTTTTTGATGTGTTAAAAAGACAAAATATTATTGACAAACATAATCTAATTGTATACAATTAAATTATGATAAATCGAATAGAGGAATAATTTTTTTAGGAGGAAAGGTAGGTTTATATGAATATATATGATTTTAAGGTAATAGCTAAGGATGGAACAGAAGTTTCTTTAGAAAAGTATAAAGGAAATGTATTGTTAATCATTAATACGGCAACAGAATGTGGATTTACTCCGCAATATGATGAGTTACAAGATATGTATGAGAAATATGCTCATGAGGGATTTGTAATATTAGACTTCCCATGTAACCAGTTTGGAAATCAAGCTCCCGGTACCGATGAGGAAATTATTACTTTCTGTGATGCTAGGTTTGGAATCAAGTTTCCGCAGTTTTCTAAGATAGATGTTAAGGGAGACCATGCGATACCGCTCTATCAATATCTTGTGAAAGAACAAGGCTTCAAAGGCTTCAATCATGATACTAAGCAGGCGGTAGCTTTCGAAGAGTTTATAAAACAGTCTAATCCTAATTATATGAATGAGCCTGATATTAAATGGAACTTTACAAAATTCCTAGTTGATGGTGAAGGTAACGTAGTTGAGCGATTTGAACCGACGGATTATATGGAAGATGTTGAATATAAAGTTAGAGAGTTGTTAGAAAAGAGTTTTTTGAATGAGTAATAAGTATGATATTCTAAAACTTGAAAATCAATTATGTTTTCCGCTATATGCGGCCTCGAAAGAAGTGGTAAGACGATATAAACCGTTTCTTGATGAAATAGATTTAACTTATACGCAGTATATTGTAATGTTAGCGATGTGGGAGAAGAATAAAATTACAGTCAAAGAACTAGGAGAAAGCCTATATCTTGATTCTGGTACTTTAACACCTGTACTTAAGAAATTAGAAGTGAAAGGATATGTGTCTCGTTCTAGGTCTAAGGAAGATGAAAGAAATCTAGATGTTTCGTTAACAAGTCAAGGAAGACAGTTAAGAGAAGAAGCAGTGGATATCCCTAGCAAGGTACGAAAATGTATCGATTTGAATTCAGAAGAAGCATTGAAGTTATATGAGTTATTATATAAAGTGTTAAAGAGTAAATAACTTTCGTAAAGCAATAGGGTTTCTTCATACATGAAAAAGTATTATGCATCAGGCTATACATATGGGTATGTGCCATTAATCAAAAGATTTATGGCAATAAATGAAAAGCAAAATATCGCATATAAAATGAGGTTATGTATAATATATAAAATGTGCATCGGCTCGTTTTAAAATAATACATTAAAGAAAGGAAGAAATATTATGACTATTTATGATTTTAAAGTTAAGAAAAAAGATGGAACTGAGATTTCTCTTAAAGACTATGAGGGAAAGGTGTTATTGATTGTTAACACTGCAACAAAATGCGGATTTACTCCTCAGTATGAGGAATTACAAAAGTTATATGATGAATATGCAGACAAAGGATTTGAAATTCTTGATTTCCCATGCAATCAATTCGGAAATCAAGCCCCTGGTACAGATGAAGAAATCAAAGAATTTTGTACTTTAAATTATGGTGTTAAATATTCGCAGTTCTCAAAAATAGAAGTAAACGGTGAAAATGCTACTCCATTATACAAACATCTTATATCACAAAAAGGATTCGCTGGATTCGATCCAGCTCATAAGTTAACACCAGTATTAGAAAAACTATTGGGAGAAGCGAATCCTAATTTCAAGAACGAGCCAGATATCAAATGGAATTTCACAAAGTTTTTGGTAGACCGCGGAGGAAATGTAGTAGAACGATTCGAACCAACAGAAGACATGAAAAATGTAGAGTCGAAAATAAAAGAATTACTATAATGTCCATAAGTGAATAAGCAGATAAATGAGGTTCCTTTTTGCTAGATAATATCTTACAAAAAGGAACCTTTTTACTATAATAACTATATTTTTGTTTACGGTTTGGGTCTAAAGTATTATTATAATACTATATAATAATGTTTCGCAATTGCATATATACGATTCGAGAGTCAAAAATGAATGCTTGTGTATTAATAAAGTAGTAAAAGCAAAACTCTTAAAATGTAGATATACTTCTTGCCTACGCCCTATGGCTAAAAAACGATAGTGTAGCACTTATAGTACTTCTTGGTGTGTACTTGGAAATCAAGGAAGGCGAGGCAAGGATGCCGAGCCAGCCTGAGTTGAGGCAGGATGCCGAATCGAAGGTGGTTCCGCATCAATTGATGAATGTGGCGTACACACTTAGAAGTACTTAAGTGCGTAACGTGTTTTTGTGTCATAGAGTGTAAGGTAAGAAGTTATGAGAAGTATGGTAGGAGTTTTGCTATAACAAAATTTACAAACACAAGTGTTGCATTTGGACTCACGAATCCTATATACAATTATGTAGACCAAAGGAGAATGGTATGTATACAGTTGTAGTAGCAGATGATGAAGAGGAATTACGTCGTGCGCTAATCCGGAAGGTTGACTTTGAAAGCCTTGGATTTTCTGTTATTGGGGAAGCAGAAAATGGAGCAGAAGCACTAGAACTAGTTGAAAAGCTAGAACCAGATTTGTTGTTAACAGATATTCGAATGCCGTTTATATCAGGTATTGAATTGGCAAGACAGGTACGAGAGATTAGGCCAGCAATGCAAATCGCATTCATTAGTGGTTATGATGATTTTACCTATGCACAACAAGCAATACAGTATAACATTGTCAGTTATATGCTAAAACCGATTACATCAGCAGGATTGACAGAAGAATTAAAGCGAATTAAAAGTAAAATCGATGAGAAATTCAAAGAATTTGCTTCACAGAACATGGAACAAGTAGAAAGCTCGGGTTTTCTTATGTCATTAATTCTTGATGGATACCAAGTAAGAAACAAGGATAGCAAGAACGAGCAAATCATGAAAGAAGCGGTTTATTACGGCTTACTAGAAGAAGATAGTAATGATTTTCAGTATACAATAGTAGTTACTAGTATATGGGACAATGAAGGGAATAATTGTACTAGTAGAGCTAGTGTGAATGCAATCGATAGTATCTTACGCAAATACATAAAGCATGTTAGTTTCTATACGGAAGGGAAAGTTGTATCTTTATTGATGGCAACATTATCCGGGTTTGATAAGTATCTACATATCGCTGTGGAAGAAATCGCACAGAATGTAAAACGTATTATGAAGTTATCTTGTTCAATAGGGATTAGTAGACCGGTAAAGCAAATAATAGGTTCTCATGAAGCATACATTGAGGCGATGAATGCGATTGGATATTCCAGACGAAGTGGAACCAATGTATATTTCATCTCAGATGTGGAGAGAACAGAAGACTTTGATTTAGAGAAGATGCAAGACTCTATACGTGAGGTTGAAAATCTGATTCGAGGTGGTTCAAAGCAAGAGTTAGAAAATTATCTACACACTTTTTTTGATACCATGAATAATCGAAGTATATCACAGGTGGTAGCTAATTTTATGATGGCACAGCTGGTTTCGGCTGTATTTAGGATTGTATATGCAATAGCAGATGAAGATGCGGTAGCAGAGATAGAGAAGCATATTTCTTTTCAAAATCAGATGTTTTTTGAGGACTCTAAAGAAATTAGGAAGCGTTATATCGACTTTTGTTTAATGGCAAGAGACTTAATAGCAGATCAAAGGAAAAAGAGTAGCACGTTAATATGTGAGAAAGCTCTTGATTTAATCGAAAGACAATACATGGACTCTGAGTTATCATTGGTATCCATAAGTAATGAGATTGCAGTTAGTCCGAATTATTTAAGTGCTTTGATTAAGAAGTATACAGATAGTACATTTATTGAATTATTAACGAAGAAAAGAATTGAGATAGCAAAAGAATTAATACTTTGTTCCTCTATGAAGATCAGAGAAATTTCAGAAAAATGTGGTTACAGTGACCAACATTATTTTAGTTATTGTTTCAAAAAATACACTGGAGAGTCACCTATTATGTGTAGGAGAAATAATGAAGAAAAATAAGAAAAAGAAGGTAGATTACAAAGTATACTTAAAGAAAGTTTCTTTATCAACAATCATGACCACTTTAGTTATTAGTATTATACTGTTTGCGGTCATCATTGTTTTAGTAACGTTAATTAAAATCTATCAAGTATCTATGGAACAGAGTGCGGTTACTAGCAGTGAACAAGCAATTGCACAAGTTCATAATACAATTACAGACTATACAGAAGATATGGCTGAAATCATGGAGAACATACGAGATAATATCAGTATGGATGAGAAAACAAAGAATAATTTCTTCACTTATTTATTAAAGATTCATACGGATGTAGTTTCAGTAGTTGTATATGATACGAATGGTAATTTAATGAATTGTTGGTCAGGTGATTTCAAACTAAAGGATAAGCTTACAAGAAATCTATCGTATAATAAGGTCATGGTAAGTGATATGCTCCTAAACATATCCACTCCACATGTGAATTCCCTTCTTGAAGGATATTATCCCTGGGTAGTAACCATATCTCACTTTATGAGGGATTCTGACGATGAGAAGATACAGATAGCAATGGATATACGTTTCTCTAACATAGCAAGCTACATAGATGACGTAGGTATTGGACAACATGGGTACTGTTTTATTATGGATAGTAAGGGAAACATAGTCTACCATCCACAACAACAATTAATCTATTCAGGTTTGAAGGAAGAGAACACGCAGGAACTTGCAAGCCTAGAAGATGGCCATTATACCAAATCGAATGTTATGTATACCATGTATACAGTTGAAAATTGTGATTGGAAAGTGGTAGGTGTCAGCTATGTAGATGAACTTATTACAAGCAAAGTAAGGAATATGATTCAGATTGTTGCTGTTTTACTGATGGTTGTTCTGATTGTGGCTTTTGTAATAGGATTGTTCATCTCCAGGTTAATATCACGACCTGCTAACAGACTTGCTAAGGCAATGACAGATTTTGAAAGTGATGCAGAGAATTTCATATATAATGACATTAATGGGACAAGGGAGATTGCTGCTTTATCAGACTCATTTGAACATATGGTTGTACAGATACAAAGTCTTATGGAAAAGGTAAGGCAAGAAGAAATCAGCCTTCGAAAGACAGAATTGAATGCATTACAATCTCAGATTAATCCACATTTTCTTTATAATACATTAGATTCTATTGCATGGATGTGCGAGGAACATCGTTCAGAAGAAGCGGTTGAGATGGTAAGTTCCTTAGCCAAATTGTTTCGAATTAGTATAAGTAGAGGACATGAACTAATCACCTTAGATAACGAACTTAAACATGCTGAAAGTTACTTGAAGATTCAAAAGTACCGATATAAGAGTCAATTTAGCTATTATTTTAACATTGATGAAGAGTGTTTATCCTACTTGTGTAATAAGATTACCCTACAACCAATTATTGAAAATGCTATATACCATGGCCTTGATATGGTTGATGAAGGCATCATAACCATTGAGGTAGGTAGGCAAGATGAGGATATACTGATACGAATAATTGATAATGGTGTTGGTATGACGAAGGAGCAATGTAATGAGATTTTGCAGAGAGATACCAGTGATAAAACTGGAATTGGCATTAAGAATGTGAATGATCGAATAAAGATTTACTTTGGTGATCAGTATGGAGTCACGATTAAAAGTGAACTTGATGTTGGTACAGAAATCTCTATATTGATACCTAAGATACAGGAGGACAAGTATGGTACAAAATAGTGTGAAGCGAAAGCTAAGAAAAGTTTTGTATGTATTAGTGGCGGTCCTATTCCTTATAATCTGTATTGGTGGTTGTATATTCATAGTGAATTCACTAACTTCAAGTAGTACTACAGTAGCTGATAATAACAAACAAAGAATTGCTGTAATCACGAAATCCACAACTTCGCAGTTCTGGAAATCAGTTTTTTCAGGTGCGAATGCAGCAAGTACAGAGTATAATCTAAGTATTACTTTCGAAGGCCCTGATAACGAGGAAGATTATGAAAAGCAGAATGAGTTCATTAATAAAGCTGTGAAAGATGAAGTTGACGCAATTGTTTTCTCGGCAGTTGATTATAATGCCAATGCAGAGGCGATTAATTATGCAGTAAGCCAAGGAATAAAGGTTGTTGTTATTGACAGTGATGTGAATAGTGATAAAGTAAGTTGTCGAATCAGTACGGATAATTATCTAGCTGGAAAAAAAGCAGGGGAGAAAGTTCTTGAGAGTACAGAAGCAGCGATTTATGTGGGGATTGTTAATTTTGACAAGAATTCAGCGAATGGTCAAGAGAGGGAGCAAGGATTACGAGATGCTTTAGAAGAAAACTCTAGTATTACCATAATTGATTCAAGGAATGTATTATCAACATCTGAAGATGCAAAGAATGAAACAGAGTGGATGTTGAGACAACACCCGCAGATTAATGTTATTGTAACTTTCAATGAATGGACAAGCCTTGGTGTAGGGTATGCCGTGGAAGAGATGAAATTGGCGGAAGATACGATGGTAATTGCATTTGATAGTAATATTGTATCAGTTGAGATGCTAGAAGAGGGTGTAGTAGATGCATTGCTTGTTCAGAATCCATATGCTATGGGTTACTTAGGTGTAGAAAGTGCATATAAACTAATTAATAATCAAACGTTAAATGACACACGAATTGATACATCAACACAGTTAATTACTAGGGATAATATGTTTGAAGAGGAGTGTCAAAGAATTTTATTTCCATTTGATTAGATATGTTATATATTACGAAAAAAGAGCGTATAATCGACAGATTTGCGCTCTTTTTGTATGATATTACATATGGAAAGAAATATGGTTAGTTAAAATATACAAAACACAGTAAATTTTCATACATTCATAATACATAATCACATGGAGTTAGAAGATGATAAATGATATCCTAACAATACAAAGAAAATAACTGATCAGTTACTTATTCTTGTAGCAATGTAGCACATATTGTGCTAACAAAGAGGAGGATAGTGTGAAAGATAAATCTTTCACACGGCGATTTGGTGCCCAAAGTCAACAAGTTGACTTGCACAAAGTCGCCAGACTTTTGAAAGGGAATGGTGATTAATATGAAAAAGAGATTTTTAGCAACAATGTTATGTCTTACAATGGCGGTAACATTATTTACAGGTTGTAGTAGTTCTAAAAACAATACACCAAAGAATAATTCCACTACAGACACAACTGCAGATACAACTGCAGCAGATGATGAGGCAGAGGACGTAGTAGATGCAGCAGGCGATAAAGTAGACTTATCAGATGCAAACATAGCAGTATTCTATTACACATATTCGGATACATACATCGCTTCTGTTCGTACAGCACTTGATAAACAACTTGATACGCTAGGTGTAAAATATCAAGATTATGATTCAAACAGTAACCAAACAACACAGAATGAGCAGATAGACACAGCAATCAGTACTGGAGCTACACTACTTATTGTAAACATCGTTACATCAGGATCAGTTGATGCATCACAAGCTATCGTAGATAAAGCATCAGCAGCAGGAATTCCACTTATCTTCTTTAACCGTGCAGTTGAAGGCGATGCAGAAGAAGGAACTGTACTTGGAAGTTATGACAAATGTGCCTTTGTAGGAACAGATGCTCCAGAAGCTGGTCATATGCAAGGAACTATGATTGGCGAATATATTGTTAAAAACTTTGATTCAATTGACTTAAATGGTGACGGAAAAATCAGCTATGCAATGTTCATGGGACAGCTTGGTAATGTTGAAGCAATCTATCGTACACAATTTGGTGTAGAAGATGCGAATGCGGTATTAAAGGAAAATAATCTCCCAGAATTAGAATACTTCGATTCTTCAAACTCAGATAGCTATCAAGTTGACCAAGATGGTAACTGGAGTGCAATGGCAGCAAACAACTATATGACAACAAACCTTTCTCAATTTAATGAACAAAACGGTAACATGATCGAACTTGTTATCTGTAACAACGATGGTATGGCAGAAGGTGTTATTTCAGCTTTAAATGATAAAGGATATAATCTTGGTGACGGAAGTGGCAAAACAATTCCTGTATTTGGTGTAGATGCTACAGATGCAGCAAAACAACTAATCGCTGATGGTAAGATGACTGGTACGATCAAACAAGATGCTGAAGGTATGGCAGATGGTATCGCATTCTTAACTAACAATGCAGTTAGTGGTAAGAATTTAATGGATGGAACAGATTCATATAACATCTCAACAAATGTTAATAACAAGATCTACATCCCATATGCAACTTATACTGGAGAATAATTAAAAGAGTAGAGTAACTAATAAGATAGGGCGGCCATTATAAGATGGTGGTCGCCTACTCTTTCTATTCTGAGAAAAGTAGTAAGATAAAAGATGGGAGGCAGACCATGGAGAAGGACGTATTGTTGCAAATGACAGACATCAGTAAGACGTTCCCGGGTGTCAAAGCCTTGGATAATGTTTCGTTAACAGTTAAAAGGGGAACCGTTCATGCATTAATGGGCGAAAACGGTGCAGGAAAATCTACCTTAATGAAATGTTTATTTGGAATCTATGCGAAAGATAGTGGAACAATCAATCTAGAAGGAAAAGAGATTAACTTTAAGAATTCAAAGGAAGCTTTGGATAATGGTGTTGCAATGGTACACCAAGAATTAAATCAGGCATTAAAACGTAATGTAATGGATAATATCTGGTTAGGACGCTATCCTACGCGAGCAGGATTAATGGTAGATGAGAGAAAAATCTACAATGATACGAAGAAGATATTTGATGAACTTGGAATAGATGTGGATCCAAGGAAAATCATGAGCACTATGCCAGTATCACAACGGCAAATGGTAGAGATAGCAAAAGCCGTATCATTTAATTCGAAAATTATTGTATTTGATGAACCAACTTCTTCCTTAACAGAAGAAGAGGTAGAACATTTATTTAAGATTATAAATATGCTACGAGACAAAGGTTGTGGAATTATCTATATTTCCCATAAGATGGCGGAAATATTAAGAATCTCCGATGAAGTAACAATCATGCGTGATGGAACTTATGTAGCAACAAAACCCGCTAAGGATCTAACAATCGATGAAATTATTAAGCTTATGGTTGGAAGAGAATTGAATAACCAATTCCCTCCAAAGACAAATGAACCTGGTGAAATCGCTCTCGAGGTGAATAATCTAACAGCGCAGTATTCTCAGTTAAGAGACGTATCATTCACTGTAAGAAAAGGTGAGATTATAGGTTTGTCAGGTCTTGATGGAAGTGGTCGTACAGAGTGCCTTGAGAATATATTCGGAATCGCAACTAGGAAGACAGGGACTATAAAGCTAGATGGCAGGGAAGTTCTTAACAGAAATTCAAGAGAATCGATAAAGAATGGTTTTGCAATGTTGACAGAAGAAAGACGTTCAACTGGTATCTTTGGAATTCTAAGTATTAGAGAGAATACCGTTATATCCAGTTTGAAAAAGCATAAGAAACATCATCTATATCTGAGTGAGAAGTCTATGATGAAAGATACACAGTGGTCGATTGACGCTATGCGTACTAAGACACCAAGGCAAGAGACGAAAATTAAGACATTATCAGGAGGCAATCAACAAAAAGTTATATTAGGAAGATGGTTACTGACTGACCCTGAGGTATTATTGTTAGATGAGCCTACGCGTGGTATTGATGTCGGTGCAAAATATGAGATTTATCAATTGATATTAGATTTGGCTAATAGAGGGAAGATAGTTATCATGGTTTCGTCAGAAATGCCAGAACTCCTTGGAATGTGCGACAGAATTCTTGTTATGTCAGGTGGACGATTAGCTGGTGAAGTCGATGCTTCAGATACAACACAAGAGGAAATAATGACTCTCGCAGCTAAGTATGTATAGGAAGGAACGGGTTGAAAGAATAAATTATGAATATGGTATCAAGCGTAAAACAAGGCTTTGCTAATTATAAGGAACTAGATAAGAAAGATAAATTCAATTTTTGGAAGGAGGGAATAATTAATAATGCGTTATATATACTCCTTTTCATTGCAGTAATTTATACATATACGCAAAATCAGCGTTTCCTAACAGTAAACTCAATTGTTAATATCATATCGTTATCAGCTGCAAACATTCCGATTGCATGTGGTATTGCAGGATGTATCGTATTAACGGGTACTGACTTATCAGCGGGACGTGTCGTTGGTTTAACAGCATGTATCTCCGCTTCCTTGTTACAAGCTGTAGATTATCCTACAAAAATGTTTCCAGGTTTACCTGATTTACCACCTTATGTATCAATTCCATTAGTAATTATTATAGTTATTATAGTAGGTGGTATTATCGGTTGGTTCAACGGTTTCTTCGTTGCGAAATTCCAACTACATCCATTTATCGTAACATTAGCAACACAGTTAATTGTATATGGTTTGCTATTAATGTACATCATGCTTAATGGCAATAATGGTCAACCTATTTCTGGGTTAGATAAATCATTCAAAATATTTGTAACAGGTAGTTTTGTTTCCTTGTTTGGAGTTCCGATTCCAAACTATGTATGGTTTGCATGTGCCGTTGTTATTATAATGTGGTTCATCTGGAACAAGACAACATTCGGTAAGAATATGTTTGCTGTTGGATCAAATGCAGAGGCAGCTAATGTATCTGGTGTAAACGTAATGAAAACAACAATTATGGTACACACACTTGCTGGTTGTATGTATGGTATTACAGGATTCATTGAATCCGCGCGTATTGGTTCAAACCAAGCTAACACAGGTCTTAACTATGAATGTGATGCCATTGCAGCTTGTGTAATCGGTGGTGTTTCCTTTGTTGGTGGTACCGGTAAGATTAGTGGTGTTGTATTAGGCGTATTTTTACTTCGTATTATCTTCGTTGCATTGAATTTCTTATCAATCAATCAAAACACACAATATATTATCAAAGGTTTAATCATCTTAATTGCTTGTGCTATTGATATGAGAAAGTATCTAGTACGTAAATAATAGGTAACAAGAGCATCATTTGTGACTATGAAGAACATGGTCATGAATGGTTACAGTAATAGAAAGAATGGGGGAGTTTCGCATGAAAGATAAGAGAAGAATTGCTATTTATTCCATGGCAGGAGTATATCTGTTGTTTTTAGCCGTTAATATGTTTAAAAACAGATTGAATAGTACAGGAAGTGAATATATATTTTTGATTATATTCATCATAGCATTTAGCGTAATTGGAACTGGTGCAATCGTTTATAGTTTCTATGCAATGACAAAACAAGCAAAAGAGATGAAAGATCCCCCTGTTGTTGAAAGATGTGAAGAAGAGATAAGTACGAGTACTAAAACTGAATAGAGAAAAACATCTAAAGGATAACCATTAAAATGATTAAGTATTTGTCAGAGATTTTAACGGTTATCCTTTTAGAATGTAAATCTTACTTTGGTTGATAGTATTGTTCAATCCAAGATTTGTATTATGAACAAAGTATTCAAATGGCAGAAAGGAGCAAGTTTACGATTATGTTTAAAAAGATGAGAATAAAGAAGAAGCTTACAAGTTCTTATATCTTGATTTCAGCAATAACAAGCATAGCAGGTATATTAGGGTGTATAGCGATGATTATAATAGCAAATCAATACGCATATGCATTAAAATATTACGGTTTTTCACAAGGTGATATTGGAAAAGCATTGATTACTTTTGCAGATTGTAGAAGTGCCACCCGTTCCATTATAGGCTATACAGATAAAGAAGTAGTTGCAGAAGCCTTAATTACACATGATAATAATAAAACAAGTTTTAATAGTTACATAAAGGAGCTACAAGAAATATTAACTACGGATGAAGAGAAAAACCTTTATGAAGAGATTAAGAATGAACTTACGAATTACTGGGTTACAGAATACGATATACTAAAACTTGGAAATTCATCAGATGAATCAAGAAGTATAGGGGCCCAAAAGAGAGCCGTAGAGGAATTAGATCCGCTATACGAACAAGTACATACGGATATGTCAGAATTCATGGATATATATATAAACCGAGGACATGAACTAGAAACGAGATTAGCAATACTAAAGGTTGTTCTTATAATATTGATTACCATTGTTATTGTAACTTCGTTTGTAATTGCGGTTAAATTAGGTGATCGTATAGCAGCAGGTATAGCCAAACCATTGGGGGAATTATCAGAACGTTTAAAAACATTTGCTGGTGGAGAACTATCGTCTCCATTCCCAGATGCAGATTCAAAAGATGAAGTATCAGAAATCGTTGACGAAGCAAAGAGCATGGCTATGAATCCTAATCTGATTATCAATGATGCAGAACAATTACTTGAAGAGATGGCTAGTGGTAATTATGCGGTTAATTCTAAGATGGAAGAATGTTATGTAGGTGATTTTGCTACCCTGAAGGAAGCTATAAATCAATTGAATGTACAAATGAATGAGACGTTACATCATATTGAAGAGGCAGCAAGTCAGGTATCTGCAGGCTCAAGGAATTTGGCAGAGTCAGCTTTAAGTCTGTCAGAAGGTGCAACTGACCAAGCGGGGTCTGTGGAGGAGATTCAATTAACCATTGCTGATCTATCAGAAGGAGTTCAAAAGACTGCAGATAACGTAGAACATTCTTACAAGCAAGCAAAACAATATGCAGAAGAAGCAGATAATAGTCGTTTAGAGATGGAGTCCATGGTTAAGGCGATGGAACGAATTGATGGAACTTCTCACAAGATTGAGAATATTATTTCTGAAATGGAAGATATCGCTGATGAAACGAATCTACTGTCCTTGAATGCGGCAATTGAGGCAGCAAGAGCGGGACAAGAAGGAAAAGCCTTTGCTGTTGTTGCACAACAAATCCGTAGATTAGCAGAGCAAAGTGCTGAGTCAGCAGTTATTACTAGAAGGTTAATCGAAGAGTCGATTAAGGAAATCAAAGAGGGAAATAAAGCTGCCAAACGAGCAGCAACATCTATTAATTCAGTTGTTACAGGAATTAAAGTTATAGAAGAGACTTCTAGGGAATTAAGTGTAATTTCTATGAAACAAGCGGATTCTATGAAGCAAGCAAAGACAAGGATTAACCTGATATCTGAAGTAATACAATCAAATTCGGCAACTGCTGAGGAGACATCAGCTACCAGTGAAGAATTGTCGGCACAGGCAATTTCTATGACGGAATTAGTTAATCGGTTTCAGTTAAAATAATAATTACATATCATTTCATATACTCAATTCTTGGTTTTTAAAGCAGATTATGATAGAATAAAAAGTAATAAAATAGAATTTGACAACTACGACGATATCAGAATGGTGGACAGAGCCAAAATCAGAGTTAAATTGGCTTGTCGGGCTAAACAAGAAGAAGTGAGAATATAGATGAAGAAATTAACAATAGGAATTTTAGCACATGTTGATGCTGGTAAGACTACACTATCAGAGAGCATGTTATATATGAGTGGAAGCATACGAAAACTTGGACGAGTGGATAATGGAGATGCTTTCTTGGATACATTTACCCTAGAGAGGGCAAGGGGAATCACCATATTCTCAAAGCAAGCGGTATTAGACTGGAAGGAAACGAAGATTACACTTCTTGATACCCCCGGGCATGTGGATTTCTCGGCAGAGATGGAGAGAACGCTGCAAGTACTTGACTATGCAATCTTAGTAATTAGTGGTGCAGATGGTGTGCAAGGCCATACAAGAACCTTATGGAAGTTATTAGCCAAATATGAGATTCCTGTGTTTCTTTTTGTGAACAAGATGGATCAAGAGGGAACGAATAAGGAAGCGTTACTTGAAGAGTTAAGCCGAGTGTTAGATGATGGCTGTACTGATTTTGGAGATACGGGGGCAGAAGAGTTCTTTGAGAATATAGCAATGTGTGATGAGATGTTGTTAGAACAATATATGGAATCTGGTAGTATTGAATTAGAAGGAATCAGGGAAATGATTCAAAGGAGAAAGATATTCCCTTGTTTCTTTGGCGCTGCTCTTAAACTAGAGGGTGTAGAAGAGTTAATGGCTGGACTTGAGAAATACACACTGTCTCCGAGCTATCAAGCAGAATTTGGTGCGAAGATATACAAGATTGCAAGAGATGAACAAGGTAATCGACTTACTTATATGAAAGTTACTGGTGGTTGTCTGAAAGTGAAAGACGTATTAACCAATAAGCAGGAGAAAGTGAATCAGATTCGTATCTATTCTGGAGTGAAGTATGATACGGTAGCAGAGGTGGAGGCAGGCACAATCTGTGCAGTTACAGGACTGACTGGTACGCACCCGGGTGAAGGACTTGGTATAGAAGAGGCATCGATGGCACCGATTTTAACTCCCGTATTAACGTATCAGGTTAGATTGCCAGAGGGCTGCGATGCCAGTGCAATGTTACCGAAATTACGTCAATTAGAGGAAGAAGAGCCAGAACTTCATATTATGTGGGATGAGAATCTACAAGAGATTCAAGTTGGGATCATGGGCGAGGTACAAATCGAAATCTTACGTAGTTTAATTGCTGATCGATTTGGAGTTCTGGTTGAATTCGGAACGGGTAATATCGTTTATAAGGAAACAATAACAGATGTCGTGGAGGGGGTTGGACATTTTGAACCGCTAAGACATTATGCAGAAGTACACCTTTTATTAGAACCAGGTGAGCCTGGTTCTGGACTTCAATTTGGGGCTGTGTGTAGTGAGGATGATTTGGACCGAAATTGGCAGCATCTTGTACTAACGCATCTAGAGGAAAAAGAACACTTAGGTGTATTGACTGGTTCAAGTATTACGGATATGAAGATAACCTTAGTGGGTGGTCGTGCTCATCAAAAACATACAGAAGGTGGAGATTTCAGACAAGCAACGTACCGCGCGGTTAGACAGGGATTAAAACAAGCAAATTCGATATTATTAGAGCCATATTATGAATTCCAGTTAGAAGTTCCGGAGAAAGTAATCGGTAGGGCCATGACGGACATTGAGAAGATGCATGGAACATTTGAGATAACAGAAACAAAAGAAGGTATGACAACTCTAGTAGGTAGTGCACCTGTTGTTACCATGCGTGATTATCAAAGAGAAGTTATTGCTTATACAGGTGGGCATGGTAGGTTATTCTATGATTTTAAGGGTTATGAGCCATGTCACAATAGTAGTGAGATAATAGAAGCGTTCGATTATGATCCAGAGAAAGATTTACAGAATCCAACTGGTTCTGTATTCTGCTCACATGGAGCGGGATTTGTTGTAAGTTGGGATCAAGTAAAAGATTATATGCATGTGGAGAGTTATCTAGATGAATTGTCAAAGAATACTAGAAATGCAGAAAAGGAATTGGAAGTACAGAACTCTTATCAAGAGCAGTGGATTGACACAGATGAGATAGATCAGATTCTAAATCGCACTTTCTATGCAAACAGTGGAGCAAGAGTTAATTACTATAAAGGGAATTCTAGTAAGAGAGCAGAGAGTAATGCTTCACCAATTGTACGAACGTATAAGAAGGCTGAGGTGTTAGATGAATATCTATTGGTGGATGGTTATAATATAATCTATGCATGGGAAGAACTTAATAAGCTTGCCCAGACGAACATGGACGGTGCAAGAGGCAAGTTACAGGACATCTTATGCAACTATCAAGCGATTAAGAAATGCAATTTAATTGTAGTTTATGATGCCTACCGCGTTCAAGGTCATATGACAGAGATTATGGATTATCATAACATTCATATAGTATTTACGAAAGAGGCTGAAACAGCAGATCAATATATTGAGAGATTCTCTCATGAGAACAAGCGTAAATATAACATCACAGTAGCAACTTCTGATGGAGTGGAACAAGTGATTATACGAGGTCAAGGCTGTAGGTTATTATCGGCAAGAGAATTAGAGGAAGACGTAAAAAGTGTGAATGAAAGCATTCGCGAGAATTATCTAGAGAAGATACCAACAAAACAAAATCGTCTATTTGATGCGATTTCAGTAGAAACTGCAGAACATATAAGAAAAATCATGAAAGATGATGATTAATACAGACAAATTAGAATATTTATAATTATAAAAAGAAAGAGCTAACCTCCTATAGAATAATAGGAGGTTAGCTCTCTTTCATTATTAAGAAGTCTCTAATATATGGGCATTTACATATTCTTTAATTGCATTAAAACTTTGTTTACTTAATACGTGCTCCATCTTACAAGCATCTTCAGAAGCAATTTCTTTGTCTACGCCTAAAGCTTCTAGCCAATTAGATAGTATATCATGTCTTTCATAAATCATCTCAGCAATTTCATTTCCAGCGTCCGTAAGATAGATGAAACCAGCATCTGTCACAGTAATGTAGTTATTTTCACGAAGATTTTTCATAGCTACACTAACACTGGATTTTTTGAAGCCAAGCTCTGTGGCAATATCGACTGAACGAACGACAGGAAGAGTTTTGCTTAATCTAAGTATGGTCTCTAAATAATTTTCAGCTGATTCGTTAATGTGCATTACTAACCTCCCAGAATTTCTTATTTCATTAGTTTATATTGACTAATTGTTACTTTTGTAAAGCTTAAGTTAGTATATCATAGAATTCCTAGTTATGCAACGAGTGTATCCACACAAAATTTACATAAAGTTTAGAAAAAGTTATTGACATCGAATTTTGGTTAGAGTATACTAACCTTAAGTGTAAATGAAAATCATTATCAAATAAAAAACAGATTTATAAAATGTAGAAAGAAGATGAGAGTATGCCATTAACAATGATGGAACCTGGTGAGGAAAAAGTAATTACAAAAGTAGGAGGAAAAGAAGAGACCAAGAGATTCTTAGAAAGCCTCGGATTTGTAAGCGGTGGAATAGTTTCAGTAGTATCTAAAATCCAAGGTAATGTAATTGTGAATGTGAAAGATTCACGAGTTGCAATTGGAGAAGATATGGCCAGAAAGATCTTAGTTTAACAAGTTTGAATTACATAATGGATAGGGAAAGGAAATGGAATATGAAAACATTGAATGAAATTCCTTGTGGGAAAACAGTAACGGTTAAAAAGCTTACAGGTGAAGGGCCTGTTAAGAGAAGAATTATGGATATGGGAATTACAAAAGGTGTTGAGGTTTTCATAAGAAAAATTGCACCACTCGGCGATCCGATGGAATTAACGGTTAGAGGGTATGAGCTATCGTTAAGAAAAGCAGATGCTCAGATGATAGAGGTAGAGGAATAAGGAAGGGGAGTGAATTCAATGGCAATTAAGATTGCATTAGCAGGTAATCCGAACAGTGGTAAAACAACATTATTCAATGCATTAACTGGTTCAAACCAATTTGTAGGAAACTGGCCAGGTGTAACTGTTGAGAAGAAGGAAGGCAAGCTAAAAAAAGCATATTGTGGGAATCAAAGTGAAGTTACCATCACGGACCTTCCAGGAATCTATTCTTTATCACCGTATACATTAGAAGAAGTAGTAGCAAGAAACTATCTTATTGATGAAAGACCAGATGTCCTTTTGAATATTATTGATGGTACAAACTTAGAGAGAAATCTATATCTAACAACACAGTTATTAGAATTAGGGATACCAACAATTATTGCTGTTAACATGATGGATGTAGTTGAGAAGAATGGTGACCGCATACATATCGACAAATTAAGCAAAGAATTGGGTTGTGAGGTTACTACAATTTCAGCCTTAAAAGGAACTGGTATCGAAGAAGCAGCTAAAAAGGCTGTACAGTTGGCAGATAAATCAATAAGTAAAAAGAAAGCCATTCGAGTATTTTCAGATGAAGTGGAAGCTGTTTTAGAAGATATCGAAGACAAACTAGCTTTAGAAGCTGAAGAAAGTCAAAGAAGATTCTTTGCAATTAAATTGCTAGAGAAAGATGAAAAGATTAGGACTAAATTAAAAGTAGTTCCTGATATTTCAGCAGAGATTACAAAGATAGAAGAAGAACTTGATGATGATACAGAAAGTATTATAACGAATGATCGATATGTATTTATTTCTTCTATAATAAAGGATTGCTGCACTAAGAAGAACCACAAGATGCTAACAACGTCTGATAAGATTGATCAGATTGTTACAAATCGATTTCTTGCGTTACCTATATTCGCTGCAATTATGTTCCTTGTATATTATGTGTCGGTCACTACAGTAGGAACTTGGGCTACAGACTGGGCCAATGATGGCGTATTTGGTGAAGGGTTTAGCTTCTTTGGATTACATGTTCCAGGTATTCCTGTTATCTTAGAATCTGCTTTACAAGCAGTTGGTTGTGCAGACTGGTTACAAGGTTTAATACTTGACGGTATCGTAGGTGGTGTTGGTGCCGTATTAGGTTTCGTACCACAGATGTTAATTCTATTTGCATTCCTAGCATTCTTAGAAGCTTGTGGATATATGGCAAGAGTTGCATTCATTATGGACCGTATATTTAGAAAATTTGGATTATCTGGTAAATCATTTATACCTATGTTAATTGGTAGTGGTTGTGGTGTTCCAGGTATTATGGCATCAAGAACAATCGAAAATGACCGTGACCGTAAGATGACAATTATGACAACAACATTTATTCCTTGTGGAGCGAAGTTACCTATTATCGCTTTAATTGCAGGTGCATTATTTGACGGGGCATGGTGGGTTGCACCAAGTGCATACCTTATTGGTATTGCAGCAATAATCTGCTCAGGAATTATACTTAAGAAAACAAAAATATTTGCTGGAGATCCAGCTCCATTCGTTATGGAATTACCAGCTTACCATATGCCAACTGTTAGTAACATTCTACGAAGTATGTGGGAAAGAGGATCTTCATTTATTAAAAAAGCAGGAACAATTATTTTATTATCTACAATCGTAGTGTGGTTTGCAACATATTTTGGCTTCGTAGATGGACAATTTAGAATGTTAGATAGTTTAGAAATTGACCACAGTATACTTGCTAAGATTGGTGGAGCTATTCAAGGAATCTTTGCTCCTCTTGGTTGGGGTAATTGGAAAGCAACTGTTGCAGCTATCACAGGACTTGTTGCTAAAGAAAATGTTGTAGGAACATTTGGTGTATTATACGGATTTGCAGAAGTAGCTGAGGACGGTAGTGAAATTTGGGGTACACTTGCTTCAAGTATGACTACAGTGGCAGCGTATTCATTCTTAGTGTTTAACTTATTGTGTGCACCTTGTTTTGCAGCGATGGGTGCGATTAAGAGAGAGATGAACAATGCAAAATGGTTCTGGTTTGCAATTGGATATCAAACTGGTTTGGCATATCTTGCTTCACTTTGTATCTATCAAATTGGAACACTTATTACAACTGGCGCGTTTGGTATCGGAACAGTTGTGGCATTCTTGATAATTGCAGCATTCATCTTCTTATTAGTAAGACCTAGTAAAAAGAGAGCATAGTTTGAATTAAGAAGTGTATTCAAACATTTATCTGAGTAATGAACATAGTCTCTAGGTCTAGAAAGGGGTATGTAATTATGGGAACAATTTTTGTTGGTGGTATTTTAGTAGGCATCGTAGCATTAATTATTAGGCACATGCTGAAGGAAAAGAAAAAAGGTAAATCAATGGTATGCGGTGGAGATTGTAAACACTGTGGGGGACATTGTTCGTAATTTAGTTGCTTGTCTCCCACGATAGAACGGAGATCATGTTGAAAGAATATTTCAACTGAGATTTGTGCTATGCACAAAGGCTCCATACGTTGGAAAGGAGATATTAAAATATGGCAACACAACAATGTACATGTAATAATAAAGATACACAGGATAGAAGAAGTTATCATAAAACAAAGATGCAGAAAGAACGCATCATTGAAAAGTTAAAGGAAAGTGGCTGTAGAATTACAAAACAGCGTTTGATAATCTTAGATATAATATTACAACAAGAGTGTTCTTGCTGTAAGGAAATCTATTATCAGGCTTCAAAACTTGATCAAAACATTGGTAAAGCTACCGTGTATAGAATGGTTAATACCCTAGAAGAGATTGGGGCTATTAGTAGAAGTAACATGTATAAAGTATTGTATTCACAGGAATGCAATAATGAAAGTCAATATACAGTTACTTTAGATGATGGTGCTATCTATCATATGTCAGCAAAGAAATGGAATGACATCGTTCTAGCTGGGCTCTCAAGTTTTGGATATGTTAAGGAACAGCAGATTACATCTATAAGTATCGATAGTTGTAGGTTTGATAAGGAAAACAGCGATAGAGCGATTCTTTAATTATTTCCAAAACTTCGCACTTGAAGATTTCGACGAGTATGTAATTGCTATATTCAACGAAAACCCCGCGTTCGCTTAGCATCACACGTAGCAGTACTAAGATTTCGCGTTGCGAAATCAAGTGCTGACGTGTTCAGATAGTTTTTCTTATGAATATAGCAATTACATACTCTAAATTGTTTTTTTTAATGTGCGAAGTTAGAGTAATTCATTTTAATTAAAGTAAATTTATAAAACTAAAATCCTTATATAGTTACAATATAGCACAAAAAAAGGCGTAGATATATACTATCTGCGCTTTTTTCACTGTTTAAAAGTCCATAGTAAACATGGAAGACTAAATATTTCCTAGTTTGCATCTGAAAAGAAAAGTCGACAGCTTGATCCTCGAATAATATAAGTCGTTTCGTGAAAAATGTTGTCCTCTTATATTTATATATGCTATAATACAACTATTCCTATAAAACAGGTAGAATAATATAATGGATAATCGATGTTATGATTTTAATAGAGTAAGAGGCGAGATATAATATGATATATTTAGATTACGCAGCAAACACACCAACTGATGAGAGAGTGTTACAAGAATTCTGTTTGGTGAATCAAGAGTTTTTTGGAAACCCCAATTCTCTTCATCCACTTGGTTTTGCTGCTAAAGATAAGATGGATTCCATCATTGAAAGTATGACGAAGGAACTAGGATTAGAAGATAGTGAAATCGTATATACATCAGGTGCTAGTGAATCCAATAACACCGCAATTAAGGGTATTGCAAGAAGTAGTAGGCATGTTGGAAAACATATCATTACTTCGGGACTTGAACATTCCTCTGTAAGTGGTACTTTAACACATCTACAAGAACAAGGGTATGAGATTGATATGCTTGATATATGCAAAGATGGTACACTTAATCTTGAGAGTCTTAGAGAACTACTAAGAAAAGACACTGTACTAGTAACAGTTTGTGCTGTTGATAGCGAACTAGGTGTTGTACAACCGATTGAGGAGATTGCAGCTATTGTAAAAGAATTTCCAAATTGCCGTTTGCATATTGATGCTACTCAAGCTATAGGCAAAGTTGGAATTGATTTCAATCTAGCAGATACAGTAAGTTTTACTCCACATAAATTCTATGGATTAAATGGTTGTGGAGTTTTTATTAAGAAGAAGGATTTAATAATAGAGCCATTAATACATGGTGGAGTAAGTACAACGATTTATCGAAGTGGTACACCTGCTGTAGCGATGGCAGCTTCTGTAAAAAAAGCAATTGATTTATCATATGAAGAGTTTGATGCGCGGTACCAGGTTGTAAAAGAGAGAAATACGTATCTACGTGAACAACTTACAAAGATGAAGTTCGTAGTAATTAATAGTCCGATGGAAAGTGTGCCTCATATTTTGAATATTAGTGTACCTGGTGTTCGTGGGTATGTGATGCAAGAAAGACTTGCAGAATATGATATTTGTTTGTCAGCAAAATCAGCATGTTCTGTGAAGACTACGCCTTCAAAACCAGTTTTTGCAATAACCAAGGATAAGAAGAGAGCAATGTCTTCCTTTAGAATAAGTATTAGTCATTTAACGACAAAAGAAGAGCTAGATTATTTCTTAGAGAAGCTTAATCTATGCTATTCAAATTAAGAAAAAGAAGTATAATCGACAGCTCAAACGTTGTACTTGAAGATTTCAGGGAGTTTTTCTTATGAATATAGCAAATACCTCCTCTGAATGAAGTTTATAATGTGTAAATTGAGTAAATAAGATAACGAAAATTAGGAGAAATAAATAGATATGAGTAGAGAATTAACAACGTGTCAATTAATAGAGAGAAGTATCAATAAGAAATTTAGAAAAGAAATATGGACACCATTTGTACAAGCTATCAAGAAGTATGAATTGATTCAATCAGGAGACCATATCGCAGTATGTATCTCTGGCGGGAAGGATTCTATGCTATTAGCTAAGTTAATGCAGATATTACAACGAATCTCAGATGTTCCTTTTGAAGTTACGTATCTTGTAATGGACCCGGGTTATAATCCGATTAACCGTCAGAAGATTGAAAGTAACGCCAAATTATTAGAGATACCAATCGTCGTATTTGAGACAAATATCTTTGATATCGTTAATGAAATTGATAAATCACCATGTTACTTATGTGCTAGAATGAGAAGAGGTAATCTCTATAGCAAAGCGAAAGAACTTGGTTGTAATAAAATTGCACTTGGTCATCATATGAGTGATGTTATAGAAACTACATTAATGGGTATGTTATATGGCTCACAGATCCAAGGTATGATGCCAAAACTACACAGTACTAACTTTGAAGGAATGGAATTAATCCGTCCAATGTACTGCATCTTAGAAGAGAATATAATAGCATGGAAGAATTACAATGACTTACAATTCATCCAATGTGCTTGTAGATTCACAGAAAACTGTACAATTTGTGATAATGGCGGTGGTGGATCAAAACGTCAAGAAGTAAAACAACTAATTAAGAGATTAAAGAAAGACAATCCAACGATAGAAACTAATATCTTTAACAGTATTCATAATGTAAGCTTAGATACTTTAATATCCTATAAGCAAAAGGGTGAAGTTCATTCCTTCTTAGACACTTACGACAAAAATCAATAATATTCTGATAGAAGTTTTTATGTATAGTTTTTGGCAGTTTACCTCTTAACAAATTAACTAATTATGGTATAATAGAAGAGACGAGATGAATTTTATACCATTTTTATTTTCATATGGTTAGGTCATTTATTCTATATCAAAGGAGGAAACAAACATGTCAGAATTAAAGGGAACTAAAACAGAAGCAAATCTATTAGCAGCATTTGCAGGAGAATCACAGGCAAGAAATAAGTATACATACTATGCTTCAAAAGCAAAAAAAGAAGGGTATGTACAAATTGCCGCTTTATTTGAAGAAACTGCAAATAATGAAAAAGAACATGCGAAAATATGGTTCAAATTATTACATGATGGTATGCCAGATACGATGACAAATCTTAAAGATGCTGCCGATGGCGAGAATTATGAGTGGACAGATATGTATGCTACTTTTGCTAAGGAAGCTAAAGAAGAAGGTTTTGATAAAATTGCGTACTTATTTGAACAAGTAGCTAATATTGAGAAAGAACATGAAGAAAGATATCGTAAATTATTAGCTAATATTGAAGGTGGACTTGTATTCTCTAAAGAAGGAGATGCAATTTGGCAATGTTCTAATTGTGGTCATATTGTTGTTGGTAAACAAGCTCCAGAAGCATGTCCAGTATGTGCTCATCCTCAAGGATACTTCCAAGTTAGAGCAGAGAATTACTAAGGTTTGTGATATTATAATAAATAAAGAATTGAATTAGTTGATTAAGAAACAATCTTCGCAGTGATGTGAAGATTGTTTTTTTTTGTATAGAAGCAAAATAAACCACCGGCTCTGCCGGTGTGTCCCCAGCCA
>JAHZFJ010000012.1 GCA_019421365.1 Lachnospiraceae bacterium
GTCAGTATTGGTGCGGGTACAACGCACCTCGTGCCCCAACAGTTGACAAAGAGCCTATAAAATAAGGGCTTGACAATCCTTAACAGGTTTGACAAAGAGCCCAAAAAAGAAGCGGCTTTTCATTAGTATAATTAATGAGAAGTTGCTTCTTTTTGTTTCATTGCAAACTAAATTTTATAACTTCAATAATCGTTTTTTTATTTAGTTATCTTAACCTTATACCCTTGCCCTTTTCCCTTTAATAGCTTTTTATAGGCGCTAAGCTTTGATTTAGGTACTATAATAGTAGCACTATCTGTCAAATACTGAAATACTTGCTTCTTTACTTCCTTCAACTCTGTTCCATTTATCACAATTGTTTTTACCTTATTCCAATATGGCATTGATATATTACCAATCTTGGTAATATTGCTTCCAAAAACAATTTTCTTTGCATTATAACAATTCTCAAAAGCATAGTCTTTTACTTCTGTTACTTTAAACTTTTCTCCTTTAATTGTTATCGTAGCAGGAATGGTTATAGTAGTTTCCTTATTATTTTTTATGTTTTTTACAGCCACTGTCTTTGTATTGCTTGTACTCTTGCTAACAATATAAGTAATGTTACCTATTGTGTATTCTTCGCCAACTATAGTATTATCCTCAGCTGCTGATCCGTCAGTAGGTATTGAACAGAATATTGGGGCAGAATTACATGTATAGTACCATACCATGTTATTATTATATACAATTGGCTGGCAATCAGAAAGGTACCCTCTCATTGTTCTTACCTCAGTCTGAGTTTTTCCTTCACCATCAATCATCACATAATTAACTTGATTAATCTCTGACTTCTTATCAGTCGTTTCCCATAAAACCATAAGTTTATTATTATCGATCTTAACTAACTGAGGTGTACTTACTACCACATTACTGTTCTTCTTGTATTTCGTAAGATACTTTAAGTTCGTATTTCCATCGATTAGTTCTCCTTGAGGTGTCACACTTATAAATATATTCCTGACAGAAGAGTCCGTATTGGCATAATTCCCTGCCACTATATAGGACGATTTTGATACCTCAAATCCACCAATGCTACCCCCCGTTGAATTCTGACCAATTTCACCTGGGAATTCCAATAGGTCTATATAACTACACGAACCTGTAAAGGTAGTTTTCCCCGCAGGTTGATCATACTTAATCAATACCACTGAACGAGGATAAGCATCACCATGATCCACTGCTAACAGTTCTTCCCCATTAACCTGAATGAACTGATTAAAAGAATGACTAACATATCCCACCCCAACATTCATAACATTGGAATATGAATCTGTAATTGTCATAGTTGAAGTATTTACCGACATGGTAAGATTCGCTTGATGGTTATACCCATCTGAACTCTTATACATCTCATGAGCAGTTCTTATGTAAAGCATATTACCACTTTCGGCAAATCGAAGGCTACCTGCATAAAAAGGTACCGTTGTATTACAATCCTTAAGTCCACAGCTCTTCTCTCTCTTCCAATCTTTTGTGTATTTGACCACCCGAAACACTTCACACTTCTTATCTTCCTCTTTGTTGTTCTGTCCAAATACCAAGTAATTAGCATCTTTTCCTGCATAGAACCCACCAAATTTATCGAGTTCCATCTTTATGGAGCCTTTATTTATAAGTTTATAGTTTTTATCATATTCTTCATATATAATCTTTCCGTCTACTTTTTCTACCCTTGTTAATGTACCGTCTTCATTAACATACAAGTACGAACTCATCGGAGATGACCATGTATTATAATTTTGACCACTCTGATTATAACTAGATACTCCTCCCTTTGTACTACTTCTAGCAGCCTCGATGCTAATACCAGAAGTCGCTATTAAAACAATTGTAAGAATAAGCGCAAGTATTCGAGCAATATTCTTATTGTAAAAACATAAATTTCTTTCTTTCACTGCAGTCCTACCTCTCCCATTTATACATCACTTGTCAAAACATACAAAGGATACAATATTTTTATATAACTTATTATATAATGATAATTTGACAAATTTCAATAACAAATTGAACTATTTTTATAATTGTTACTGTTCAGAGGTGACCTTGAACTAAAAAATCCGATGGTGTAGACTAATTTCAGTCAAAGCCATCGGTTTTATCTTATCCAAAGGTTTTGGATACTCTATCAAACATATTCTGTTCTTCATTTTTGCGCATCATAACTAGCATGCTCATGCATTGACAGAGATAATCGATACTCGCTTGACTCCGGAATGACACAGCCTGCATCTGTTTTTTTATAGCCTCTTAGAAGCCTCTCAGCTTCATTATTCGTTGTGGGAATTCTGTAATTGTGTAGAAATAGTAGATGATTGGACATATACTTTTCCATTCTCAAGTACAGATTGTACCCTTCTTTGTAATATTTATTTGATGGAATGTATTCGTATTCTTCCTTTGCCTGGTAAAGTATTTCTTTGTACCGGCTTTCGAATTCCGCAATTTTCTCCATACTGCAGTCAGTTTCAGAAGGAAGGTTATTTCGATAATTAATCATTTCCCGTTATGATCCACTTCGTTGTCCAAAGTGTGGTTCGCCTATGCTTTTTTTAGAACTCTACCACAATAAAAAACGTGTCCCGCTAGATGAATTATATGAAAAGGTAATGCAAAAATATAAATTTCACACATAGTTCCTATTTTCTTATCTTTCTCCGTAAGGTAAAATAGAAAGCAAAAACAAAACGGAGGCATATATAACTATGACTGAAAAAGAACTTTTAGCGGAACTACGAGTGAAATACACCAAAAACCCTCCTGAAGGTATGACTTCCAGAGAAGTACAACAAATGAGCGATAATGACCTTTTGGATATGGATTACTTTTTAAATGAAGATATCTTTGATGATTTAGACGATTTTGAAGAAGGTTTTTATATCTTCTAAACTCATATCGTCTTTTTGTTATATCCTTTTTTACTTTTGTGAAATATCCCCTTTATAGAAATCTGCAGAGCAGTTTCCTATAAAGTAAAATAAGTTTTTTATTCAAAAAAATTTTGGATGTGGTAAAATTAGAAAGGATAACTTTACCAAACTTCGAGCACCAGTGTTATCTGATTAACAGAACAAGAATACTAATGAAAAAAGGAGAAGAAAATGATTACAAGATTCAAGAGAGGTTTAGTGGCAACTACCCTGGCACTGGCTCTTACGGTTACATCCGTTCCCGCCACAATGCCAACAGTATCTGCCGCAACAAAAACTACAAAAACAACCCAAGTAAAGCTCAATAAGAGCAAAGTTACACTCTGCGAGGGAAAATCTATTACCTTAAAAATCAGCGGAACATCAGGCAAGGTTAAATGGAGCTCCAGTAAATCTTCTGTAGCAAAGATTTCCTCAAAAGGTAAGATTATTGCTAAGAAGAAAGGTTCTACAGTTATTAAAGCAACCGTAAACAAGAAAACCTATAAGTGCAAGGTTACTGTAAAGGAACACAGCTACGATGAGAAATACTGCAACAAGGCTTCCACTTGTACACGATGTGGTGAGACAAAAAAAGATGATTTTGTAGACTTTGTTCCTACCGAAGACCAGGTATTAGAGGATATGTTGGCGTTACAGGAGGATTATCCTGAAGGAATGTCATGGACAAATGATAATTATTACAGATGGAATGGCGGAATCTTTTCTGGAGGATACGGCTGTGCAGGATTTGCATTCCTTTTAAGTGATGCAGCATTTGGGGACCTACCAGCAAGAAAACATTCCGATTTAAACAATGTAAGAGTAGGCGATATCCTTAGAACTAACAATAACTCTCATTCTGTAGTCGTATTAGAGGTGAATGAAAATAGTGTTACTGTTGCTGAAGGAAACTATAATTCATCTATTCATTGGGGACGTACCATTACTTTTGACGAACTGCGTTCAACAAAGTCCTTTGTATATACCAGATGGCCATAAGTAGAAATAATTCAAGTTTATAGGAGTGGTTAGGGATAAACCTGCCACTTTTATTCACGTGCTGTTTTCTATTTCCAATCGGATCTCCATATTAACTTTCCATTTTATGAGTGATTTGAATTAAAACAATCATATTTATTTGAACTTCCATATCATTGACTGTGTCTATGATATTTAAAGGCTATAATAATAGTTCCTAGCTATATTAAAACAGAATAAAAAATTTTACACTAACCTTCAAAATAATAATATATATTATTTCAGACTGTAGACAACTAACCGCGTTTTACGCGTGATTAGTTGTCTGCTTTTTGTTTTATATGGCGAATTCAAGGTGTTTTCTGTCCATTTATGTTATAATTAATATATAAAAACGTTACCAAGTCCTAAAACCTGAGCCTAATCATTACAACCAGAGACGGTGGTATTCAATCAATCCGATTTCGCTTTCCAATTCCAGTAAAACTCTCCATTATTTATGATACGGTTCATTGTATCGTATCTAAAGAAGAGTTTTACTGCTTTTTACTTCATTGCTATTGTGATGAATTCGCATAATGCTCGTAATCTATGCCTGATTTCTAATAAAGAACCCAACAACATCGTAGTCTGTTTGGATATCATCAGCTGTTGTTCCGTCTGGTCGTTCAAGCCCTAATGTATCATAGTATTCGTTGGTAAATTGAATACTACAATAATCAAAATCTTTTTGTAATGCTTTCACATACTCAAACGGATTGTCTAGAACTGTCAACGATAGTTCATTTTTAATTGTATTCAATACCTTTTGTTGTTGATTTCTAAAATTTTCATCATCAGAAAGATCATTTTTAATGAAACGTTCAAATTCATCTTTTGTAAAACGAATGATTTGCTCTAAATGGTTTGCACAGCTACAAGCTAAAATAAGCTTTAAAAATATCTCGCAATTTTCTGCCAAAGGGTATACATGCAAATCATCACCATTCTCATTTACAGAGCCTTCTGGGTTGACAACAAAAACCATCTCGCCAAAACCATCAATAAAACAATAATGAATTCCATTTTCCCAACCAATTACCTTTACTCCGATTGGTGTGCAAAAATAATCTGCAGTTTCCGATCCTTCTTCTAAGTTAATGTAAGATTTATCTATATTTAGTTCCTTGTATTTTTGGTAAAGCTCCATGCTTTTACACCTCGTAAATTACAATTAATCTTATTATATTATATCATTATCGTAATTGCTAGTCCATCAAATAATACCTTTGATGTTACTAACTTTTTTGGTAGCCAATGTGAATTTAGGAGTCTCTTTTCTATTCATTTCATTGAAATAATTTACCTCCCCACCTCCGTCATATAGAAATTAATCATCTTATTTCTATTCATATGCAAATTACAATATTCACCTCTTTGTATCACTTCATTCTCTGTACAAAAATAGAGGACATATCCGCTTTGGATATACCCTCTTTGCTTGCTTTATGAAACCTTACCAGATAGATCTAATTTTCAAGATATGCGCGAGGCTGAAATGGACAGAAAACTCAGTTATTCCAAGTATAACTATGTTAATAATGAAACATAATAACCGAAAGGTCTATAACAGTTAATTATTCAATATTACATAGGCTGTAGGCAAAATCACTGATGAGTTCACTTATATAGTGGAACAAAATAAGTGTATAATGTGATTAATTCGCATAATCCCCATTGCTACGCATAAGCACAGCTTTCATAAAATCAGTTTTTCATATACCATCAGTTAACCGAAGAAGGACTTAGGTATTTATTAGGACTGGAAGCCCAGCCATTTTGATACTTAATTGTCATATACAAGGTTTCTTCTCCATTTGAAACCTGCGCATAGCATACATTGTCATCAAATTTGTCTGTAATGTCAATTTTCTGGTCAAAGTAGTAAATCCAAACAGAGCCGTCATCTTCGTATCTCACATCTGGATCGTCAAGGTGATCTAGTAACTCCTCTTCAGTTAGAGGTCTTTCACTTCCGTCATCATTAAAAGCAACACCGCCGCCACCTTGTTGAATCGCACTTCCTTCGCTATCAAAATATTCCATTTCATAACTTCCATCAGTATTAAAATCAATGGTTACTTCTGTTTGATCGCCGTGAATCCAAAGTTGAATTGTGCGTTGAATTCCTCCTAAATCAGCAGCATATGTAACAGTTGAGCTACCCACTAATAGTACACAAGCAGCAACAGCTGCAACCAATTGATTGATTTTTTTCTTTTTACTTGTTTTTACCATTTCCTTTACCTCCAAAGTATAATCGTCAGAGGCATGAATTACAGAGAATGCCTGTTTATATTTTTCCTTATTCGTCATCTTCCCATACCTCCTTTAATGTTTCGCGAAGCAACATTCTTCCACGTGATAACCTAACCTTTACATTACTTACAGATATCTTTAAAATATCCGCTATTTCATTTACAGAATAGTCTTCGTTATAAAATAAATGAATGACAACACGATACTTTTCTGGAAGATTCATCACCGTCTCAAATAATTCGAAGGATTCCGATGATTCGAAAGTTAACGTTTCCATGTAATCTTCCAAGGGCAGTGTATTCCTTCTGAAAAAGGTAATGTTTTTATTCTTTGCCTTATTAATTGCTACTCTTATAAGCCATGCACGTATGTGTTGCTCTGTTTCAAAATTTTTTTTTAGTGTTATATACTGAATGAATGTATCTTGAACAACATCTTCTGCATCTTGAGCATTTTTACAAACATTAAAAGCGATTGCATAAATATTGTCCTTGTACTTTTCAATCAGCATTTCTACTGGTTGTCTCATGAGTTTACTCCTTAATGTCTTTGAAAAGCCTTTCACTAATAATACAAATGAGAATAAAGAAAGGTTACAAAATATATTCTCTAATTTACAAATGTTCTATGATAGTTAAAAAACACTGATTACTATCTTTTGAGTTTCTAATGTAAATTTTTATAGTATCTTTTCTTTTTTAATTATAACAATTGACATACTTGTAGTGGTAGTATATAACTGTGGACAAAAAAGTTGAACAACCTATAATTTATAGAACTACTATAAGGAGACGTTCAACTATGGCAAAAAATCAGAAAAAATATACACAAGAGTTTAAGCGACAAACTGTGGATATTTATAACACTGGGACTAAATCGTTCCCACAGCTCGAATTAGAATATGGCGTATCTAGAGCAACAATGTCTGTCTGGGTAAAATAGCTATGAAATTACAGCAAAGGAATACAAAGCTCTTCAAAAGCGGATCCAGGAGCTCGAGATTAAAAATGAAATACTAAAAAAAGTTACCGCCATATTCGCAAAAGAACGATAACTGGATTAGTTCAATTCGTTCAACTCTATTCCAATAAATATACTGTAAAACAGCTTTGCAATGCATTAAAACTTCCAATCACTCCGATTTAGGCAGTCAATATACCAGTCATGTTTTTCAAGGCTACGTAAAATCCCTAGGAATGATCCAGTCCTTTAACAGAAAAGGTAATCCATATTGTAATGCGTGTATTGAATCTTTTCATGCTGTGCTAAAGAAAGAGGAAATCTATTGTAGTATATATCCAGATTATCAATATCGTTTATATCTTTTGATAAAATGCAGAGAGAATAATATGAAAAAAGCTCGCACAATTCATATAGTTTGTCCGAGCTAAGAGATTATGATATTGCTTTATCTATTACTATATTTTGTTTTATTATTTGCTTTTAACGGATAATGGGGAATGTACATACTGCCCATGCTTTTTTGTTTTATTCTCATATTGAATTGCAAACTTAGGGCAATGATGTAAGCAAGATAGACACATAACACATTGTTCTTTACTCCATATAGGTTTTCTGTCTACTATATCTATAGCAGAAATTGGGCAGTTCCTTGCACACAAGCCACAACCTATACAAGAATCTTCGACATGAAAATGGCTGGTTTTACGCATGGAATTATACTCCATGTTATAAAACAGCTTTGCGATAGGTACAGGAACTTTTCTCTGCATATAATCTCCTGTGGCATGATTTTTAATTTTGCTTATAATAAAATCAATTTGAGGTTCTGCCTTTTCATTTATCCTTTTAACATGTTCCTTATTACTTAAGTTAAAAGTGGGAGTCCATGTATCTGGCATTTTGACACTGAAATACGCAGAAATAGAATAATTATGTCCTTGCAATAATTCATTTGCAAAATAACCTGTCTGACCAGATGTTGTACCATAGGTTGCAATAAACCATATATAAGATGGTTTTCTATTCAAATTTAGTTTTTGCAAAAACTCTTTAACAATCTCTGGCAATCCCCACGAATAAGTAGGACTGATAATTCCTAAAAACTCATTTTCATGAAGTTCAAGTTTGAATTCATTGTTTTTCATGCATGAGGTAATAGAAACCGTTCTATCGTTTGTTGCTTTAGCAATTCGCTCTGCTACATATTGGCTGTTTCCTGTTGCTGAAAAGTAAATAATCATAAAAATCTCCTTTAATAAAATTTTTTGGTAAAGTACATAATGAACGAGGACGGAAATACTTTGCTCACCATTCGATAAAATTTATAAAAGCGACCAGGGGTGTAGACTGCTTTTTTATGTTCTGCTCTAGTTAAAGCAACTTTTGTTACTTGCTTCATATCAAGAAATGGTAACGTATTAATCTGTTCGCTTTGTCTGGCTTGATCTCTAGGGTTCATTTCCGTATCCATGTTGCCGGGGCATAGTAGCAAGATGTTCACATTGTTTCTTTTTTCTTCTTCCCGTAGTGCTTTTCCTAGAGTATAGATATATCTTTTTGATGCACTGTATACAGCCTGATGTGGAATTGGCGTAAACGCTGAAACCGAACAGGTCATAATGACAAAGCTGTTTTTCGTAAAATACGAACTACAAATTCTTTGTACCATAGTCAATCCTTTTATGTTGACAGAAATCATATTTTGAATATCTGATGTAGACATATCTCTAAAAATGTCTGAGCGTTCATAGCCAGCATTATTGATAAGAATATTGATTTGAGGTTTTACATCAGATAACAATTTTTCCAGCTTGCCATATTCCTCGTCAACGCCAAGGTCAAGCGTTATAGCACGTATTTTTTTATCTGGGTTATCCTCAACAATATGTTCCAGCCTTTCTTTACGTCTTGCAATAATCCATATTTCATCTAGTTCTGGATATTGCTCCATAATCGTCTTTGTAAATTCGACTCCTAATCCAGAAGAAGCTCCTGTAATGATTGCTATTTTCATATAAACCTCTCTTTCAAAACATGTGTTTTAATTTATACACTTGTAAAAATTATATGGTTATGGTAAATTAAAAACAAGTAGTATGCAAGAGACAAAAAAATAAAATTGTTCAGATTTGGACAAATTATGAAAAATGTAAAAAGAGGTGTACACAGATGAAGTATGATATAAATAAAGAACTGACACGAGGAGCAAAACGCACCTTGAATGATTTTAAGAATATTATGTTTACATTACTTTCTGAAAAAAGTTTTGAAGAAATTACAGTAGGAGAATTATGCAAACGAGCAAATTATCCGAGAGCCACATTTTATAACTATTTTGAGGATAAATTTGACCTTTTAAATTACTGCTGGCTATGGATAACACAAGAAATTCATTTGGAAGATTATAATCATCTGCCACATGACGAAACATTGTATATATTTTTTGACCGTATCTATGATTTTAGCAAAGAAAACGAGAAAATAATTCGTAGTATCTTTATTCACAATTCAGAAATCGGTTATATGTTCAGTAGTTTTCGGAACTTCATGAACAGTCAAATGCGTAGTATTTTTCGTGCTTGTTCTGACGCTGAAAAAAGCATAGTTCCAAGTGAGGCATTGGCAGAGCACTATAGCAATACACTGTTGCTGATATGGCAGTGGTGTAATTTGAAAAATCAAGAATGTTCAAAGGAACAAGCACATGAATACTTAAAATGTCTGGTAGGCAATTTGTAATTTTGCACACCTCACCTTTCTTCCTCTTGATTATCCACACAGAAAATAAAAAGCCCTGTCAAGAGTTTGCCACCATTGGTGGTGCTTTGCACTCTTGATTGGGCTTTTTAGGTTTCTGTATCTTTCGATAACTCCATTCTTCCGATAACAACTCATTTAGTGTTACTCCTAAAGCACAATGGAAGAAAATATAAAACCATACAATCCCAAAGCTGTGAGAAATAATAAGAGTTTTTAAGAATGTAGGGAATATCACACTTTCTCGAAGTTGGTTTAATGGTATTTCAAGGCTATTAGCAGAATGGAGGAATACAATGAATAACTTAGAATTTGCACAGGAATTAAAGAAAAACTCATTGCCAGCTGTCTTTCACAAGGACAGCTGGCAAATCTCACACATTTTTTCCAAAAACAGTAAAACTCTACTTTACTTATGATACGGTTCACCGTATCGTATCTAAAGGAGAGTTTTACTGTTTTTTACTTCATTGCTTATTCTGTTGAATCCTCTTTTGTACATACACCACTTCTATATTAAACAAAAGAGCCATGTAATACTTTAGAATACTTCACAATAAATTACAAACAATAATTGCCCGATAAACTGGAATTTATTTATGTTTTACTCTGCTGATAAGTTCTTCGGCAATAACACTGAGAAACATACAAATACCACACACTACTCCCATATAAATCCCTATTGTTTTGCCAACATACTTTGTTCCTGATTTTGTGAGTTCATAAATAGGTATTCCAAGTATTTTAACGGTCAGTGTATCTAAATTTGTGTTATATGCGTTAGTATAGCCAAAATAAATTACGACACTCATCAATATCATTGCAACTGCAAATCCAATTACCAATGCAACCACGATTTTTATTTTTTTCTTCATTTATTTCTACCTCAACAAATTCCGATTTGTCGTTATCCTCACAAAATATAAATAATCTTGTTTTATTATATCATTATCAAGATTAGCTGTCCATTAGATAACTTTCTTTTTCCTACTCATTTCATTATAATACTCAACATACTCACCTACATCGCATAGTAGTTAATCATCCTGTTTCAAATCATATACACAATACAATATCTATCTCCCTATATCCCTTCATTCTCTGCACAAAAATAGAGGGCATATCCGCTTTGGATATACCCTCTTGGCTTGCTTTAAGAAATCTTACTAGATTGTCATTCAAATGAAGCTGAATACTATCAATACTACGTGTTCGATCAATCGTGACCTTTTCTATTATTAACTGTAGAAGTAGCTTTTTTTCTGCATTGTCTTTGCATTTTCCAATCACCTCACCGAACTTGCTTAGGATCGCCTGTACTGCTTCATACGAAATTTCATCTCCTTGAGCTTCGTTTAATGTAATTTGTAATTCTTGCTTTCTTACTTCCAAATCTTTCGTTTGATGATTGAGATATTCCTTTCTTTCAACAAATTCATCTCTTGTAATCATCTCCTCCTCAAACAGTCCAAATATCTTTTGCTTCTTATTGTTAAGCGCAATCAGTTCTTTCTCAATTGCCTGAAGCTCTTTCTGTGAAGGCTTAACTTGATTACTTCTACTTTTATTCAGAACCTTGACTACTTCTTTTATCATCTTAGGATTACTCACGAATGTAGTCAAACGTCTTAATACCTCCATATTGGCTTCATTTACTCTAATGGAGTTTGAATTACAGATGCTAATCCCCTTATTTTTCCAAGCACCACAAGAGTAATATTCAATCTTCCCTCCTTTGCTCGGTGCTCTTGTAATGACCATACCCGCTCCACAAACTGGACATTTTAATATCCCTGTCAATGGGAACCATGAGTCATACTTCTTAGGTGCTTTTGTATTCATCTTCATAATAGACTGTACTTTTTCCCACAACTGCTGACTTATAATAGGCTCATGTAAACCATCTACCAAAATACACTCTTCATTGACACCTCTTCTACGTTTACTGCTCCAATCTGGATATCTATTGAACCGTATCTTGCCTATGTAAATTGGATTCAATAAGATCTGCCTTACCGTACTAACAGAAAAATCATTTCCCTTCTTAGTCCTATATCCCATACTATTAATCGTAGATACAATAGACTTGTATCCCTGTCCAGATGCATACAGTTGGAATATTTCCCTTACAATCCTAGCTTCTTGTTCATTCACAATCAGTCTTTTTTCAGGTCTCTTCACATTACTGTCTCCTACTTGCTTACTATCATATCCTAGCACGATACCACCATTCCAACTTCCTGCCTTCGCTTTTGCAATCATACCCATCTTAACATTTTCAGCTATACAGCCTCGCTCGAATTCTCCAATTATCCCCATCATCTGGAATTGCATTCGTCCCATAGGAGTAGAATTATCAAAAGCTTCTGTTATCGATTTTAATGATACAGAGTTACGTTCAAGCAACTCGACAATTTGAAGCAAATCCTTCAATGCTCTTGATATACGATTAATCTTCCAGACAAGTACTATGTCGAATTTATGAGCCTTTGCGTCATCAAGCAACAGTTTAAGTTGTTCCCTACCTTGAATGTTCTTTCCACTAATTCCACGGTCTGTATAACTTCTTACAAAATCATACCCATGTAATTCACAATGTTGTATTAACAAACGCTCCTGTTCATCAACAGAATATCCAAAATCGGCTTGTTCCTTTGTACTTACCCTACAATATACTGCAGCTCTAATTGCTTTTTCCATTACTGTTCTCCTCACTTTCCTCTGAATGTACTACTTCTAAAACTAATTTGGCTAATCCCTCTATGATGTAATCTATACTATCATTCTCTCTAGTAATCTCCATACATATCACTCCTATCAATAATATAAACTTATAATTGTAATTATTTCATTTATTCTGCTTGCTACCTGTATAAGTCTTAAACATTGTCTTTAGTGTAAAAAAATACACACTTTATACACTTTTTGAAAAGTGGTGGAAGAGGTGGTTAGGTGGTTAAGTAGTTAGAAAAAATTTTTCGTTACTACTTTATCCTACACTTATTTTTTTAAAACTCTACCACTTAACCACCCTTCCCCCCTCACCCTACTCTATAAATGTATACCTTTCTTCCTTCATAGGTAGCTTGCTATAATCAATTTTGTAATGATTTAATTTCAATTCCCCTTTTACTTTTTTATATTCAAGCTTCTTATTGGTATTAATCTTGGCTGCATTATCTAATAGCTTCCAAAATCTTTGTGGTGAGTCACTGCCTCTAGATGAGAATCCCATTGCATATAGAAAATCCTTATATGCTTTCAAGATATCTTTCTTATACTCACTGGACAACTCATCTTCCACAAGAATTTCTTTATAAAAGCAATCTACTGGGTTCTGATCTGCCTTATATTCTTCCAGTTCCTTTTTTGCTGTCTTGCTCTCGGTAAACACATAATTATTTTGCACCAGACGTTTAGCTCCTTCCAAGGCCCAGTTCAATATTCCACTCATCTCTGACTGGATAATTTCTGTTTTTAGCCCTCTATTAGCTTCATCCTCTCGGAAGATCCTATTAAAAGGTATAATCAATATCTTTCGATAATATCCATGCGTATTATCTGATGTATCTGGTAATGTATTGAGCAAGAATATAAGTTTGATGGTTGGCTTATAATCTATAGATGTCTTATACTTACGACATATATTTACCGTGTCCCCACTAGTGATAGCTTTTAGATTTCCCGTATCAAGTGCTCCTCCTACCTCATTCTCATTTGCTATATTTAACGATTTATTTATGATTGTTTCTAAACCGAACTTCTCAGAAAATGTGGACAATGGAATATTTACCGTATTATTCTTACCTACTAATTCTGTCAGTATTTCAGAACACATACTTTTCCCGTTGCCACCAACTCCTACGAAGTAAAATGCCTTCTCTGCCTTAGTATTAGGGATAAGTGTGTATCCAAAGATTTCCTGAAAACATTCCATTAACTCCTTATCATCACACATGATTTCCCTAAGAGCCTTTTCAAACATTGGACACCTAGCTTCTTGATCATAGTTAACATTAGATTTTCTAGTAAACAGAAAATCTGGTTCGTATGCTAGCATTTTTTCTTGACTTAAATCGTATACTCCTTCCCCTAGGGGTATAAGTAATTCACTTTTCTCCGTTCTTTCCATGATAGGCGCTTCTCTAATCACGCCAGCATACACTTCCTTCTCATAAAACATTTTCCAACTATTTGGTATGATTGAATTAAGTAAATATCGTAATAAGGTACCAAATAAGCTTTCTGTTAATTCTTCCCATATCCCTGTCTGACGATTATACAGACTTAATACTCCATCAATATAACCTATATCGATGATCTTCTGTAAATAGGTGACACATATATTCCTATCCAAGCATATACCTTTTTTCTGATCATTAAAAAATCCTATTTCCTTAGCCATATTGTGCCTTATGAGTCGTATAAGTTCTTTCTTTAATCCATCATCTTGTATTGATGGGGCTCCATCTCCTACGGTCGCCCAATCAATCTCTACTTTACACATTAATCCTTTTTGAACAGCAGGCCATAATTCTTTATTGATAAGATTACAATGACGTTTTAATGTAGCCGCTGACTGTATATCACCTCTATCTGATATGCTCTCAATTAAGCTATTTGTTCTATACAATTCTACAGGACACTCTCTGATTTCCACTTTGTTCTTAATATATCCCCTCATCTGTTCTTTAACTGTTTTCATCTTAGCCATTTATCTTGTCCTCCTCTTTATTTAAACTTTCTTTCTGTGATATTAGCAAATATACGCCCTGTGGAATCCGTTTTATGTTCTATAGTGATCACACATTCCTTACCTAAAAACTCATCAAGTAAAACTTCTTTCGGTATCTCTCCCTTGTAGAAGCTCTCCAAGAAATTCCTACATCGGGATCCCTTCGCTTCTGATACCATTATTCGTTCCCTCTTTATTTGAGTAGTAATTCCCACCACAACATCATATTCAATCTCTAAGAATTCTTTAAATCCCCAGTTAGTCTTGATGTCTTTCAACATACTTATATTTTTAATTTCTGCACTATAATCACCTTCTTCCAGATCTGGTCTAGTTAAAGTTGTAGATATAGTTTTATCACCCTTTTTTAAAATCATCATTTTTTCCTCCTTGTTTACTTGCACCAATTATCAGCTATCATTGTTTCTACGATAATTGGAACTCTTTTCACTATTTGTTTCATTCCTTCAATCATACATGATTCTAATACTTGTTTCGCTAAGTCAACCTCCGGCTCTGGAACCTCTAACACAATCTCATCATGAACTACTGCTACAAGTTTCCATGTTGGTTCCATCCGATTAACAAGTAATCCTAAGGCCTCCTTAAGTCCTTCTGCAGCAGAACCTTGAATTGGTAGATTCATTCTCTGGGTCATAGTAAGTTCCTTGCCTTGCCACTTTCGTCCACCTATCGTCCGAATAATATTAGCTTTAAGCAAAGAATCTTGAAGATCTCTAACCTTTGAATATACCTTTAAAAATTCCAATCGGTATTCTTCTGCTACTTCTATTGATATATCTAGTCCAGACTTTCTCAGATTCTTTTGGATTCCATATGCCGTAATCCCATAAACAATGCCAAAATTTAGACTCTTAGCAACTTGTCGCTCTTCCTTTGTCACTTCTTCCAATGGTTTCTGAAAAATAAGACTAGCTGTCCCTGCATGAAGATCTATCCCATTTTTAAAGTATTCTATTAACTTCTCATCTTGAGATACTTCTGATAATACTCTCAATTCAATTTGAGAGTAATCAGAACATACAATCTTGTAACCTTCATCTGCTACAAAGAATTCTCTACTCTTACCTGGCATCCCCTGAATAGGTGGCTTGCTACATGCCATTCGACCTGAAGTTGCACCAATCAGTTTCCAATTGGCTCTAATTCTTCCATCATTATCTATAAATTGCTTAAGTTTCTGACCATAGGTCATTATCTTCGTCTGAAGCTTACGATACCTTCGAATAAGGTTGATTGCTTGATTCATGTCGACATACTTTGCAAGTTCATCATCTGATGTAGACTTCAACTTAATACCATACTGCTTATAGATAGCATCTACAAGTTGTCCAGGCGAATTTAGATTCAATTCTTTCTTACCTAATAAATCTTTAATCTGACTCTGTAATTCCTTGCATAAGACTCTATCTTCATCAAGTACTTCATTCCACTTATCAAATTCCATTTTAATTCCATTAGATTCAAGCATAATGATCGCTGGTAGGGCTCTACGCTCTCTTTCATAAGTTGTAAGTAGGTGTTTATCCACTAGCAACTGATAAAGTTTATAAAATAAACATCTAGTGTACTCCACATCCTTTTTAGCATACTCAAAATGCTCATCTGTAAGATTATCACATTGCCAATGATCACTATGCTGAATTGACTTATCGATATCTACCGAAAGATACTTCTTCGCAAGAGCTTTAAGACTTAACTGCTCTTCTCCCAGCACCTGAGCCATTAATAATGTACAATGATAATTACGTACCTCATATCCATAGGCATGAAAAAATCCCACATCGAATTTTGCGTTATGAAATACTTTCTCTACAGTCTCATTTTGGAGAGCACTTTTAATGCTTTCATTAACAGTAACTGTTGTATCCACAACTCCATCACCAATAGCATACGAAACTAACCTAATATTACCGTTTTTGATAGATAAAGAATTCGTTTCAATATCACAAAAATATAGCTTTTTACATTCCATCACTATGATATTCTCCTTCTAAATCATACATACTGAGCAGTTGGCCAACGCTGTACTCATATGATAACAAATCAAAAAAAGAAAAGCTTGGACAATAAATTGCTTTATTTTTGTCCAAGCTTTTTCTATAAAACTATGATAATATTTTAATTTTGCTCCAAGATTGATTTTATTTTCTTTACATTAATATTAGAACCATACAGTTCGTATGTTCTCATCAGACGCTCAAAGAATCTTTTGTCATCCTCATCGCTAAGTTTTTTACATTCTTCTACTAACTCTTCTTTTATCATATCAAGTTTTTGCTCATATTGATCTAACAACTTGTCTACAATATCACTACAATCTTCATCAAAGTAGCAATAAATCATTTTACGAATTGATTCCTCTTTTACTATAATACGTTCCATCTGTTCATTGATCTTTTTGGTTCTCATGAATTTTTCTTTTATATTAGCATCTTGCTCTACTTCAATATAGAAGTTATGTAATTTTATAAATTCATCTGAATTCAACGTTTTATTTTTATCATACTTTATTATCAGTTTTTTGATATCTGGATTCTCAATCACTTTCTTAAAAAAGTTAACGAATCGAGCACGATTTGCCACAGGAATTCCTTGGGTTACATAATAATCACTTTGTCCTCTTATTGCTTTATCGATTCTTTGCAACTCTTTTAAATTTGCCTCGTAATCAATATCTTTATCTTTTACACTTCCATATACATCAGTCACTAAACTACTTAAAGGTACTATTGTCTTATCTTCCATATGTGCTCCTTACAAAAAAATATATATGAAACATTAACTGCATGAATCACTACACTATACAATTTAACATTCCAATTTCGATCAATATTATATTATAAGAAATACTTACATTATTCAATATTTTAAACAAAAATTCTAGAAGTAAAGTATAGTCGATCCACCTTATACTCACACTTTCAACAACTAATAATTCATTATCATTTACTGATTCTTGATAAATCTAAATCATCTACCTAATACCTTCTGCTTCTATGTTTTCTTCAAAATGTTGACATGGCTTATCCCCCTATCCCCCTCCTATAAAATCAATATCTCCCCCAATTCTAAATTTTAAAAGCAAGCCATCTTAGTTCAATTAGACAGCCTGCTTTTACATTATAATTACTATCAGCTCTTTAATCTTACATTTTCTTTATTTACTACGACTATTTGATCTAGATTGTCTTTTTACTTTGCTTGCATGAAAGATTCCGTAAATTGTTACTACTGTTGTCACCCCTTCACAGAATAGAAAGGAAGCACTTTTTGCCACAGCCATTCCGATTATACTCAACATGTCTTATAATTACTCCTTTCACAAAGCCTTTCCAATGCGGCAATGACTACAATAGCTGCAAACATTCCAAACAAATACATTTCCATCTCTAACTCTCCTTCTGATATATTTTTTTACGTTTGATTATTTACTTTACCATTACATTAGTGCTCCATTACCTTATCATATAGTAGAAGCATCCTTTTTAATTTACGTTTTCTTTCAATCATTTTAACTTTATCTTGTAAATATACATATATCTTTCTCACCGTAATCAACCTCTTTTCAGTATTAAGATTTTTTCTTGTAAACATACCGACTGTTCACATTTTTCTTAACTTTATCCACTAACTTAACCGTTTGTCTCCTTCAAATACACAAAGCCCACCCCTAGTAGTCTGATGCCATCAGCATTGTTGCGTATTCTCCATCATCTATCACAAATACCTTATCATTGACAAGTTCAAAACCTTCACATTCAATATGGATAGTCTCTAATTTTCCAGGTTGCTCCTGCGAATGAGTAATCACTTATATTGGTTTCCCATCTACTATCTCTATAGTTAGTTTAAACACTTGTAAGTAATCAAGTGCTGTATTAGAGGTTCTCCATTGATCGATACTTTGCCACATGGTAATCTGTAACGCTAACGGTAAAATCTCATTAGCATGACTTGTAATGTACTTCTCTTTGTCAAACATTATACACTCACTCCCTTCGGTTCATAGAAAAATACTGTAATTCCATACTCAGTTCCTAGTTGATAGTACTCGCTTTTCCATATAAAATCATTTTCTTCACATATGATATCTTGAAACTCTGCTAGCTCTGGGCTGATATTGTACATATTTAAAAAGTCATGATATAACTTCTTATCATGACTTTTTATAAGAGCACAGTAACCTCCTGACTGGAAGGGAATACTATTACAATTGTAGTTATCCTCATAGATGGATAACGTCTGATTAATTGCTTCACCGACCTCTTTTGGTACTTTCTCATCAATCTCCATCGCAGATTTAAAAAACTGATTACCTAGTATGTAGATCATACCTTTCATCTCCTTTGTTATTATTTATCCATACTGTTAAATATTAATTAATATTGTTGAGAGAACACCTATGTGCTAGATGTAGTCTTTCTCTTTCATCGAGCAGAACCCTTCACCAATGATTATATGGTCAGCAAAATTTAGTCCGACTAGCTTTGCAGCATCTCTTATTCTCTTAGTAGATACCATATCCTCATTGCTCGGCGTTGTATCTCCACTTGTATGATTGTGGAATATAATAAATGAATACGCTCCTGCAGTTAGGAGAAACGACAATATCCTTGCTGGATCTAAAATAGCTGAATTCATACTTCCTATCGACATTAATTGAATACTTATAGGTTCCATCTTAGTTGTTAAGCCAACAACATATACACATTATCGATCTAGGTATCTTGGAAAAAGCTTTTTCCCTAATATTGCAGCTTTTTCTGGCGTAGAAAATCTTTCTATCTTATATTTTTTTCCCCTTTTACTATGTAGTCTTGTTTCAACTACAGATACTTCAAAGTATTCTTTATCCTCCCTGTTCTCTTCCGTTTTACTAACTACCTCTTCAAAGTTACTAAAATGTTTTTGTTGATCATCCACTATCAAATCACCTCTTTCTAAACATTAAAAAGAGCTATTACCTGTATATTGGGTAATAGCCCGCATTATAGCTTATACTAACTTGTCCTTATCTTTATTTAAAAGCAGTTACAAAATAAACTGCACAATTATAGTTATCCTATTCCTTCTTTAGTTTACTTACAACCACTAAAATAATTACCACTACAACTGCAATTGGTAGTAAAACTTTCATGATACCTATTAACTTTGACGCTATCAATCCACCTAACATTAAGCAGACAATAATTTCTGAAAATATAGCCTTTCCACTAAAGTATGTAACATCAAATATCTTATGATAGGCGATTCCTAATAATACTGCAAAAATAATTGTTAATATAACTAGAATAAAATCCATTTGTTTTCCTCCTTCGTTCCGTCAACTACTATATTTCGTTCTCATTTCTTTTTATGTTTGAATTCTTAATCTTATAAAGTAACCAATTCTCAGTATATCCATATTTAAGACTTAGTTCTTTTGAATTTGTACCATCATATTCCTCTAGTATACACTTCATAATATGATCCTTTGAGTATAAGCTGATGGGATAAACTACTTGTTGCCCTCTGAAATTTTCAAAGAATTTGATGGCAAACTCACTGCCAAATATCTCTGCTATCTCTTTATATACGCCATTGAACCCGCCGATATTATCTTCTGTCATAATAAATTCCTCCTTCCCTTAAAATATATAATCGTATTATAACTAGCTTAATTCAAATTGTCTTATCGAGAGTCTATTGTAATCCGTATATGATTTTCTTTTATAAACTATATAAAATTACATATTCACCTCATCTGCTAGGAATAGCTTATCGTCTTTAGCGGAATATACATATACACTATCAGATAATACTTCTTCATTTGACACCTGTGTTGAATTAATTTCTCTTACCATTGCTCTTAAACTATCTACCTCCATACACTCCATATATGGAATAATAATTTGCTCATGGATACTCGATGGTAGAATAACAAGACCTTTTGCTTTTCTTTTTATTCCATGGAAGAAATCTCTTAGAAGATTTGGATATAAGATAACAGCTGCTCCTTGCAAGTTCATACTATTTGATGCAACATACATCCTTGGTGATCCAACACAGGATTCTAGAACATCTTCATCACTACCTATCATCCCAAAGATAACCTCTTCAATGGAACGGATTTGCGCTGGGAAGTTTCTCATAGTATTTTCAACTGCCTTTTCATGTAACTCTTCTAAACTACAATCCCATTCTTCAAAGAATGAATTCTCAACTAGGATTGTCCCAACCCCATCTTCCTCCATCTTGCAGACAACATAGTACACAATCGCAAGATCAAGAAACTTCTTATGTGGGACTGTCTTTAATAATGCTTCATTTATTTTTGCATTCACTAACCTATAACAAATGAGATCACTTACTTTACTAAAGTCTCTAATCTCTAATGTTATTACTGATTGTCGCTCCTCTTCTCCCTTATTCTCAGTTACAACATTGAGTATATCTTCTATGATTTCTGCTTCTGTTACACCTTGCTTGTACTGTTCATAGTAGTAATCTAGATATAGGCATGGAGATACTTGCTCCGATTGTTTGTGAAGTACAATTGCATCTAGAACCACACCATTATTCTTTTTTACCGTTTTTTGCTCTACGGTTACATCTGTTTGTACAACATTATTTAACTCCTGATAGATTCTCTTTCTAAAATCTTTGTAATTCATTCTAATCTCCTTTCGACAAAAAATGGACTGATACGGAGAAATTCTCACATATCAGTCCAAACCATATGGTGTGTATACAAGTTTATAATATATATTTTGAATTATGTTAATTACAGTTTAATATTTCGACAGATTGGCTTACAGTTTCACGAAGCCCGACATTTAACACTGTTATTGTCGTTCCCCTACTATAACTCCACAAACACTGGACTGACTGATGCTAAGTACTTCCTACAACTAATACTGTTGTTACAAATACTGATGATATTGTGTTTCACCTGCACATAACTCTTCTAGTATTGTTAACATAGGGAATATTAAATGCTATTAAATCCAGTTTCTTCTTGTGTCTTTCTATTTACAGAATCTACGAGAGGCTCATTCAACTTCACATGTCACCTAAAAACAATACTTTACAATTTTCTCCAACTTTTCTTAACCTAATACTTTATTATCATCGTATATCATCATTTTTTTGCCAAAATAACTTTATCCTGTCTATCCATCTTTTCGGTAATTACATTTATTCTTCTGGCGACTTCAAATTTTCCTTTTTTATAGTGTAATGAAAAGCCCTTTAATTTCACTCCAACATTCAAACATTCTAGTAGCATATCACCAAACAATCCCTCCATATCAACATATATTTCTTTTACAAAAGGACTTAAGGAAACAATTACATAATAGACATTATATCCAGCTTCAGCGAGCCTTTTTAGCTTTTTTAATTGTTCCAATATATGATTAGAATAATTTTGGGGATATTTTGCTATGCAATCAAAACAAAGTACTGTCTTAATCTCTATCACTGTATTAGTATCTTCGATATAGATGTCGCTCTTATACCCATTAATTATCTTTTCACATAAAACATGGTTTCGTTCTCCTAGAAAATCAAATATCCTTCTATGGAGTTGCTCACTTATTACAGAATTAACCCTCTGTAAATTAAGTAATATTAAACTTTTTCTATATTTTACTGCAAGTACAGCATATTTGAATTTTGATTCTTCATTCACCATAGGACATAGTATTACAGTTTTTCCTTTCAAACTCACAATTTTTTCAAGTTTACAATTTGCTGGCAAATAACAAAGCTCAAGCTTTCCATTAATATCTACAATACAGTGAAATCTATATTTTGTCTCTTCAACAAATATACCTCTTTTATATGCTTCCATAAAATATCGATCATCCTTCTCTATAGTTTCTACATATTTCGTCAATTTCGCTTCCATCAATATCATTCTCAACTTCAGGTGATACTGATTTCAGATTTACTTTTAAATACCTCTCAAGCTCACTATCTTCCACTATATAATAGTAAGATTGTGGAACAATAAATTTATCCAAATCCCTTCGTAAAGTATATAAAGATATTTCATTTGTTTCTTGATACGACAGTACTGGCATTGCTACTCTATTTCCTCTATTTTCATATTCTAAAATTCTATTCATTACACAAGAATTATAACTATACTCCTTTTTCCAATCTTCTAAATAGATTTTTTTACCGAGATGTAATATTCCAGTAATTGCACACACCGGTTGACTAACATATAAAAACGCTATTACCTCCACATCTGTAAATCTTGTTCTGTATTCATATATTTTTTCGCCAGACATAATTTTATCTCTCCAAATAGGTTTCATACTCATTAATATTTTTTTCATATTTCTCCATTCCAAGCACAGAATTTATTAATGTACAATTTAAGTTTTTTTTGATATAATAGTTTTATATGAATTTTATCACAAGATAAGATAATAATATATACTTTTAATGTTAGTGAATTAACTACATTATGATTCACCTGCCTACACAAGTAATTTAATTGACTATGCAATAAACGGCCCTCATTTCAGATTGATCCAACTATACTCCATGATCCACGTTAGACTGAACTGCTTAATATTCTCGATTGATTCGAAAATGGATTCATGTAATGTGGATTTGACTCAGAACAAAGCTGTATCAAATGAAGTACTATAAAGCCACTAAAAAGCTTGTATCTTAACATATGTCTGCCCCACTAACTTTTTTAAGAATTAATGATTCAATCATGACCTAACAAAATCATACCTTAGAAGAATATGTTTTATTAGAAATATTACAATAAGAAAAAAAATTGCACCTAAGAGTAAGGAGAACCTAATGAACAAAAACCAAATTAGATTAAACGCCTTTAGTTTTCTAGGCAATTACGATCCCAAAATCAGAACTAAATTTTATAACATCTGTGCAAAAACAGGCCAATATAGTGTCCCTAATGAGTTGTTTCAAAAGAGAACACCCCGAAAAAATCGTGTCCTCATTTCTTGGAAAGCAGTTAAAAAAAATAATATAACCATTGACCAACTAAAAACTTTTACAGGTGGCGTCGCAGTTGAATTTATAAACGAAGATTATTTTGCACCAGAAAACCAATCAGATCCAACTTTCAATACATTAAAGCAAAGAATTGGTAGCGATGATGTTGTATCTGCTATAATTACAATTCGCTCTGAATCTGGCAGTTCTTCTTCAAAAGACCAAAGAGATGCTTTCCAGCAGTTAATCAACAACACTGAAGTTATGTATAAAGGCCAACACGTTATCCTAAATAAAAATAACTATAAAGACTATGCTGTTAAGCAAACTGAACGCGGTGGTACAGGTAATGAAAAATGGTCTGGTTTCCTATTTGTTTCAATAAAAGGTGGACAACAGGATACGATCGAAAGCCATTCAGGAAATCAAACTATCTTCAACCCAGCCTGTGAATTCGCTAATGAAAATGTTTGTATTGATCTAGATTTAGTTATGTCTTACTTTGCGTTAACTAGTATAGATCCAAGTACACTCTCAATAACAGAACGTACTGAATATGATGGATTAATTTCAAATCTCCAGGCAGCCTTAAAATCCTCGGTGTATGATAACGACTTATTTTACGGCAATCTACTTGATTACTGTACTAACCACCCAAGTATGAAAATGGTCCCTGGTAAATTATATGATCCAATTCAGGTTGAAGAAATACATATTGATGATTTCGCAATTGATAGCAAAGAGGATCCTCGCAACCTTGATTTTACACATGACCAAGCGGTATTCTTTGAAAATTATTATTGGGACAGAGCCCAAAAATGTATATTGTCACCAGCTCGCCCAACTAACGTATTTTGGTCCAAACATTTATCCAATATGATGCAGCAAAATTTCTCATTGAATGAATACTTTGAGCACGAAGAGGAAATTTTGACTAGACGTAAAAATATGTTAGGTAATTAATTATTACCTAATCAGTTAAAAACAACGGAGCAGTTCAATTATTGATCTGCTCCGTTTTTCTTATTTTACTAATTCTACTTTTTTTTCTGGTAGATCATTTTCAAATCTTTCCTTAGCTAATTCTGCATATCCTTCAGAAAATTCTATTCCAACACCTTTATATCCATTTCGTACCGCAGAGACAATTGATGTACCGCTTCCCAAAAATGGATCCAGAATATACTTACCCGGCTTTCCAAAAACTTTTGAAACAAAATCTGGTATATCCTCTGGATAAGGCGCAGTATGTCCTACTGTATTCTCACCCTTACAATTGATTTTATAAACCGGCATGAAATCTACAACATAGTTCTTCCAGGCCTCTGGGATATTATCCGTATTCACCCGCAATTCATCATTTCTACGCTTAAAGATGAACATATGCTCATAACAATTTACTGGTTTCTGATAATGTGGTGTAAAGTTACCATCATTCGCACTTCTTTTACTCTGAGGTTCACCCTTATTCCAAATATAATCATCAACAAGTTCATAACCAGCCTTCTCAAATATTAAAATTGAGTACGCTCCTAAAAGCAGTCTCTTTGTTCCCATATTGGATTTTGCTATAGTCATTTCATTTCCATTTACATCTCCTATGTTGTACAAAAAGATACCTGATTTATCAAGTGTTTGCAATGTCTTTCTGGCAATATTGTACATATCAATAAAATATAGATACAAATTTTCCCACTGCGAATACTCTCTTGCGTTGAAATATGGTGGCGAAGTTACCGCTGCAGCCACAGAACCAGGCTCCAGACTATTAAGAATATCGAAAGAATCTCCATTTATTATATAGGCGTCTGATTCAACTAATAGTTTTTTTAATACCTCTTTTTTCGGTACTGAATCCTCTTTTGTTCTTACAAAACGTCTAATGTAGGTTCCGTCCTCAAAATAATCAGAGAACAAATTATTATCAATGTTAATCTCTGGCATATCCGTTGTATACCAAGAGTCTTGACCACAAAGAGAAGTATTAACGAGTGTTCTTCCATAATCATTTAACCTCGAGATTACAGTATCATCACCATTAATAAACAAAACTTTCTCTTCTGGAAAAGAAAAGTATTTAATGAACATCTCATACACTTCATTTGTTGAATTAATAAATGCAATATCCTTTCTCCATTTTGCTATCATATCTTTAGTAATGACATTTTCAATTTCAACATTTCTTGCCCCGGCCTGCATATAATTTGTCTTGAAAGAATATCTTTTTCCTCTATTGGACTTGCTTCTACTCTTGCATATTACATTTTTACATTCCCAACTTCTATGACCAATTTCTGAATAAGAGTTTCCTAAAGCATTCAATCCATTGCATACTGGACATGGTGTCTTTCGTTCATCCATTCTGTATTTATAGAAAATGAACAGCAATTTATTATCATTCTTTACTTCCGCCGCGAACTGCTCATGAGAATCACTAATACCCTTGATTACAAAACAGTCATTAAACGAAAATCCGTAATATACATATCGCCATTCATCCATATATTTCATAAATTGCTCTCTATCCATAGCATGTTTAGTCAATTCATATAAATTATTAGCAGCTTTTATTACTTCATTTTCGTTCTTGCCACGATAAAATTGCTTAATGTTTTTCTCAATTTCATCTGACTTTTCAAGCTCGTAAGTAATTCCATACGCCCTAAACATTTCATTACATATCTTTTCAGCCGAATAAAATTTTCTCTTTTCCTCAGTTCTTATGAAACGTTCTCCATAAACACCTATATACCCGTACAAAAGCCATTTTATATTTCTATTACCCGAATATATATTGTCAATCTCAACTGCAAATACTTTATTGTTTACTAGAATTCTAAATGCCTGTTGGATTGCATCTAACACATAATTGAAGAAATCTTTATCTGAATCAAACTTATCATAAATCGTTTGATTCAATCTTAAGTACACTGCATCATAATCTTCCGTCAACAAATAATGTAAATCACCTTTTCTATCGAAAATCTTATCCTGATTAATCATTTTATTATCGACTACTGGCTGGTTCATTGACACCTCAAGCTCACCTTTTAATGACATATCCTGAAGTTCTTTTCTTAGCAACTTTACGTATTTATCATAAAATATTTCTTCCGGATCCATGTTATCACAAAACTCTTTTAATTCCATTATAGAAGTTTCACCCAGATCACCATCTATAAACGGTTCGTTGTATTTGAACAACGCGACATTTGACATTTCATTCTTATTGTAATAAGCATGTAATTTTGAATAAATACCAAATAAATAATCTGATAATTTTTTAATATCCTCCTCCGCAATTGCAACCTCCCACAACTTTAAAAAGCATTCAGCTGCTACATCATACTCAATAATTGATATACTTTTTACCTTCTTTATAATATCCTCCCTATCAATTATTTCATTTTCTACACTAAGTTCTTTAAAAAATAATTCCAAATCAGATTCATTTCTATAGTCTAAATATCTCAAAAGAACCTTTTTATGCCGACGTCCAATTTGAAGGCCTTTCTTAATACAATAATCCGTTATCATTTTTAAATTTTCGCCGTTCATTTTAAACGAATCCACAATTATTGCAGTAATAACAGCATTTGAATATTCTACATTACATCGATCTTCATTTACCCCATTAAACTCTGCAATTCTATCTGCAACAAATTTCATATTATCTTTGTTAATCCCATTATTTTCTATAAATCTTTCTAGCAATTCTATGCAGTTCATCAATTCAATCCTCCATTTCACCTTAATATGTTACCATAGTGTTTTTTTATTTTCAAGTTACTTTAAAATTACTCTAACATCATACATCTACATTCTTTCTTGTAGAGTAAAAATAGGGGAGGTGTTAAGCTATCTGTACACTACCATCAACTTAATCTTTCTACAATGTCATAGATTATAGGATATTTATTCACCATAAGCCATTCTATCTTTGTTAATCAACACCTAAGCAAATCCTAAAATCAGTAAAACTCTCCATTTTATGATACCGTTCTTCTCAATTAAACCGATACTATAATAATTATTTCTAAAAGTGCCCTCCAAGTGCCTTAACCACTCGCACACATTCCTCACTTTTGATTCTACTTACCCATACTTACTCAATTAGCCCAGCTCTCAATATTCAACTCCCTCACGTGCAAACTCAATACCTTCACCCATTCTCCCTACTCTTTCCTAAACTAAAAAAGGACTGAACCTCTCGATTCAATCCTAATCATTCTTACTGCAGTTGACGGGACTTGAACTCGTCAGTTCTTTTTCCCAAAATCAGTAAAACTCTCCGTTACTTATGATACGGTTCACCTTTCATAATCCGATACCCCCTATACACCTGCTCAAGTAACACCATTCGCATCATCTGATGCGGAAACGTCATCTTCGAGAAGCTTAACTTATAGTCAGCACGATCCAGAACTGTCTTATCTAGACCTAGAGAACCACCAATAACAAATACAATATGACTGTCCCCGCCAATCCCTAATTTATCAATCTTTTCTGCTAGCTCTTCTGAGGTAAGCATTTTGCCTTCAATTGCAAGTGCAATCACATATGCCCCTTCTTTAATATGTTTAAGAATTCTCTCCCCCTCTTTTTTCTTGATCATTAGTTCTTCGGCTACACTTGCATTATCCGGTGTTTTCTCATCTGGTACTTCTATAATATCAAGTTTACAGTATCTACTTAATCTTTTTGAATATTCATCAATACCCATGGTAAAATATTTTTCTTTTATCTTCCCTACACATACAATTGAAATTCTCATTCTAACTCCTATCTTTCTACCTTATAAGGTTTTAAAACCGACTTTTTTACTATGTTAAATATAATAATTCATAATTCTTTTAATCATCTTGCTATTATACAATTTAATCCTTATATAGGTCAAATAATTTTGTATCTGCCACAATTTAATAACTATTTTATTCTTTTTTAGTATTTTTTAACTTGAAAATAAAAACGAAAGATTTATAATTACTAGGAAAAGTACAGTTCGTTTGCAAACAATTGTTAAATTAAATGATTGGAGATGACATTATGTCAATAACTGATAATTTTCTTATTGAATTCTTGCAAAAATTCGATGAATATCCGTTTCTAGTAAAACTTTCTGGCAAGGAATATAAAATCGGTACTGGTGATCCAACCTTTACCGTAAGTCTGAATAAAGATATCCCAAAAAAAGAATTATTAACTAGTACCTCTCTCGCTCTAGGAGAAGCGTATATGCGTGGTGACTTAGAAATAGAGGGTGACTTATTTAATGCCCTAGATCACTTTCTTGGACAAATGGGCAAATTCTCAACCGATAAATCTGCACTGAAAAAACTAATTTTCTCTTCTGTGTCAAAGAAAAATCAGGAAAAAGAAGTAACTTCTCATTATGATATTGGTAATGACTTTTACAGCCTATGGCTTGATGAAACTATGAGTTATTCCTGCGGATATTTTAAGAATGAAACAGATACCCTCTACGATGCACAGGTTAATAAGGTCGACTATATTCTTGAAAAACTTCACCTAGAAAAGGGAATGAACCTTCTTGATATTGGATGTGGTTGGGGTTTCTTATTAATTGAAGCTGCCAAAAAATACGGAGTCAATGGTGTTGGAATCACCCTCAGTAAAGAACAACAAAAGAAATTCCAGAATAGAATCAAAGAAGAAGGTCTAGAAGGTCAGATATCTGTAGAACTTATGGATTACCGCGAACTAGAAAAGAGTGATCTTAGCTTTGATCGTATAGTTAGCGTAGGAATGCTTGAACATGTGGGTAGAGAAAATTATGAATTGTACATAAAAAATGTGGATTCCGTGTTAAAAAAAGGTGGTCTCTTCCTCTTACATTACATTAGTGCACTGCAAGAACATCCAGGTGACCCTTGGATTAAGAAATATATCTTCCCAGGAGGTACTGTTCCAAGTCTCCGTGAGATAATGCATATTTTAGGCGATTATAAATTCTATACTTTAGATGTAGAAAGTCTTCGTCGCCATTATTATAAAACGCTTCTTTGTTGGAATCATAACTTTAATGAAAATAGAGAAACCATTGAAAAAATGATGGGGTCTGAATTCACAAGAATGTGGGATTTATATCTATGTGCTTGCGCAGCAACCTTCCACAACGGAATCATTGACCTTGATCAGATCTTAATTTCAAAAGGCATAAATAATGATTTACCAATGACTAGATGGTATTAGTTCACTCAACACTTATCTAGTTCACTATAACAAACAGCCCGAAGTAATATTCGGGCTGTTATTCCAAAGGAAAAAGATATTATTCTTCCATATATTTCGATAGAAATTGTTTGGTTCCTTCTTCTCTAGGACTATCCATGACTTGTTTTGACGCTCCCTGCTCCACAACCATACCATCATCCATAAATATTTATTGATCTGCAACGTCTCTAGCAATTGCAACTCTCTGTTGCTATCCACCAGAAAGTTGAGTTACCACCGTCTATTAACTTAGACTTTCCACCATATTTTGAATCTGTTCTATTGAGATTCCTTCTTCTGAGTTTATGGAATACGCATATCCATCCTTATTCCAAACTGCAAGATTTACAGTGTTGCCATTTCCTTTACAAGTAACCGTGATATCCTTTACTTTCTGTTGCTTTGTTGTCTTGTAAACATTACTATCTCCACTAATATCTTCCGATCCTTTGCTTACTCGGTAAATAATCTGATTCTCCTGTTTGTTTACAAATCTGACTTCCGCTATCTTCTTGCTAATATCCTGATATACATAAGCGGTATATTCTTTAGGAATTAGAGGTAACTGAACAGTAAAATTCATGGCATCCTGTAATTTCTCAAAGCTATCATATTCTGTCAAAGGAGATGGAATCTGACTACTATCCTTTTGGTTATCCAGCTGAATCTCATCATCACCTGATAAGATCTGAAATACTTCAATCGGTACATACACCTTTTTGTTCATCACGGTTGGAGCTGCATTCAGTTTAAGTGGTCCTGTTGCACCTTGCGCCCCTTTGATACTTGTAGTAAATGAATACTCATTTTTTCCTATATTAATTGTAGTGTGTTGTTCTCCCGTTTCAATCGTGTAGGATTTATCTTTGTTCTTAGTTACCTTATATCCCATAGCTTTGGCAGTTGCTTTCATTGGTACCATAACACAAGCTTTGATTTTTGATGTTTTTCCTTCTAACTGCAAATAATAGCCCTGTTCCTGTTGAAGCTGAGTAGAGATTGCGGTTGTTTTGGGTTCAATAGCTGCATTGGATTTGGCATAAATACCTACCGATGATACTAAAGCTGCGTTTAATGCAAGTGTTAATGTAATTGTAAGTACTGATTTTTTCATAATGTTCTTCCTTTCTATCTTATATGCGATATTTATATGTTTCTATTATAGATACAACTTTACTACCTAATATGTTGCATATAATATAAATTTTTTTTTATTTTCTTTGAATACATAGGATTGTGGGCTTACTGTAGTTTATAATAAGTTGCCCCAGAGTAAATATTTAAAATTAATATTTATCTCCGGGGCAACTTTAGTTTGTATGTATAAGGTTAATCACCAAACCAACATTTTTCTATACTGAAGTGGATTTAAGCGAAATAGGTTCCACCGTTAATGTCCAACGCTACACCAGTAATGTAGCTTGCATCATCGCTTGCCAAAAAGACGATGGCTGGTGCAACATCACTTGGTAATGCTAACCGGCCCATAGGCAGTGTCTCAACATCATATTCTAAATCACTGGACATTTCAGAATCCACCACACTAGGGCATACCATATTCACCGTAATGTTATCTTTTACACCAAGTTTGGCATACGAACGGGAAGCTCCATGGATCGCCGCTTTAGAAGCAGCATAGCTTACTGCTGAAATGCTAGTACCAACATGTGCAGCGATAGATGAGATGGTGACAATCCTTCCGTAGTGGTTCCTTTTCATAATAGCTAGTGCTTCTCTGCAACACAGATGCACACCTGTTATATTAACACGCATCACGCGGTCCCACTTCTCTGTTGTTTCCTCAGCCAATGGTGTTCTTGGGCATATGCCTGCACAATTGATCAGGATATCAACTTTTTTAAACTTTTCAACAGCAGTGTCAAACAATGCCTTTACGCTAACCTCGTCTCCTACATCCGTTTTCACACCATAGGCTTCTGTTTCATAAGCTTTCTCAATCTCTTTTGCGGCAGTTTTCGCTGCATCCTCATTAAGATCAGCAATTATTATTCCAGATACTCCTTTTTTTGCCAGCAACATTGCTGTTTCTTTCCCAATTCCACCGCTTCCTCCAGTTACCACTACGTATCTTCCTTTAAACATCACTCATTTCCTCCTTTTTCTTATTTACTGCTATTTTCTTCGCAATTATAACCAAAGCAATTGCTACCACTGCCAATATTGCAGAACTTATAAATCCTACAATATATTCATTAGTCATATCATAGAAGCCCGCTGAAAGTCTTGGACCAATAAATGCACCGATACCATATCCGATAAAACAAAGACCATAATTACGATTATAGTACTTTGAACCGAAAAGCATCCGAATCATAGGTGCAAATACCACCAACAATCCACCAAACGAAAATCCTACTAATACAATGCATGCCACAAAATATGCAAAAGTATAAGCCCGAGTGAGCATTAACATTGCTATTGTAGTAATTGTAAGACACAACATAAGGGACTTCCATCCTTTGAGTTTGTCATAGATAATACCAAAACTGATTCTTCCTACCATATTACTAAGCGTCATAATACTGACACAGATGGATGCCTGCATTGTACTTAATCCAACTTGAGTCTGCGCAATGGGAGATGTTGCACTGACCATTAATGTTCCTGCAGCATTGGCACATATAAACATGACCAGCATAACCCAAAACAGCTTAGTTTTTACCATTTGCGGTATGTTATAATTTGGGGATTCCAACACGTTTGTGGTTCCTTGAGGTGGCACCCAACCTTCTGGCTTCCAATCATCTGGACATGGTACAATCATCCATGCAACAGCACCGATTCCAATCAAAAAGACAACACCTAAAATTTGGCATGCAGTCTGTGCACCATATTGTTCAATTAGTCCTGCAGCAATTGGCGAAAGAATAAATGGTCCAAAAGAAGCTCCTGCTTGCGTCAACCCAGAAATGGAACCTGCTTTATCCGGAAACCATTTTAACGCGGTTGGTAAACATGCGGGATAAATCAATTCTCCTCCAGCCCCGGCCATAAGACCATAAGACAAATAAAGACCTGATATGCTAGTAATCCTACCAGTAAAAAACCATCCTGCTGAAAAAAGCACTAATCCTATATAAATAGCAACTCGAGGTTTAAATTTTTCCGCTATGCTTCCTCCTAGAAATCCAACTGCACAGTATACAAACATATAGATGGTATATGCCATGCTGAAATCCGACATTGTCCACTCAAATTTTGATACTAAAGGCAAGGCAAACAAACTAAAGAATGCAGTTGCTGAAGTAAACAAGCTCTGCATCCATACTCCGGCAAAAACACGCCAACGAGTGTATTTTGTTATTTTCATGATATCCTCCTAACATAAACTAGCGATAAGCGAATTGACCAAATCACCTGATTAATAATTAATAGTACTAAACATTTAATAGTTGTTCTATAAAAGTGTTCCAAGATCCAGGGCAATTTCTCTACCTGTAAATTTGCCAGCTTCCATACTATCAGCCAACCAATAGCACATGGAAGAGATTTCTTCTACGTCTAAAAAGGCAACTGAACCTTTGTTTTTTCCATCCAGTTTTTGATACATATCTAATGCATTCTCAAACTTTTCTCCGGTAATATCATTAATGAATTGGATATACTCCGGTGTTTCACACATGGGTGTTTTCACCTTAGTAGGACACACAGCATTCACTATAATGCCGGATGATTTTAATTCTAAAGCAAGTGTCTTTGTCAAACCGATAATTCCCCATTTTGACATACAATACGTTGCAAGATAAGGAGTTCCTCTCAGGCCGGAAGTAGAAGATATGTTAATGATCCTACCAAAACCTTGCTTTAACATATAACTAGCCGCATACTTATTGGTTCGCCACGTACCTTTTAGGTTTACGTCAACAACTTTATCCACTTCCTCATCGCTAAGTTCCCAGGTCTTTCCAAAGTTAATAACACCTGCATTTGCAATCACTGCATCCAGTTTTCCGAATTTTTCCCACCCTCTAGAAAAAAGATTTTTCAATTCTTCATCGCTGGTTATATCACACTTGCATGCAACCACCTCTACTCCAAACTTCTTTATTTCTTCAATTGTCTGTACAAATACATTACTGCTTGGGTTTAGATAATCTCCAAGGACTATATCATATCCTCTTTGAGCAAAATACAATGCGTGATTCTTACCTTGACCTTGGGCTGCACCCGTGATTAATACTACTTTTCTTTTACTTTTTTCCATAGTGACACCTTTCCCTTCTCATGCAAATTAAAAAAAATTTGCAAGTATTTCTAGTCATCACTATAAATCCTAAACTGACTTTAGAGTCAATCCTTTTCTGTTAAATTTTTATCAAATATTTTCAAAAAAAATCGTATATGATTTCCTTTTAAGTCGGTTTTCTCACCTAATTGGAAGCCATATACGATGAAAATTTGATCTAGCTTGTTCTTTGGTATGATGATATCCCATGACAAGGGATACGGCATCTCCGGATATTTCAAAATTATGCTCCTTCGCATACTCTATTAATGGCTGAATTGCTGCATATCCTAAAGGTACTTTAGATTTTGACTGATACAATGTAGAAATACATAATTTACTTTCAAACTTCTGTGCATACTTTTTGTCTAGGTTAAGAAATTCCTCATTTTCTTTCAGCACACCAACCCCAAACATAAATTCATCCGATTTTTTCTCTAAAGCTTCCATGGAAAAACAAGCGGATGGAAAAGTGAAGGGTGCCTGTTGAATCCACTCGCTTGTAATCTTTTTCCTATCATCTTCTTCTAAAATACTATATCCCTGTTGCATATCCATACGAAGAATTTCAGGAGAAAATTCAATAGTTATTTGATTAAGCCTTTTGGGCAGCTCTTCATACAGAGTTTCCATACAGCTTAACTGATTCAATAGATGTTCATAATACATAATCTTCTGCTGGATTATTTTTTTCTGCTGGCAAAATACTTGAATCGCTTCTTTATCGGTTTGCGCCATCAACAGATCCACAATAGTATCTAAATTAATACCTAAACGTTGATATCCTTTTGCACGCATCAGTATATAAATATCCCATACATCATAATAACGTGTCAGTGAATCATCTTTCCTTAAGGGATTGATTAGTCCTCGTTTTTCATAATAACGAATCCCTTCTGTGGTAATGCCAATAAGCTTTGATATCTCCCCAATTCGATAATAATTATTCATAGTAATCTCCTTTTTTCTGCTGCCGGTGACGATACACGAACCGTTTCTAGGTATCCTTTTCCGCCACCTCAATCAAGCATTTTATTTATAATTCATTACTTGCTTTATAAACCGATGTTCCTATCAATTACTTATTTTTACTTTATGCTTAGATTATACCAATTGTTTATTGCATAGACAATCCCCTCTCTCAAAGTTGTGAAAGGAGGGGATTATAATATGTGCCATAATATCATTTGATATTATGGCACATTCTTTTTTCCTATTTGATTGTAGTCCATGTTACCTTGCTATAAGGACTGTAAACCTTTTTCCCGTCTACTATCCGGTATGCGCGTGCCTTATAATAGTAAATCTTCTTTTCTTTCACCTTGTTGTCGTTGTAGGATAAGTTTGCACTGTCCACTGTCTTTACCTTTTTATAGGTACCATCGCTCTGCACAGCACGATAAATCTCATAACCACTAGCCCCTGTTACCTCTTTTAAGGTAATAGCAACCTTACGTTTATTATTTGCTGTCTTTTTTACTGTTGCCTTAATTGATGGAGCCTTTAATGCAGTCTTCCCTGCTTTCGTTGCCGTAGACTCTCCATACATGACATTTTCACCAATCATGCTATAGGCACGTACCTTATAATAATAGGTCTTTCCTGTCTTTAATTTGCTATCCGTAAACTTGGTATTCTTCGTCACCTTAACCAGCTTATAATTACCTTTACTGCTATTCGCTCTATATATCTGGTAACCTACTGCACCCTCTACGCTGCTCCAACTCACCTTTACCTGATGGTGGCTAACAGATTCTGTTTTTATAGTTTTTGGCTTTTCCGCCGCTGATGTCTTATATGCAATACCATAGCTACTTAAATGGTCCGTATCAAAAACAAGATATTTACCCTTATCATCATAGCCAACAGTTTCCAGCCAATCCAAGTCTCCCGAATCTGTCAGGTAAACGATACCCAGTTTATCAATGTTTTCTCCTTGCTTCGCTTCATAAGGAATCTTAATTTGAACCCTTTGGCCATTTAACTTAGTAATGGACTTTTCTTCGCCATTTATACTATAGGCTAATTTAATATCATAAACAGGGCGATCTCCTATAATTTTCTTCGTATTCGCTGATATTTTATTCAGCTTTTCTGCATAAACTACCAAACTTCCATCTGCTGTCTGCTTCTCTACTTCTCTTAATGCTCCACTGTCAAAGTAAGCGGAGATACTATAGTTACTCGAAATCTCAAAATACTTAACATTGTCTTCTATTAGTCTATCTAAAGCCTCTTTTTCTACAATTACCTTAAGGTTCTCTTCTCCAGGCAGGCCTTCTATCGATACAGTAATTGCTATTCCTTTTTTTGTATCACCGCTTTTCTCTGCCATCTTCTGTGTTGTTTCAATTGCTTCCTGAATCAAGGAATCTAAGATGATAACACTACCATTTTCCTCCTTTTTAGTAATCTCTACACTACCTATCGTTGGCTCTGAGCTTCCATTACTTGGTATTACAACAATACCGCTATTATCAGCAGTATCACCTCCGGTAGTTTCGCCTGCAGAACCGCCGCTGGAGCTTCCTCCGATACTTCCTCCGGTGCTTCCTCCAGTGCTTCCTCCGGTACTTCCTCCGGTACTTCCGTCTGCTATGATCGTCAAGATTCCTTTTCCTTCTACTACATGGTAATTCTGGTTCTTCTCTCCCTGGATTCCAATAATAATTTCATAGTTTCCAACTTTCGTATTATCTGGAATTTCCTTATAAGTCATATAGATATTACCAGGTGTTTCACCCTCTAAAGGTGAATATCCTTTTTCATAAGTATAATCAGTATATAGTTGTGGATAGCTTAGATCCGGCACATTTTCTCCTATATAGATTGTTTTGTTTACTGGATTCAGACGTAGTTCTCTGGTTGTAATCTGGAAGTTAGATGTCTGCTCTCCAAACTGATTATCGTTTTCTATTTTTACCGTAATCGAATAACTTCCAGCCTCTTTTGGAGCCTCTGTCAGCTCTTTTTGCTTTGTCAAATCATAAAAAGTCACAGATGTTAGTTGGTTTTTTTCTACATTTGTAGTCCACAGGCCATAAGGCTGTCCATTATAAACCATATTTGTTGTCTGTAAGCCTAGGTCTACCGAAGTTTTATCTGTTACTTCTACCTTTACCTGAACTATCATGTCCTTATGATTGCGTAAAGCTATATGAACAGGAATGACTTCTACACCTGCTATTCCTGTAGAAAAGGTAAGTGTGCCATTGGCTAAGACAGGAGTACCTAAAATACTTGCTCCAAACTGGCTTTTTCCTAACGTATATCCAACAATCTCTCCCTGAAGGTACTGTGGCACTTCTGCTTGAATAGAAACTGTATTTCCCACTTTATTCGGTGACAGAATCACATTTTTTATAACAGTTTCTGGAGCATCTGCCTTATAGATATTCACATCAGGAACTACAGGGATTGTCGATGGAGCTTCCGGTAATTCATACCACAGTCCCTCTGTTCCCTTAAACTCCCAGGAAATAACCTTTGCACTCTTATAAGTACCTACTTCAGAAGAATCAAGTTGTGCTTTACCTGAAACATCAACTGTGCTTCCGTTCTTTAACGTAACCGAATGAAGGACTGCTCTGTCAGCTCCATTATAAGAAAAGTCTTCTAACCTAATGCTGCTAACCTCCATAGTTGCCTTCCCTAAGGTGATGGAGACGCTAACTCCTTGTTCATCTGGATTCAAAGAACTCGTCCCACCGAATTTAGCCTGAATGGTGCTTGTTGTTCCCGCTGGAATCTTCTTATCTGTAGTTTGATAGTCAAAAATTGCTTGTCCATTTTCATCTACTTTTGCTGTTCCCAACAGTTTTGTTCCACAATAGAAATCTACTGTCCCCTGATTTGCCTGAAGCGAATTGACATCTATAGGTACCTGAGTAGTTATAGGCTTTGCCTGGAATACAAAACGAATCGTCTCACCATACAAAGCATGCAAATTAGTTGAATTATTGGCCGTCAATGTAAATGTTGCTTCATTTTTTACAATTTCAAAATTTACAGTTTTCGTACCTGTGTAAGAACCGATACCAATAATCTCTAGCTCTGCAGTCCCAATATTAATATTATTCTTGTAATTAACGATATAATCCGTTCCTAGGGCTAAGCTTTGTCCATTATGCTGTAGCTTAACCTCTGGTTTTATTACTTGTCCTGTGTACTTCTGATTTGGAATAGGCTCGACTTGAATTGAAGAATCATTCAAGTCCGTTTGACTTGTACCAGTAGAAGGGCGATAAAAATCTATAGTAAGTTCTTCCTTTACCTTATTGGCTACAGCAGCTTTTACGTCTGCAACTGTTATTAAATTCAAGGTATCGATTGGCTCTGAACAAAATAAAAGGGTATACTCTCCTTCTTTTGGATTGCCCTGTGCCCCTAAATAATATAAACCCTCCTGTACTTCACTTTGTTCTAAAACAATTGAATTCCCCCAGTCTGTCTTTGCATCCTGATTACCATTCTTCCAGTACTCTGTCTTGATTATTAACAACGACTCATCAACAAAACCATTATTCCACACGACTTCGTTGCTAAGCCTGTTTCCTTTCTTATCATACCAGAATATATTGACTGGAGCTGCCGTTGGCACCTCATCTTTCAAACCATCATAGATAATTTTACTTAAATCAATAGTCGATGGTGCAGAAACTATCTCAACCCGTCCAATTTCAACTTTTTCTATTGGCTGGTTTACCATATTTGTAATCCAGGCGCCATTTGTATAATCTAATATGTATCTATCATCATATATAGAATTAGCTGGGAGGGCAAATTCTGAACCAGGATTCACTGTATCATTTGTCCTTCCTATGATATACCTTTTTCCTGAAATCAGGGTATTTGCAGGGAAATTTCTAACTCCTGTATAAAAAATAGTTTTACCGCTTATATCACCTTGTATAGTAAGAGAACCCTTTGGATCTAGTAGCAGAGTTCTTTCTTTGCCGTCCTGATCAGGATCACTACTATCAAATTTTCCCTTCACAGTAACGTTGCCCGCCTGATTTAAATTCAAGCATGTGTTCCCTCTCATAACTATATCCTGAAATTCACTTGATAATGTTTCAACATACGTGCCATCTTTCAGCTCAAGAGTTCCGATTCCTTCGATTACACTCCCATACATAGAAGCACCAGATAAACTTAAGGTTGTATTCTCATTCCCAATAAAGGTTTTTGCCGCAACATTTCCAATGCCACCATTATTTAAAATACGAATCTCAGCTTGCACATTCTTATCTGTGTAAACACCTTCTCTTACAACAGGTTTTGTATCCATAATTAACGAAGCTTTGCCCGTATATGCCTCATGATCCTGACTTTTATCATTTCCCATATAGATTGCTTTGAACATTGTCTTTTCATTGGAATTTCTAATTGTGAGGCTTGCACTGTCTCCCACTGTCGTTCCCGGATATCCACCGCCATATACCGTAGGCAGTAACTCACTCTCTGTTCCTCCAAAGTCTCCCAAGCTACCATCGTTGCCTTTCATATACGTCTTTACTCCATCTAATGTTAGGGAGTGACCGGCTAGATAAATTTCACGGTGAGCAACTCCTTGCAGGGCATTAGATGAGCTAAAATTCAATTCAATATTGGAGAAAGTAACGTTATTACCTGCGAGCTGCATCGGAGAACGAAATATCAAATTACTTCCCGGCACTCCAATGATTTGGGTTCCCTCTGGAATCATGACAGGGCGCATTCTTCCACTTGCATCCGCTTGGTCTCCTACTGATATAACGCCTTTTACAGTAATTGGGCTTATCTTCTGGCCCAGAGCTAACATAAACTCATTACTGGTTGATACTGTTACACCACTTGTGGAACTTATCTGGGTCGCACTAGTCCCCTCTGCCAGTGCTGTTTCTGGTATTGCTCCCAACAGCATTATAACAACAAGTAGCGTACTTATCATTTGTTTACATCTTAACTTCATTAAAAACCTCCTTTTGAATCAGTAATCATCTATCGTACCATTCAATGGTAATAATAATTTTCATTATCAATATAAATTGATTTTTTATTTATGTCAATATTTTTTAAAATAATAAAGATTTTGACTTAATAATTCCTTTGTCTAATGCAATAGTAACAGTTTTGTTTATTAGCATATCCAAAAGATTGATATCTTTCAATCGCAACTTCCTAAACTTAGTAAGGGAACTAGGATTAATCACATCTTCTTCTGGTGCCATATCCAAAAAATATTTAAAAGACATATCATACTTAGAACGTTCAACAATATCTACATCTGAAAGATCAAAAATAGACTTGAGTAGAAGATATTTAAACATTCTTATAGGGATTACTGCATTTCGACCATTATTTAAACAGTATTTGCCTATGAGTTCCTCATAGACAAAACTGAAATCTATAAGCTCATTAATTTTTCTTAATAGATTATCTTTAGGAACTACGAGATTATAAATCTCCATATATGGACTTAAAACTAATTTTTGCTGTTGTTCTAACATACTGAAATTTCCTCACCTGCATTTGATATCTCCATTATATCAAAAAAAGCACTATAAATGCTATTGATTCAACATTTATAATGCTTTTTGTTTAAGTCTTATTAAAAGGACTTTTCAGTGCCCTACAGAAACGTAGACTGATTTTCTTTTATTGATTAAGTTTCGCGTTATTATTAAAAAGGAAAAAGATCTTATCCTTCCATATATCTCGTTAAAAATTGTTTGGTTCTTTCTTCTCTCGGACTATCAATGACTTGTTTTGACGCTCCCTGCTCCACAATCATACCATCATCCATAAATATAATTTGATCTGCAACGTCTCTCGCAAATGCCATCTCATGAGTTACGATAATCATGGTCGTTTTTTGTGCAGCTAACCCTCTTATCACCTTTAATACTTCACCTGTAAGCTCTGGATCTAAGGCAGAAGTTGGTTCATCAAAACAAAGAATGTCAGGCTTTAATGCCAATGCTCTAGCGATTGCAACTCTCTGTTGCTGTCCACCAGAAAGTTGGTGTGGATAATGATTTATACGATCTGCTAATCCCATCTGTATTAATAATGCTTTGCCGTGTTCATCAATTTCCTCATAAATATCTCTTTTATGCTGCTTAAAATCTGCTCTTTCTTTTGCTAACAACCGTTCAGCTAAAGTAACATTCTCAAGTGCCGTATACTGAGGGAATAGATGAAAGGATTGAAATACCATACCAAAATGAAGTCTCTTCATCCTCAAATTCTTCTCTTTTTGTGAAGTAGGCCAACTAGCATCAAATAAAGTCTCCCCCTTCACTTCAATGCTTCCTTTTCCTGGTGTATCTAAAAAATTCAAACACCTTAATAACGTAGTCTTGCCAGAACCAGAAGAACCAATAATGGCTAATGCATTTCCTTCTTCTAGCGTAAAGCTAACATTTTTTAAGACCTGTGTACTACCAAAATCTTTCTGTATGCCATTTACCTCTAAAATCGCCATGTTTGTCCTCCTTATCTGAAATAATCTAGTTTTCGTTCAATATAGTTAAATAATAATGTAAGAATGCCTATAAATACTAAATAATAAACTCCCGTATAAAATAGTGGCCAAGTAAGTCCTGCTGATTTCATAAAGGAATATCCCGCAAATGTAAGTTCATACGCGGCAATAATTCGTGCCAGCGAAGTATCCTTTACAAGTGTAATAATCTCATTGGACATAGGTGGAACAACATGTTTTACCATTTGCAATAAGGTAATCTTAAAAAAGATTTGGCTTTTTGTCATTCCAAGTACTTCCCCAGCCTCTCGTTGTCCTGCTGGAACACTTTTGATACCACCGCGAAAGATAACCGAAAAATAGCACGCATAATTGATCGTAAATGCCACCACAGTAGCCATCATTCGTCCAGTTTCATCACCACTCCATATATTATGATTTAACCATAACCCTGGTCCATAAAAGATAATAATTAATTGTAGCATTAACGGTGTACCACGAATCACCCAGACGATGACTTGTATTGCACTACGTAATAATCTCCATTTACTCATTGATGCAAATGCAATAATAAGTCCCAATGGAAGCGCACATAAAAGTGTCATTATAAAAATCTGAAATGTGGTCATCAAACCGTCAAGCAATGCTTTCGTCACAGTAAAAAACATAACAATTTCTCCTTTGTTTCAATCCAATCAAAGACGTAGTTTTTATTTATCAATAACAACAACGACTTGTGCATTGTTGCAATAAGCATTGCTACATTCCATAGCTTCTACCACTTCATTAGTTAATGTCATACCATTCCATACAACATCAATATTCTTTGATTCTAGCTCCATAATTTTGTTATCCCAATCAATTTCAATAAATTGTACTTCTACACCTAATTTTTCTGCTACTATGCGAGCCATGTCAGCATCAAAACCTATCCATTCACCAGAACCATCTTTATAATCCATTGGTTCAAAATCCGTAATACCAACGATTAATGTACCTTTTCCTTGAATATAAGATACATCACTATCTTCTGCCTCTATGTATTCTGCCTCTTTTTGCTCAACAAGAGATTCTTGAACACCATATTTTTTAGCGACCTCTACCATGGAACCATCTGCATAAGTGTCTGCAAATACTTGATTGATATAAGATGCAAGATCAGATCCCTTACGGCAACCAACACCGTATTCTTCTGTTGTTAATTCATCAGTATGTATCATATCTGGATAACTTGTACCTTCTCCTATCATTGCTCCTGCCATTAACAAATCAATGATAGCTGCATCGGAAGTTTCTGAAGCTACTTCCATTAATGCATCTGCTTGTGATGCTACGGAATTATATTGATATCCTTTTTCTTTTGCTACTGCTTCACCAGCAGAACCAGCTTCTACTGCATATACAATATCTCCACCATCACTACTTGTTTCTTTTGACTTCTTACTACAGCCTCCAAATGTTAAACTCATGATTAGAACTAAGATGAGTGTAATTGCTATTTTATTTTTCATAAATTTCCCTCCTGTTAATATACGCAGCTTTCTTTCTCTACTATAATATCATAGTAGCACGCTAAAGTAAAGAAGGTAAAATAAATGGATTTTTATCCTCTATATCAAAATGATTGTTAGTTATTCAATAAATTATTTTACATGTTAAGACAATAGAATTCTTCTACCGATGCTACTACATCGAAAAAGTAACAAGTATTTCTACTTGATCCCAACCCTCGTATAATTCCTTCATTATTAATTATAAAAAACTCTATTCACAACATAACTTACCAAGTTTGTTCACTCGGTATATAACGTAGATTCTAAGTGAAAGTATGTAGATTGCTATTAAAACACCCTGTGTGTTACTATAATTCAACCAACAGATACCCAAAATCAATATGCCAATTACTTGAAGTACTGTGTATCCACTTAATATTCTTTCATTCTCACAGGCATAATCGACTTTACCTTTCGCCTCGAACATCTGCGTTACACCACGAAAGAAGTAATATACGAAAACTAATTCTATCAAAGCTACAAGCATTGATAACATATATGAACTACCTAATGAAATATCAAGATTTGTCTTTATAAGGTCTAACAATGTTAGAATTATTAATGCTATACATGCTTTCTTTGATCTATTAAATGATAATTGTCCTTCAGCTTCTCCTATTAATTCGACTCCCGTCGCTACAATAATCCAAGCAATAAAACTTGGAATAATTGGTAACGTACCTAGATTTATATGAAAAGTTGCTAGTATTAGTCCTAATACAATGTTTTTATAACCATTAGCCATGATTACCCCCTCACTCTCTCTATTTTCCCAAGTCTACATAATTTCTTTATTCTCATAATCCGAAATATAATAAATACTCTAAGTCCAACCATGTAAACTGAAACTAGATCATTCTCTAATCCACTATAGTCTGCCCAATTCTTACATAGAAGCAGTAATCCTATTATATGTAATATACTATAACGTGTAAGAATTCGTTCATTCCAGATGGCAGATTGTTTCTTACCTGCTTTCTGAAACATTTCTGTGGTCGCTTGCAACATATTATACAGGAATAATAATTCGATTATAGAAGTTATTACAATAAACCAATATGCATGTGTGATTTGTCTGTTACTGATGGTCATTATATAGTCAATGAATGTTAATATGCATAATACAGATACCAACTTAGATCCATTCTTCCAGCTTAGTAACCCTGTTTTATCGCAAAGACCTGCTACCCCAAAAGCCACTAAGAACCACCCAAGAAAGCTTGGTAACAATTGATAATAAACTGAATTAATATGAAATGTTACTATAAATAATCCTATCCACATATATCTATAATTCTTACTCATTCCTACCTTCTCTCTCTTTCAGATACTTGTAGATTTGTTTTTCCGTTGTTATTTTATATTCTTGGCTTTCTCTCATATTATGCAGGCGAATATAGCCTTGCTTACCGTTCTTCTCTTTGAATATTAATCTCGGACGTATATCTATAGAGTAATACTGATTATATTTCTGATTCATTAGACCTAGTGTATTAATAATAATCTCTATATTATCACCTTTCTTAAACTCCAAGTCTAGCTTGTTAAGTTCTGATACCTGGTAAGAAATTCCGTTAATATCAATAGTAAAATCAACATCCGCACTAGATAGTAAAGGTGAATCAATACTCTCTACAGTAATATCATTAAGAACTTCCATTCTTACCATCGATATTCCATCTGAACTGGATGAGGAATAATACGATTCCAATGATGTCTGACTATAATCATTCTTAAATAAGATAACTTTTCCAATATCCACAACTGTACTTTCATTGTTACTCCAGATCAATTCTGCTTTTGTCAGTGTGATCTCCTCTTCTAAAGGTACTTGCACAAATTCTATAATAATCTGATGGATCTGATACCTACCGTACTCTTTCCAAGAGTTAGTACTATAATTATTAATAGAAGTATAATATGTTAGCACTGAATAATTCACATTCTCATTTGCAAAACAGTTAAGGTCTGGCCTCTCAGGAAAAGAAATTCCACTAACAGAATTCTCATGTTTATCATCCGTTATATATAACAATTGAATCTGTACTCTCCCCTCATTCACATCTGGGCTAATCTGATCAACCCCTACCTCCATACCAACAGGTAACATAACCGGTTCTTTCACTCTTCGATTCCAATCACGAAACAAGCAGAATCCACTTGCAATCAAGATAAGAATTACACCAACAAGGATAATATAGTGATTACGTTTCTTTATCTTATCCAGTTCATCTATACTGTTCTCTTCCATGCTCTCCTCCATTTCTATATTCCTTCTGCTACTCCTTCAATTCATAGGTACTTCAATTCATATGTTATTCTATTCCCATACTTAAACTCCATATAACTTGTAACTACAAGATTACTTGTAGTTTTAAGTAAATTATAGCATATTTTAGATTTTTTATACAACTAATATCAATACGATAAAATGATACACTCATTTTGCCCTGTTACTAATTGCTGCTGTGTATGCTAAAAACCGCTACTATTATAAATACTTAGATTCCCAAAGTTTCTATAATAGTAACGGTTAGTTATTGATTTCTATGTTAATTACATCCTTAGTTTTGTTATGAACTTCTCTTGAAACTCTACGCCAAATTTTTTTTCCTTTCCTTATATAATCCCGTAATAAAATCCCTCTGTTAATTCTCTTATCCTAGCAACTACTAAATCCGCCAATTGCTTATGTCCTTCTTCATCAAGATGCTCACGGTCTGCTTCACTAGGCTTTGCTACTGTAGACGCATCAAGAAAAGAACAATTATTGCTAAGTGCAATCTTTCTTAATTCTTTGGATAGCTGTAAGGATACCTCAACTGACTTTTCATCAAACTCTGGATCAAAGCCCTCCTCACCAATTCCTCTTCCAAGATGAATTGGTGATAGAATCACAATCCTTGACTGGTTATCTGCAAACTGATGAACAGTCTCAATAATCTGTTCAATCCCTTTTGCAATCGTACCAGCAGATGCACCGTATCTAGTCTTGCAATCATTAGTTCCTAACATGATGAATACTATATCAATTGGATTATGGGATTCTATTACCATACGGATTGCATCGATTCCCTTGCGATTTGGACGTATCTCATCTTCAAAAACTGTTGTTCTTCCACATAGGCCTTCTTCAATTATGGCATACTCTTCTCTACCAAGAATCTCTTGAACTCTCCCTGTCCATCGTACCTTTTCATCATATCTACCACGTCCGTCCGGTCTATAACCATATGTATTAGAATCTCCAAAGCATAATATTCGTTTCATCATAACAGCACTCTCCTATTAATATCTGGAGAATTGTGCTTAACACTACTCTCCTTAAAACATTGTCTATTGGCTCTCTGTTAATTCCATATTAATTAACTAGGAATAATATGAATTAATTTTACCTCTAGTATATGATAATGTCAAGGAGAAAATTGCCATTCTATACAATATAGAATGGCAATTTTGTTCTAACTATTTATACTAATTAATTATTTACTTGCTAAGATTTCTTCAATCACACGAAGTTCTTCTTCTGTAAAATCCAATTTATCTACTATACCGATATTATCTCTAATTTGCTCTACTCTACTTGCACCGATTAATACTGTTGTAACTCGATCACGTAATACCCAAGAAAGTGCCATCTGCGCTAGTGTCTGCCCTCTATCACTTGCCACTTCATTTAACTTAGTTACTTTGGCTACAAGTTCTGGAGTTATACTATCTTCATGTAAGAAATGATTTCTTGTAGCGCGACTTCCTGCTGGAATTCCATGTAGATATTTATCCGTTAATACCCCTTGAGCAAGCGGACTGAAGCAGATGCTACCAGCACCAACCTCATCTAATGTATCCAATAAATGATCATCTTCCACCCAACGATTCATCATACTGTAACTTACTTGGTTAATAAGTAATGGTGTTCCATTGGCCTTTAAAATCTCTGCTGCCCTTATTGTCTGTTCTGAATTATAATTAGAAATTCCTACATATAATGCTTTTCCTTGGCGAACAATATCCGATAATGCACCCATAGTTTCCTCTAATGGAGTTTCAGGATCAAATCTATGATGATAGAAGATGTCAACATAATCTAGTTTCATTCTCTTTAAACTTTGATTTAAACTTGACATAAGATACTTTCTTGAACCACCATCTCCATAAGGGCCCGGCCACATATCATAACCAGCTTTTGTTGAGATAATCATCTCATCTCTATATGGACGTAAATCACTTTCCATAATTCGTCCAAAATTATCTTCAGCGGAACCATAAACCGGTCCATAGTTATTAGCCAAATCAAAATGTGTGATTCCTTGATCAAATGCTTCGAAAAGCATTGCTTTTTGGTTTTCGAATGGATCAACCGAACCAAAATTATGCCATAAACCAAGAGCAACTCGAGGTAATTTCACCCCACTATTTCCGCATTTTTTATACTGCATATGTTCATATCTATTATTACTTGCTTTATACATCTTATATCTCCTTTCATTTTGTTTGTGTATTTCTTAATCTGTTGACTTTATTTTAACTCTTATTGTTCTATTATAAAATGTAGCAGACCGTCCATCTCTTGTACCAAAGCGACTTATAATTGTATTTACATAATACATCATATATGATACAGTACTTTCAAAGGAGTGATGAACCATGTATTTTTGTTTACAGACAGATTACCTGCCAAAAGTATCCTATATGAGTCGTAATATTACACCCGAACACTGGACTCATCTTAGTCGTGTAACAGACGAATATATTCTATATATCGTTAATTCTGGAACCTTGTATATTCAGGAATGTAATTGCAAATATGAGCTACATGCTGGGGATATGCTTTTGCTAGAGCCTGGTTATCCTCATGAAGGATATAAGGAAAGTTCATGTGACTATTATTACATACAATTCTCAAAGAATACATTTACCACCTTTGACTGTAGTAAATTTGATACAATTGAAAATATTCTACTTGCAAATAAGCGTCTTTTCTATAACTGCGATCCTCTCAGTTATGAACCCTATACACAGTCAAAATTGTTTATACCAAAAGACCTTTATATTGCAGATTCGAATGTGTTAACTCGGATTGATCAATATATGCAAGAAGCTCTGTTTGCATTTAATGGCCAGAATGAACATTTCAAACTAATTTGTTCCTGCAAATTAATCGAAATACTTACAATACTATCCACATATTTTTCAGAAAAAATATTACATGAGACAAGCAGTCGAGGTAACGTAGACGGACAAATGAACAAGACCAGGGAACTTCTTCTGCTATTACGTAATTCCTATGGTGATAAATTAACAGGTGATCTAATTTCTACTAAATTAAACATGAACTTTGATTACCTAAATCGAGTATTCAAAAAACAAACTGGTTTTACCATCTTCGGGTATCTTAATACCATACGAATTAACAAAGCAAAGGAACTGCTACTGACCGGTACTATGAAATCTTATGAAATTGCTCGAATGGTTGGATTTAATGATGAATATCATTTTAGTAAAGCCTTCAAGAAAAGCGTTGGGCAAACTCCAACACAATTCTTACAACACACAAACAAACAGTAGCGATCCAAGTTATATAACAACGCAAAAATGCCCCTACATTGTTACGATTTCAAACAATGTAGGGGCATTTTCCATATCTTAATACATTTATCTTATAACCAGATTATTCAATATCTCTAAACTCGATATGTTCGATTTTCATATCTTCTGTCATTCCATCTAAGCTGATTTCGTATTGTCCGTCACCAAGTTCAACACGAGTAAGACGAATCATTGTCCATCTATTATCTGTTCCATTCACTTGCATTACTAATGCAGGCTCTCCGTTAATCAATAGTTTACAGGTAGATTGTGCCTCATTTCCCTTATTGTTACGAACTTTACCTACTAGCAAGTAAGTTCCTGCTTTTGCTTCAATAATGTTTTTACCATTTTCTTTAATAGGAACTTGAATATCCTTAGAAATATCCACTACTTCATGATCCGCAGCTTTCTTCTCCATAGGTGTGAAGTACTGAACTGTTGCATTGAAATCTTGTTTTCTTCCAAATACAGGTGCATGCATCAAAAACTCACAGATATTCATAGCACAACGTTGTAATTCACCGATTGTTAAAGTGCCGTTCTTAACTGATTCAACGGTATTATCATTCCAAGTATTAATCTCCGCACCATCGTTAGCAACAACCATGTATAGATCATTCTGAGAACGTACCATAGCGGCTGTATTCGTTGCAGAACCTTCTCCGCCTTCTACTGGATCATTCATCTTAGCCCACCAGTCAGTCATAACGATACCTTTAAATCCCCATTCATTACGAAGAACTGTTGTATTCAAATCGTAATTCGATGCATTCCAAAAACCATTAAGAGGATTGTATGTTGTCATGATTGAATTGGCTCCGCCCTCTTTTACTGCAACTTCAAAACCTTTTAGGTAGATTTCTCTAAGCGCACGTTCTGATACTACCGCGTCTACAAAACTACGACGATATTCTTGATTATTACATGCAAAATGTTTTAATGTTCCTGTAGAACCACCTGCTAGAATACCTTTTACTTGAGCTGAAGCAAATCTTGCTGTTATAATAGGATCTTCTGAAAAATACTCGAAGTTACGGCCATTTAATGGGTGTCTACGAATATTCATACCTGGTCCTAATAACGTATCTACTTCATTTCTAAGTAATTCTTTTCCTTCAAATACATACATTTCTTCAATTAATTCTGTATTCCAAGTAGCTGCTAATAATGTTCCGATTGGTACTTGTGTTGCCTTGTGTCCACCATCCATACGAATACCAGATGGTCCATCTGCTGCACAACCTAGTGGAATACCATATCCGAATAAGGAATCACCAACTCCACCAAACGCTGCCGCAGTTCCAGGTGTTACCTTAACATTACACATTCCTTCTCCACGTACAATTGTTGCTAGTTCAGCAGTTGTTAACTGAGCAATGAATTCTTCCATAGTAGCTTTCTGATCTGCAACATCGCGAAGAGTAATCCCCTTATTTCCAGTTTGAGGATATGTTGGTGGTAAGTTTTCCTCGATTCTATCTTTCATGGAATACGTTCTTGTTGGAACAGCTTCATAAGTAAGCTCATATGCTCCATTATCAAGACGATTACCTGGTTTCATTCTTGTGAACTCTTTTATTGGTGACAACGCTTCTTGTAACTGTGCTACTACTTCTATGTTTTCTACCACGTATCCTGTCTTTTCTCCACTAGGAGTCTTAAATGCCACACGCGCGCAATTTCTAACACTTGAACCAACATAGATTCCATATTCACCTGCTTCAAGAACCATACATGATTTATGTCCAGTAACTCCGCTATCATCATAAGAAGCTAAATCAGACGCCTTGAATTCGATTGATAGAATTTGCTCATCATTAGGGGCAAGCACTTTTGTCTTAGCGAAAGTAACTAACTTCTTAGCTGGTTGACCTAGTTTACCTTGTGGAGCTTCTACATACACTTGTACGGATTCTTTTCCTGCGTAAGTATCACCTGTATTCTTCACAGCCACTTGTAACTTGATTGTAGGATTAGAATCTTTATCTGTAATGACCTCTGCTTTAGCATTGGTCTCAAATGTTGTATATGATAAACCGAATCCAAATTCATATTGAACCTTCTCAGGTGCGAATGTTTCAAAATAGCGATATCCTACATAAACATCTTCCCTGTAAAGATTTACATCTGCATCTCCGTAATTTTCATTAGATGGATAATCTTCCAATTGGTATGCAATGGTATCTGTTAATTTACCACATGGAGTCACATCACCAACTAATACATCTGCTACCGCATTACCACCTTCGATACCACCTTGCCATACATACATAATACTTTGAATGCTGTTTTTAAAACGTTCATCTTCTGCCCAACTCATATTGATAACATTTGAAACATTTAATAAAACAACAACTTTGTCAAAATATTTTGTTACAGTTTCAAGTATCTCAACTTCTTCTTGTTGTAAAAGGAAGCTTCCTTCTTCTGATGTATTATCTTTGTCTTCCCCGGCAGTTCTTCCTATAATAACAATAGCCTTATCCGAATGTTCTGCTGCTTCTTTAGCTAACTCATCTGTTACCGTCATTTCTTTTTGACAATATGGTTCTGCAGCCCAAGCTCCTCCCCCATTATCAAATGGATTTTCTTTGATCCATTCTTCATATACGCTTACTAATGATTCATTCAATTCAATGTCTTTCTTAGCACGTAAACCTTCAAGAATGTTTGTTGTATATACTACATTAACGGAACCACCTGAACCTGTTCCGGAACGATAATAATTAATTTGTGCTCTACCGAAAAGTGAAACTTTCTCTCCTTTTTGAATAGGTAACACATTATTTTCGTTCTTTAATAATACAGCACCTTCTGCTGCTACTTTTCTTGTAAATTCTGCAAATCCTTCATAAGGTACACCAATTTTATGTTCGTTTATGTATTGTTGATCCATAATTGCCTCCTTGTTTAATCTATAAGTTTTAGAATCCTGTTCTATCGCTTACTTCTCGTGTGAAATTCAAAGCTATAATGTTACTTATAAAAGTAACTTTGTTGCTTTTATAAGTAACATTATAGCCAAACTGTTTTAGATATGATATAATTTTCCTATCAAAAAGTATAATTATTTTGTCGTCTTTTATTGGAAAGGAAAATATATGATGCAATATCTAGAACAGAAAAAGGAGTTAATTAACGGAATTCCATCCAATTACATCTGTGATATACATACTGTGCATAGTGCTGGTATCTCCTTTCCAGCGCATTATCACAGTTATATTGAATTATTGTATGGGTTAGAAGGTCGTTTCAATGTGCTACTTAATGGAAAATACCATTATTTTGCTAAAGGAGATCTTATATTGATCAACTCCAAAGAGGTTCATCAAGTCAATGCACTTGACGAATTCGGAGGTAACTATATTGTTCTTCGATTTGAACCTGAAGTGATCTATAATAATATGTTTCAGAACTATTCAGAATTAAAATACACCTTACCGTTTTTGATTGATAATCCAAAACAACCAAAGGTTATACCAAAAGACTTACTAGAAAGTACAAGTATACCTGAATTATTATGGGATATTCATAAAGAGATGGAAGAACAGAATTATGGATATGAGCTTGCTGTTCGTAATCATATCGGGCGAATCTTCTTGTGGATCTTACGATATTTTCATGCCAATGATCCGAACGGTACCTTTCAATTTAGTGAAGACGAATTATATCTAAAACGCTTACAACCAGCACTAGATTATGTACCAGACAATTATATGAATGAGATAAAGACAACTGAAATGGCATCCCTTTGTAATATGAGTTCTAGTTATTTTTCTCGACTCTTTAATCGGGTCATGAATATGAACTTTAATGATTATGTAAATCATATTCGATTGAAAGAAGCCGAGAAGCTTCTTGTATCAACCGATCTGAATATTACAGAGATATCAACCCATGTTGGATTTAACACAACAAGTTATTTTATAAAAGTCTTCAAACAGAGTAAAGGTACTTCTCCTAAGCAATATCAGAAGGAATACCTTAATGAATAATATAGTTATCTATTGATTTAGACCACTCCACTGCATCGTTCGAAGAATTCCTTAATCTTCTCCTGACAATGCTCCGTCTTAACAAGATAGCTTTGTCCTTGACCTGCACCCGGAACCGTTTCAATATATCGGTCCGCTTTGCAAACTTCATAGTTTTCCCTGCTCATGTAGGAAGGAACGAATCGATCTGACTCACCATGAACGAAAAGCACTGGTCTTGTATTCATCGCTAGTGCTTTCTTTGTGTTCGTCTCAGCCATGTTAAATCCAGCAAACACACGACACAACAGACCAAAAATCGGTATTAAAGGGAATGCCGGTAAATGATAATATTCCTTTGCAACATGCTTATAGATATCTTTTGGCGAAGTATATCCACAATCAGCTATAATACCACTCACGTTGGAAGGCAATTCAAGTCCACTTACCATAAGAACCGTAGCTGCTCCGGATTTTGTTTATTAACCCAAGACGTACCATCTCTAATAACCTTCTCATACTTCTTCCAACTCCCAGTATACATATGCTCATCATCTGGTACTTTTACTCCGTAACGATAAATTGCATAACGAAAGAATCCCGCTTCTATAAGACCAATTGCAAGTATAAGAATTAGGACAATAACCCCTATAATTTTAATTACCATACTCTACCTTCTTTCACTTAATGTATCTATAAAATACTCCTGCAATTGTACAAAACTCTAATTAAGCAAATTGTACTTTTAATATTATTTTACTATTAGTAGAACGCTGGTAACACCAAAATACTAAATTATATGTTTTCTATTCTGTTTTACTATTTTCTTATTTCAATTATCTTTTCCTATCTTCTATCTTCTATATTTCATTCCTAATTGATGAACTAAAATCTATTTGACTCATCCACTTCTATACCAACAACGTAGTAAAGCAAAACTCTCAATATATTGAATTAGCTTCTTAGTTTGCGTACTATGACTAAGAAACGATAGTGAAACGCCTCTAGTACTTCTTAGTGTGTACTATGTAACATAGGAAGCCTAGGCAAGGATGCCGAGGCAGCCTGAGCTGAGGCAGGATGCCGAATCGAAGGCGGTTCCGTATTATCTCGATACCTTTCCCTACACACTTAGAAGTACTAAGGCGTGTAACGTGTTTCGTGTCATAGAACGCAGACTAAGAAGCCTTTTACACCTAATTTGAGTTTTGCATTATCTATAGACAACCTACCTCCACTGTTTTTTTAATTGGATGATTTTGAATATAGAGTCTACTATAAAGATTGCTAATGCAATTACGCCTGCAATCTGTACTGTTTGAGACAGGTAGTATGATGACAAATCGGCATTTCCTTTGAAAGAATAGTAAGCAGTACGATACATTCCAGCTCCAGGAACCATTGGCATGATCCCTGGTATCAGGAAAACTGTACCTGGTGCCTTTAATAACCTTGCGAATATATGAGAGATTAAAGCAACTACCATCGTAGCTACAAAGGCCTGTAATATACTTAATGTTGGATACCTCACTTCAACTAACAGGTACACCCACCATCCGAATGCACCAACAGCTCCAGAATAAAATATTAATTTCTTTGGTACCCCAATTACGATTGACATTCCTACTACACCAAGGAATGCACCAATTACTTGCAAAATCATAGCATTCTACCTCCCATTACCGCTACTCCAAACGCTAAACCCACACCAATTCCTACTGCAATGCACGCTGCGATAACGAATGCTTCGATTGCACGACTTCCACCTGAAAGGTAGTCCCCCTGTAAGGTATCCCGTATAGCATTGGTAATAGCAACTCCGGGTACTAATGGCATAATCGAACCAACGATTATAATCTCTACAATAACTGAATTATTTAATAAATGCGCATATGTCATCGTTGCTACAGCTATTATAAATGAAGCTAACATATCTGTTATGAAATTATTTAATTTCACTCTTCCTGTAAAATGCCTACATGCCACAATCCATAATCCGTTAATTGCTGATAAGACAGAAGCTAAAATTCCGCCTCCTAGTAACAAGGTAAAGAATGAGGATGTCATTATAATACCTATATAGACCATGCTAATCGGATATTCTTTTTTGTCTTTAATTCGTAATAACTCTTGATACGCTTCTTCAACGGTTATCACACCAGAGCATAGTCTACGTGATACATCGTTTACATCGTAAACTTGGCTTAGATTCGTTTGTTTTTCACTTACTCTAGTTATCTTAGTAATTGCATCAATACTTGGATCTGCAAGTGTAACAAACAAACCAGTCACTGTCGCAAATGTTTCCGCAGTTTCTAGACCAGAAGTGTGAAGAATTCTACAAATCGTATCTTCTACACGATACGTTTCTGCACCGCTCTTTAACATTATTTGTCCAGCTAACAATGCTGTATCCATTAATAACCTATATCTTGCTTGTCTCTCTTTTTGGGAAAGGTGTTCCCTTTCCATACTTTCTTTCATATCCGCATTCTCAGGTCCATAAACATCTTCTTCCATAAATTACCTTACCGCCTCCTATCGTAAACTTAGATCAGAATCGCAACTTGCAAACGACATACTTTTTTCATGATTATTTCACAAATTGAACACAATTGCAATCTATAATTATATTCAGATAGTAAAACAACTATCTACTCCCACCCTATTATACGACAGATAATACTTTACTCTGAAGTATTATCTACAGTAAAAGAACGCCTACCTTAAGCGTTCTTTTATTGTTTATACATATTTTATTCTAGTTCTGATTCACCAGGTTCTACAGGCTCATCCTCAAGTTCTTTTGTTACTCGAACAAAACGAATCATCTTATTCTTAACATCTAAGATCTCGAATAGATATCCCGCATAAGAAACTGAGATATGTTCTCCCTCACTTGGTATCCTATTTAATAATGATGTTAATAATCCATTTAATGTATCAAAATCTTCTTCCTCAATTTCTATACCTAATGTATCCTCAATATCATCAAGGCCTGCCAATCCTTTTATCAAGTATTGACCTTCACCTTGTTTGATAATTAATTTCTCATCTTCATCATATTCATCTAAAATATTTCCAACGATTTCTTCTAGAATATCCTCCATGGCCACTAAGCCTGCTGTTTGTCCATACTCATCAACTGCGATCGCCATATGTATCTTCTTTAATTGCATATCATTAAATAATACATCAATGTTCTGTGTATCAGGAACAAAATACGGTTTTCTCGCAATCAATCTAAGGGATTTATTCTTAAACTTGGGAGACATGTAACATCTCGTTACATCTTTCACATGAAGGATACCGATAATATTATCAATATCGTCTTCATACAATGGAAATCTAGAGTAACTCTCCTCTAACATAAACCGTAATGCCTGTTCTACCGTTTGATTACTATCAATTGCTACAATCTTTTTTCGATGAGTCATAATGTCTTTGACTTCCTTCTCATCGAATTCAATAATATTCGATATCATCTCTGCTTCATTCGACGCAAGAACACCCTGTTCCTGGCCTTCATTAACCATCGACATGATTTCATCTTCTGTAACATTATCTTCTAAATCTTCCGGTTTAATATGACACAAACGTAAAATTAGATTAGTCGTTTTCTCAATTAAGAATGCAAATGGTGTTACTAATCGAATAAAGAATTGAACAACGTTTGATATTCCATACGCAGATCGATTAGAATCTCTAAGGGCTAGTTTTTTAGGTAAAACATCACCCAAAAGAATACTAATAAACAATACCACGAATACGAATACAACAGTCCAAACAACTCTTGTAATTTCCTCTGGCATACCAAATTGCTCTGAAAATCTAATATTCCTAATCATTTTCGAGAAATCTCCAGCACAGATATAGCCCACTAATACACTTGTGGTTGTCAATATGACCTCAATTGCATTCATGTACTTATCTGGATTTTCAATAAAACCTAATAGTACTTTAGACTTCTCGTCTCCATCTTCTGCTCTTTTTCGTACTGTTACTTCATTAATCTGTTCAATTGCTCTTGCCCCATATGATATGATGGCTTTTAATACTAGAAGTAACAAAACTATAACGATACCTACTATCGGATATCCATCCTCCATGTAAAATCTTATCTCCTTTATCATGTACTACAATTGACTCATACCAGACCTTATGTATCTAGAGAGAAACTAATAAGCAATGCCTTATCAATCTTTTTCAGTACATCTTGATCTAAATGACAAACCTTCTCCTTAAGTCTAGTTTTGTCGATTGTTCTAATCTGCTCCAGTAAGATAACAGAATCCTTAACAATTCCATATTTCTCTGCATCAAGCTCTACATGTGTAGGAAGCTTTGCTTTATTCATCTTAGATGTAATCGCTGCACAGATTACTGTTGGACTATGTTTATTTCCTGTATCATTCTGAATGATTAACACTGGGCGAACGCCGCCCTGTTCTGATCCCACTACTGGTCTCAAATCTGCATAAAAAATGTCACCGCGCTTAATTATCACTTTATTCACACTCCATTTATTGGCTTTAGCTTTATTATTGCCAGTTTTGACCTGTGTATTCCTAAAGTGTACTATTTTTCTACGGTTATTATTTGGTAAATCACTTCTTACTAACAACAAGCCTCCTAATAGCAGGGCATACCTTACTTCTAAACCTAAAAAAATTCACTTAGTTACTGCTTCGAACCATTCACTACACATTCCAGTTCCAAAATGAATCTTCTTTCATTTCGTGTGTAACCAACTTCGGAAAAGTTGGTAAACTGAATAGTTACTTTGTCTTTAAACTTAAATTAACAATTCTAAAACTTGATGCAGACAATTATAATAATCTGCTGTACCAACTTTCTTTCCTTCTTTATAGTATACTCTCGGTACACGCTTTCCTATGTCACAAACAAGTTCATAATTAAATGATCCAACCAAATTTGCGACTTCCTCTATTGATATCGATTCGTCACCATCTTGGCCAATCAACGTTACCTTATCCCCTTCCTTTACGTCTGGGATATCCGTAACATCTACCATAAACTGATCCATACATACCCTGCCAACAATTGGAGCCGATTTACCATGTATTAAGACTCTTCCTTTTGAAGAAAGTTGTCTTGGATAACCATCACCGTATCCAACTGGTATTGTAGCAATAACACTATCATGTTTGGTAATGTACGTACTATTATAGCTAATTCCCGTACCAGCTTCAACACTCTTCACATAAACTACATTACTTATTAATGTTAAAGCTGGTTGTAGCATTAATCTATTCTTGTTAACTTTATCCGAAGGATACATACCATACGTAATAATACCACTGCGTACCATATCCAAGTTTGATTCTGGCAAATCAATAATTGAAGCACTATTCGATACATGTTTTACCGGTATGCGGATACCTTCTTTTTCTAATTTATCAACAAATACTAAGAAACGACTTAACTGTTTCCTTGCAGATGTCTTATCTGCTTCATCTGCACACGCAAAGTGTGTAAATATCCCATCAATAATAATGTTTGGCAACTTACTGATTTCTTTAATAATCTGAATACTCTCTTCTGTATCTTTGAATCCAATGCGGGTCATTCCTGTATCAACCTTAAGATGAATCTTTACTTGCTTTCCATGAGAAACCGCAATATCAGATAAACGTTTTGCCATATCATATTGAAAAACAGTCTGGATAATATCATATTTTAATAACTCATCATATTGTTGATGTGGTGTGAATCCTAAGACTAGTATTGGCTTTTCAAACCCTGCCCTACGTAACTCAATACCTTCTTCTATAATAGCAATACCATAAGCATCGACTTTATCTTTCAAAGCAGTTGCTATTGCAATAGCTCCATGACCATATCCATCGGCTTTAATAACTGCCATAATCTTTGTATTAGGATTGATATTTTTTCTTACTTCATCGATATTGTTACAGATTGCATCGAGGTTAACCCTAGCCTCTATTCTGTAGTATTCATTCATGAAAACTGCCTCCTTACACTATTAGCTATACATTCATTCACTCATGAAGTACTAATGGAAGTGCTTCTATTATATCACTTGCAATTAAAGAATAAACGCTCTTTAACTTGGCAGCTTCATCTCCTGCAAGTCCATGCACATATACACTTAGAGCTGTAGCTTCAAAATGCTCCATACCTTGTGCTAACATTGCTGCTATAATTCCTGTTAATACGTCACCTGCACCTGCAGTGGCCATTCCATTGTTTCCAGATAGATTAATATAACAACGTACCCCATCTGAAACAATTGTTCTTGCATCTTTTAATGCCAACACATATCGTTTGCCCTTTACTGCATTCATTGCAACTGTAAACAGATTCTCTTGTACATCAGACACATCACAATCTAACATCCTAGACATTTCCTTAAGATGTGGCGTAACAACTACATTTGCTGGTAAATCAATGTCGCAATAACATTCTTTCTCATTATCTTTTAAAATATACTGCGTCTTACCTGCTAGTAGCGTTAAGGCATCTGCATCAATAACAATCGGAACGTTTGTATTATTCAAAACTATATCTAACAAATGATCCGATGCCCCAGATATTCCAATGCCTGGTCCGATTACAATTGATGTAGCCCATTTTAACTCTTGAACAATACGGTCCACTTCTAATTTGTTTTTCAAATTATTAGGATCGTACGTTGATAAAATTGCCTCTGGTAAAAGGCTTTGTATAATACTACGATTATCCTCTACCGTAAGAACTTTCACAAGACCCGCTCCGGAGCGACAAGCTGCCTTAGCAGATAAATAGCAAGCCCCGGACATATTACGAGAGCCTGCTATAATTAGCACCTTACCAAAGGTACCCTTATTCGAATAGTTCTTTCGTAATGGTAATCTAGATAAATCTTCTTTATCAAAATAAAAAACAGATGGTTTCACATATTCGACTGCCTTTACTGGAAAGCCGATATCAGCTACTATTACTTCACCCGCATACTCACAACCAGGATATAATACTAAACCAATCTTGTTAACACCAAATGTTATTGTATAATCAGCTTTAACTGCAACATTCAGAACTTTGCCGTTATCCGCTTGGATGCCAGAAGGAATATCAACAGAGAAAACCTTGTTATCACTTGTATTAATTGCTTCTATTATTTGTTCAAACGCACCTACTACTGACTTTGATAAACCAATTCCAAAAATAGCATCTATAATAACAGTATATTCTGATACTTTCACATTGTTATAGACTTTCACGTCCAAATTACGTGCGATTAATAACTGTTGCTTTGTCTGGTCAGTAGCACGCTTTTCATCTCCTATGATAAGTACATCAGCATCATATCCAAGGCCTTTAAGTATACGTATGGTAGCGATACCATCTCCACCATTGTTACCAGTTCCACATACAGCTAGTATGCGATCTTTCTTAGTGATTTTTGACCGCATGACCTGGGCAATTGCCATTGCTGCCTTTTCCATCAATACAAGGCTTGGTATACCAATTACATTACTGGTATGCTCATCGATTGCCTTCATCTTGGCAGCATCAACTAAATATTTCATGATTCTTTCCCTTCTGCTACTACAAAAGCATTCGAATATATCTTAGTATTTGTTATAGATACATGAATATTAGTAATACCTCGCTCATCAGCTAACTTAAGAGCGTTATCGTACAGTGTTATATAAGGACACCCCAGTTCATCTCTAAGTACTTCAATTTCATTCAGTTCAAATCCATGAATTCCTGTCCCAAACGCCTTAGAAACCGCTTCCTTCACAGCAAAATTATCCGAGGCCTTCCTTTTATCCTTTCGTATTAGATCGATCTCACGCTCTGTAAAACATCTTGTAAGAAAATGTTCATTCTCACAAGCTTTCTCTACACGTTCGATTTCTATCAAATCTATACCAATTCCAATAATCAACGTTATTCCATCCTTACTCTATGTCGTCTAACATATCTAGTACCGTGTTTCCCAGTATATCATGCATATACGAATAAAGAGAGCTATTTTCGATTTCTTTATCCTGTTTTTGAATAATTCTTGCTTTTAGTGTCTCACGTGTCTGACGAATCCACTGGTCTGCTTCTTTAATTTCCTTCTGATTATGTTTCAACTTAGCATAGAAAACTTTCATACTCTCAATCATAAGTTCTTCATTTGCCTTCTTAATTTGATACGGCATATCTAAAAGAGTATCATCTGCGTTTTGCATCTTTGAATTGATTTCTTCAATAAATTGATGGCTCTTCTCCAGCTTTTTAGCCTTTAGCCTACCAGCTGGAGAATTATCAGGTTCCATATTGGCTACAATTTCGCTCATTAGTTTCTTCTTGAGCTTCTTCATATCCTTTATGTCATTAATCATCTTACCTTGCTTCTTAAGCAAATTATTCAGATTATTCTCAAGTTGTTTAATAGCAATAGTCTTCTCATGTTCTGGAATAAGTTGATACCAGCGATCATCTAGAGTTAGTATTGGTAATTTTTTGCCTTGCAATGCTTCCTTGAATTCAATACCCTTGTCCCTTTTTCTCGCCATAAACTCTCCTTTTCGATCACCGAGTAATCGTCAAAAAAGCAATTACTGATTTTCTTCTCTTTCTTGTTCTTCTCGCGCTTTCAAGTTGTATGATAAACGCATCAAACTTTCGGCAAGATGAACGTTCTCAACCATAATATCTTTAGGTAGATTCAAATCTGTCGGTGCAAAATTCCATATTGCTTTCACACCCCAGCTAACAAGATCTGCTGCAACTTGCGGTGCTTTTGCTTTTGGAATAGTTAATGCTGCAATATGAACACTATTATTCTTAACAAAGTCTTCTAGTGTTTCCATCATTCGAATCTCATTACCACGTATGGAGATTCCTTCAAGTCTTGGGTTCACGTCAAAAATACCTTTAATTAAAAAGCCTCTTCTTTCAAAATCTGTATAATTTGCTAATGCTTGTCCGAGATTACCTGCTCCGATAATAATTACATTGTACTTCCTATCAAGTCCAAGTATTTTTCCTATCTCCGTGAATAGATACTCCACGTTATATCCGTAGCCCTGTTGTCCGAAACCCCCGAAGTTATTAAGATCCTGTCTAATTTGTGAAGCTGTTACTTGCATCTTTTCGCTAAGTTCTTTTGATGAAATACGAACAACATCGTTTTCCAACAATTCCCCCAAATAACGATAGTATCTTGGAAGTCTTTTGATAACTGCTAATGATATTTCTTTTTCGTACACAATGCACCCTCCTTATATCATAAACCCTTATTCTTCATTATAACTACTCACTAATTACTTGTCAATTTTAGATATGATATGCGGTTGCTACCATTTCTTGGTTTTTTATGCTTTCTATGATTTTCTCAGTCGATTTATCTTTAATTTTGGTTGCACTAATGAACAACCCAATAGATGAATTGCCCTCTTTATTAGTTACTGTTTCAAAATGTGTAATTGACATCTGATTTTCTGTCATAAATCCAATCATAGCGCCAATTCCTTCTACGCAAGTAACTTCTATGTAGATTTCAACGATATCTGATTTTGATAGTAAAAATGTTTCAAATCCTTGTAATATCTTCATACTAGCAAGTATAAAGGCACAACCAAGAATAGCTCCTTCATAAAAGCCGATTCCAATGGCTAGCCCCATGCTAGAACAAGCCCATAAGCCTGCTGCAGTCGTTAAACCTTTGACATGTTGTTTTGATGTGGTAAGAATTGTACCCGCTCCCAGGAAACCAATTCCACTAATTACTTGTGCCCCCATTCTTGTAGGGTCCGTGTCCATCTTTAGTACTGATATAATAAATTGACTAGTAATCATAACCAAGGAAGAGCCAATACATACTAGTATATGAGTTCGAAATCCCGCTGGTCTCCCTTTTTTCTCCCGGTCATATCCGATGATTCCGCCGCACAAAACAGCAAGTATCATACGTACCATGATTGACAGATAATTAAGATCCCTCAAATTTCCAATAACATCAATTCCCATAAATCCTCCAAATATGAAGCTTTATTAATGCTTCTTATATATTATAGTATCTTTCCTACCAGATTGCACCTATTTTCTACACAAATGGCAAAATAAAATGTGTAAATGTCTAGCAATCATACCTTAAGTATGATAAAATAACTGATGATTTTCAAGAGCCACTTATCTAGGTCGACAGCGCCAATTCAAGACTAATTTCAAATTGGCGCCGTCGACCTTCGAAAAAATGCGAAGAAAGGATGACTATAATCATGATTTTATCATGTAATAATATAAATAAATCTTTTGTTGGAAAACAAGTGCTTTCCAATGTTTCATTTCATGTTAACGAGGGTGAGAAAACTGCAATAATCGGAGTGAACGGAGCAGGTAAATCTACACTTCTTAAAATAATAATTGGTGAGATGAGTGCCGACTCTGGTGATGTTACTTTCGCAAAAGGTGCTACTATGGGCTATCTAGCTCAACATCAAGCATTAACTTCACATCATTCTATCTACGAAGAACTTCTTGAAGTAAAAAAAGACGTTATTGAATTATACGACCGTATGCGTGCGTTAGAACTTGATATGAAGGAAGCTACTGGTGATGAGTTAGAATCTATGCTTTCCACTTATGCAAGATTAAATCACGAATTCGAATTACAAAACGGCTATGCTTACCAAAGTGAAATCACTGGTATTCTAAAAGGTCTCGGATTTGCAGAAGAAGAATTCAGCAAATCTATTGATAAATTATCAGGTGGTCAAAAGACTCGTGTTGCCCTTGGTAAACTACTTCTAACTGCACCTGATATTATCTTCTTAGATGAGCCTACCAACCATCTTGATATGGAATCAATTGCATGGTTAGAAAACTATCTTCTTAACTATCGTGGTGCTGTTGTTATTGTTGCCCATGACCGCTATTTCCTAGACAAAATCGTAACGAAAGTAGTTGAAATCGAATTCACCAAATCTCAGATGTATCTTGGTAACTACTCTGAATTTGCTGAGAAGAAAGCTCTTATAAGAGATGCTCAATTAAAAAATTATCTGAATCAACAAAAAGAGATTAAACATCAAGAAGAGGTTATTGCCAAACTTCGTTCTTTCAACCGAGAGAAATCAATCAAGCGTGCTGAGAGCCGTGAGAAGATGCTTAATAAAATAGATCGTGTCGAGAAACCAATTATGGAACAACATCATATCTCCATTCAATTAGAGCCACACAATATCAGCGGTAATGATGTTCTTTCTGTTAAAGGACTAACCAAGGCTTTTGGTCCTAAAAAACTTTTCTCTGATTTAGATTTCGAAATTAAAAGAGAAGAAAAAGTCGCAATTATTGGTAATAACGGAACAGGTAAAACTACTATATTAAAGATTTTAAATGGTCTTTTAGATGCAGATTCTGGCGAGATGCGTCTAGGATCAAAAGTTAAGATAGGTTATTATGACCAGGAACATCAAGTATTATCACCAGAGAAAACAATCTTTGATGAACTCCAAGATACGTATCCAAATCTAACGAATACTGCTGTTCGTAATATCCTTGCAGCTTTCCTATTCACTAATGATGACGTTTTCAAACGTATCAAAGAATTAAGTGGTGGCGAACGTGGACGAGTTTCTCTTGCCAAATTAATGCTTTCGGAAGCGAATTTCTTGATTCTAGATGAGCCTACGAACCATCTTGATATTGCCTCTAAGGAAATACTAGAAGATGCTATTAACAGTTATTCTGGTACAGTATTATATGTATCTCATGACCGTTATTTCATTAATAGAACAGCAACTCGTATTCTTGACTTAACGAATAATCAATTACTTAACTACATTGGTAATTATGATTATTATCTAGAAAAGAAACCAGAAGTGGAACGCATGTATCTTTCAGCCAATTCCATTATTGCTAATACTTCTACTTCAACAAGTACAACTTCTGCTTCTGATCAGACAGAACCCGTTACAGATACTTCTGATACTAAATTGGACTGGAAACAACAAAAAGAACAACAAGCCAAGGAAAGAAAACGTCAGAATGAACTTAAGAAAGTTGAAGATGAAATTACTGCTTGTGAAACACGCAATGAAGAAATCGATTCCCTCCTTGCTCTTGAAGAAGTTTATACTGATGTAGCGAGATTGCTGGAATTAAACAATGAGAAAAAATCAATCGAAGATCGACTAGAAGAACTTCTTGAACAATGGGAAGAGCTTTCTATGTAGATTTTAAGTAAAAAACAACGGCACCTAATTGAATTTGTTTCAAGTTGGTGCCGTTGTTTTACATTATAATTCCATAAATCCTAATGTTTGTAATATTGAACTAATTAAAATAATTCCTAGGAAAATTAGTACAAGATATTTCGCCATGAATAAGTATATTTTCTTTCTCTTGAATTTAGATGATACTTCTATTTCATCAATTACTGTTTTAAATCCACAAACTTTCATAACAAGTACCATTGTGCAGATCGCAGCAATTGGCATCATGATGGAATTCGTCATAAAATCAAAGAAGTCTAAGATTGATAAGCCAATTGGTTTAATAAATGACCATGCCCCAAATCCTAGAGAACTTGGAATACCAAGTAATAAGATAATACCTAACATAACTATACTGCTCTTTTTACGACTCCATTTTGTAAGTTCACCGAAGGTAGCTACTCCACTCTCCATTAATGATACCGCACTTGTTATCGCAGCACTGAATACAAGTAGGAAGAATACCATACCGATAATTCGTCCCATTGGCATGCTAAGGAATACCTTTGGCATAGTAATAAACATTAATGATGGTCCTGCTTCTAATGTCTCCGGATTACCACCAGCGAAAGCAAATACTGCTGGAATAATCATAAGACCTGCTAAGAACGCAATTACTGAATCCACAATTTCTACTTGACGGATAGAAGATTCCATATCAATATCTTTCTTCATATAAGAACCATAAGTATATAAGATACCCATACCAATTGATAAAGAATAAAACATCTGTCCCATAGCTGCAACAAATGTATTAATAGAGAATCTTGAGAAGTCAGGGATTAAATAATACTTAACACCTTCTAATGCTCCAGGGCGTGTTACTGAATAAATCGCTATTACAATTGCCATTACAACAAGTAAAGGCATAAGAACTCTACTAAGTTTTTCGATTCCCTTCTCGACTCCCATGATTATAATTATAAATACCGCAATTGCAAAAATTATTAACCAAAATATCGGTTCTCCTGTTTTACTAACAAAGCTATTAAAATACGTATCCTCTTGTAAATTAGCTGCATTACTACCTGCAAACGAAAAGAAATATTTTAGTACCCAGCCACCAATTACACAGTAATATGGTACAATTAACATAGGTACAATGGCATTAATCCAACCACCAAACATCATCTTTTTTGCACCAAGTTCCTTGAACGCCCCTATCGGACTCTTTCCTGTCTTACGACCAAGTGCAGTTTCTGTCATAATTAATGTAAAACCAAATGTAATTGCTAAAACAAGATAAGTAAGTAAAAATATACCTCCACCATATTTAGCTGCTAGATATGGAAAACGCCAAATGTTTCCTAGTCCTACTGCCGATCCTGCTACTGCTAATACATATCCCATCTTTCCAGAGAAACCTTTAACAGCCGCAGTTTTTTTACTCTTTCCACTCATATAACTCTTTGTAACCTCTTCTGAATCCTTTCGCTCTTCACTTTATCAAAGTGAAGTTTCATAGCGTTATCAATTCTACTTTCTAAACTTTTATTGTCCTATAATACACGAGAATAAACATCTCGTCAAAAGGTAAATTGTACCACTTTTTAATATACTAAAGTAATAGTCCAATTTCAACTAATTTATTGATTAATTTTAAAGGACAAACTTATTATTACATGTATCACTAGGCATCTCCACCAAATACCCTGTAATGTTTTAACACGAAAAAAACCTATGAAGATTACTGCTCCATAGGTTTCAACAACGTATATCTATAATAACTTCTCTAGGCCATTCTCACTAATATTTTTAATAGTGTTCTTAATATGCTCATGGGCTAGATATTCTGCCTTGTCTGCATCATGTTCTCTAATCGCCTCAAAAATCGCTATATGCTCTTCATTGGTGTGGCTAGCACGAGTCATTGAAGACAAAGAAGCCCTGCGAATTCTCTGTACATACTGATGATAGTCGGATAATAGATGACATAGGATGCGGCTACCAGAAGCTTCATATAACAACTCATGGAACTTACTATCAAGTTCAAAAATCTGTCCCTCATGAGAACGTTTTGTATGAAATTCTGATAGATATACGATTTCATCCATCTCTTCCATCTGCTTATCTGTTATGTTCTCACATGCCATTCTAGCACAGAGCCCTTCAAGATAAGAACGTATCATATAGATGTCATGAATATCTTTCGCACTGATCCCATTTACATAGGCACCCTTATTTGGAATAATATTCACTAATCCTTCTAACTCTAACTGTCTTAAAGCTTCACGAACTGGTGTCCTGCTAACGCCTAATTCGTTTCCTATTGTCACTTCTTTTAGTTCTTCATTCTGACTATATTTACCTGAGAGAATATCACCACGAATTTTATGATAGACACGTCCTCTCAAAGAATATTTATCTGTTAATTCCTTCTGTTCATGAAAACTGTCCAAAGAATTTTTCCTCCTAGTTCTTCGCAATCGTTTCCATAATGTAATCAGCAAATTCAGCACCTGTAGCTCCAGTATCTCTACCAGTTATCACTAGTTTCTTTTCTGTAGCAGTACAGATGTCAAGTGCGTTGTACAATTTGTTTGCTTTCTCAGTATAACCAATATGAGCTAATAACATTGCACCAGCACGGATTACGCTACATGGATCTGCGTAAATATCTCTGCCTTCTTGTACCATACGTGGAGCAGAACCGTGGATTGCTTCAAACATAGCATATCTTTTACCAATGTTTGCACTACCAGCAGTACCTACACCACCTTGCAATTCAGCTGCTTCATCTGTAATTATATCACCATATAAATTAGGTAATACAACTACCTCAAAGTCTCTTCTTCTTTGTTCATCTAATAATTTTGCAGTCATAATATCGATGTACCAATCATCTGCAGTAATTCCATCATATTCTTTTGCTATGCGATAGAAATTATCAAGGAATTTACCATCTGTAGTTTTGATGATATTTGCCTTAGTAACTGCTGTTACACGAGTCTTGCCGTTTGCTTTGGCAAATTCAAATGCTGCACGTATAATTCTATCACAACCTTGAGATGTTGCAATTGTAAAGTCGATACCAAGATCGTCAGTTACACTAACACCTTCTTTACCTGCTGCATATCCACCTTCTGTATTCTCACGATAGAATGTCCAGTCAATACCTTCTTCTGGTATACGAACAGGGCGAACGTTAGCGAAAAGATCTAATTCTTTTCTCATGGCTACGTTAGCAGATTCAATGTTAGGTAAACCATCACCTTTTCTAGGTGTTGTAGTAGGTCCTTTTAAGATAACATCACAAGCTTTTAACTCTGTTAACACATCAGCTGGGATAGCTGCCATCTCTTCTGCTCTTCTTTCGATTGTTAAGCCATCAATTTCTTTGAACTCAACTTTACCAGCTGCTACTTCATCTTTTAATAAGTACTCAAGAACTCTCTGAGCTTGCCCTGTAATTGCTGGACCAATTCCATCTCCACCACATACACCAATTGTAATTTTATCTAGCTCTTTATAATTAACAAAGTCACCTTGTGCCTTCATTGCTTCAACCCTTGCTAGTTGCTTCTCTAATAGCTTTCCAAACTGTTCCTTTGCTGCTTCAATTTGCTGCTTACTCATCAATAATCCTCCTATACTTTCATAAATGATGTATTAACTGTTATGTTCACTAAATATTTCTTTAGTTCTCTTGATGGGAACCGTTTCTATGTTTACATTAATATAGTGTAGCATACTAAATGTTAACATTCAATTCTTTACAGGCGTCGTCAATCACATTTATTAATTCATTATCTGTAATAACCGTTACGCGGCCTTCTTCATATTCTTTATCAACCCAATCCTTCACTATCTTTACTACAGGGTGTGACTTATCAACGGCTCTATCGTCTTTTAGTTTGTAATATGTGTTAATCCAATGTGCAATTCCTGCAAGACCTGATGTATTAGATACTGCTACTAATACTGGTCTATTAAGGAATTTCTCTGTATCAAATATATTGTAGATTTCTTCATTCTTTAATAATCCATCTGCATGGATTCCGGCTCTAGTTACATTGAAATTTTGTCCTACAAAAGGTGTCCTAGCTGGAACTTTATAACCGATTTCGTCTCTGAAATAATCCGCTAATTCTGTAATTACGGTTGTATCCATACCGTCTAATGTCCCTTTAAGCTGTGCATATTCGAATACCATTGCTTCAAGAGGGGTATTACCTGTTCTTTCACCAATCCCGAATAAGGAACAGTTTACACCACTTGCACCATACAACCATGCAGTTGTTGAATTTGTCACCGCTTTATAGAAATCATTGTGACCATGCCACTCTAACTGCCCCGATGGCACACCACCATGTGTCATTAATCCATATATAATTCCCTGCACAGAACGTGGAATTACCGCACCTGGGAAGTTAACTCCATATCCCATGGTGTCACATGCACGAATCTTAACTGGAATCCCATATTCATCTCCTAATTTCATTAATTCTAGACAGAAAGGAATAACAAAACCATGAATATCTGAACGAGTAATATCTTCAAAATGACATCGAGGTGCTACACCAGTTTCAAGACACTCTCTTACTACACTTAGATAATGGTTCATTGCTTCTTTTCTTGTCATCTTCATCTTATAGAAGATATGATAATCCGAACAACTTACTAAGATTCCTGTCTCTTTTAATCCGATTTCTCTCACCAATTCAAAATCTTTCTTACTTGCACGAATCCATGCGGTTACCTCTGGAAACTGATATCCTTTTTCCAAACATTTGTAAACTGCATCACGGTCCTTCTTACTATATAAAAAGAATTCACTCTGACGGATAATTCCCTTTGGCCCACCTAACTTATGAAAATAATCATAGATAGTAACAATCTGTTCAGTCGTATATGGTGCTCTTGATTGCTGTCCATCACGAAATGTCGTATCTGTAATCCAGATATCCTCTGGCATATTGTGTGGTACGATACGATCATTAAACGCAATCTTTGGAATCTCGTCATAAGGAAACAGATTTCGGAACACATTCGGCGTATCAACCTCTACAAGTGGATAGATTCGTTCTTCATACTGTAACAGGTTATTATGGTGATTCAAAAATACTCTACGATTTTCCATCAAACTCACTCCTTGTATAATTATTCATTCACCCCTTATGATAAAGCACATTTTTCTCGCTCTTTTTATATAGTATTTAGTTATACATTGTATAACTAGTTATTATGTATACAATAATAATGCTTTATTTTCAAGGTTTTATACCGATTTGTTATTATTGTATACAATTATTCCATCTTTGTCAATTAGCATTTTAATATAGTAAAGTGAATGAATAATTGTATGTTTACAATTAAGTTTGAAAACTTTTTTATTAATGCAACGATTGATACAGTGTTAAAAAAGTCTCTTAAAACAAACTAAGGCCGACCTTTTTTTTCAACTCTATTGGATTTTTTAGATAGATATGATATATTACTTATATATTTATATACTTTAAGAAACGAGGTAATGCCCATGCAGAACAAAAAAGTTGTAGTTGCTTTAGGACACAGCGCCTTTGGAAAGACATTTCCAGAACAACAAGAAGCCATTAAGAATGCTGCTGTTGCAATCGCAGATTTAGTAGAAGCAAAATACCATGTTGTAATAACTCATAGTAATGCACCACAAGTTGGTATGATACATACAGCAATGACTGAATATAGCCGTCTTGATAACAATCAAACAGTCGCTCCAATGTCCATCTGTAGCGCAATGAGCCAAGGATATATTGGTTACGATTTGCAGAATGCTATACGTACAGAATTATTAAATCGTGGTATCTATAAAACAGTTTCTACTATTATTACACAAGTTCGTGTTGATACTTTCGATCCAGCATTCCATAATCCAACCAAAGTAATTGGACGTATCATGTCTGAAGAGGAAGCAAAAGAAGAAGAACAAAAAGGTAATTATGTTATTAAAGAAGGTGATGGATTCCGTAGAATTATCGCTGCACCAAAACCAATCGATATCTATGAAATCGATGCAATCCGTGCACTTCTAGATGCTGGCCAAGTTGTTATCGCTTGCGGCGGTGGCGGTATCCCTGTATTAGAACAAGGTACGAAACTCAAAGGTGCTAGTGCAGTAATTGAAAAAGACTTAGTTAGTGCGAAGATGGCAGAGCTTCTTAATGTGGATACTCTTCTACTATTAACTGGTGTTGATCATGTATTCCTAAACTTCGGTAGTGACAATGAAACTCCTCTAGAAACTGTTACCCTTGAGGATGCCAAAACCTATATGAATGAAGGACAATTTACAGCTGGATCTATGCAACCTAAAGTAGAAGCAGCCATCAACTTTGTTTCAACAAATCCAGAACATACTGCTATTATCTCTAATCTTGATAAAGCAAAAGCTGCGATCAAAGGTAAAACAGGTACACATTTTGTAAAATAGATACTATCTACATCAAAAAACAATCTTAAAAAATTGTGTTCCAGGGGCGAATATAAATATACGTCTTATGGCACACAAGATTTTAAGATTGTTTTTTTACCGGTGTATGAATGCTTATTTCTTTTATCGTAATCGACGATCTTCAAATCTAATATGAGTAAGTAAACAATTACGGATTTCCTCTAATTGCTCTTCTATAGTCTCCGTTGCTAAAACTATATCCATTGAAATCGCTATACTATTAACTATATGTGAATCCACATGTTTCTTCAGCAAATCTAATTGTTCTAATTTATCCTGATAACTTCTGGCATCAAGGAAGTCTAATAATGCTTGTTGTGTATCAACTGTTTCATTTTCCTTTGTTTTAATAGAATGTTGGAGATGAATCTCTTGAAGCATATCATCAAGTTCAGAATTCTCCTTCTCCACTACATCTACAATTGATGTTGTTTCCTCAGCTTTCTTCTCTGGCTTGTACACCTCAAATCGATATCTTTGCTTTACTTCTGGATATTTCTCATGATCAACTTCGCTCAAGAACATATCTAGAGGTCTTATAAACGTCTTGAAGTCTCCGTAAAGTGCTTGGTACACAACATATTCTTCTCTTGTTTCAGAATGAATTGCAATTGATATAATCTGATATAACATTCCCTTAAAATGTTTCATTAATGTTCCAGGTACGATAATCTCTCTATTTTGCATATTAGCATCTATGCTCCTCTCTAACGAAAAAAGTTATTGTTAAGACTACTTTGTCTTTACAATAACTCTTTTCTTATTCTATCACAAGTTTAATATTAGTTCAACTAAGCTATAGATTTTCATAATTTAAGCTGACTCTTCAAATTGTGAATTATATAGTTTTTCATAGAAGCCACCTTGAGCAAGTAACTCTTCATGAGTACCTTGTTCAACAATATCTCCGTTATTCATAACTAAGATTAAATCTGCATCTTTAATTGTGGATAAACGATGGGCAATTACGAAACTTGTTCTGCCTTGCATTAAGTTGTTCATGGCTTTTTGTATACGAATTTCTGTTCTTGTATCAACAGAACTTGTTGCTTCATCAAGAATCAGAATCTTAGGATCTGCAAGAATTGCTCTTGCGATAGTAAGTAACTGTTTCTGACCTTGGGATACATTACTTGCTTCTTCATTCAATTCCATGTTGTAACCGTCAGGTAATGTTTGAATAAAATGATGAACATGGGCTGCTTTCGCTGCATTAATAACCTCTTCGTCTGTAGCACCTGGCTTGCCATAACGAATGTTTTCCATAATTGTTCCATTGAATAACCAAGTATCTTGTAATACCATACCAAACAATTCACGTAATTCACTTCTATTAAAGCTTCGAACGTCATGGCCATCTACTAATATTGCACCGTCACTAACATCGTAGAAACGCATTAATAATTTGATCATTGTAGTCTTACCGGCACCGGTTGGTCCAACAATAGCAACCTTTTGCCCTTCTTTTACCTTAGAACTGAAATCATTGATGATAATCTTATCTGGATTGTAACCAAAGTGTACATTTTTGAATTCAACATTTCCTTCAAGATTTGTTGTACTAACAGCGTTTTCTACTGTTTGGTCCTCTTCCTCTTCATTCAAGAATTCAAAAACACGCTCAGCAGCTGCTGCTGTTGATTGTACTTGGTTTGATATCTGAGCCATCTGTGCAATTGGCTGATTAAAGCTTCTTACATATTGTATAAATGATTGAATATTACCAACCGTCACACGACCCTTTATTGTCAAATAACCACCTAAAATCGCAACACCCACATAACCTATATTACCTACGAATTGCATAATTGGCATCATCATACCAGATAAAAATTGAGATTTCCAAGCAGATTCGAATAACATTTCATTTGCTTTATCGAATTCTTTAATTGCTTCTTCTTCTCCGTTAAATACTTTAACAACATTATGTCCACCATAGATTTCTTCTACTTGACCATTTACATGACCAAGATATTCTTGTTGTTGAACGAAATATTTCTGTGACTTTTTAATTACCTTTGAGATAATTAACATGGATAATGGTAAAGTTAAAACTGCTACTAATGTCATCCAACCACTGATTGATAACATCATTATGATAACACCAATAACCGTTGTAACAGAAGTTATAGTCTGTGTAATACTTTGATTTAAACTGTTACTTAATACGTCAACATCATTGGTTACTCTTGATAACACTTCACCATGTGTTTTTGTATCAAAGTATCTCATTGGCATACGATTAATCTTTGTTGATATCTCTTTACGAAGTTCATAGGTTACCTTCTGTGTGATACCTGTCATGATAAATCCCTGAATCAAAGAGAATAGCATTGCAACTACATATAATGTTAGAAGCATTAATAATATCTTAAGGATCGCATCAAAGTCAATTCCACCAGTACCTTTTACTTTTTTCATTAAACCTTCGAAAATCTCCGTAGTTGCATTACCAAGGATCTTAGGTCCTACGATAGTGAATACCGAACTTCCAATTGCAAACAGAATTACTAAAAATATTCGAAACTTATATCTTCCAAGATAACCACCAAGTCCTGACATGGCCTTCTTGAAATCTTTTGGCTTTTCACCAGGTGCGATACCACCTGGGCCACCCATTCCACCCATAGGGCCTCTTGGTCTACCACCTGAATGTTTTATGTCTTTACTCATGGTTTTCCTCTCCTTTCACAGTTTCTTTATTCGCTATACTTGCTTCTATTTCTTTATCTGATAATTGAGATGAAGCAATTTGGCGATAAACATCACAACTAGTTAATAATTCTGCATGTGTACCTTTTCCAACAATTCTACCTTCATCTAATACTATTATTTGTTCTGCATGTAAAATTGTAGATATACGTTGTGCTACAATTATAATAGTACTATCTGTAATCTCTTCATGTAAAGCTCTACGAAGTGTTGCATCTGTCTTAAAGTCAAGTGCAGAGAAACTATCATCAAATATATATATATCAGGATCTTTAGCAATTGCTCTAGCAATTGATAATCGTTGTTTTTGACCACCTGATACGTTTGAACCGCCTTGCGATATTGTTTCATCGTATTGTTCTGGCTTCTGCTCAATGAAATCCTGTGCTTGTGCAATTCTTGCAGCACGTTTGATATCGTCTTCAGTAGCCTCTTGTTTACCATAACGAAGGTTTGAATCAATAGTACCAGAGAATAAAACTCCCTTTTGTGGTACGAAACCGATTTTTGCTCTTAAATCATGTTGAGAAATATCTTTAACATTAACTCCATCAACGAGGATTTCACCTTCTGTAGCATCATATAAACGTGGTATCAGATTAATCAAAGTAGACTTACCACTACCTGTACTACCAATAATAGCTGTAGTTTCACCAGGTTTTGCTGTGAAGTTAATGTCTACAAGTACATCTTCTTCCGCATTCGGATAACGGAATGACATGTTTTTAAATTCAACCACACCCTTTTTAGAAGGATTGAATGACTTCTTGTCTTTTGGATCTACAATCAGACTTTCTGTATCTAATACTTCCATTATACGATTTGCAGATACTGCAGCTCTTGGTAACATAATGGATACCATAGTTAACATCAAGAAAGACATAACTATTTGCATTGTATATTGTATGAATGCCATCATATCACCAACTTGAAGGTTACCAGTATCAATGCCTTTACCTCCAAACCAGATAATCATAATTGTAATACCATTCATAACAAACATCATAACAGGCATCATGAATGTCATTGTACGGTTAACAAAAAGATTGGTTCTTTTTAGATCTTGGTTTGCTAAATCAAATCGTTTCTCTTCATGTTTTTCACGACTGAATGCTCGAATTACAGGAAGACCTGTTAATATTTCTCTTGTAACAAGGTTCAAACGGTCAACAAGTTTTTGCATACTCTTAAACTTTGGCATAGCAATTGCCATAAGAGTGCCTACAAGTACAAGAATTGTTCCAACTGCTACAGCGATAATCCATGCCATATTAGTCTCTGTATTCGTGACTTTTATAATGCCACCAATTCCAAGGATTGGAGCATATAGTACCATTCGGAACATCATAACAAGCAACATCTGCACTTGTTGAACATCGTTGGTACTTCTTGTTATTAGGGAAGCTGTTGAGAATTTATCAAACTCCGCATTAGAGAACCCAACAACCTTTTTAAATACTAAACTACGAATATTCTTACTTGTTCCGGCTGCGATACGTGACGCAAGATAACCAACTATAATAGCAGCAAGCATACCAACAACTGCAAGACCTAACATCTTAAGACCAGCAATTGCTATATAAGCGATCTGCATTCTATCCACATCTATGCCAATAGCTTCATATTCTTGTTTTGCAACTAAAACAGCACTCTGTGCCATAATTGATGAAGGAACTTTTTCCATTTCAGTGCTAATTCCCTCTGTGAATTCAGCTACTTGTTCTTCTGGCATCATAGATAATGCTGCGAATATATCTTGACCTTGTAATTCTTCTGGTATGAATGAGTCACTATTTGATTCAGTAGTTACCTCATCAGTATCCGATTCCATACTAATTGAACCTTCTAGTATGGCAGTTACGAACAATGGTTTTGCAAGAATTGTGCTAATCTTTTCTTTAACATCTTTGTCATTGGTATCAAGCACATAGATATCTTCCGTCTCTAAGATCGGATAATCTTCAAGATATTCTTTATATTCAGATTCAGAGCTAGAATCTTTACCAACGTATTTATAATACTTTGTTAAGTATTCGGAATCCTCGCTGCTCATAAAATACTGCATCTTTTGATAAGTAGATACTCGAACTGCTTCAAGTGCAGTATCTTCGATACCTCCTTGCTGAATACCAACGTCAACGATGTCTGATGTATATTGTGGTAATGAAAGATCACTAAATGCTTGAATAACTAACAAAACCACAACCGCTAAGATTGATAATCGAAACGGTTTTAAATAACGCATTAACTTCTTCATCTTATCTTCCTTCCTTTAACTATTCGTAGCCGATTACTCATCGACCTACTCCCATACCATTATATTTTTCCCACACTACCCTTTTTGAAAATAGTCTATTCAGTCTTGCTCCCCAGTAACGATTCGATATAATTTATCAATAATTCGTATTAATTCCTTAGCATCATGTTCGCCAAGCTTATTCAATAGATCATTAACAAATTGGTCTCTAATAGTACGAATTTTTTTAATACAAGCATATCCTTCTTCAGTGATGCTAATATACGTTACTCTTCTGTCTGAACGATCGATTTTCCTAAGGATATATCCTCTCTCTTCAAGAGAATTCAACATTTTTGAAGTCGTAGGTTTTGGAATATCTAAATCTTTGGTTATAGACGAAACTTTAATACCTAACGTATTTTCTTCACTAAGATTGTGGTCAAGATAGAATAATATCATACCTTCCATCTGTGATAGTTCGCCAAAGCCTTTACTTCTTCTTTTCATGCAATGAAGCTTATTTACTACCTCAATAAGTTCCTGTCCATACGAAATCTCAACCTCTCCCAAAATAACGATCCTCCCCTCTTTATATTTCTCACTATAAGGCAAAAATAGTTTCAAAGGGAAACTATTTCTCTAGATAACTATTATATTAAAAAATTACTATTTGTCAATCTACTGATCAAAGATTTATATAAATTTAACACTTTTTTTATGAAATAAATTATAGAAAAAACTCATCTCAATGTATCCATTCTACTTAATTGAATAGATACATTAAGATGAGTTTCATCGTGATGTTACTCATCCAGTGAGCAACATCGCGTTATTGTTTTGTCCTAATCACGAATAGTTCTTATTAATTTCTATAATTTCTTTAAAAGTGTAGCAAACTGTTCTTCTGGTAATGATGATCCTTGCACACCTACAACTGCTGCCGATATTTTATTCGCACGCTCTACTGCTTGTTGCATCGTAAATCCCTGCTTCACTGAGGCCATTACCGCTCCTATATGGGAATCCCCTGCACCAATGGTATCTACTACTGTAGCACACTCACCTTTTACAAGATGACCCTGTCCATCTTCATAGTAGTAAGCTCCTTTACATCCAAGAGTAATAATTACTGTGTTACCCGTTCTCTCACAAATTACCTTCGCCGCATCCTCATAATTAGAAGTTTGACTTAACTCCATAGCTTCTTCTTCATTCATATGGGTGATTGGTCGACGTGCAAAGATTCGATCTAGTTTTTCATCACCGATCTTACTTAGTCTTGGTCCAGGAGCAAAATATACTTGATAATCAGGATTTTCTTCAATAAATTCAATAATTTCATAACCATCCGTCTCTTCAATCTCGAATCCAGCTATGTAAACACTATCGTACTCTGTTTTCATCTCATCTGAAATCCATTCCTTCTTAAAGCTATATTCAACGCCATGATGAACTACAAAAGTTCTCTCTCCATCCTTCTCTACCATACATAAACAGAATCCATTATCGTCTGTATCAAGTTTGACAGTACTCTCCATACCTTTTTCTCGCAACATAGCTTCTACAATGAAAGCATATCTTCCTGTCCCAATTGGAGACATCAAAGTATACGGAACATCAAAATTTCGTAATATATCAGCTGCATTATACGCACAACCACCTAGAGCCATCCTCTGTCTTTTAATATGGATATCTTCGCTTGTCTTTGGTAAATGATCTATCTGTATAATGATATCAAGTACCGTTGATCCAATAACTAATGTTTTTTTCATTTCTGTCTTACTCCTACCTTTATCTTCAGATGTCTATGTATAAAAGGCCTTATGTCGCGATCCAAAAACAATTCGATCATAAGACCTTAATTTTCATATTAATATAAAACCCTGTTTGTTGTACAAAATTTCGATAGAAGAAATTTTGTTTGCCAACCTATCACCTTACTAATTATACTGAACTTTCTTATTATTTCAAGTATCATTCGTTATTATGGTATTAACTTCTCGATATTTAAAAGTCCCCAACCCTGTTGTTGGTGTTGTAATCCTAAATCTGTCGAACTATTCTTAATTCTAATTTTAACCTCTCGATTTGTCATATCTGGATATGCTGAGAGCAATAATGCCACCCCTCCTGTTACTAATGGTGTAGCCATTGAGGTACCACTCTTCGTTGTATAGAGACCACCATAAGGATCACTACGTGGTCTTCCAAATAATAATCCTCTACTAGAATGGTTATCATTCCTAGGAGGACAACATGATACAATATTACTTCCAGGTGCAACTACATCTGGTTTTTTCACACAAGCTAACGTCGGTCCTCTACCTGAATAGTCGATTGTCTTTGTTCCAAAAACTTCTACAGAAACATTATCATCACTAGCTCCTACCGTAATCACTTTTCGGCTAATACCTGGCATTGAGATGGTTCTTGGTCCGGGACCATTATTACCTGCAGCTACAACTACTACAAATCCTAGATCCCAAAGCTCATCAACACCAACTACTAAATTAGAGTGTTCACTTGCAGTTTCATCAGTAGTTGAACCTACGGATATATTGACGATTCGTATATTATATTTATCTTTATTAGCTACGATCCAATCAAAAGCTGTTAAAACATCTGAAACATTACCGTTTCCTTTATAATTAAGAGCTTTTACACCGATTATATTACATTTTGGTGCAATTCCCATATACTTTCCATCAGAAGCTGTACCATTACCTCCAATAATACCAGATACATGTGTTCCGTGTCCATTATCATCATACATATCGATTCTTCCGTGAATCATATCTTTAAACGCTACAATTCTATTGCCACCAGTAACAAAATCAGTATGTGCCATTATTCCAGTATCAACAACAGCCACACCGATTCGATTCCCATAAATCCCTCTCTCATATGATGCTTTTGCATGCACAATATCCCGAGCTCGATTCATCCATATGCCCTCCAGTAATTTCGAGCACTGTATACTACTCTTTATTACTATCATAATATGAGGGATTTCCAATTTAGCTAATGATTTTATACGATTAGTTTCTTAAGCATCTAAGCACAAAATAATAGAAAAGTATTTATGAAGTAAAATGCCTCATAAATACTTTTCTATTGTTCTCATATCTTATAAACTTTCTTATTCTTTTTGCTCTATTGTACTATCAAGCTTGATCAATTTAGAAATAATCTCTTCACAAATTTCAGTAACATTCTTACCATCTGTTGTAACTACAACATCGGCTACTGCCTCATAACGTGCTTTTCGCTTATCCATAAGACCTCTAATAAATTCCACATTCATATTTCCATTCAAAATAGGCCTATCCTTACTATTTTTAACGCGTTCATATACTGTTTCTGGCTTTGCAGTTAGAAGAACGACACGACCATTCTTCTTCATGTGATCTGTATTATCTTCACGTACAACTACACCGCCACCACATGATACTATGGTCTGCTTACGTTTCTGCAATTCAATCAAAAGATTGCTTTCGAGATTCCTAAAATACGCTTCTCCATACTCATCAAACATCTCAGCTATAGTCATTCCTTGTCTCTCTACTATTACCTGATCCATCTCCACACGATCCATTTCTAACTTATCTTTTAGTTCTCGTGCTACCGTACTTTTTCCTGCCCCCATAAAGCCAATCAGGAAAATATTATAATCAAACAAACTTTTTGCCTGAATTCTACGACTGTTTTTAACTATGTATTTGAATATGTCAAGAATCTCTTCTTCAAATTCATTTGCTCCTAGCTTTTCTACTAGTGCTTCTGTCTGCTTTTTTTCTTGCTCAGGTTGTAGAATTGGAATTCCAGTTGCTTTCTTAAAAGATATTATCTCTTGTACATAACTCATTCTATTTGCTAATTGCTCAATAATCAAATCATCACACTGTCCGATTTTTTCACGTATTGCTTCTAAATTATCCATATTGAATCCCCTTTATCTTCTTCGTTATTTAAGCTATTATAACAAGAAGAATACTATTAAGCAAGTAAATTATTTTAACACTTTAAAGTAGTCCGGTGATGAAGTTGACTAGGAATACAAACGAATTTGTTACTACTAATTCAACAAAAGTGCTAACATAATTCTACTTTATTCTTCTAATTTATGTTATACTATTAACAAACAATATTATCCCCTAATCCATACAGAAAGAAGTGATATATTATGAATATTTTTCATTTACGATATTTTGTTACTTTAGCACATTTAGAACATTATACCAAAGCAGCTGCTCAGTTAAATACTACACAACCTAATTTAAGTTATGCCATATCATCAATAGAATCCGAACTTGGCGTATCCTTATTTGAAAAAGATGGTCGAAATATAGTCCTTACGAAATGTGGAAAGGACTTTCTTATCGATGTAGAACAAGCACTCTCCATTTTAGATAATAGTATTCATAAAATGCAACTTACTGGATGTGGAGAAGGACAAATTGAACTGGGTTTTCTTCGTACCCTTGGAACTGAATATATACCTCAGACTCTTTCAGATTTCTTAAAAACTCCAAAAGGAAAATCTGTCAGATTTAACTTTCATGATGGTATTACCGCAGATTTGATTCCTATGCTTAAGGAAAAAATTTGTGATGTTGTCTTCTGTTCCTATGCAGAATCAGAACCTGACGTGGAGTTTATTCCTGTTGCTACTCAAGATTTGGTCCTTATAGTTCCTAACGGCCATCCACTTTCAGACAGGTCTGAAATTAACTTAGTTCATACACTACCTTATCCCCAGATCTTTTTTAATAATAGAAGCGGACTTCGAACCATCATAGATAATCTTTTTGAAAAAATTAATGAAAAACCTATAATAGCAATGGAAATTGAGGAAGATCAAGTAATTGCTGGTTTTGTAGCTTCTGGGTTTGGAATCGCAATCGTTCCTGATATGCCTATCTTAAATCAACTTCCAGTTAAGAAACTTATTATTAAACATCCAAGCTGGGAACGTCGTTTTTATATGGCTTACATGAAGAATCAGTACCAAACACCTGTAATAGCAAATTTCATTGATTTTATCAAAAATATTAATACGTAAACTTTAATTCTTTTTACTCCATTATATATAAATATTTTTTATATATACGTACAAATTAATCAATTGGATTTTATAAATTCTACCTTATATAATATAAGAAGAAGTCGCAATGTGTCTTATCACATTCTATGACAATTTCACTTTAGTTTAAGGAGAATTTATATGAAATCCAATTATCCACATCTATTTAAGCCTTTGACCATAAAAACTATGACTATAAAAAATCGTGTTACAATGATGCCTATGGGAACTAACTATGGCGAACAAAATGGTGAAATGAGTTTCTTACACATCAATTACTATAAACAACGTGCTGTTGGTGGGACTGGCCTTATCATTGTAGAAAATGCTAATGTGGACTATCCTCTTGGTTCAAATGGAACTACTCAAATTCGTATCGACCATGATAATTATATTCCACGTTATTTTAAGCTTTGTGAAGAACTTCACAAGCAAGGTGCTTGCGTTGCTATACAGATCAATCATGCAGGAGCTTCTGCTCAATCTGCTAGAACTAATATGCAGCCAGCTTCTGCCTCTAATATTCCTTCTAAAGTAGGAGGCGAAATTCCAAGACCTTTAACAAAAGAGGAAATTGAAGAAATCGTTATCAAATATGGACAAGCCGCCAAACGTGCACAAATTGCAGGATTTGATGCAGTAGAAATACATGCTGGGCATTCTTATCTAATTAGCCAATTTCTATCACCTCTTACCAACGCTAGAAACGACGAATTCGGGGGATCTGTTGAAAATCGTTCACGTTTTGCTAAGATGGTATTTGCAGAAGTTAGAAAACAAGTTGGGCCACAATTCCCTATCTTTGCACGCATAAGCGCTGATGAACTATTAGATGGCGGTAATACTCTAGACGATACTCTTGAGTATCTAAATTACTTTGATGAATATGTAGACGCATACGACGTTTCCTGCGGACTTAATGGCTCTATTCAATATCAGATTGATGCTAACTATCTAGAAGATGGTTGGCGTTCTTACATGGCTAAAGCTGTAAAGGAATGTTATAAAAAGCCCTGTATCACTATGGGAAATATTCGTAATCCAAAGGTTGCTGAAGACATTCTTGCCAATGGAGATGCTGATTTAATTGGTATGGGACGTGGTTTAATTGCCGATCCAGAATGGGTAAATAAGGTTGCTACGGGAAAAGAGCACCTAATTCGCAAGTGTATCTCCTGCAATATAGGATGTGCTGGTAACCGAATTGGAATTAACCGTCCAATTCGCTGTACTGTAAATCCTTGCGTTAATGAAGATGAAGAATACAAAAATAGTACACTAAAAAAACCTTGTAATGTTGTAGTAATCGGTGGTGGTACTGCGGGTCTTAGCGCTGCTTGCACTGCTGCTGAAGTTGGATGTACTACCTTTCTTTTAGAAAAAAATGATCATCTTGGTGGACTTGCAGCTGAGATTTCTAAAATACCAGACAAAGTAAGACTAAACGATTTTCCAACTTATCAGATAAACCTTGCCAAATCTTATCGCAACCTCTTTATCTTAACCAATACGGAGGCAACTATAGAAAAGGTACAAAGTTTAAACCCTGATATTATCGTAAATGCAACTGGTTCAAATCCATTACTTCCACCAATCAAAGGTCTATTTGATTATATTGATAAAGAAGATGGAAAAGTATCTTCAATAACAGGTATGATTAATCACTTAGGAGATTATCCAAATGATTTGACTGGTAAAAAAGTTGTTGTTGTAGGTGGAGGTGCTGTAGGTCTTGATGTTGTAGAATTCATGGCTCCAAAAGGTGCTGATGTAACAATAGTAGAAATGATGCCAGCTATCGGAAGAGACTTAGACCCAGTTTCTAAAAGCGGAATCAATGCATTACTAAAAAAACACAACGTTAATCAGATGACAGAAACTGCACTTGTAGAAGTAAAAGAATCCTCATTCCTTGTTAAAAAAGAGGACGTGGAAATGGAATTGCCTTTCGATTATGGATTTGTTTGTCTAGGAATGAAAGCCAATGCACCTATTGTTAATGAATTACATGATACTTTTGACGATACCAATGTTGAGATAATTAACATTGGAGATAGTGTAAGAGCTCGAAGAATCATCGACGGGGTACAAGAAGGTTATAATATCCTTAATGTTTTAAAGAGACATGATTTTCTATAGAATAGTAGTTAGATTCGCCTATTCTTGGCACACTGACAAAAAGAACCAAAGGAACAACTCCTTTGGTTCTTTCTATTACATATTAATTTGTATTATTATTAGTTTGCTTTTTCCCTAGCCCTTTGATTTCCCAATTGCTTAGAACAATATTTAGTCCAAAACCAACTATTAAAGCCCAAATAGAACCTTCCATCGCGAGTACAACTGCCATTATTGCAGCAATGCTTTTATCCAGATCAGATTCACAATATTCCATACCTATTCTGGCACATACAAATGCTTGAAATATTAAGGTTATACCGGCTCCTATTGGAAAAACTGGCTTTAAGAATGTAATAAGAGGTATACAAATAACGCTGACTAAAGTTCCTAGACGAAACGACGCCATGCCTCCTAGCAATGACTTCATAGCCTCTTTTCCTTCTCGGTAACGAAGGCTAACTGATACTGTCATTCCTACCCATAACGGACCCGCAAGTGGCGGAAACGGAGCAAATATTGCAAGTACTATATTACGAATACCACTAATAATATTTGATCTACTAGAATTAAAATCAATTATTTCATCATCTCTAACTTCTTTTGCTTCTTTAATTAAACTCTCCGATGTAACAAAATCGCCAAAGGCTATAATATAACAGATTAAAGCTAAAGGTATGGCATTTAAAAACATCTTCATCTTAGGAATTCCAACGCCAAATATACTTACTGTATCTATCATTTCTTTAAATTGTGGAATCTTAATAAACGTACCAATTTCTACAGAAGGGAATACTAATTCTCCTACAATGATACCAATAACCATAGCAACTAGATATGGAAACAGATTTCCGTACCGCCCTATTATATCTAACACTTTATACTTCTTTCTTGCCTCTTCATACTTTTTAGAAAAGCTAATAATCGCAAGAAATAGTGCTCCTACTCCAACAGCTATTGGGTACATACGTAACTGTCCTGAATCAGAAAGCTGGCTTTGCATTACAGTAATAGGGGTTGCCAAAAGGATACCGCCTTTAATGGAAGGTGGAATAGCTTTTATAAAACGATCTGCCAGTCTGGTGACCCCCATGAAAACAAAAGTTAAACCTACCATAATCTGCAAGGCAATCATTGCCTGAATCCGTTCTTGTCCGATTTCATAGGTCGTTAGATAAGCTAATGTCAACGGTAGTGTAGCTGTAATCCAGCCTGGAATTACGGGATCTCCTAAACTTGCATGAAGGAAATATAAAAACGTCTCCAAAATGATACAACTCCAAGCAAGTTCATATGGTAATCCTAAATAGTCTGTCATATAGGGTATTGCACTCATGGCTGTGGCACCTAAGATTAACCCTTGAATAAGTTCAACTTTCTCCAATTTATAATGTATAACTGGAAAACGTAGTTTAAAAATTCCTAGTCCAATATACGGAAGTTCTTTTTTCTCGCTACGCATTTTACCTCCTATGCATATTGTTAATTATTTAACATTTATTGTCAAAAAAATCTCCAATACATACTTTTAATTTTCAAACACGGAAAAGGGTTGTCACAAAATTAATACTTAATAACAATTTTGTGACAGTCCCTTTGTTACTCTTATTATAACTTTTTTATGAATTTGATACAACTTTTTTTATACTCATCTTAACATAGATCGCTAAAAGTATACCAATTATAGTAACACAAGCATTTAAAAGAAGAATCATTCTTGGAGCGTTTACTCCACCTACTTTGGTGATATAGCTTGCTAATGTTAAAATAGTATAATTAGCTAGAGAAGATGCAATCATAACAAACGATGTTGCAGTCGCTTTATTTTCTGGGAAAAACTTAATTGTTGTAGAAACCGCTAACTGAAGAACCCCTCCTGCCCCTGCGTATCCTATTACAAATCCACCAATTAGACAAATAGTTGGTGTTTGAATGAAATAGCATAACAATAACATAACTGTAGATATAGCAGGATAAATGATTAATACATTGGTTTCTTTCAATCCTTTTTTTATCATAAATGCTGTTGCTATTATGGCAAGTGCTGTACCCGCTGCATAATAGGACTGAATTAGTGAAGAATTTGATAAACCATACAACTCTCCAAGTTCCTTGTTACAGTTTAACCACAACATAAATGTAGACGAACTTGTAAATCCTATTAAAATAGATGCAATTGAAACAGGCGAAAACTTCATCTTCTGTTTAATCTTTTTTTCAGTAGTTTTTGATGTGCTAACATTAGGAAACGGAAGTAACATCAATAAAATACCGTCTATCACAAGCGCAATAGCACAGACAACAAACAATGTTTTGTAAGAAAGATTTGCATCTGCAACTGCCATAATAAAAAATGGAAGTAAAAACTGGCTGACACACATAGAAAACTTTGTAAACATATTTGCTATGGAACCATTGTTAACAAATATCTCCATGCAAGTTGGACTGACACAGGTATCAAGGAATGAATTAGCAGCTCCACCTAGTACAGCAAAGAGATAAGCTATCCCCATACTTGGTGCTAATATAATTCCAATTAAAAATCCAATGTATAAAACTATACCAATTAAGCCACTCTTCTTTCTGCCATACTTATCGGAGAATGGTCCTGCAATAAAATGTGCAAGTAAACGTCCAAGACCAAGAGCTGCAATAACTGTAACAACAGAACTTACATCATAACTTCCATCTGCCAATTGTTTTGCTCCCCATGCACCCGCAAAGGAGGATTTATACTGCCCTAAAATCGATGCACCTATTCCATGGATAAAGAAACTAAAATAAAGTGCTAAGGCTGTTGGGTAATACTTTTTGTTATTCATGCTTTATCTCTCTTTCTATTAACTAAAGAAAAGTTCTTTTACTTCTTCAACAGGCATTTCCTGTCCTGTATATAACTTAAATGCAGCTGCTCCTTGCCATACAAGCATTCCTTGACCGTCAATACATTTGCAGCCGGCTTCTTTTGCTTCTTTTAACATCTTTGTTTCTTTTGGATTATATACGGCATCGCATACAACCAAACCCTTATGGAACATTGTAACATCTTTCACAATGCTTTCATTCTCCATTGGTTTCATACCAACAATAGTAGCATTGGCTAAAATATCACTAGAAGCAATTTCTTCTCTCATCTTATCAGTATCAGCCATGTCATATACATTAACAATACATTCTGGTTTTTCTTTTCTAATCTTTTCTACTGTCTGAAGAGTTCTTTCAAAGAAAGCATCCTTTACATTGAATATACTGATTTCTTTGGCACCTTCTAATGCAGCCTGTACTTGTATTGCTGTAGCGGCCCCACCACCACCAAATACAGTGATTTTCTTATCTGTAATTTCAACTCCATGATCACGAAGATTATCTATAAAGCCTTGACCATCTGTAATATGACCAATTAGTTTACCATCTTCGTTCACAATAGTATTTACGGCTCCAATAATACGTGCGGCTGGTGATAATTCATCCATATATTTTGCAGCTTCATTTTTACATGGCATTGTAACGTTACATCCACGCATGTTGAATGTTTTCATTGCCTCAATAGCTTTTTTAACTTCTTCTACCTTTATATCGAATGCAAGATATGCATAATCGATTCCTAGTTTTTGAAAACTATAATTATACATAGCTGGTGAACCTGAATGACCTACTGGTGATCCTATTAGTCCCAATAAACCTGTTCTTCCTGTAATTCTACTTTCCATGTTTTTAATCTCCTTTTCTAATATTTTAGATATTTTTTGCCACTTCAAAAGCTTCTTTGGTTGCATCTAGTGCTCTTCTCGCTCTTACGGCATCACCTATGACATATACTTCCTTGCCAAGTTTGTCTATAACTTCAGCAAATGGATTATTACTTCTATATCCCATAGCAAGTACAACAGAATCAAACCCTTGTAGTTTTCCTTCCTCACCATTTTCCAATGTATAGGAAACTCCATCCGTAAAGAATTCACTTACTTTTGCGCCAGTAACAGTTGCAATCTTATATTCATCAAAATCTTTCATAAGGAACTTTCGATGTTCATTTATTACATCAGCAGCAACTTCATCCCTTAGTTCTATTACTGTTACTTCATGTCCTACTTCACCTAGGAATGCTGCTAATTCACATCCAACCATACCGCCACCTACAACAAGTACTTTCTTTCCACACTTTACTTTACCATCTAATACATCTCCAGCATGTAAGATGCTATCATCATGAATTCCTGGAATAGGAAGCACGAGTGGATTAGAACCTGTAGCAATAATAATAGCGTCTGGAGATTCTGTGCGAATAATTTCTTCTGTAACTTCTGTGTTCATTACAAACTTAACCTCATTTTGTTCACATAAGACAATGTAATTACGAACCATACTTATTAAATCACCTTTTCCAGGTGGGAAAGCTGCAAGTCGCATATTTCCTCCAAGGGTATCGGTTTTCTCATAAACAGTTACTTCATGTCCTCTTAATTTTGCAATATAGGCTGCATATAAGCCTGCTACGCCACCACCAATTACCATAACCTTCTTTGGTTCTTGTGCCTTTGTTAGTTCTGTTTCATGTCCGACCATAGGGTTTACAAGACATTCAATTGGTTTTCCTTGAAACATATTTGCTACACAGCCCTGAAGACAGGCAATACATTGCGTCATAGCTTCTACTTCTCCACGAAATACTTTATTTGGCATCTCAGGATCTGCAATACTTTGACGTCCAAATGCTACAAGGTCTGTACGTCCTTCTTTTACCATTAGCTCTGCATAATAAGGTTCTGTGAAACGGCCAACCATTATAATTGGAATACTAACTGCCTTTTTTATTTCAGTCACATAATCAGCATTAAAACCAGCATGCATACAAGTTGGAGCCCACATGTATTCATCACGTATATGTATTGCACGAGATACATGAATTGCATCTACTCCACATTCCTCTAGGTATGCAGCAACTGCTGCGCTATCCTGTCCTGAAACTCCACCTAATACATCATCGCTACAGTTAATACGGCAGATAATACCTAATGAATTTCCTACTTTTTTACGTACGTTTTCAATAATTAATCTAGACAAACGCATACGATTTTCAAAACAACCACCAAATTCATCTACTCTTTTATTGGTTCTTGGTGAAATAAAGCTACTTACTAGATAACCATGTGCCATATGAATTTCAACAAGGTCAAACCCTGCTTTCTTAGCACGTACTGCTGCATCTCCATACATTTCAATTAATTCATATATCTCATCTCTAGTAATCTCTTTAGGAATATCTTTTTCTACTTTACTTGCAATTGATGATGCAGCCTTAATAGGATATCCTGCTGCTTTTGCATTACCATCAGGACCAGCATGTTGAAGTTGTACAGAGATTTTACCCCCTTGTGCATGAACTGCATCTGCAACTTTTGCAAAACTTTCAATCGTGCTGTCATCATACAGACAAGGTTTTTTGGGTCCACCCTTTGCTGTCTTATCAACTACCGTAGCTTCTACCGTAATAAGGCCAAATCCACCTTTCGCTCTCGCTGCATAATACCCCAAAGAACGCTCACTTAAAGTTCCATCACCATTAGCAAAATTATTTCCCATTGGCGGCACTATAAAACGATTTTTTATCGTAACTGGTCCAATCTGAACCGGTGTAAACATATTTTGAAAATTCACCATATCTCCTCTTTCTACGCTTATTACTATTTACTATTTACTATATTAGCAACTATATATTTTGCTATGTATCTTATTTATCTAATAATTCTGGCCATGCTTCTTCTAAAACCTTCTTTGTACCCGCATAAGTTTTTTCAGCTGCAACTTTTGCACCTTCTGCCATATAGAAATCTGAAATAACTTCTACTCCAATAACTTTTGCGTCTACTCCAGCTTCTTTAATCATCTTCACAAATCCAACAGTATCACCATACCCTGTACCTGGAGCTAATCTATCATGCATAGATTCATCACGTAAGATGCTTGGTGCATATGCTCTATCATGTACATCATTGATTTGGATAGAGACAATAGCATCTGCTGGAACACCACAAAGATCAAATGGTTGGTTTGCACGAACCCAGTGCCACGTATCTAAAATCAATTTTGCATTTTCACAACCACTTCCTTTTACTACTTCCCACGCTTTCTTTAAATCAGGTATTCCACTATATGGCATTGGTTCTACACCAATAATATATTTTCCGGCTCTTTGACAAAGTTCTTTTAATTTTTGTGATGTATGTTCTACTGAATAATTTTCCATCAATCCACAATTAATATGGTTTACATTAAATAATTCACACATGTGAAAACAAATTTGTTCTTTATACTTCTGTTCGTATGTACGATTATTATCTGCCCACATAGTAATATACTCTACTTCTGTACATTTCATATTATATTTCTCTAAGATTTCTAGGAGGTCTTCATCATGAAGTCCTTCAGCTAAAGCATCTACATAAGTTTCTGCACGAAGACCAATACCTTCATATCCCGCTTCTTTTGCGGCTTTAACACGTTCTTCAAATGTAATCTGATCTCCTAATGTCCATGAGCTAATTGTAATTGGATATTTTTTTGACATGACCTATTCTCCCTTACCATAATTTATGATTGTTAATTTTCTAACATAGTCATATTATATAACTAATTGATTCAGAAATCTAATTGATTGTTTTGTGGTTATTTATAAATATTTTATATAGATCCAAAAGTTTGTACTAAGACTACTATATTGGCAAAATAATAATCTTTTGCACATATTTTACTTAACGGTGCATTATTACCTTTATTTATTGGCAAAATGCTCGAATAAAATCAATCAAAACTTTTTTAATATAGATAAAATATAGTAAAGCAGTCAAGCAGTCCCTCATAAGATACAATTGTAAGTTAATTAATTTTAGGAGGAACTAAAATGAGTGATTTAGCAGCAACAAATTGTGGTGCTGGATGTGGATGTGGATGTAGCGATAATGGATTCGGTGGTAACAGCTGTTTCTTAATAATCATCCTTTTATTCTGCTGTGGTGGTAATGGCTTTGGTTTTGGCAATAGTTGTAACAACGGCTGCGGTAATGATGGTTGTGGAAGTATTATCTGGATTATTCTTATTCTTTGCCTTTGTGGCGGAAATAGCTTCTGCTAATTAGCATCCAAAGAGACCATCGATTCTTCGATGGTCTCTTTTATTTGTAACTCTAGGCAGTTTTCAAAGTACGCATTCTATAATAATACCGATATGCTTATACAGTTTAAGGATTATACTTTTTGTTTCTCATTCTTTTTTGAATGCATTCATAACAATCAAGATCTATCTCATAGATTGTTGTTTCATCAATTATTACTTCTGGATCTTCTCTTCTACCTTTTTTCTCAGTCATCTCTACATTATCTTCCGCTTCAATACTAGCATATCGTTGGTAATATTGATTCATCTCATCCTGATTCGACTTACCATAATAATTATCCATAATGCTGTTCCTCCTTGCACGAGCACCATGCTAGCATGATACTCTAAAATACTTGTGAACCTAATGCCACGCTCATGTTGTGCGTTCGTCTAATCCACGTCCATCATGCTAGCATGATACTAGCGCACATGACTTACTTTAGTTCACTCTATAATATATGAAATATTATGTAGAAATGTCCACATATTCATTGACTATTCCTCTAATTTTCCCTTATAATAATTCAAATGGTGCTAATTCGGCATTTGTTTACATATATTATTAAAAACTTTACTATAAATTATCGTAACTTTTCTGCTCCATGCAAGCATTCAATAAGCATTTTTGAATTATTCTGCTTGGCTCTGAACAGTTATAAATTATCTAAAATAGAAAGATTGAGGTGTTAATATGGCAGGTTCAACATTAGGCACTATGTTCAAAGTATCTACTTGGGGCGAATCACACGGCAAAGGAATTGGTGTGGTGGTAGACGGTTGCCCCGCAGGTCTTAATATATCTGAAGAATATATTCAAACCTATCTTAATAGAAGAAAGCCTGGTCAAACCAAATACTCTACTCCCCGTAAAGAAGATGATCAGGTAGAAATCTTGTCTGGCGTATTCGAAGGACGTACTACTGGTACTCCAATCTCTATGGTAGTTATGAATCAAACACAGCGTTCTTCCGACTACTCTGAGATTGCTAACTACTATCGTCCAGGACACGCTGACTATACATTCGATTCAAAGTACGGTTTTCGTGATTACCGTGGTGGTGGTCGTTCTTCTGGTCGTGAAACAACTGCTCGTGTAGCAGCTGGTGCAATTGCTCTAGCTATACTAGATAGTCTTAATATACAGGTTAGAGCATATACGAGATCCATTGGTCCAATTACTATCGACTATACAAATCTTAACTTACAAAATACTATGCAAAGCCCGTTCTACATGCCAGATTTAGACGCATCTGAAAAAGCACAAGATTTTCTTGTGAAGAAGATGAAAGAATGTAACTCTGTTGGTGGTGTAATCGAATGTATCGTAACAGGCATGCCAGTTGGTATTGGTGAGCCTGTATTCGAAAAATTAGATGCTAATCTAGCAAAAGCAGTTATGTCAGTAGGAGCTGTCAAGGGAATTGAAATCGGAGACGGATTTAATTGTGCTACTATGCTTGGCAGTGACAATAATGATGCCTTCCATTATGAAGATGGTACATTAATAAAAGAAACAAATCACGCAGGTGGTATACTAGGTGGTATGAGTGATGGTAGTGATATCATTCTACGTGCTGCTATTAAACCAACACCATCCATCGCTAAAACTCAGCATACCGTGAATAAATCTAATGAGAACATAGAGATTAATATAAAAGGTCGTCACGATCCAATCATTGTTCCAAGAGCTGTTGTAGTTATTGAATCTATGGTAGCACTAACCTTGGTAGATATGCTCTTACAAAACATGGCCTCTCGTCTCGATAGGATTCAGGAATTTTATAAGAAATAATCTATATATAAACAGTAGCCATAATGACGAAAAAAGTCATCATGGCTACTGTTTATTTCATCCTTATTCCATTCTTTTCCCTTCTTTTTTTGTTTAGCATAATGGTTGATAAAAGTTTAGTGTTAGTTAACTTCTATGGAATTTTTATCTAATCGATATGGTATCTATCCCTTTGATAACAAAGCTTTGCAAAGATTTTTTTTAATTAATTCTAAAATCCATGATTTATGTATTTTTTTGTTGACACTCCATATAATCTGTGTATAATAAAATATGCTGCAAGTTTAGCAAAGCTAAACTCAAAGTGTAGTTATGCTAACCAAATCCAATTGTTTTATAGGCAATTGAAAAGGAAAAGGAAGTGAATCAACATGCAAATCGGTCATAAGATCAAAGAGCTTCGTATTCAAAAGAATCTTACGCAGGAAGAACTGGCAGACCGAGCAGAACTGTCAAAAGGATTCATATCACAACTTGAAAGAGATTTAACGTCCCCTTCCATTGCTACCTTAATGGATATTCTGCAATGTCTTGGGACAAATCTGGAAGAATTCTTCTCGAATACAACCTCGGAACAAGTTGTTTTTCATAAATCAGATTATTTTGAAAAATACGATAGCGAATTAAAGAATGAAATACAATGGATCATACCGAATGCCCAAAAGAATATGATGGAGCCTATTCTTCTAACATTAGAGCCTGAAGGTTCCACATATCCAGATAACCCTCATGAGGGTGAAGAATTCGGTTATATATTAAACGGAAGTATTACCATTCATATTGGCAGTAAAACATACAAAGCTAAAAAGGGAGAAGCCTTCTATTTTACTCCGAATAAGAAACACTATCTTACTGCTTCTTCTAAGACAGGTGCAAGCCTTATTTGGGTTTCCACTCCTCCTAGCTTTTAGAGAAATCCAACAACAACTATGAAAGGAGCCATGCAGTGTCTACGCATGGGTATAGCGATGAATAAATTAATCGATTTACAGAACATAACAAAAGCATATGGCGACAACATCGTCCTTGACGATTTAAATCTCTATATTAAGGAAAATGAATTCCTTACTCTACTTGGTCCAAGTGGTTGCGGTAAAACAACTACATTACGTATTATCGGAGGATTTGAAAATCCTGATAAAGGTAATGTTATCTTTGATGGTAAGAATATTACTAAACTTCCACCAAACCAAAGACAATTAAATACCGTGTTCCAAAAATATGCACTATTTACTCATATGACTATTGCTGAGAATATTGCATTCGGACTTAAAATCAAAAAGAAAAGTAAGAGCTATATTGACGATAAAATTAAATATGCATTAAAGCTTGTAAACCTTGATGGTTATGAAAATCGTAAACCGGATTCTCTATCTGGTGGTCAGCAACAACGTATCGCAATTGCTCGTGCTATCGTTAACGAGCCAAAAGTACTTCTACTAGATGAACCGCTTGGTGCCCTAGATTTAAAACTTCGTCAAGATATGCAATATGAATTAATACGTCTTAAGAACGAACTAGGAATTACTTTCATATATGTTACTCATGATCAAGAAGAAGCTTTGACTATGTCAGATACCATTGTCGTTATGAACCAAGGTTATATTCAACAGATTGGTACTCCTGAAGATATCTATAACGAGCCAACTAACGCTTTCGTTGCTGACTTCATTGGAGAAAGTAATATCATCGCTGGTACTATGATTCAAGATAAATTAGTTAATATTCTTGGTACTAACTTTGAATGTGTTGACGTTGGTTTTGGTAAGAATAAACCAGTTGACGTTGTAATTCGTCCAGAAGACATTGACTTAGTTGCACCTGAACAAGGAACTATTACAGGTCGTGTAACATCATTAATTTTCAAAGGTGTTCATTATGAAATGGAAGTTATGGCAAATGGTCATGAATGGCTTGTTCATAGCACCGATTTATCACCTGTAGGTAGTGAAGTTGGTATTCACGTTGATCCATTCGATATTCAGATTATGAATAAACCAGAATCGGATGATGAAGAGGCGGTGATTCTAGATGAATAAGAAGAAATGGCTTGCCACTCCATATATTATCTGGATGGCTGCATTTATCATTATTCCACTTATTCTAGTTGTATACTATGGATTAACGAATGATTCTGGAAATTTTACTCTAGAGAATGTGAAAAACATAGCGAATCACGATAACATGAAAGCTCTTTTACTTTCTCTAAAACTATCCTTAATTAGTACGGTAATTTGTTTAGTTCTTGCATATCCACTCGCGATGATTCTATCAAAGATGAAGAATAGTAATAGTTTTATCGTACTCATTTTCATTCTTCCAATGTGGATGAACTTTTTATTACGTACATTAGCTTGGCAAACATTACTTGAGAAGAATGGTGTAATTAACACACTACTTGGATACCTTGGAATCCCTGGACTCGATATTATTAATACCCCAAGTGCTATCATTCTTGGTATGGTATATAACTTCCTTCCATTCATGGTATTACCAATCTATAATACTTTAATAAAATTGGATCTTAATGTTATCAATGCAGCAAGAGACCTTGGTGCAAATGGTACACAAACATTTACAAAGATTATTTTCCCACTTAGTTTACCAGGTGTTGTTAGTGGTATTACAATGGTATTCGTTCCAGCATTAACAACCTTTGTAATCTCAGACATCTTAGGTGGTGGTAAGATTCTCTTAATTGGTAATATTATTGAACAAGATTTCCGTTCTAGTCGTTGGAATGTAGGCTCAGGCCTATCCCTGGTACTTATGGTATTCATCTTATTAAGTATGGCTATCCTTGCGAAATATGACAAAGATTCGGAGGGTACGAATATATGGTAAAAAAGATATCACAAAAATTATATATCGCGCTAATGTTCATATTCCTCTATGCACCGATTGCAGTTTTGATTGTATTATCATTTAACAAATCAAAATCTCGTGCTAAATGGGGTGGATTTACATTACAATGGTATAAAGAACTATTTGCTAATCAGCAGATTATGAATGCACTCTATACAACCTTAGTACTTGCACTTGTTTCTGCTTTAATCGCTACAATAATTGGTACTGCTGCTTCTATTGCTATTAATAGCATGAAGCGTACCCCTCGTACTATAATGATGGGAATTACCAATATACCAATGCTTAATGCAGATATCGTAACCGGTATCTCTTTAATGCTTATCTTTGTAGCAATAAACTATACACTTGGATTTACAAGCGTATTAATTGCGCATATCACATTTAATATACCGTATGTAATCCTTAGTGTTATGCCAAAATTAAAACAAACCAATAAGAGTACTTATGAAGCAGCACTTGACCTTGGTGCTTCCCACATGTATGCTTTCCGTACAGTTATACTTCCAGATATATTTCCTGGAATCATGTCCGGTTTCTTACTAGCATTTACAATGTCATTAGATGATTTCATAATTACACATTTTACAAAAGGTCCTGGAATTAACACATTATCAACTAAGATTTATACAGAAGTACGTAAGGGTATTAAACCAGAGATGTATGCATTATCTACTCTTCTATTCATCTCTGTACTTACCTTGTTGTTATTAATTAACCGTACTCCATCAGAATCGAAGGAAAATAAGAAAGCGAAAAAGAAAGTTCTTAAGAAAGAATTTAATCCTAAATTAAGATATCTAAAACCTGCTATGGCTCTACTTGCTGTCGTTGCATTAATAGGCGGCTCCATTGCAGGTATGAGATCTACTACAGGCACTAACACTTTGAATGTATACAACTGGGGTGAATATATTGATCCAGAAGTTATCACTATGTTTGAAAAGGAAACCGGAATCGATGTAGTCTATGATGAATTCGAAATGAACGAAGAAATGTATTCTAAAATTGAAACTGGTGCTGTCAAATATGATGTTGTTTGTCCATCGGATTATACAATTCAACGTATGATTGATGCCGACTTACTTGCTGAAATCAATTATGATAATGTTCCTAATATTAAGTATATCGGAGAAGACTACTTAAAGAGTGCTGAATCATTTGATCCAGGTAATAAATATGCTGTGCCTTATACCTGGGGTACTGTAGGTATCTTATATAATAAGACTATGGTTGATGAGCCAATTGATTCTTGGTCCGCAATCTTTGATGAAAAATATAAAAATAATATTCTTATGATTAACAGTGTTCGTGACGCTATGGGTATCGCTTTAAAATATCTAGGCTACTCACTAAATTCAACGGACAAAGCTGAACTTGAAGAAGCTACTAATCTTCTTAAAGAACAAAAACCACTTGTTCAATCCTATGTAGTTGACCAAGTTAGAGACAAGATGATTGGTAACAATGCCGCTATCGGTATTATCTATTCTGGTGAAGCAATTTACACGCAACGTGAGAACCCTGATCTTGAATATGTGATACCAAAAGAGGGATCTAATATCTGGATTGACGGATGGGTAATTCCTAAGAACAGCGAAAACAAAGAAAATGCTGAGAAATTCATCAACTTCTTATGTAGACCTGATATTGCTTTATTAAACTTTGAATATATTACGTATTCAACACCTAATACAGCTGCAAGGGAAATGATTGAAGATGAATCAATTCGTAACAGTACAATTGCTTTCCCTGACAGTGAAACAATTAGTAACCTAGAAACCTTTAAGTATCTTGGTGATGATATGACTGCTTATTATGATGATAAATGGCGTGAAGTGTTATCACAGTAATTTCTTCAATATATCAATTAAGAAAGTCCAAGTTTATAAAAACTTGGACTTTCTTTTGTCATTATTTTATTTTGTCTACTACATTCTCGTATACTTTCTTGGTACTATCTACGATTTCTTTTGTCACATCTTCTACTTTATCACCAAGTTTGCGACTAGCATAGTACATATCTTTTCCAAGCATTTCTGCTTTATCTTCCACTTTGTTACCAATTTTACGACTAGCATAGTACATATCTTTTCCGAGCATATCTGCTTTATCTTCTACCTTATTGCAAATATCCTTAGAAACTCCGACCTTCTTGCCAATCTCACTGATTGCTTCTCCACCATATTTGGTTACAACACCACCAGCCTTAACTACACTTTCAGCGACAGAATTCATTGTTTTTGCAACTTTAGACATAAAAACACCTCTTTCCTTTACAAGGTCTAATTTACATGCTTTTGCTTTAATAAATTTATTAATCTATTAATTTTTTCATTAGTCTCTTAATTGAATTAAACATCCAAGAATAGAATATTCATTTGAATATAATAATTCATACTTATATTTTCTCCAAGTAACTGATTGCTATACTAGAATTAGTTTACCATTAACCGAAAGTATTTAATATTGTAAAAAGTAGTGTTTTTAGTTACTCTTATAGAATATCATACTTAATTCTACACATAATGAATTTAGTAAAAAATTATTTTTAATAAGGAAGGAAATTTTTATGATAGAAGCAATATCAAAAATCACATTATATGTTAATAATCAAGCAGATGCAAAATCTTTCTGGCTTGATAAGATGGATTTTGTAGTATCTTTCGAACAACCGATGGGACCAGGTATGATTTGGCTAGAAGTAGCTCCATCAAGAGATTCCAAAACATCATTCGTTCTATATGAAAAGGAATTGATGAAAAAACAAAATCCAGATAATCCACTTACTCACCCTTCTGTTATCCTTACAACCAAAGCTATCGAAACGATCCACGCAACACTAAAAAACAGAGGTGTGAACGTAACCGACTTGAATGTATTCCCGTACGGTAAGATGTTCACCTTCTACGACCAAGATAATAATGCCTATCTTCTTAGAGAAGACTAGACATCTTGCCTATCCTCTTGTAAGTATGTTATAATGTAGGTTATCGGAAGGAAATCAAGCACGAACGTAGTGAGTATTTGATTTCACCCGATAAGCTAGCGATAGAACGCAGTTCAAGAGCTATATCAGATTCATGAAATGAAGCTGATAAGAGGGATTATACGAAGTATAAGACCGTAGCTCTGAAAGAGCCATAACCTAACGAGGGAAATTACAAAGTAATTTCTCGAGTCTAGCCCCCCGATAAGCTAGCGATAGAACGCAGTTCTAGAGCTATATCAGATTCATGAAATGAAGCTGATAAGGGGATTATACGGAGTATAAGACCGCAGTTCTAACGCTATATTATATTCTATACAGAAAAGAGGATTCTAATGAAACCAATAGCAAGTTTTACAATAGACCATTTAAGACTTCTACCAGGTATCTATGTATCAAGAAAAGATACTTTTGGAGATTCAGTTATTACTACATTTGATTTACGAATGACAAGACCAAATTATGAACCTGTTATGAATAACGCAGAACTTCATACAATTGAACATCTAGCTGCTACTTTCTTACGTAATCATGCTGATTATGCGAACAAAGTTATTTATTTTGGACCAATGGGTTGCAGAACGGGTTGTTACCTACTATTAGCTGGTGATTACGAATCCAAAGATATTGTTCCATTAATTACAGAGATGTTCGAATTCATTCGTGATTTTGAAGGTGAGATTCCAGGTGCTGCTGCTATTAATTGCGGTAACTACCTAGACCAAAATCTAGATATGGCAAAGTATTTAGCAAACCGTTATCTAACTAATGTTTTATATCAAATTAAAGAAGAAAATCTAGTATATCCAAACTAAAATTGCAATTATTTATGTATAAAAGGACAATTATAAACTCATACAATTAATGAGTAATATAATTGTCTTTTTCTATTTCATTTCTAATCTTTAGTATTGTCCCATAAAAGCCAAGAATAATTCTCTAGAACTCTCATATATATTACTAATAAACTAATGTAAGGAGGCAGGACAGATATTCCTCAAATAAATATTTGTCTTTTCTAATATGAGCGAAAACACATCTCCTATGCCAGACTTTACAACAGAGAATACATCGAATGAAATCCCATTTATTAACCCAAATATCAACCAAACAAGGCAGGATTCAAAACAAGAGGAAAGCCGGCCAAAGGGTTTCAGCCATCAAGCTGATTTAATTCGTGCTGCCATGCCATATGCAAGTGGTACGAACCAACAATCTATGAATGTTATTCTTAAGGTATCGGAGCTTATGAATACTATGCAAAATCCGGAACCTGAACTCTCCGCTTGTAGCACGGATAATTCCAATGGGGGCGTTGATATGGAAGGGTTACTAACAAGCCTCAAAAATGTGTGCCATCAACGAGAAGCCGATATCATCAATATGCTTCTCAATACTATTCATGCTCGACGTTTCTATCAGACATATCAAACAGTGGCTGCAACCATGGCAGATGAACCTTCATTAAGCGCCGCTAGCTTAGGTGGTAACAATGGTCGTAACCAAAGCAATAATACAAGAGCAAATAGCGGCGGTAACAATATGAATGCAGTTCTTAACAATCCTTTAATGAAGGATATGTTAGATAGCTTTATGTCGCCTGAACAACGTAGTAGTTTTAATAATATCACGAATATGATAAATACTATGAGTACCATGAATAGTATGAATAATATGAATCCTACTAATGGCATGAATAACACTATGAACAATAACCCTAATAACATGAATAGTGGTATGAATAACAATATGTACAATAACTCTAATAACATGAATAGTGGCACAAATAACAATATAAATAATAATCCTAATAATAATATGAATAATAGTATCAATAATGCTATGAACATTATGAGCGCAATGAATGGTAATTCCAATATGAATGGTGGTATGAATAATGCTATGAATATTATGAATGCTATGAACGCAATGAATAGTATGAACAATCCAAGCAACTTTTCTGCACCCCCTAATGTGAATCCCGTAAACACTATGAATAACGCCCCTAGTCCATCTAATAACACCAATAGCAGAGCTCCTATGGGAAATATGAACCCTAACTCATCTAGATCCTCAGCTTCCCCTAATAATGGTAGAACTAACATGAATCGTGGTGGAATGAATAATCGTAATTCTATGAGCCCTCCTACTATGAATCATCTACATGTTATGGAATTAATGAATGCTGAAGAAGATTCTGATCAAGACTTCTTATCAGGAGATGCGTCTCCTGATTTAGCTTAATTCAATATAAATTACTTACTCAAAGAAAATCTCATAAAGAAAGGAATTTGCTAAATGAAAGATTTATCCTGGATTAAACATCCTGCTATGGAACATATTGATCCAAGAAAGCTCGCTATTCTTGTTGATCTAGCCAACGAAGCAGAAGGTAAACCACTCGATCAAAGTTTACCATTCATTATGAATGCTAATACTAAGCTTAGAGCTCAAAATCTAAGTTTTTCTAAGGAAGAGAATGAGCTTCTTGTTGAAGTTCTCAGTAAAGATATGTCTCCACAAGATAAGATGAAGTTAGATATGATGAAACGAATGATAATGAGATAAAGGATACATATGTTTAAGAAAGCAAAGAACTTGGCCAATCGCCAAGCTCTTTGCTTTCTTTATTAAAGTGTTTCTTATTTAACAACGATATTATAGATTCTACCTTTAACGTAGATTTCTTTAACTATATTCTTTCCTTCTACTGCTGCTTTAACAGAGTCAGAAGCAAATACTTTCTCTTTCACGCTATCTTGTTCTTCTTCTTTATCAATAGTTATTGTATCTTTCACTTTACCATTAACTTGAACTGCAATTTCAATTGTTGATTCAACTGTTTTTGCTTCATCCCATTCTGGCCAAGTTGTTTGATACAATCTTCCACCATAATTCATCATTTCCCAAAGTTCTTCTGTCATATGAGAAGCAACTGGATTCATTAAGATTAATAATGTCTTAAACTCTCCTCTTGTAACTTTTCCTGCTTTGTAGAATTCATTAACTAAAGACATCATAGCAGCTATTGCAGTGTTGAATTTAAGATTTTCAAAATCCTGACTTACTTTCTTAATTGTTTGATGCATCTTAGTTTCTAATTCCTTAGAATAGCCTTCACCATCTACAATCATATCCTGTAGCTTCCAGATACGCTCTAAGAATCTTCTACAACCCTTAACACCTTCTTGAGACCATGCTGCACTTAGTTCAAATGCACCGATAAACATCTCATACGTACGAAGTGTATCAGCACCAAATTCATTCACGATATCATCTGGATTTACAACATTTCCACGAGATTTTGACATCTTCTCGCCGTTCTCACCAAGAATCATACCATGAGAAGTTCTCTTTTGATAAGGTTCTTTCGTACTTACTAGTCCTTGATCATATAAGAACTTGTGCCAGAATCTAGAATATAATAAATGAAGTGTTGTATGCTCCATACCACCATTGTACCAATCTACTGGCATCCAATAATCAATTGCTTCCTTGCTTGCGAAAGCTTCTGTATTCGTAGGATCAATATAACGTAAGAAATACCATGAAGATCCTGCCCATTGTGGCATAGTATCAGTTTCTCTCTTCGCTGGTTTTCCACACTTAGGACAAGGTGTATTTAACCAGTCAGTCATATGGGCAAGTGGTGACTCACCATTATCTGTTGGCTCATATGTCTCTACTTCTGGAAGTTGTAATGGTAACTCACTTTCTGGAATTGGAACATATCCGCAACAATCACAGTGTACAAGTGGAATTGGTTCACCCCAGTATCTTTGACGTGAGAATACCCAGTCTCTTAATTTAAAGTTTACTTTCTTTTTGCCAATGCCTTTTTCGCCAAGCCATTCAATCATCTTAACTTTAGCATCTTTTACTTCCATTCCGTCTAAGAAATCAGAGTTCACTAATTTTCCTGTTGCTGTATCAGTAAATGCTGCTTCCTGAACGTTGCCACCAGCAACTACTTCGATAATTGGAAGGTCGAATTTCTTAGCGAACTCCCAGTCACGTTCATCATGTGCTGGAACTGCCATAATTGCACCTGTTCCATAAGTCATTAATACATAATCAGATATCCAGATTTGAATCTCTTTATCATTAACAGGGTTAATCGCTGTAATTCCTTCAACACATACACCTGTCTTCTCTTTTACTAACTCTGTTCTTTCGAAATCGGATTTCTTAGCTGCTAATTCACGGTATTCTACAATTGCATCAAAGTTCTTAATATCTTCTTTGTATTTATCAATCATAGGGTGCTCTGGTGAGATTACCATGTAAGTTGCACCGAATAAAGTATCTGGTCTAGTTGTGTAGATACGTAAGCTATCTTCTCTTCCTGCTAATTTGAAATCAACTTCTGCACCTTCACTACGGCCGATCCAATTCTTTTGAGATACTTTAACTCTATCAATATAGTCAACTTCATCAAGGTCATTGATTAATTTGTCTGCATATTCTGTTATTTTTAGCATCCATTGGCTCTTAACCTTATGAACAACTTCACTATTACAACGTTCACATTTACCATTTACTACTTCTTCATTTGCAAGACCTACCTTACAAGAAGTACACCAGTTGATTGGCATCTCTGATTTGTAAGCTAAACCTTGTTCGAATAATTTAAGGAAAATCCATTGTGTCCATTTGTAGTAGTTTGGATCTGTTGTATTGATTTCACGATCCCAATCAAAAGAATAACCAAGGTTTTGTAGCTGACTCTTAAAATTAGCTACATTTCTCTTAGTAACTTCTTTTGGATGAATGTGATTTTTCATTGCATAGTTCTCAGTTGGTAAGCCGAATGCGTCCCAGCCCATTGGATATAATACATTGTAACCTTGCATTCTTCTCTTTCTTGCAATGATATCAAGTGCTGTATATGGTCTTGGATGACCTACATGAAGACCTTGTCCTGATGGATAAGGGAACTCAACTAATGCATAGAATTTTGGTTTTGAATAATCATTTCCGGCTGTAAAGGCTTTTTCTGTTTCCCAGATGCCTTGCCATTTCTTCTCAATCGACTTTGGATTGTACGTAACTGACATGATATTTCCTCCTTATTGAAATAGAACACATTGTGTTCTATTGTGTCTTTATTAATTGAATATTGAATCTCATCAAGGAGAGTCCTTTTATATACTTGTATATATAGAGTATTAAAAAAAGCCCCTTCATCTCCATATCTAGAGACGAAAAGGCTTATAGTCCATTCGTGGTACCACTCTAGTTCAGAACATCTAGAAAACGTTCTGCACTCATGTATCTATAACGGGATTTCCCGCCTTGACCTACTATATGCGTTAACCATATGGTTCAATCAAGGAACTCCTAGGCGAGTTGGGAGTTGAATGTTACTGTCTCACACCTACCGACAGCTCTCTGAGAACATCATTACTCTTAATACTCCTAATCTTTGTTCGTTCAATATTCATGTTAAGTCTCATTCTATAACATTACATAGAATTTTGTCAAGGTCGAATCTTTTTTCTTTAAAGATCTCTTATTCTTCCCAACAATCCGTATTTTTAATACCGAGTTTTTTTGCATTGAATACTGGATCTTTTCCTTGTCGTTTTTGTTCTTTATAATCGTTTAATGCTTTTATAGCAATTCTATAAAGCAGCAAGATTGCGATAATATTTACAATAGCCATGAGTCCCATAGATACATCCGCTAAGTTCCATACCAAATCAAAACTTGCTACTGCACCAAATAAAATTGCAACTAGACAAGAACAACGGAAAATAAATAATACTATCTTATTATTTTTAATAAACTTAAGATTTGATTCTGCATAGGAGTAGTTACCAATAACAGAACTAAATGCAAATAAGAAAATCGATAGATTAATAAAATGAATTCCTAAACTACCTACTTGAGATCTTAATGCCTCTTGTACTAGTGGTATTCCGGTTAATCCATCTGCATATCCATCAAAAACTAGAATCATCATAGCTGTTGTAGTACAAATCACTAAGGTATCGATATAAACTGAAATCATTTGTACTAAACCTTGCTTTACTGGGTGTGATACCTCTGCAGCTGCACCAGCATTCGGTGCAGAACCCATACCAGCTTCATTAGAAAATAAACCACGTTTGATTCCATGCATAACACAAGTACCTGCTAATCCACCTGAGAATGCTTTAAAATCAAAGGCTTCAGAAAAGATGGTGGTAAAAATCTCTGGCATTTTATCTAGGTTTGTAATGGTAATATAAATACCTAGTAGGATATAAATTACTGCCATAAAAGGTACTAGGTATGATGAAATGATACCAATACGATGCATTCCCCCAAAGATAGTAAATGCAGTAATCACAGCCAATACAATTCCTATAACGATAGCAGTAATTTCTTTTGCTTTGTCAGTTTGTCCATAAAATTCAAATGCTGAACGTATATTGTATGCTTGTAATGCATTAAATCCATAAGCAAAACAAATAATCAGTAAGATAGCGAATAAGATACCTAGCCATCTTTGCCCCAAAGCCTTTTGCATATAATAAGCCGGGCCACCACGATACCCCTTCTCATCTCTTACTTTATAAATCTGTGCTAACGTACTTTCTATAAATGCAGAAGCACTTCCGATTATCGCTAATAACCACATCCAAAAGATAGAGCCTGCACCACCTGCCGCTAGTGCAGTAGCAACACCGGCTATATTACCAGTCCCTACTCTCGAAGCTGTAGATATCATTAACGCTTGAAAAGAGGATACACCTTCATTATTGTCTCCATTCTTTTCTAAAAGTGTACGAAATCCTTCAGGAATCATATTAATTTGTACAAGTTTTGTAGTAATTGTAAAGAATATACCAACCCCTACTAATAGTACTATTAATATATTCTCATATAAAAAATCATTCATAGATGATAATATTGAATTAAATAACTCCACAATTATCCTCTCCTTACTATAATTCTTCTTATATAGAATACTATATACTTGCACAATTTTCTACAAATTTCTGACCACAGAAAAACTTACCATATCCCACTACAACACCAAACAGCGTTTAAGTTAGTAGTTTTGATAACTCTCCATAATGCAATACATACAATTCATGTAATGCACGGGTTATAGCTACATATAATAGCTTCGCTTCGGCATCTGTATCTTCGTAATTCAGTGTGTCAGGATTCCATAGAATTACCGTATCAAATTCCAATCCCTTTGTCATATGAATTGGTAACACCATGACACCATTGGTAAATACCATCTCCTCCATATCCTCTTTCCAAGGTTCCACTTCTGTTTTTTCTTTCAACGCCTCATAAACTGTTTTTGTTTCCTCAACCGTTCTACAGATTACGGCGATTGTATCATAGTCATTTTCTTTAATCTGTTTAATATAAGAAGCTGTTGCTTCTATATTGTCTTTAAAATCTTGATGTTTTTCAACGACAACTGGTTGTCCATGGCGAATAACAGGATCAATTGCATAGGTCTCAAAAGAACATTTTTCTAAAACCTGACTGGCATAATTAGATATTTCAACAGTATTACGATAACTCTTAGCTAATGTGTAGAATGGGTCCTTATCAGGATTAAACACTTGCTCACGCAATTCACGCCAATCATTCATACCCGTATCATAATGGATATTCTGAGATACATCCCCCATAATAGTAAATGTACATTCAGGAAAGAGGCGTTTTAGAATTCCATAAGCGATTACACCAAAGTCCTGCGCCTCATCCACTACGATATGCTTCACATATTTGAAATCCACGGTGTTTCTCAATGTCTTCTTGATAATTGCTATTAATCCAAGGTCATATAAATCAATCTCTTTCTCTTCGAATATATCTTTAAAATGTTGTAAAATCTCTATATGCGGAAGTTTCACCCCTGCTGCCTTATATTTATCATAGCTTATATACAAATCTTCTAAGAAATCTTTGTATACCACATAGAGATCAATCTTTTCATTCTTCTTACCAAAGTAATCCTTATATAGTTTACATTCCCTTTTAATTACTTCCTTCTCTTCTCCAAGCATTTCATTCATATTACTTATCTTCGTTAATAAACGCTTGTTCATCATATCTATCTTTTCTTGATACGAATACTGCTTAAATGTTAATATGGACTGTTTAATCTCCTCTGATGTATACAATGTTCTTCCCTTATAAACAATCTCATTCATTGGTATATGATCGTATATATACTGTTCTAGATATAGTTCAAGTGCCTTTAATAGCTGCAAGGAACCTTTAAACCGTTTGTAACCAGATTCAATTGCATTGTTACTATTAGTACGTGCCTTTTTAAAGGCATCTGTCATCTTGTAGCCTTTCTTCTTGGACATCTCTTTTTCTATAAGTCCTGAGAAGAACTCTTGCATCGTAAGCTGATTAATATTATAAACATCAAGATTTGGTAACACTCCCGTGATATAATTCAGTAACATCTTATTACTTCCTATTATATAAAACTCATCAGAGCGGAATTTCTCCTTGAAATTATATAATATATATGAAATTCTATGCATTGCTACGGTAGTCTTTCCACTACCAGCAACACCTTGAACAACTATATTATGCCATGGTGTATCACGAATAATATCATTTTGTTCTTTTTGGATTGTGGCAATAATTTCTCCTAAAACTGCTTCTTTGTTTTTACCAAGGTATTTGGTTAGGAATTCATCATTGGCTATGACATTGGCATCATAGAAATCCTTTAAGATTCCCTTGCTAATCTCAAATGTTCTCTTTAATCCTAAGTCTACATATATTGTCTCTCCTAATGGCGATGGATATGAACTTTCTCCAATATCACTATCATAATATACACTGGCAATAGGAGCTCTCCAGTCAACAATCAGAAGCTCAGATGGACTTTTCATAACTCCATTCTTACCTATATATAATGAAAAGTCTTTCTCTTCTCCATGTTCTGTATAATCAATTCTACCGAAATAGGGCTTGTCTTTCGCTAATAAATTCTTTCGTAAACTCTTTTCGGCTTGCGATTGCAAGTCCATGCCAACAACCAATTCATTGTGAAGCTCTGGGTTATTCGATCGATAATTATCATACATCTCCTTTGTTTGTTCCTGCATCTCTTTAACCTGAGTAGTAAGTGTATCAATTTTCGATTGAATAACATCTTCACAACTAACTAAATGTGCTTCTTCCTTCTTCCATTCTTCCTGGTTTCTTACCTCCATATCCTCTAATTTTTTAGTCTCTAGTACTTCTTTGTTCATTCTAATCCCACTCCTTTCGTCAAATACGGAGATAAGGGTGACACTTATATTACTAATTTACTGGGTGAATCCTATGATACACGTATTTTATAAATATTACTAGACTTTTATTATAAGGTATGGTAGACTATATAATGAATTATACCTAAAAACAGGTCAAAAGAGTCAGAATATTCTGACTCTTTTTTCATGCTAGTATGGTAACACAATAAGGAGGATACATATGGGACAACACGTACTAAAAAACGATTTCTTATCCATTACAGTTAATGACTTTGGTGCTGAACTATCGTCCATCGTTTCCACACAAACTGGACGTTCCTATCTATGGAATGCGGATGAAACTTACTGGAATCGTCATTCACCAATTTTATTTCCGATTGTGGGAAACCTTAAGGAAAAATGTTATTGGTACAATGGACAAAAATATTCTATGTCACAACACGGTTTTGCAAGAGATATGGATTTTGAGTGTATCGAAACGAGTGAAACTTCAATTAAACATCGACTAACTTCCACCGCGGAGACAATGCAACAATATCCATTTACATTTGCTCTGGATATTACATATCAATTACGTGGCAATTCGATTCAAGTTATTTGGGATGTCACAAATACCGATACAAAAGAGATGTATTTCTCGATCGGCGGCCATCCTGCTTTTAATTGCCCTCTCTCATCAGAAGAAAAGCAAAGTAATTATTACATAAAATTTGATACTACAAGCCCATTAACGATTCGTAAAATCAACGAAGATGGTCTTGCTAAAGAAGAAACATATACGCTTCCACTAGATGGCTCGCTTTTAGCACTTAATCAACATCTATTTGATGAAGATGCTTTAGTTATTGAAGATAATCAGTCACATTCCGTTGCATTTCTAACGCCAGATAAGAAGCCTTATGTGACGGTAGACTTCGATGCTCCTTTATTCGGAATATGGACTCCTGCTAAAAAAGACGCTCCTTTTATCTGTATTGAGCCTTGGTATGGACGCTGTGATGGTGAGAAATATGCAGATACACTTGAGAATCGAGCTTGGGGAAATCATTGTGCACCAGGCGAAACTTTCCACACTTCTTATACGATTACAATCAATGATATCTAACTTCTAACCTTATATGCATTAAAAAAAGATTATAGGTACAAATACCTATAATCTTTTTCATTATATGACTTATATTTTCTTGATTTTCCATTTTTTTCTTGTTAAAATATCCTTATATATCTTTTTGTTATGGATTATATCTATTCTACATACTAAAATTGTTATAATAAGGAGTGACATTGTAATGAAGTCCAAACTAAACACTATATTAATTGCGTTTTCAATTATCCCATTTGTAATCATTACAACGATTACCTTATTTTTTTATGGTAAAAAAGATCAATCTGACCGCCTTGCTGATATACAATCCGATGCAACATCTGGTTCAGAGGTCATTACCTTCCTCCTTCATACTCAAGAAAAAGAACTCTCCTTGTTAGCAAAACAAAATGAAATTGTTAACTTCTGTTATAATTCATCCAGTCCTGATAAGACCGATTATTCCATTCTTTATCAAAATTCACAAACAGCATTAAAACAAAAATTACAACTTAATCAATATTATAAAATGCTTACTATCTATGATAAATATGGTGCAATTATAGATTCGACTAACGAGCAAGAATTAAATCAAAATAATCGCAGTCATCCATTAATTCAACAAATTAGTCTAACGAAAGTGCCTTCTAGTATATCAGTTTCATCCGATTATTATTCTAACCTAGAAACGGATAATTCCTACATTGATATTGGTTCTCCAATCTTTCAAGACCAAAGCAATCAGATTATTGGTTATCTCCTACTCACTATAGATGTTAATTACTTTGATGAATATCTTAATAGTCTTGAATTAGGACAATCTGATATCGCATCTCTGGTAGATACTAATGGCAATTTTCTTCTCTCACAAATTCAAGAAGATTCGAGGGAAGTAAACTCTACATTTAAATCCAACTTTAGTTCCACGGAACAAGAAAACCCTTTGTCTGGATATGTTGGTGTAGGAAATATGTATTCTGGCAATATCTATGCTTACCACCTAATTGATAACCTAAATTGGTACTTTGTTATCTCACAAAATAATAATTTTATATATACGTTCTATTCCTATGCTATCATAATTGTGTTAATTAGCATTATTCTTTTACTTATTATTATCTTATTCTCAAGTAGAAAAATAGCTCAAAGCTTTACAAATCCGCTACTTGATCTTCGCGATTGCATGCGACAGGCTGCTGATGGTAACTTAACTATACTTTGCAATGTGAAGACAAAAGACGAAATTGGTGAACTCTCCCGTAGTTTTAACAAGATGTTACATATTATTAAATCCAATTATGATGAGTTGTCCTTCGTTCATAAAAAACTTTTGGTAAAAGAAGAACAATTACGTTCTAACTATGAGCATATTGAATTCCTTGCTTACCATGATTCCCTTACTAAATTACCGAACAAGCCTGCATTTTATGATTACTTGAATATAACATTAAACAGTGAACCTGGTTGCACACAAGCACATGCAATATATTTCGTTGACCTCGATAATTTCAAGACAGTGAATGATACCTTAGGTCATGATTATGGAGACGAACTATTAATTCAAACAGCAAAGCGCTTAAATTATTTTATAAAAAGTAATGATTTGTTAGCAAGGGCAGGCGGCGATGAATTTTTATTCTTTAAAGCAAATATTTCAGCACAAGAAGAGGCACTTACCTTCGCTAAGAATATCCTAGATAAGTTCAAAGAGCCTATTAATATTAATGGAACTTTCATCTATATCTCTATGAGTATTGGCGTTTCCTTGTATCCATTAAATGGTGTTCAATACACTACACTAATCAAGAACGCCGATATAGCTATGTATCGCTCAAAAGATACAGGCAAAAACCGACTTACTTTATTCGATGAAAGTATGCAGCAAGAAGTCAGTAGACATTCGGAAATAATAGAAATCTTAAGACATGCGATTGAAAACAAAGAGATCTATCTTGTGTACCAACCCCAATTTGATCTTGCTCTTGAGAAAATTATCGGTTTTGAAGCCCTTATGAGAATAAAGAATCCCTCACTTGGAAACTTATCTCCTACGGAATTCATACCTATTGCAGAAGAAACTGGCATGATTAATGACTTAGGTTCTTGGGCGTTACGCGAGGCTTGTACATTCAACAAATATCTTCAGAATAACGGTTTTCCATTCTGTATAGTTGCAGTCAATATCTCTACTATACAACTTAATCAAACAGGCTTTATTAATCTTGTTGCTGATGTTCTAAAAGAGACAGGATTATCTCCACAATACCTAGAACTTGAAATTACAGAGAGTGCAATTGCCTCCTCTATTCGTGACGCGGTTTCTATACTAGAAGAATTGCAAGGCATGGGAATTCGCATCTCCCTCGATGATTTTGGTACTGGCTACTCTTCTCTTAATTATCTTACTCAAATGCCTATTAATACACTTAAAATAGACAAGGCATTCATCGATAAGATTAACTTGAATAAGAAAGATAATTACGTTGCTGAAGCTATTATCTCTCTTGCTCATAATCTCGAGGTAAAAGTTGTTGCCGAAGGCGTTGAAGATAGTAATCAATTAGATTTATTAAAAGAGAAAAACTGCGATCTTATTCAGGGGTATCTATACAGTAGGCCTCTTAAACCAGAAGATTTAATTCATATACTGTCACCAAAGAAAAACTACAGCTATTGATGCAATTATATAAAATAAAGAGAAAAAGAGCCATCGGAAGCGACGGCTCTTATCTGTATACATACACTATTAATCTTGTAATTACATAACAGAGTACTTTTTTAATGTATTAGAAAATTCTTTATTATATCCATGGCAAGAAACTGTTAGGGATTTTTCTAATCCCATGCTTAAAACTCCTAGAAAAGATTTTGCATCAACAATAATCCTTTGGTAAATTACATCAATATCAAAATCACATTTCTCCGCTGCTGCTACCAATTCCTTTACATCTTCTGGTGCCTGTAATTTAATTGCTACAGATTCCATAAACACAACTCCTTTTACAATTGCAAATGCATTTCTAATAAGTTTCACTTAGTGATTGGTATAGTTATATCATACTATGTTTGAATAGTCAAACTGAAATATGACAATATTTTCTATACTAACTTATACAAGATATACGAAATTAACAAGATTAAAGTTATTATATGTTACACTTTTAAAAAAGCACAAAATTAATTTCTTTCTCCTAATTTACCCAAGCCTTCTTTACATACATTATGGGTCTGATTTTGATTCTCTACTTTAACTTTGTTCGTAACACTATTAAACTTTTCATTCTCTTTCTTCGCTTCCATTTTAAATGTTTCTTTCTTGTTCATATGCTACCTCACATTCTATCTTTCAATGACCAATCTTGTTTCATTATTAGTATAGTTAAATATAATTTAACTATTCACTTGTAGCATAAAATGCTTTTTTTTTGAATTAAGACTTGCCATATAATCATATATAACTAGTAATGATTTATGTTCTTGGAGGAAGTCCTATGAATTCCTGTAATTTAGTTGCTACCATAACTGGTATCGCATGTACATTGGCGAATTGTCTATCTGAAGAAGAGCTTGAATTACTATCTACTGCCTTAGTTCAATTAGGTGAAACACTTGAAACTATCCTTGCGAATGAAAATTTTCAACGGGAATGTTGTAATCGTTCAGAAAAGTGTAATAATCCTTGCTCTTCGCAATGTGATTGTTGACATTTCCAAACCAAAAGGCTCTTGCGACTTGCATGCGCCTTTTATTTATTTGTTCTAAGCAAATATTTGCTTACCTTTCATTTCATAATATAAAAAAGAGCATTTTCGCCTTAGAATGTTCTCAGAACGTTCACATATTCTTCATTAACATTCCATACTTACTACACATATGAATGTTATTATTAATTTATCAAAGAAAGCTAATAACCTTTTAATATAGATAGTTTTTTTCATAAACCTCCCCTTTTTTATAGGAGCCATAGTGGCTCCTAATTTTTTGCTATAATTCTTCTTATAACTGTTGCAGGCGCGCAACGTTATACTTTAAAGATAAATCTCATCAGTGGTCATTTATTCTCCTACCATACCATCGTGATCCCTATCGTCCATATACTTGTATAACCAGTGATCTGAATAAATGGGCATACGATAACCAGCAGCTTTAGCTTCTGCAATTGTCACTTGACCATTGCCGTTAGCATCAACCTTTGACAATTCTTCCTTTTCATTAATAATAGAATCTGCTTTATCTGCTATCACTTTATCTGTTATCGTTTGCTCTTTTTTATCTTCTTGCTTCTCACTTGCGGCATTTACCTCATCAGGATTTACATTTTCAAATTCATCTACTATTTTATTTCCATTAAGTATATATTCATATCTATATTTAGATGGAATCTGAGTCGTGGTATCGGGATATGTGATTGTAGCAAAGAAGTTTTCACAACCACCCGCTTCACGAATTACCTTTTCCATATATGCTTGATCGCCATGTCTGTTTAGTGTACTGTTTTGTGGTGTTATATTGTAAGCATTAGATACTCCACCAAGCGAATCAGCGATAATATGACCTTCATCTAGATCGGCTCTTTCTACCCCTGGTACTTTTGCTTCATCATTATAATACCTACCACTAGATTTTACTGGTTCATTATTGTCATCTTGCAAAATAACTTTATCGGCCATTACATATACAAGTTGACCGTACTCGTTTGTTAATGCCCAATATTCTCTATCACCAAAACCTATATCTACTGCCACATTAGGTTCTCTACTTCCAGATAAATCTCCACCGTCAACTTCGATTATTTTGTACGATTTACCTTTATACTTGTATGTTTCACTATCACGTTCGTTATCAGATTTCTTTTCACTATCAGTTGATGCAACTTCCTCAGTTTTATTATCAGGCTTATCTTGTGATACTGCTACATCTTTTTCTGTTTGTGTTTCAGCAACTTGTTCATTAGGTATTGTCGTTTGACTATCCGGTTCACTGTTATCAAACATAAAAGCAACTATCAAAATAAGCGCTGTGATAGCAAACCAAGTTTTTTTAGATATCCTTTGTTTTTTCATAATAATATTCCTCCGTTTGTAAATAGTACTAATTAAATATATTAATCAAAAATACATGTAATTACAACCTCTGTTTGCCTTCTTCTTGAAGTTTAGCGGATTAAATTTCCGTACAAAAAAATAAGGTGTCATATTCTTATGTAATTGCACCGTTTACTAAAACTATAGACAACTAAAGCCTTGTAAACATTAAGTTTACAAGGCTTTCATGACAGGGGCAGTAGGATTTGAACCCACGACCTGCGGTTTTGGAGACCGTTATTCTACCAGCTGAACTATACCCCTATGTATTAAATTTTGTTGTTCCGTTCATCAACGGTTCTTCTATATAATACATTAAGTTGTGTTAATTGTCAATATAATTTTAAAAATTTATTCATTATTTTTTATTTTACTTCTACTCTACAAAAAGTGACATATATAAATATTTATCTATTTGTACACACTCTCGCCCAGTTCAACTAATTTGTCATAATTTTTAATATAATACCCATTCTCCATCTTTTCCATATACCTATTCTCACAGAACTTTTTGAGACAACGTAATAGATGGCGATAGCTTGTTCCTAATAATTCTGCTGTTTGAACTAGATTCTCATTAAAATACGACTCTTTACTCATAGAAATAATATATGCTGCTAAACGGTTTTCTAAAGGATATAATAGATTTCTTGCACTATTACTTGATATGTTATTAAGTTTCCTGGCTAATTGCGCTGCAATTGTTCGTAATAACTTATTATCTTCTAATAACAAATCACGATATCGTACAGTGGATATACGGAAACAATACACTTTTGAAATACATTCTACATTTGCCACCATTGGCTTATCGATCATCAACTCAACATCTCCAACGAATTCAAACTCCTGATAAAAAGAAAATAGTAATGATTTTCCGGACTCTGTCATCGTATAAACTTTGGCTTTTCCCTCTAAGAAGAAGTAAATAAAGTTCGCTTCATCTCCTGTATGACAAACATACTCACCTGCATGAAATTCACATAATTGGATCTCATATCTATTAGATAATGTTAGTATTTTTTGAAATTCAAACTTATCAAGATAAGATTTATATAGCTTTTCATTATTAATTATCTCCATATTAACAACCTCCCCAATTCCTGTATATAGTAACATTTTCTATTTATAGTGTGACATATGTCATATACTTATGCAAGGATTATTCATATAATCGTACTAAATATATTCGCAATTGACTAAAATATTTATATAAGAAAGGAACAACTATGACTCAATTACTAGCAGTACTTAACGGCATTCTAATTACCACAATGACTGTAATGAACGGGGAATTAGCATCCCAGATTGGTAATTACCATGCTACTGTTTTTATTCATTTATCAGGACTTATCCTTATTACACTGTTTTACATTATACAAAGGAACAAATTCAAAAGAGAAAATAAAAAGATTCCATTATATCTCTATTTAGGTGGAACCATTGGCGTATTAACAGTGGTATTCAATAACCTAAGTACAATGTATCTAGGTATTACGATAACATTAGGATTAAGTTTATTTGCACAAACAACAACTTCTTTAATAATCGACCATTATGGATTACTAGGGAGTGCAAAACATTCATTTAATAAACATAAACTAATTGGACTATGTAGTATCCTTCTTGGGATTGTTGCAATGTTCTTATAAGAAAGGAGAATTAATCTATGGCGCTTTTTGCAGCATTAACATGTGGCATTACTATTATTGTTAGCCGTACAACCAATGCTCAACTTGGTAAACACATCAGTAATACGGCTAGTACTTTCTATAATTATCTAACAGGTGGGATTGTTTCTTTAATTGTTCTACTAATCTCAAAAGAAATTGCTCCATCGTGGGTTTTACCAAATAGTTTAAGTGGATATCTCATGTTTCTTGGTGGTATCGTAGGAGTATTTTCTATCTTACTATCCAATTATATCACACCTAGGATATCTGCCTTTCAATTAACTATAATCTTATTCATCAGCCAGATATTCACTGGAATTATTATTGATTGGCTACGATATGATACCTTATCGGTTGGTAAAGTTATTGGTGGCTTCCTAGTACTATTTGGATTAATCTATAATACGTACGTTGATTATAAACAACAAAATACAGATAAACTTACAGCTTAAATTCAGAAATACTGGAATTCAATTGTTCTGCTAAATTCCTATTCTCAGACACAGCTTCCGACGTATAGGTTGTTAACTGATTAATGTTCGTATTTTGTGTTGCTACATCTTTGATATTGATTGTAGCATCCTCAATACGTTCTGTTATATCAGAAACAGAAACTTGAATTTCCTTCATATTTTCTGTAAGTTCCTTCACTTCATTTAATATAGCCATCATATTCTGATTCATATCAAGAGAGTCTTCATTATACTTCTCGCTGATATTACCGAACTCTTTATAGTCTAACAACACACGATTTTCTAAGAACTCTCTCGTCTGTTCCAGACTGTTTTTCATACTATCTACTGCTGTATTCGTTTGTTGAATAATGGTACTAATATTAGATACAGTTGCTGTAGTCTGTTCTGCTAACGAACCAACCTCACTAGCTACTACAGCAAATCCCCTTCCAGATTCTCCTGCACGTGCAGCTTCTATTGAAGCATTTAATGCTAATAGACTAGTCTGACTTGCTATATCTTTGATTATTTTTGCCATCTCATTGATCTGTTCTACAGACTTAGATTGCTCAATTGCTACAGTAGTTTTTTCTCGTATATCGTTATATACACTAGTAGTCTCTTGTATAGACAGTCGTGTCTTTTCTTGTATATTCTCTGCGTTCTGCTTAAGCGTAAGTGATAATTTAGCACCATCATTTGTCATATCACGTATTATTGAAGTATTTCGTTCAATCTCACTTATATTCTTATAAATCAGCTCAGTTGATGAGCTATTCTCTTGCATCGCCTCTGATAACTCATCTGTAGTTGTAACACTCTTCTCTACATGATTCGTTACCTTGCTGCTAATATCGATTAGCGTATTATTATTATCATTTAATTCACTTGTTATTTGTTGAATCTCATTAACAACATTACGTAACTTATTACGCATCTTTTGAATAGATCCTGTGATTTCACCTGTTTCATCATTTCTCAGCTGAATCCCATTTAACTCATTTTCTATTAGATCTGTTCTAAAATCTAGTTCTGCTGTATGATTAATTAACTCTGTTAGTTTCTTAAGTGGCTTTGTAATACGATTTGCTAAGAAAAATGCCACCGAAATTAGTAAAACAGATGTTATCGTACAAACAACTATAATCTTGTTAATCACAGAATTCATTGATGAAAACAGATCTGCTTTATCTCCAGAGAGAATGATATACCAATCTGTGTTACCTAATCTAGTAACAGCCCCTATCTTCGCTATGTTATCCTCGTTATAGCTGAAATAGCTTACTTGCTTCTCATTAAGAATTCCGTCTTGTAGCTCAACGTTATCTTGCAAATTTTGTGTTAAAGAGCTTGCAGATAACTGCTTTACTATCTCTTCATTCGAAATCACGCCGCCTATCTCCTCGGAATCTTTGCTATATAATATGGAATTATTGGAGTCTACTATCTTACACGTACTAGAGTTAATACCGTCTATTAACATATTATCACAGTCTGCTGTAATTTCACTCACTGGTAATACGATCATAATTACACCTTCATTTGCTTGGTCAGATTCCATCGTATCCCCTATCACTTCTTGTTGCTGATTTTCTCCTTTTTCATCTGTTTTTTGAATGTTTTCTTGTGCGTCACCCTGCGGACCACCAATCGCACTTCCCATCAAACTACCTGCACCACCACGAATAGAAACTAACATTCGTATCGATAGCTCTTTAGTGTTTTCACTCATATAAACGTCACTTAATGAATAATTACCTCTTTGGTCTAATGTTGTAAAATAACTCTCAGTGGATATATTCTGTCCCTTTACTGATTCATCTGTACTATATAAAATAGTTCCTTCAGTATTAATAAAACTGATGCTTTCATATGTACTATTTACATTCATAAACATATTGGCCAAGTTCTCTGCTTCCTCAATACTATCCGTCTGATTTGACGATATGTAAGTGGCAATTGCATCAGAGCTTAATAGCATACTTAATGATTCATTGATTCTTGTGAGCTTTGTATCTATAATATCTGCATAAGACTGTGCTAGATTCACCATATTTGTCTGTATTGATTCCTCAAGTGTATCTTTGGCATAACGTAATGCTATAGAATTATTAATAATCATCATTACTAATATCATTGCTAAACATAAACTAACGAATTTATATTTGATTGAAAAGCCTCTTTTCTTTTTTTTCTCGGTTCCACCCATTAAGGTATTCCTCCTTTATACGCATTTTTTGATAGAGTAATTGTACCTTATGTTTGTGAATTATTCTTGTTGAATGTGTGAAAATTATTTGAATATAAATCCTTAGACTAACTACTAGAAGTTATGACAAATGTAACTTGTTTATCCTTATAGAATACGTTACTCTATTAGTAGAAAGGGGCTTGATTGTTGATATGAGAAAAAATTTGTCTTCATCCCTCCTGGGATTGTTTTTTATATGCATTGGAGTTCTAATTGTTGGTAATATATTTGATTTATGGGATATCACACTATTCTTTTCAGGTTGGTGGACATTGTTCATAATCATTCCTTGTTTTATACACATAATATCTGATGGTATTCAAATTAGCTCAGTAGTTGGCTTAACAATTGGTATATTGCTTCTATTAATGCGTCAAGATGTAATAGATCCTGCATTAACGAGTAAATTAATTGTTCCTATTATTTTAATTATTATCGGCCTAGGTATCGTATTCAAGAACATGGCACGTACATCGATTAATAGGGATTTTCATGATTTTGAAATGCACTATAATAAAAATGCTTCCAACTATAATACTGTATTTCATTCAAGAAAGATATTCATTCCTAGAGAACCTTTCTTCGGAGCATCGTTAAGTTCTGTCTTTGGTGAACTTCAAGTAGATTTATCAGGTGCAATCATTACACAAGATATTGTTATCCACTGCTCTAGTGTATTCGGAGAAGTTCAACTATTTGTTCCTCCTAACGTATTAGTCAAAACATCGGGAACCCAGATCCTTGGTTCTATGAGAAATAAAACTACTCAAGTTTATGATAGTGGTAAACCAACCATTTATATTGATTACTCTGCTGTTTTCAGTGAAATTATTATACGTTAGTTCTAATTGTATCTGTATGTACTAAAAGACGATCAAAAATGGTCGTCTTTTAGTATTTATAGGAAATTATCTTTATTGATTCTGGTCTATTTTTCCTATATAATTACAATATATTATAATTTATTTTGTCGAAAGGCGGAAACCAAATGAGTGAAAATAACAATAAAGCACTTTTATCACAAAAAGAGATCGATACTTTGGTTAAATTCTTAATTGATCAAAAACAAGGATTACAAAGTACAGTTCTGACACAACAAAGCATTGATAAATTAGTTCAATTATTATCAAACAAAGGTCTAGATTTACTAAAATTTAATATAGTGGATGTTTCAACCTATACTAATAACGAAACAGAAGAGGTTTTAAGCAATTTAATAAAATATGATAATAGCTTAACCTATGAATTATCGTTTGAAGTAATTGAAAACAAAGTGCTTTTAACCGCTATAAACAAAGAAACTAATACTATTCTACATATTACACCAAAGTCTCTTGAGTTAATGTCGATTGTCAACGACAACTCATGTTGGGGCTGTTGTATTGATCCATATCTGTTTGATAAAATAGCTACTGTTTTTCATTTTAAATACAAACGTGAAACATTAGATTCTATTACAAAACTTTTCTCAGAAAAAATGTATGGTACTACTGATTTTGAGCTACCTAACATATATCGTCCATCTACTCTAAGTGTTGCTCAAAATCTAATTGGCTAACTTCTTATAATGTTTCATCTTTCATCAGAACAAGGTAAAATTAACTGCTTTATTCAATAGTCAAAAAAGTGCTGAGACTGTCTGTATATACACACAATCTCAGCACTTTTCTATTAATCAATCAACATATATTAATTCTCTATGATTGAATCCACGCAAGAACTCCATAGTCTATGACTTTATTTAAACCAGTAGCCTTTAAAATCATACTTATAAGTACGGTAAACCCAGTAATTACCTACAATATTTAGCTGTTGAATCAAGTTCCCTTCTGAATCAAACTCCCAAGTGGTTAATTCGCTTCCAGAATCAACAATCACATTGTTTTCGTATTCCTGAGCGCTACTTACATATGCAGAATAGCCAACTTCTATAGTATCTACCAATGAGAAAGTACGTGCATTTTCATCCACTAAATATTTATAATAGTAGGAACTTGCTCCATTTGCATTCATTGAAACCCCAGTTCCTGAGTAATTATCATCTGCAGACCAGTCGTATTCAGGTCTTGTGGTAGAAACAGTGTTGTTATTATTATAAAGATAGATATAATACTGTCCTTCTTCAAGAGAGTCATCTGCCTGATAAGTGATAGTATGTTGTCCTGCTTGCATACTAAACTCACCTTCTTGTGTGAGTAAGTTATCTTCATAACCTGTACCTTCCCAGAAATTATCTGAGCCAATCATATAGCCAATGGTTGGTTCTCCATAAATATCATCCAGTTTAAAGATGGTTGAAGTCTCTCTAGAACTAAAAATTACAGAATCTTCATCAACAAAACTTAAAGAATTAATATGCATCCAATCTAGATATTCACTACTCTCTGGCTTTGTAGTCATCGCATAGTAATCAGGAAAAATTTCTTTTAAATCAATAAGCGTTTTTACTTTTTTGCTATCTAAATCAACTGAAATAACGATATCTTCCTTGGTTCCCATAGAATTATCAGAACCTAACACGATTAAATCATTATTTGATCCAAATACATAGTCATGATGTAATAATAAGGAACCTAATTTGTAAACTCGATTTACATATCCAGTTGGGTCCATTCTTACTATTCTGCCACCAGATACACTAAAGTACATACCATCTTCATCAAATAAAAGTCTATGTGCACGGTACGAAACGCATGGAATCTCAGCACGTAGTGTACCATTGTTATCATACATAGCTACATATGCTGCTTTAATATCCTCATCTTCTGTATCAAACTCAACGTCATTTCCTAATATTACATATAATCCATTAGATAACTCTTGTACACTATCACCCTTTGTTACTTCTACTTGATTTACATTAAATTCTCCAACAGCCTTCGGACAGTCATAGCTAAAGGTAACTGTGTCCTGAACCTCATCAGAAGCATTTAATAGATTCATTGTAATGGTATTGGTTTCGCCAGGAATCAAGCCAATCATAAGAAATTCATGTTCTTTGGATAAATTATCATCAGAATTGGCATATACTGTCTGAGTAAAATCCTCATATCCATCACTTGAAATTATGTACTGAACTTGCTGATTTTCTTTTGTTTCAAAATACACATACAGTCCATTGGTTACTGTATTATAAGGATTTGCAATTAAAAGTGGGTTCTTTACATCATATTTTAAGGCAGCTTTTTTTGCCTCAACCTGCTCGTGAACTGAATTCTGATATTTTTCCGCATAGATATCAGAATAGGTTTCAAATAAATTTTTCACAGACTCTAGTCGGAATCCATTATCACTTTTTGGTACTATAATTTTGTTTAATATAAGTATTGCCGCTATAATCACTGCAACTAATACTACGATACTCCCTAATACGGGTGCCAGACGTTTATTCTTACTTTTCATACTTTCCTCCTACTTATTTTCGTTAATTGCAACAATTCGTTGTTCTCCCTTGAATAATTGAATTCCCGAAATAATTTAGTGTAAAATTTTCCACATCTCAGAACAATACGATTATATCTGGCTTATGTGAAATTTAGTTGAAAAATTTAGTCTTTTTAATTGAACAATCCTTTCTATAACTAACACTTTTTGTTGCTATACAAAAAGCGCTTAACCATTAGGCTAAACGCTTTATATTATCCACTCGCTTTTATTATCTAGATAATTCACCTCTAAAAAAATCCGTTATACGCAAAAAACACCTAACCATATGGTTAAGTGTCTCTATCTAAGTGAATTCACTCACTCTTGTACTTTCAAAACTACACATTGAATTGTCAGATTCTTTTTGGTTAAGCCCTCGACCTATTAGTAACAGTCAACTA
>JAHZFJ010000013.1 GCA_019421365.1 Lachnospiraceae bacterium
CAGTATTGGTGCGGGTACAACGTACCTCGCGCCCCAACAGTTGACAAAGAGCCAATAAAAAGTAAGAATCATAGCTAATGAGACTATGATCTTACTCTTATACTGTACAAAGTCTTGATTTCTTAATAAATATTACTCTAAATTATTTATAATATCTGCAATTCTTTTTGCTCCGTAACCATCAACTAAATTTTTCATTCTATTAGAGACGTTTTTTCTACAAGTTGAATCATTAAAATAATCGTATATTCCGCAAATAATTGATTCATATACTTTGTTCAATCCCGTTCTTATATCACCACAATACTTCGCAACTCCAATAGAATGGAAACCTTTAACCCCAGGTAACTGGTTATCCGCAAACGAGTAGGTAATCATAGGAACACCACAAGCGCATAATTCATACATAGTAGAACCTCCTGCAGTTATTGCAAGATCTGATTTTTTCATTAACTCCGACATATTAAGGACAGACATATGTAACTTAATATTCGGATATTCCTTTGACATATCTCTCAGCTTCTCCTTATCGGCATTGAATTTACCTACAACCACATGAAATTTTATATTTCGTAATAAGCTATCCAATTTATCTTCCTTGGAGCGTTTATTATCTGATAAATGATTTTCAATCAGGTATTGCAAAAATTTGTAGGCAACATGATAGCTATCAGATCCTCCAGTTGTCAATAAAACATTCTGTATTGTACTAGATACATTACTTGCAATATCTCTAAATTCGTCTCTTAGAGGTGCATAACTGCAGCCTAGTACTAGCTTAGTATCTGTTATTTGATACAATTTCTCATATCCCAACCCATTAGCATAATTATTGTAGTTAATTAATACATCTATCGGATATGCGCAAGTAGCTAAGTCATCAAGGTATATAATTTTTGTATATCTACGAAGTTCACTTAGATATTTATCTGTTACAAAATAACTGTCTATCAATAAATTTTTTATGTTATATTGTTGAATTACTTTTATTAACTTCTCAATCTCTAATTCCAGGTCATTCCACGTAGAATCAAGACATAGTACAGCATATCCATTACGTTCTATTAATTCTTTTGATTGTAAATCTGCTGTAATAAATGTCACTTCTTCTCCCAGTTTACTAATTTCCTTTGCTATAGACATGCATCTCATGACATGTCCTGTAGCGATGGTTGGATTGGCATCTGTACGGATATAAAACATCAATTACCTCCTTTAAAAATAACTGTTCCGTACTGAAAAGTCATAGCACATGAACAGTTATCTACTTACTTGCATAATTCAATTATTTTCTCTATTACATATTCTTGTTGCTTCAGCGTTAAATCAGGGTACATAGGTATACTTATTATGTTCTCATATAATTCTTCCGCATGTTTACATGTTACAGTCTCATAACCATGTTCTCTATAATACGGGAATGTATATACCGGGATATAATGCACATTAACACCTATTCCCAATGCTCGTAATTCCTCAAAAACCTGTCTTCGGTTTACGTTTTTCACTTGAATAACATATAAATGATAGCTATTATTGCATCCTTCTTTTTGAAATGGAACTACGATATTGGGATTTGCTGCAAATGCCTTATCATATCTCTTAGCTATTTCTCTTCTCTTAGCCACGAAATCATCTAATCTTCTCATTTGAGATACACCCAGTGCACATTGCACATCCGTTATACGATAATTATATCCTAAAGCAATTTGTTCATAGTACCATGAACCTTCATCGCGAGATAATAACTCCGGATCTCTGGTAATTCCATGGGTTCTAAATAAGATAAGTTTATCATATAATTCCTTGTTATTCGTCATAACCATACCACCTTCTGCCGTTGTGATATGTTTCACTGGATGAAAACTAAATGTAGTCATATCAGACATACTACCAATTCTATTTCCTTTATATTCTGCCCCTAATGCATGGGCAGCATCTTCAATAACTATAAGATTATGATCTTTAGCTATTTTATGAATAGCATCCATATCACAGGGTTGTCCGGTATAATGAACTGCGACAATTGCTTTTGTTCTTGTAGTTATCTTTCTTTTAATGTCTTCTGGATCTATGTTATATGTAACAGGATCTATATCTGCAAATACCGGTTTTCCTCCACAATATAAAACACAATTTGAAGATGCTGCAAAAGTAATTGGTGTTGTAATTACTTCATCACCTTCGCCTATTCCAGCAGCAAAACAAGCCGCATGTAACGCTGCCGTGCCATTAGATATAGCCACTGCATATTTAGCACCAACATATTTAGCTACGCAGCTTTCAAATTCTTCTACTTTAGGTCCTGTTGTAAGAAAATCAGAACGTAGTGTTTCCACTACTGCCCTAATATCTTCTTCGTCTATTGACTGTTTTCCGTATGGGATGTACATAGGATCAACTCCTTATCCTGATATTAATTATATGTGATATAAGTCTTTTTCACTTTCACAAGACTTATTATTATTCAATAATTTTACGAATGCATTGAAATGCTTCTACATATTTTCTTCCAATTATTAAACCTCTATTCTTGGCTAATAGCTCAATCCCCTCTATTGATCTTGGATGAGGATATTCGCACAGTTCTGTTCCATAACATTTCATAGCTTCTTTTTTTAATTCAATATATTTTTCTATATCTATAAATACATTTGGAGCAAAACTATGTTCTCGCCCAAAATTCCATTCCGTTGATGATAACGTTTCAAATGTATATATTTCCTTAACTGAGCAGTTGTTTATAGGCCTTGTAGCCGTAATAACCGCTTGATATGTGTACTGATGATCTATATTTAAATCACCTGAATGATGTGTATAAATAACATTTGGCATATATTCATTTACTTTCCGTTCTACAACCTTAACAATATCAAGTAAGTCAACCTGATCAAATCTATTATCTGGGAAATCAGCAAATTCCACCTTATTATAACCAATTATCTTTGCAGATTTCAACGTATCCGTATGAAGTTTCTCTAATATTTCTTTATCAACTAATTTTCTTTCATTAAATCTAGATGTCTGACCTTCTCCTAGAATCATACCTTGAACTATATCCCCATTTGCAACATGCCATGCAACAGTGCCTCCAACACCTAAAATTTCATCGTCAGGATGTGCTGCTATAACTAGTATCTTATTCATTGTTTATCTCCTCTATCTCTACATCAGCGACAATTTTACCATTTTTTTTTGTAGCTCTTGAAAATGATAGTTTAAGATTCCCATATTGTATAAAACTATTAGGATATCCTTCCGCGTCTAACATACGTATGTAATCATAAGCTGTATCTAATGACATGGTTGGAAGTAGTTCTCCATCTTCTGGTTTTCTACGTTTAAATGCTACAATTTCCCCTTCTTGTTCAACGGGAACAATACTTTTAGTTATTATTTCAGGTATCATTTTCTGAAATATTATTTTACTTGCCCTCATATAGATTTCTTCTGCACTACCATACAAGCTTAGTGGATATTTCATATATATCGGACCAGCATCTAATTCCTTAACAACCTTAATTGCAGAGATTTTTGTCTCTTCTAATCCATTGACGATAAGATTTTGAAGCGGACTTCCTCCTCTACCATAAGGCAAATCTGTCATGTGAAATACAACACAGTTATATTTTGAATATATTTCCTCTGGGATTATATAGGACCAGTGTGGAAAAAAAATAAAATCCGGCTGAAAATTTGATATTTCTTCATTACTAAATTCATTTTTTTCTGATATTAATCGGAATTGGTGTTCTGAATTATGATAATTAATTAACTTCTGTGCATAAGATATATTCCATGACTTCAAAGTACATAATATTATCCTCATAACTCCGCCTCCATTCCCTTAATTTCTTTACTAAACTCAAAATAACTTGGGTATTCGCTGCATAAATACCCCAACTTTTCAAATCTATTAATTGAAGAAGAATTTTCTTTTTTTACTTGTGCAACTAATGTTAAATTTTTATTTCGTATGATTAGTTCCTGCTCTACTAATTTTAATATAATTGTACCAAAACCTCTATTTCTATGTTTCTTTTGTATACTGTAATCAATATATGCTTTTTCTTTTTTATAGTCTAATCTAATTTGACCGATTGGGTCATCATTATCCATTAATATAAATATTGAACATTGTTCCGATTTGTATCGATTTATAAACCAATCCTTATGAACAGAATATTCTATCTTCTCGGTATTAAATGCATAACTTCTCACATCTTCATCATTAGCCCATTGAAACAACATATCCATATCACTTATATTAACTTTTCTCAAATATTGCATATAACCACCTATTCAATTAAATCCCAGCTTAAAGGTGTCCCTTTGCTTATATTAGTATTAGCTGACATGGAAAGTACTTTAGAATAATATTTAGGTTCTAATCCAAAACTAGGACGAATTATTCTTGTATTTTTTTCAGTTAATAATTCACCTTTTTCTATATCTTCGACTACAAAAATTGATCTTCTAAATGAAACATTCTCTTTTTCTTGTTCACTTGGCCCATAACTTACTTTTCCAATAGCCAGCTCAACATTTCTAATATCTTCAACCATTTTTTTGAACTCCGATACCTCCATGGAAAAAGATGAATCAGGATTACTTATATCTCTACTTATGCAAAAATGCTTTTCTATAATAGAAGCTCCCATGGCTACCGCAGTAACTGCCCCTAAAGATCCCATCGAATGATCTGATAAGCCTACTGGCAAGTTGAATTTTTTCTTCATATCAACCATTGTTTTTAAATTCATATTACTTGTAATAGCTGGATAAGCGCTAGAACATTTTAATAAGGCTAAGTTATTATTCCCTTGATTGTGTACAGCATGTACTGCTTCTTCAATTTCTTCTAATGTTCCCATTCCCGTTGACATAATAATTGGTTTTTGCTTAGAAGCTATATATTCAATCAATGGTATATCAACTAATTCAAAAGATGCAACTTTATAAAATTCCATCCCAATACTCTCTAGAAAATCAACCGATGTTTTATCAAATGGAGTTGAGAAAAAATCAATCCCTATTTTATCTGCTTCTTCTTTTAACTCAGCTTGCCATTCCCAAGGAGTAAAAGCTTTTTGATACAACTTGTATAAATTCTCACCTTTCCAAGTACCATTAGTTATTTGGAAATATTTATTATCACAATCAATAGTCATAGTATCAGGAGTATATGTTTGAATCTTTATACAATTGGCACCAGCTTCTTTAGCCGCATGAATAATTTCTTTCGCTCTTGATAAACTTCCAGCATGGTTTGCGGACATTTCAGCTATTATATAAGCAGGTTTATTAACTAAATCGCTATAGTTCATCTTTTTCTCCTTTATAAATTACTTGATTCTGCATTACTTCTTTATTAATATTAACCCATTCAGGATGATTTTTATATTCATTAATAATTTCATTATAGTGAAATATTTTATTCTCTCTATATAAAACATTATATATAGAGAGAACAAGCATTCTATCTTCTACTGTATCCATAGTCCAACGCAATTTTGAATAATCCTCTCCCACTTTAGTTGACCTTAGCGAGGTGAATTTTTCATCATTCCTATATAAATATGGTGTAACGTGTTCAAGACATTCAGAATCTGATGCTTCAGCATGTGCTCTCGTCAACGCTGAAAACTGCATAACTTCCACAGCCATACCAATAGGAAGTCCTTCTCGATAGTATAAATAATCTATATCTTTTTCATTAATAAACATCGTTATTGCTTCATCAATAATTTGTGGATCTACTAAGGCATTATCACCTGTTAAGCGAATAACTATATCTGGATTATAATGATTTGCACATCTCCAAAACCTGTCTAAAACATTATGTTGGCTTCCCCTGTAATATGGAATACTAAACTGTTTTGCAAATATTTCAACATCGTCATCATCTTTTTCATCAGATGTAGCAATAACAATATTATCCACTAAGGAACTCTGCTTGGCACGTTCAACAATATGCCATAGCATTGGTTTTCCACATATATCTGATAGTATTTTTTTTGGCAGTCTGCTCGAAGCCATTCTAGCTTGAATAATTGCAATTATTTTCATATAGTCTCCCTCAACTTTTAAAATTCCATAACCTTGGATCTACTATATTTTTATCAATACTTTTACTATGAAAGATAAATTCTTGTATCTCCTTATTAGAAAATTCAACTATGGTCTTTGATATATCTATATTTTGGAATAGTTGTTCTATATTTTCGCACCCAACTATAAAATCAGTAATACAAGTTTCTTGTTTAACAAAAGACATCGCTAATTCTACTATTGAAATATTTTTTTTCTCAGATATATTATTTATCCAATTCAGATAATTTCTAATTTTATCATTAGATGCTTTTTGAGAATTCATTAATAAAAGTCCTTGCAAATAGATACTTCTCGCATATATTGTGAATTTTTCACATGCTCGTAATAACAAATCATTTTCTTTCCATCTATAACAATCTAAAATATTAAATGGAATTTGGACAACATCTATTAATTCCGATAACCCTTCTAAAATATAACGCAATTCTTCTGGTTCATAAATTGATATTCCTATTTCTTTGACAATATTTCGATTCCTTAGTTCAACCAGTTTGTCCATTATTCTTTTATCTTTACACTGTTCAAATCTATGTAAATAGATAGTGTGTACATAATCATATCCTAATTTATCCAAACTACGATTTACTAAAGCTGATAGATTATCTTCTTCTATTTCTGTTGGTAATTTGGTACATACATCAAAATAATTTCCACTCTTTAAGGAATATTCACCTATTAACTTTTCAGAATCTCCATAGGAACTTGCTGTATCCAACATATGAATACCATTATTGTAGGCATAATTTAACATTTCAAATGTTTCTTTCTTAGAGGGTTTTCCAGTTCTATTATTAATACCATAATTTAAACCTAACTGTGCCGTTCCTAATATCATCTTAATTATCTCCTCATATATACTGACCACAATCGATTTGATATACTTGTCCAGTTATATTATTAGCTCCATCCCCTGCTAAAAATAAAATTAAACTAGCTACTTCATCGGGCTTAGTCAATCTGCGTATAGAACATTCATCTAATACTAGTTTTTTAATTAGTTCACTTGTATTTTTCTGGCCATCAGTATCAATATATCCCGGAGCAACAACATTGCAATTAATGTTATATTGTCCTAGTTCTTTAGCTATTGTTTTTGTAAATCCTTCAATACCAGCCTTTCCAGTTGAATAGGCAATACTACCTTCTCTACCTCTCATTCCATTTATTGAACCTATATTAATAATTTTACCATAACATTGATTCATAAAATAATCACATACGGCTTTAGAGTAATTAACCACTGGATACAAAACATTATTTATAGTATAAGAAAAATTATCAATATTTAAGTTTTTAAGAGAACTGTCTTTTGCACTTGCTGCATTATTTATAAGAACATCCAATCCATTAAAATGCTCTATACATTTATTTACTGCGTTAATAGCTTGTAAGTAATCTGAAGCATCTGCTTTTATTGAGTATATATTTTCACCATATTGTTGTTGTAATTTCTTTGCATTTTCTTCACTATTTCTATAAGTAAAGCATACATTTGCACCCTCTTCAATAAATTTACTAACAAGTACTCTTCCAAGTCCAGATGCTCCGCCAGTAATAAAAACTACTTTATTTTTAACAGACATATTATTTCCTTCTCTCTAAATATGCATTTTTTCCAATTCTTTTCTTAATTCCTTAATTCCATACCATACATTATTAGTACCTGAATTATATTCAAATCCTTCTGCAACTGCTACCCCTCCAGGAAGTAAAACACGTTCAATATTCATCCATTCATAATTAGGATATACAATATAGTGATTGTCATATTCATACGTAGTTCTAGAATCATCTTTAGTTACCATCACCTCATGTAACTTTTCTCCTTCTCGAATTCCAATCTCAGTTAATCTAACATCTGATTTCATCGCTAATGCTAGATCAGTAATTTTAAATGATGGAATTTTAGATATAAAGGTTTCTCCTCCCTGCGATTCTTCCAAAGCTTTAAATACTAGTTCAACACCTTGTTCTAATGTAATCCAGAATCTAGTCATGCGTTTGTCAGTAATTGGTAACACTTCCTCATTATTATCAATAAGTCTTTTAAATAGAGGAATTACAGAACCTCTACTTCCTGCAACATTCCCATATCTCACAATAGAAAACTTAGTTTCTTTATATCCTGAATATGAATTAGCCGCTATGAATAATTTGTCAGATACTAATTTAGTACCACCATATAAATTAATTGGATTAACTGCCTTATCTGTTGATAACGCAACTACTCTCTTTACATTATGATCCAGTGCTGCATCTATAACATTCTGGGCACCATGGATATTAGTCTTAATTGCTTCAAATGGATTATACTCGCAAGTTGGTACTTGTTTCATAGCTGCTGCATGAATAACAAAATCAACATTTTCAAAAGCACGATATAATCTATCCTTATCTCTCACATCACCAATAAAAAACCTTACTTTTGATAAATCCACTTTATCAGCAAATTCTTCCTTCATAACACTTTGCTTAAATTCATCCCTTGAATAGATAATTACTTTATTAGGAGAATATCTTTCAAATATCATTGATAAACATTTTTTTCCAAATGATCCCGTTCCACCAGTAATTAATATATTTTTACCATTTAGCATCGCTCCATGCCTCCTCTAAACTAAGTCTTTACGTCTCCACTGTCCGTTTATATCCTTAAATACTAAATCTTTATTAGCAAACTTATCTACTGTTAAATCAAATTCTTCTGATGTTATCCCTATCAATTTACAAAAATCTCTTTTTGCCATAGGATCACATATATAGTCTCTTTCTTTAATTAACTGTTCCGCTTGTTCAAGAGTTAATTTTCCTTCCCTAACAAACCTGCAGGCAATATCTGACACTCTTTGAAAACCAAATTTGACAAACTTTGTCCATAATTGAATCATCCATGGTAAATTATCAATTTGTGCATAATTTTCTATACAGCCTTGTCGTCCCCACTCATTAAAATCGTCTAAGTCTTTAAATCCAATTTTTTTAGCTTCATCAAGAGAGTCTTGAATAGAATAAGGATAAATTGCACCCAGGTATATTATTTCAATATCATTAAATTCACTCTTTCTAAATATTTCAAGTTCTGTTCCGGATCCGTACTCATAATCTGGGTTCTCTCCATAAAACACCAATTTTATATTATAATTACTTGCAACTTCTAGCGGAATTTCGTAGTATCTTTGCTCTATCCATTTCATAGGATGAAGTTCATTCATAAAGTCTTCCTTTGTATGTTTGATCAACGTATCAGGACTACACCTAAATGTTATTAAATCTAAATTATAATACTTAACTAAGTGGTCAAGATTATATTCACCTGCCTGTGTATGTGTAAATTCGTCTGTAACATGCACCAATAATGGGTTTTTACACTCATGATTTTCAATTAGCCTTTTTACTATCATATACGAATCTTTACCACCAGATACTCCTACAACACAATCATATTTAGTGTTCGTTCTGTTATCGCTAATATATTGAGTTAACCAATCCTGTCTTTCTTGAAAGTTAATTTTCCCCTTATTTTCTTCATTAATGCAGGCTTGACAAACTCCATCTACTTCTTTTAATCCTGGTTTAGTTCCTAAAATAAATCCACATTTCTTACATTTTCTTATTTCCATAAAAACCTCCCGTTACTTAATATTAAATCTCTTTTTTATTTCTTCTTCGTAATCAATATAAGGTATATTTACAGTTTCAAAATTGTATCTGGAGGTTAATGGAGCCATATCCTCTTCTATCCCATAAATACATCTCCTACAAATATTTGATTTTAGATTGTTCTCCAAATGTTGTTTTCTTAAGGATAAAAATTCTTCGCAGTAAACCGCATCTTTTAAACTATTAGTATTCAAATCAATTATTCTTGTTAAATTTTCTTGAGAGTAACAACAACTACATAGATATCCTTCTTCATCAATTACTACTCTATTAAATAATTGAGGACATGGTATCTGCCTTTCACCCTTAGAATAACAATCTTGATTTTTATCTACCATTAAGTGTTCTCTCAATCCTTTTAATCTAATTATATCATCCTGTACATTTAGGAAATACACCTCGTCTACATAAGGTGAGAATACTTTTTGTATTTCCTCCTTTTCCTGAATATTAAATTGCGTAAGAATTGAAAAAGTAAATAATTTAAAATCTTTTTTTGACTCTTTTCTATAATTATAAGCATCCTTAATATTTTTATATACTATATCAAAACCATCGATACCATGATGTTTCTTAAAGGATTCATTATTTGAAGCGCTAATTGAAAATTTTATACTATCAATTCCTGCCTCAACGATCCTTTTCAAATTGTCTATATTGCATAATAAACCATTTGTCGAAATATATATATATGTAAATCCCAAATCTTTTAGGTACTTTACATAGTCATAAATATTTTTATTTAAAAAAGGCTCTCCCTTTATATATAAACCAATCTCACGTATACCTAATTCATATGCCTCCTTGGTAACTCTATAAAATAAATCACTATTAATTTCTTTTTTTATCTTATGAACACCTTTAGCTGAATAAAAACAATAAACACATTTTTCATTACATTGACTTGTAATTTCAATATTCATCTTACCGTTGGTATAATTGGGATAAATGCTTTTTTCCTCGATAATTCCATCATTTCTTACCTTTTCTGATATTTTCATTTAACTAATTCTCCTATCGTTTTTTTAATAGCATATGAATCTCAGATGAGAAATCCGATCTATCAAAAACAAGTTGAATATCATCAATTAATGGTAACAACTTTTCTTCCAAACAACTTTTAAGCAAAGTATTATTCGTTTGCTCCAGTTTGACGCTTAACATACGATATAAGTCCATCGCATCACTTCCAAATTGCCATTTTGATATAATTTCCATGCCATAATGCTCTGCTAGCCATTTTAATGATTCTTGTGTAAATAAATTAGTATGTCCACCACCTAGATGTCTATTAAATATATCTTTTTCAACAGACTCTAATATACAACTATACGAAAATAGCGGAACACAAATATATAAATATTCAATATTATCATTGTCTCTTATTGCTTCTAGAACTTCCTTTAACTGAACTAAATGAACAAACACTCCGATTGCTGAAACAACATTTGCCTTTGTCTTATTGATTTCATTCACCAAATCATTTTTTTGAATTAAACGTAATAGTTCCTTTTCATTCACAGTATTCGCATAATTTACTTGTTTTTCAGAAATTTCAATTCCCTCTGATGCAATATTCATATCAAGCGCAGCACTTATTAAATATCCAGATCCAGCACCTATATCGAGTAATCTAATATAATCTTTATCTAATCCGTCAACTTTAAAGCTCTCTATCAAAAACTCCAATTTGGGTTTATATATGCTATCAACTCGATCATAGTATCTTTCTTTGTTAACTTCTAAATAAAATTCCTCATACTCACTATCTAAAAATAATTTCTCGGTAAATTCATCTGTTTCAATTCTTTCACCATTTATGTGACCACAATTTTCACAGTGAATATATGTAATATTATGACTTTCAAAAGTTTTTGAATTCATCAACTTCTGATTGCATAATTTACATTTTTCTCGCTTAGGCTGTTGTAAATAGATCTTAGCAATGTTATTATTAGTCTCAAGAAGGTGTTCATTACTTTCTAGAAAATTTTGCTTAAACTTCATTATATCTTTACTACTTTTCCCATATTTTCTATTCATCCTATTTTACCCCTAACAATTCTGCTGCACTTATAATATTGTCTACTGATTTATACTGTGACTTGATAGTGTTAATCACATATGTTTCAAATTCATAATCACATACAATTACAGTTGTGATATTTTGTAATTTTATCTCACTTGTTTTACAAACTAGACGGTTACAAAATTTTGTATTATATAAGATATTATTAGTGTCTACAATGATAAAATTCATATCTTTTAGACCTTCAACCTCCTCATATAAAGCATTCATTATTGAATTAGCTCCCCAAAAAGCTATTTTTGATTCTGGTTGAATCATTTCTCTAAACTTTTGATTTAAATTGTCTTTATATAAATTATATGGAGATAAAGTATACTTGTTTTTGCACTTCTTGCATTGTACTGTAGTTAGATAAGCAGTAGAAATTCTTTCATATTTATTTTCTTCTCCACATCCTTCACACACTCCACTTACATTGATACGATAATTCTCTTTATGATTTTCTATATTAATATTTTTTATCAATTTAGGATAAGTTATTGCTTTTTGCTTTTCTATCATTAAACCTAATTCTTTATATGATTCATCACTTAATTTTGATATATTAATATAAGGACATCCAGCTTTAATAAATTGCAATTCATCTGTAATAATTCCATTTTCACAGGCATATTGATATAAATAAGTGCCTGGATACACTTGAATCATAGCTAAATTAACATTATACTCTCTATGATTTTTCCACCATGTCAATGTATTATTAACTGATTCCTCATTCTCTTCAATATCTCCAAAAATAAAGTTTCCATGAGCATTAATGCCTACCTCATAACTGCACCTTAATGCATTTTCAATCATCTCTATATTAATGCCCTTTCGCATACTCCGAAGTATTCTATTATCAGCACTTTCTAATCCAAAACTAATAATGATACAGCCTGAATCTTTCAACATTTGTAACATAGGTTTATTAACAATATTCACCCTTAATTGAACTGCCCATAAGATATTATATTTTTTTATTCTTCTACATAACTCCTCAAGTCTTTCTTTATTACAAGCAAATAACTCATCTGTTATATATATATTATCAATACCATACTTATTAACTAAATAATCTAATTCTTCAAAGAAACTATCCAGCGATCTCTGGCGATACGTCTGTCCGCTAGTATGAAAACAAAATGTGCAATGACATGTACATGAACGCCCTGTTGACATAGTTACATATTTTTTTGGTGCAAATTCTAACATTTTATCTAATTGAAATCCCTCGTAATCTGGCCAAGGTAAACTATCTAAGTTATCAATTTCTTTACGAGGTTTATTTCGAATAATGCTATTTGGACTAGCATATTTATTACTAATATTCTCTCTCCAAATAAGACCATCAATTTCAGCGTAGTTAAGATTCCCCCTAATTGCTTCCGATACCTCTATATTGGTAATCTCACCCTCACCTATTACTCCAAAGTCAGCATTTACTAACCCTTTCATAACAACTTCAGGTGCCCCAGTAATTATTCCTCCTCCTACCAATGTATAAATTGTAGAATCATATTTTTTTACACAATTAACAATTTCTTCAATCATATTGTAATGGGTAATTAAACCACCAGTCTCTACAATATTATATTTTTTCACTTTCAATGAGTTTATAATTATATCTTCAACATCACCATCAATAAAATTAAGATTCAAAATATCTACATTATATCCCTTGGCTTTTAAACTAGAAGAAACATACGCCATTCCTACAGGGAAATGTGAAGGTTCCTTAATATTGATAAAATTTCTAGGTAAAATCATTAATATATTCATGATTGTTTACTCCTTTTGTATTCTATTTAAAATAACATTTCTCTTAATTGGTTTTATTCAGCCATTTCATACATATATTTTGATAAGCTAGAGGCGTATTTTCCCCTATTATATTTTTAATCAACTCAATATAATCTCTTTGTATAAAATCTTCAAATTTATAATCTAGCCAACTGTCATTAGAAATCACGAAATCAGTATCAAAATCGAGAAAAGCATTAAAAAGCATCGCATACACTAGTAACGCATCTACATTTTGTTCTTCACTTACAATTAATTGTTTGTTTAGTCCTTCTTTTATTTTATTAAAATACATATCTTTCGAATTTGCTTTATTGGCAAATCCTCTATGGCTATAAAAACATTTTGTATGCATAACTATGGGCTTTCCCTGTATTACTGCCTCTATACCAACAGTAGAAGAGTACGGTAAAACTAGTTTACATTTATCAAGACATCGATATGTATTAACTTTTTCGTTAGCCAAAACTATTTTAATTCTATTTTCTTTCTTATATTTCTCTAAAATATGCCCTAATACATGTCCATAATAATAATTTTTCCAAAATATTTGTGCTGGGTGTTCTCGTATCATAACTGTAGCTTCTGTATTCTCTAATATAAATTCTAGTGTTTCATCTAACCATTCATCTGGCCTTGAAAATAAATCATCGACTCCCAATGCTGCTGCATCCCACATTATATTTAATGGAATTAATATATCATATTGTAATTCTAGATCTTCTTTAGTTAATTGAAATTTAGCTTCACATATATTATTACTTGATACACTATTAAGTCTTTCATTAAAATGTATCTTTGCTTTCTCTAATATAACCTTTTTTTCTTGCTCTGAAAACCACTGGTTATTTAACATCTTTAATACATCATAATGATGATCACATGGCTTATCCGTTGAGTGATTATACCCATCATAAGTTGATACCCTAATATTATTTTGCATGCCATATAGCATATATAATCCTCTTTGCTTATGTATACCTGCATGCACATCTATTATATCAAAGTGTTCACTTTGTAAAGCATTCTTTATACTAATCATATTCTCCCTCAATATATGTTCAAAATCTATCCTTAAATCTTCTTCCTTGGTATTCCGTGATATATTATCCCATCTTGATTTTTGCCATCTTGCATTAATAATAGCTAAATTCTTTATCTGCTCTTCTTCATAATTTGATAGACTTCCCTCTTTATTATCTCTTATATAGATAACATCTATTTCACCTATTTTTTTTTCTAGTTCCTTTATTACAATAGACGTAATACTGCTTAAGTCTTCAGTAACCCCTTTATAAATAACCATATCTTCAATATTTGTTAATTCATCAATTATTAATGATACATTGTATCCAAAATATTTCATTACTAAAAAGATTGCACATGAATACCAGCCCATATGCCCTCTAATTCCAGGTATCATAACTATTCCTATTTTTTTATTCTCTTTATTCGAATATTTATTAAAATCAGTTCTTTTAATGCTTCCAATAAAATCGCAAAATTTTTGTGTACGTTGAATATATTTATCTAACTTTAAATACTTAAACACAATCTCATATGCATCAAAATAGTCAATAACCACATTAAGCCCCAATTCATCTAATTGTCTTCCAATTTTTCTACCATGCTGACTTATAATAATAATATAACAATTCTTGTGTTCTATTTTTATCGACGAAGGATCTTTTACTTCAATGCCGTCGATAAAGGATCCCCACTTACTCTTATCATTATCAAAAAAAGCACTTACTTTTTTTCCAAAGCGTTTCATAATTCCCAGAACTGTTGTTGCTGATGTTCCTGCTCCAAATAGAATAATTTCTCTATCGTTACAATGTTCCAATACACTTCCCCATATTTTTTCATTATAATACTGATTATTTATTTCCATGGTATCTTCTCCGCTTAGTATATTTTATATTTTACATAATATAGATTCAGTTTTTTACAATAAGTTTAATAAGAATTACAATATGAAACCCCGAACTGTATTATATCAATCCCCTTACTTCCAACCAATCCTCCATAGTATCTATCTCCCTACATAGACGATTTCCTACTTCAAAAGGATATAATGTACATTTTTCAGAAATTTCGTTAAACGCATTTTCAGCATAACAATTAACATCTGACTGCTCACAAAAGTGCTCTATTTCATTTAGCCAAACTTCCCAATCCTTTTTTTCTAACTTATATAAAGGTTGTGCCGCTACAGCATTATCGAAATACGTAACTCCAATTTTATTTATTATACCATTTAAAATTACAGCTTTAAAATCTTTTTCTGGTAATTTTGCACTTGAATCTACCGCCATATAACTTCCTTTTGCTCGAGTAATCTCCTCTAAAAGTGAATCGTGAAAAACTAAATCCCCATGTAGCATTAATATATCATCTTGTAATAAATCTTTTGCAAGATAAATCGAATAGATATAATTTGTATTAATATAATTAGGATTGTATACAAAGCTTATTCTCATACTTTTATTCAATCCCTGACAATATCTTTCTAACGTCTCTTTCAAATAACCAGTAGTTATAACAACTTCCTTAATTCCTATTAATTCCAATTGACTTAATTGTTTACTTAATATTGTATTTTCATCGTCTAAGAATGTCATACATTTAGGATGATTCTTTGTTTCACTTCCCATTCGAGATCCTATACCAGAATTTAAAATCAACGCTTTCACATTATTCTCCTTTATACCTTCTATATTATTTACAGTTGCTTAAAAATTCCATGAAATTTTCTTTGTTTTCTTTGGCTGATGTTGTTGGTCTTCCTAATTCACTTCTTGATTCAATATTACATTTAATTTCTATAAACACTAAATCCTTAGTTTTTTTAGCTAAATCTAGGGCTTTGTTTAATTCTTCCGGTCTATCTACCATTATAGCCAAAGGATAACCACAGCCTATTGCAATATCTTTTAAATTTATAGCGTTTGTAACGGTTGGCATTCCTCCAACAGTCTCATGAGCCTCGTTGTTAATAACAACATGTACCATGTTCTTAGGTTTATTGGCTCCTATTAACGCCATTGCTCCCATATGCATTAAGACTGCACCATCCCCATCAATACACCATATTTTAGTATTGGGTTTACTAAGTGCAACCCCTAATGCAATTGATGAACTATGTCCCATTGATCCTACAGTTAAAAAGTCTTTCTCATGACCATGACCATACTTTTCACGAATTTCAAATAATTCTCTAGAAGCTTTTCCTGTTGTGGAAATAATAATATCGTCTTGTGCAATCTTAACAATTTCTTCAATGACATTCTCACGTACTAATTGATAATTGTTTTTATAAACAACCTTCACATCATTCTCTAGTGTATCTTTTCTTACTATAAATGCTATGCTCTTGCCTTGTTTTAATAATTTATCAAATTCTTTCATTGATTGGTGAATATCTTCTACTGTCGTTGATTTAGATATAACATAAGTACTTACATCCAAATCATTCAATAATTTTTCTGTAATTTTTCCTTGAAATATATGTTGTGGTTCATCATGAACTCCTGGTTCTCCTCGCCAACCAATAATAAATATACAAGGGATTCCATAAACATCAGGATGTAGCAACGATGCTACAGGGTTTACAATATTGCCCACCCCACTATTTTGCATATATACTACAGGTATTTTCCCGGTTGCCAAATAATGTCCTGCTGCAATGCCTACACAATTACCTTCATTAGCAGCGATTATATGTTGATCATCAATTCCTTTAGTATCCATTAAATAATTACACAATACCTTCAATTGTGAATCTGGAACACCAACAAAAAATTCTCCATTTATTTCATCTATTAAATCTTTAACGTTCATCTTTTCTCCTCATCAATTAACGTAAACCAAAATATGTGAATAAATTTCTTTTATTATCTCTTTCGTAAACACAACTGGATGGTTTTTTAATCTATCAATATTTACCGCATTTGTAATTAAGTCAATATTACTTACATTAGTAACAATTTTGCAGTCTATATCAAGTTCATTTAGTAAATTTGAAAACCGAACAATGGCTTGCTCCTCATTATCTACTTTAAAAGCAGATGCTAAGTCTTTTAAAGCTTTTAGCAATTGAATATTATTTTCCTTTATAGCTAATGAAAGAGTATATTCCCAAACCTTCTTTAGACATATTGCAACTGCTTGTCCATGAGGAATGTTATATAATGTTGTTAATTTATAACTTAATGCATGTGCTGCAGTAGTTTTTGTAATATTAATTGCTTTTCCAGCCATATATGCTGCTTCTTGCATTTTCATACATGCATCTTCGTTATTATCAAAATATTTATTATAGTTATCTAAAACAAGATGTATAGCTTGATCTGCATATATTCTACTTTCTACGGTAGTATTTTTAGACCAATATGACTCAATGCCATGACATAATGCATCTAATACGGTAGATTTTTTTTGATTAAGAGGTAATGTGTATAATAATGAACTTTCAAATAACACTGCATCAGGTATTAATGATTCATGTTCGATAGATTTCTTTTCTCCTTGATAATATATAACTGCGAATTTTGTAGCTTCACTCCCAGCACCCGCTGTAGTTGGAATTGCTATAAGAGGTATAGTACTTTCTTTTATATTACAGTTTAAATAGTCGCATTTTGGGCTTTCTATAGAATCAAATGCTTTTATACATTTAGCCACATCAATAGCACTACCACCACCAATTGCAAGTATGCAGTCACAGTTGTTATCGTTAAAAATTTCTAGTCCCTGTATGACAGATTCATACGTAGGGTTTGGACTAAAATCTTGGAAAATTACAGCTGTATTATAATCCTTCAAGAATTTCTGTATTATTTCATTATTACTGATTGCTTTACCACAAACTACTAACACTCGTGATAGTTTTTTATCTTTTAATACATTCACATACTCTTGATATATATTTTGTTTCACAATTTTTTGATACATTATAATGTACCCTCATCTGGAATAAGAGTTAATATTTCTTTTATAGACATACATAAATCATCAGCTTCCTTCGCCCTATGATTAGTAAGAATAGTTTCTGCTGTTTTTCTCATGGCTGGAAATCCACTTCTTGTCAACTGATTTGCATATATAACAATATTTACTCCTCTTTCCTTGAATTCTTCTTCAGTCACAGTGTTGAACGATGTAGGAACTACAACAATTGGCGTTATTTTATCTTTATTTCTAAATAATTCAACAAACTCAAAAATTTCATCTGGTTGTTTCTTTCTTGAGTGTATCATTATACCGTCAGCACCAGCTTCTACATACGCAAACGCCCTATTTATGGCATCATCCATTCCTTTTTCCAATATAAGACTTTCAATTCTAGCAATAATCATAAATTCTTTTGTCTTCTGCGCTTTTTTACCTGCTCTGATTTTATCGGAAAATTCTTCTATATTTGCTTGTGTCTGTTCCACATCTGTTCCAAATAATGAATTCTTCTTCAAACCGGTTTTATCTTCAATAATAATCGCTGACACACCCATACGCTCTAATGTTTTAACATTATATACAAAATGCTCAGTAAGTCCACCTGTATCTCCATCTAAAATTACAGGCTTAGTTGTTACCTCCATGATGTCATCAATTGTACGTAATCTAGAAGACATATCAACAAGTTCAATATCCGGTTTACCCTTTGCTGTAGAATCACATAGACTCGATACCCACATAGCATCAAATTGATAGGTTTTCCCATCCTGTAATACAGTTGTTTTCTCTGCTATCAATCCTGTAATTCCACTATGTGCTTCAATAGCCGATATTGTTGTCTTCATATCAATTAATTTTCTTAACCTTCCCCTTCTTATATCAGGTATAGACAACTGTCTTCTAGCATTTTGTTCAATCTGAATATAATTCTCATTCTCTGAGTATGGGAATTCAATCAGTTCACCACCATATTCACTTAAAACCTTTATAACTTCTTCTCTAATAGGTTTTTGAAAACCTACCTTCCAATCATCACCATGAACTACATATGTAGGCTTTAATTTTTTTAAATTATCAACATAGCTAAGAGAGTCTTGCTTAATAACTTTTTTTACTCCATTAATATGTGAAATGATGTTAACCCTTTCTTCATATGATAACAAGGGAAATCTTTTATAACTACTTACTGCTTCATCTGATAAAACACCTATTATTAATTCACCATAAGCTGCTGCTTTATCTATAATATTAATATGACCACTATGGATAATATCTGTACTAAAACACATATAAACTGTTTTCATTTGTATCCTCCTATTTTCTTCTTTCGATTTACTTAATCGTTTTTTTTATAATGTTAATTCTTATTAATTTTTATCATTTTATAATATTTCTTTAACCATTTCTCATCCTCTGTATAATTATTATGTAAATCAAACATAATAATATCATGTTTAACAAATCTCTTATCTTTAGGAGGTAACTCTAAATAATCTCCATACATAATAGATAAATACCGATTTGCATCATGTGGAATCGGATATTTTTTTCCTTCAAACTCTCCTTCGACAACAGGGAAAATATCTTCATACTTAAAGAATAATTTTTTATTATATGGTGCAGAAAAGTCCGCCACCCACACAGGTTGATTCTCATTATATCGCGTTAATATTTTATTTAAATTATTAAGTATTTTCTTACTAGATCTAAATTGCATTTTATAGTAATCTTCATTAGCTAAATATTTCTTTAATGGATTCTTTCCCGAGTATTTCTTAACCTTCTTACATCTACAAAATAACTCTCTAGCTTCTTCCTGTTCTTTATACATCTGCTCCTGCAATTTCTTATCCTCTGGTATAATATCAAAAGGGAAAATATCTAGATAAAAACCATGATGTATTTGTAAATGACAGGTTTCTCTATTCACCAATGCAGTATGATTCCTAAACACCTTTGCATGACACACATAATAATTAGGTGATCGATTGGAATCCATTAAAAGGAAGTTCTTACCCAAAGCTTCATCCGCAATCTCCAAAAAACGATCATAATCACTTCTTAGCATACCTATATCAATATCATCATCCCAGGGAATAAATCCTTTATGTCTTACAGCCCCTAATGCACTACCTGCACAAAGAAAATATTGAATTTTATATTTCTTACATACTTTATCTACTTCTTCTAATAAGGGTATTAATTCTTTTTGTATAGATTTAGTCATTCTAATTTTTTGTTCTGTATCATCCTCCATATCTCTCTGTTCTTTCATCTCTTGTAAATTCAATCTCTTTTTTACAATTTCATCCACATCATGTACTAAACATGTAATCCCTTCATCTTTTAATATATTATAGTTTTGAATTAAATGTTTTTGATTAAGCATCAAGACAACATCAATATTTTTTTCTTTTAGATTATAACAAAATATGGTCTTTCTTCCAACCATAAATTCTCCGATTTTTTTTTCATTAATATCTATTATAAAAGAAACATATTCGCTCTTAGGATCCATCATTTGCAAAAAAGCCAATCCCTTAAGATCACCACCCCAAACAGCAATAACCTTACCTTGCGCCTTATACCATCTTAGCAGATCAATTAAATCTGTTTTTACAACATCATAGTATTCTGAAAAAATTAATTTTGCCTGATATTGCTTTTTCAACTTTTTTAGTCTTTGCATTTTATTTTCCTTCTATCTAATTTGTAATAAATTCCGGAAACTTTACATTAAAATGATTATATATTTCTCTAATAAACATTTTTCCTTCTTCAGTTTTTATAATATTTTCTTTACTTCCGATTTTATAAACTTCTTCTCTTCCAGATGGTGTGACCATATATAAATATTTTTTTGAGATAAAGCATTGCATCCCATCAATATAATCAGAAACACCATGCTCCTTTGCATATTCTCGTAATTTTTTATAGTGTATTTTATAATACTGATATATTGCAATATTTCTTTCTGGAACCACTAATTCCTTCTGTTGTATTAAACCTTTCATTATATCTGTAAAATCATATAAGCTAACTAAATCTTCATTCCACTGTTGCCTTACTCCAAAGCCACGAATCAAAAAAGTTACATTAACACATCTATCTGGATTATTATAGTACATAAAATATGGTTTCTGTTCTTGTTCATCAAATACCACTTGAGAATGATCCGAAAATATTGTAAACAAAATCTCTTTACTAAACCAATTCTCGTAATATGAAAACTGTCTATCTACATAAGATTTGCATTCTTCTAATTGTCTAGGTACAAAATTCTTTGTATCTAATATTCCAACATCTACAAATCCGCTAACTTTAGGTTCTTGAGAATGGTATCCGCAAATAAGTGGAAAATGTAACTCGTAAGGGATATATATAAAATTAAAAGTTTTTTTATTGTTACAAGCCATATCTGTAGTAAGTTTCCATAATTTTGAAGTTAGATAAACTTGTTTAACAAAGTTAATGTCTGGGCAACTATTAATGATTTGATATCCTTCTGTGACATAAAAATTAATATCATAATCCATATTTTTAGCAATTGGTAATAATTCAAATTCATTAAAATTAGCCATAATGTTTTTTTCATACACATTCACTTCATATGGATATTTTTTCTTAATAACAGAAACCATGCTCTCATAAGTTGTTACGCCAGTTGATTTAACATTAGTAAACACAACACCATTATCAATATACTTTTCTAGCATATCAGCTTTGTAACATCCGTTCATATCTCTATGAAAGACATCCATGGCTCTTAAAGAATCTATAAAAAATATAACAACGTCATCTTTTTTTTCTATATTTTTCTGTTGTATATCTATAATTAAGCTCTGTAATTTCTTTTGAAAATCTATTAGCTTGTCAAACCCACTATACTTCTTTTTTATATACTCTCTTATAAAATACTCACTATAATAAAAATCTTGTATGGACAGATAAGCTTTAATAATATTCTTCAGTTTTATTTCCTTAGTACTTTCAACTGTTTCTTTTTCGTATTCTACTCTCATTTGATACAAATTAGTGTATACATTACTTTCTTCAAAAAACTTATGATATATCTTAATTCCCCTCTGCTCTAACTCCTTATAGATGTCAATATATTCACAATCAGGATTGCGTAGTAACATTTCTTTTATAATAGAATCAGCTTGTACTTTCGAAGCAATTATTACAGTATCGATTTTTCTGCTTTCAATTTCATCAGGAGAAATTATTGGATACCCCATAAATTCGTCTCCCCATAATTCAGGTAATGAATCAATTAGACAATCTAACCCTTGTATATATGTTGTATATTTTTTTATGATTATAGCTGCATGACTAGTCTCTGTGTTTTTCCTTCCCGCTCCCCATAATGCAACTTTTTTTCCACGACATCTAGTTTTAAATAATTCCATTATAATGTTATGAATTTCTGTAGAATCATTTTTTTCCATATACAATAAATCATATTCTTTTAGCAAATTTTCTAGCTTAATTTCATATTTATTTTTCATGGGCTCTCCTCTATTTTCTACACAATCTCTGTACCTCCTGAAATAAACGTTCAGAAGATTCTCCATCAATCTGATCAAAGTGAAAACTTCTTCTTCTAATACGCTGTTCTTTACATTGATCATTAATAAATATTTTATCAATCGCTTCTATTAACTCTTCCATTGTATATACCTTTTTTTCTGGCATAAAATCATCATAATTAAAATAGCACTCTCTAGATTCCGTTATATATGCATCATAATCAAATGGAAATGCAACCGCCGGTCTGTCTAAAAACATATAGTCTAAATAAATCGATGAATAGTCTGTTATCATAAAATCGCAATAGGGTAAAATAGTTGCAGGGTCCACATCGGAATCAATATTTATAATATTCGTGTATGCAAGATTTTCAAAAGTATTTTTTAATTTGGATTTAATATGTAACTTTGTACATAATATAAAATTTCTTTTACTTAGATATTCATTAAACAATGTTAAATCCACTAGATCAAAGAAACGTCCTTCTGTATCCCTAAAAGTTGGCACGTAAAACAATAGTTTTTTTCCTTCTTCATGATAACGACTTAATTCTTTTCTCGTTTCATACTCTAACTTTGTATGTACGTCTTTTAAATCCGTTCTCATAAGAATGTCATTTCTAGGATGTCCTACCACTAATGTATGATCCATACTAGTTCCAAATGCTTTTGCTAAAATAGGTGCCATACTCTTAGAGGTTGCTAACACATAATGTCCTGGCTTTTCATCTGATAATCTCCTAGGTGCAGTTTTAAATGCTTCCCATTTATTTCTTGGATTTCTAAAATAATCAAATTTGTTATCCTGATTTATTTTTTTTGTAGCTGTTCCATGCCATAAATTAATTTTTATTGCACCATTAGATAACCAGAATGATATATCTTTAGAATAATTATCATAAATATATACTCCTCCATAAAGGCAATACCACATTCCTTTAATAGATCGATAATAATAAGCCTCCAGCTTATGACTTTTTAATAATTTTACTACCTCACGATTATGGGATATCCAAATAGCTCTAACTTCTTTGTTTTTAAATTGATTTACATAAAGATACGCATAACGTGGATTATCAGCAAATCTTTTACCAAAAGTTGATCCAAAAATCCATACTTTTCTATTCCTGGGCATAAAAAAAATAACAAAATATAGAGGTAATAGCAACAATTGACCCCAATATTTAATTTTTTCTACTGTTTTTTTCATTTATCATAATAATCCTTTCATATCCATATTACGCGAAATAATTATGACACTACTTACTACCATCGCTTTAAAAAGGTTTTTCTAGCAATAGGGTCCAGTTTTCTAATATTAGTATCTTCATAATATGAATCACTTTTTATATGCGTAGTAGAAACTTCCTCAAATATGGCACCACAAGTTGAGGTAAAAGAATGCTTTTCACCTCGTAAAACCGTTTGTATATCACCAGGTTTCATTTTTCTTTCTTTTCCCTCTATATTAACTGATAAGTCTCCATACAATAACTGAAATGTTTCCTCTTTTACTTTATGTGCATGCACAGGATGTTTTTGCCCTGGTAATACTATTAATAATTTTTTACAATACTCCCTATTAATAACACTAATTATAATTGCACCAATTTGTCTAAAATGTTGCATTCCATAATGATGAGAAAGTTCAACCTCAAAAGAATCCCCGAGAGCTATACCCGCTTCATAAAGCATACCTTTAGCATCATGAATTACACTTCTTACCTGACTAATCTCTGTTATTTTCTTTTTTTCATGAACTTCATCGTTAACATTATAGTCTTTACTCGCTATTATACCCTCATAAAACTCACCACTGTTCATCTGTTTTTCATGACATGGCATAGCAAAGAATACATCCTCTATTCGTATTTCTTGCCCTTTCTTAATTGGTTTGTTTACATATACACCACGCATAAGCGAATTTAGAGAATCTATTTCTTCCTGACTAACATACTTATCGTTTCCTTTTTTTGTTTTACACATAGTTTTGGCATTGACTGCTGCTTGTACCCAACGGTCTGCCTGTTCTGGATTCATTGAATATGCATTAAGACTAATTGTTTCAGTTGGCAACCCAACATGTCTTTCCAAAATACGAGCACCTTTAGCAACTGCTAACATTGGTACTGTATTATCATTTGGATCTTCGTGTCCAGAATATCCAATTGTTACTTCCGGATAACGACGATTCATACGATCGATAAAATCTAATTGTAATCTTTCCATTGGAGCTGGATATTCGGCTACACAATGTAAAAAAGCAAATTCACAACCTTTATGCGTAAAGAAGTTATATAATTTATCTATATCAGAAAGGGTTTTTCCGCCGGTTGATATTATAATAGGTTTCTGAGTCCTTGCTACTTCTGTAAGAAGTGGCCAATCGAGTGCACTACAACTTGCCACTTTGATAATATCGATTCCTTGATCCATACACCAACCCACACTATCCTCATCAAATGGCGTAACCATTGTAAGCATCCCTTCTTCACGAATTGCATCCACTAATTGTGTGAATTGATCATATGTAAGACGAGTACTCATAAATCTTGGTATATGATTTACATCCGCTCTATCTTTATAATCAGGATGAATAAAAGTATCCAAATTTCTATATTGTAACTTTACTGCTGCTTTAATATTATGCTTACGCGCAATTTTTCCCATAGCATGTATAATATCAATTCCATGTTCTACACTTCCTTGATGACTATTGGCCATTTCAAATATAAACAAATCATCAAAAACATGTTTTTCTTTTTCCATTACTTTCTCCTCTCGTCTGTAAAATATATCAATTAACATTTATATTCTAAGAAACATATCTAATAATACATTCATATCAATAAACTTGTCATCTATATAATAATCGGCATTTGGCTTCCCAAAATGAAGCTCATGATACTTTACTCCCCATTTTGATAGCTGATTTTTAGTTACATCAGACCAATCCATCCCCGTTACATACCCTCTAGCGGTAAATAGAATAATCTCGTTGCCCATATCGTATAATTTATTCACTACTTCAATCATGGTTGTATTGGCTTCTGATAAATGATAATTATTATTAGGCTCTAATTTAGCAATGACACCATCAATATCGAATACAAAGCGATTACCTCCCTTAGTAATGCTTAGCTGATTTCTCGCAAGTTTTAGTTCTTCCTCTGTATCAATATCATAATTATCTTCCATTTCATAACCTAATATTGTTTTTCCTGACATCGAATGCATCTCTAATATAACCCGCCCTCTTACTACATCTATACATGCATTCTGATAATATGCTGTTGGTAGTTCTTGTCGAGGTATATTATAACACTCTGGAATATCTGTTGCAATTGGTACAATAGTTCCATTATCACCCTTTTTCCACATTTTATAAGGAATTTCAGTAGCTAAGGCCATACTCCGAACAGAGTCTGCATATTCATTCTCTTGTAGCATCTTAATCATTCGATCTATATCCTCAGGATTTCTAATTGGATAAGTTGGTCTTAATTGAACTACAATGTCCGCTTCATAACCTTCTGACTTTTTAAGATAATTAAGACAATGATAAAACACATCAATATCAAGAGATGTATCTTCAGCAAATTCAGCTGGACGAATAAAAGGTGTTTCAGCACCATATTTTCTTGCAATCTTTGCATACTCTTCACTATCTGTACTAACAATAACTCTATTAATAAGTTTAGACTGTAACGCATGCTCGATTGAGTATGCAATCATTGGTTTACCATTAATTAGTTGTACATTTTTATTTGGCACACTTTTCGAACCACTTCTTGCTGGTATTATCGCTAGTATATTCACATCTAAAACTCCTTCCCTATTTTTTCTATTTTAATCAAAATCAGACTGTTGGTTCAATTACAGCAAATATTGTATCCGTTTGCTTTGCTTTAACTAAACATTTTACGTATTCATCATTTACTTCTTTTGATAAAATACTATTATAACGACCTTTTCCTTTAGGGAGTCCTTTTGCCAACCAATAAAAATGATTAGATAAGTCATATCTTTGTATAAAGTAAATTTCTGACCTATATCCAGCATGATCAAATACATATTTTAATCCGTTCTCATTAAAATTATATATATGAGCCTTTTTATAATAGAAATTTTTAAAAGCATCATTCTCAAATGTCTTTACCATAATATCATCTACATTCGGTACTTCTATATATATTTTTCCTCCGGGCTTTAACTGTTTTTTTATTTTCTTTAAAAATTCAATAGGATTTTCTATATGTTCTAGCACATGAAACATAAATATTTTATCAAACTTTTGTTCAAAGTCCCATGGATTCTTAGCTGTCTTAATCTTTGGATTTGCAATCACCTCTTCAATATATTGTCTTGCACCGCTATCCCATTCTGTTCCGTATGCTAGATGAACATGTTCGGAAATTGCTGATAAAAAATATCCTACCGAAGTGCCAATCTCAAGAATATCATCCGATTTATCCACTTGACTCAACACTCTATTTACACGTTCCTTAGCCTCCGGAGTAAACTTATTAAAAGTTTCATCCATATATACTTTTTCATAAAACACTTTAGTATGAACTTCTGAACGGAATTCACCATCATAGTATTCCTCTAATTCCGTTTCCTTCGGAAGTGGATATATAAAATGTGTTTGGCACTTTGTACACTGATACATCTTGTACGTATCGTCTGTAACATTTCTTATCGAATTATTTATTGATAATACATCCTCATTACCGCATAACGTACATTTTACTCTTTCCATATAAATATCCTCTTTTAGTTATAATATTTGTTTACTACCTCTTCTAATCTCATTATTTTCGTACCGCTTATAAATGCTCCACCTTCGGTAGCATCTATAAATTCAATATCATTAGGCGTTGTACGTATTCTCTCCTCAATCCATCTTCGATATACGTCTAGATGCTTACTTGTCTTTATTAAACTTCCATTAACGTCTTTAACAGTCCGTAAATCATTGACATCTGCTAGATACCTTCTCGAAGTACCTTCAGCATGTACAAGATTATTAGGATAAGCTAAATCCAAACCTACAAACACAATCTTCTTTGCTCCAAGCGATACAGCTACATCTAAAGCTGTTGTTGAAACACTTCCCCCAGTCTGATAAGCCTTATACCCTTTTTCTTTTGCAAATTCTTCTGCCATAGAAAAACCTTCTTGACAGATTAAATACTTTTTGCCTTGATACTTTATTGCAAACTCCTTATATGCTGTAGAAAGTATTAACATTGGTATAGACTCGTTTTCAAGACCAGAAATTTGTCCAATGACTCTTGCATTACCATCCGATATAATTACATAATCCGGTCTAATACCAGCGGTCATTAATTTTTTAAACACAGTCCCTGTTGCTAAAACAATACCATTATTTCCGATATTCTTCAGTATTTTGTAATTCAAATCAAGTGAAGGTCCTGCAGCTATAATATATATATCTTTATCTTTCCAAAGATGAGAAAGCTCATCCACATTACTATCATAATTATGGACATTAGAGCGGAAATTTCCCTTTAGTATTCCTTTTTGATTCTTAACCGACTGATAATGAAGAAAATATTCTTCCATTCGATCACGAATATTTTCCTCCTCAATAATTCTCTGTGACGGCCCATGGATTACGAATTCAGTATCTTCGTCAACCTCTGAAAGTTTTTTAGCTAATTTTATACATTTTGGATCATAATGAACACGAACTTGTCCACTTAGTAAACACCTTCCTAAAACACCATACATCGCTGCTAATTGTAATATAGTAAGATTTGCTTCATAAACATCTATTTCAATATAACTATCAATCTCGCTCAATTGGGATATATGATACCCTAATCCTAGGCCATATATTATATATTTATGTTTATCTTCATTGTACCAAGAATTTGCTATTATTATAGCTTCGTATTGAGGATTATTATTGCTATGAAGATAAAATTCCTTACCACTATAATTGCATTTTACTGTAGGCAATCCACTTGCAGTGTATTCACATTGAAACCCAACCTCACTTTTTGATTCTGGTTGTAGTTGCTTATACAATTCTTTATCATTATCAAGTATAATTTCTAGGTTTTTCTCTTTATTGTGATTTGAAAAAGAATAATTCAACTCTACAATAATCCATTCTTGTAACTTTATTACAAAAGGCCGTAATTGTAACTCCAACAAATCTGAAAGTAATATATAATCCTTATCTTCTTGTGCTTTTAATATATTGGCTAAAATATTCAATAAAGAATCTTGACTATAACACTCTTCATAGTTACTTAATTGAATAATAGTTTGATTATAATTTGTTATTAATTTTTCAAGCATATTAATTACAGTTTTAAATATTCGAATCCCTCTGTCGAAATTTTGTTGTCTAAAGAAGAATACAGTGTTGTCATTTTTTTCAATTAACAAACTATTTATCTCTAATATTTCTTCTAATTTCATTAACACTTCTATTCCCCCTGTTTATACGCTTCTTCAGTAAAAACAAGCAAGCCATCTATCTTCTCAATTAACAGTTCAATAGCTTCTTTCATAGCTATATATACCTTCTTTGATTTTTGATAAACATGCTCTCTATTTCTTTGACGATCTTTAAAACGAATAAACAAGTCTTTATATTCGCCCAAAGTGGTTGTGTATGTGTATTTCTCTAATAGTGAGTTTACCGTTTTACTACCTATAAGCTGATTAATCTCAGATAACCTCTTACTACTCCTAATCATCATATTTGATTCTCTAACATTATTAATATTTTCTTTTAATAATTTTTCTATCAGAATCAAAGCTTCATCAACATATTTTTCTACTTCTAAGAACTCATCCTTTATGCTATTTATACTATTTGACACAAGTTCTTTATCTATGTTTTCTAAACAGTTATTCTGACTTTCACCCATACCTTTAGACGTGAATAAACTCATATCCAAATGACTAGTGCAATATTTATCAATTGCTTCATCAAGTGTCAATATCTCTGTGCCTTTTATCTTTGCACCACCTTCTGTAGCATTAACAACTTTTCCATCAAAACTATTTACCTTATCATTATACCAACACAAATAGGTATACCAATCATATCTTGTCTTTACTAAATCTCCATTATTTCCTTCTACTAATTCAACATATTCAGTTGATATTCCATTTTGTCTTCGCTCCCCCATAGCATGCGAAGAATTACCATCAAAAGCTAAATCTTGACCTACTAAGATAATTGTTCTTGCCCCAAGATATTTGGCAATTTCAAAAGAAGCTGTTGCCACAGATCCAGCACCTGCTATGCTCATATTATTTTTATTAATCCCTTTATATCTCTTTAAATTCAAATTATCATCAAAAAAGATTTTATTTGCATCATTTAATTTCAGTACATTAGGATTCGACGCAGTACTAGCAATCATAGGGGTTTTAGTTGCAATTGGATTTTGAAAGTGTGAAAGTGATTTCTTAACATCTAAAGTTACTAAAAAGTCAGGTTCAACACCAAATCTTTCCAAGTACTTAACAGATGAATCAACTGCAAGTATTAACGCTTTCCCTTTTGCTTTCCTTATTACTGGAGCATTCTTATTTAGTGAGGGACCGGAAGCTACGATTAATACGGGAATATCTTCTGGCAATACATCTTCATATTCTTCAATGAAGTTACCTTTTAGTATAGGTATTATATTCTCTATCTCAGCATTCGCCCAACTCCTGCCGTGGTAAATAGCAGTATTTCCATCAACAACTGACGATATATATACATTCTGATAGACACTAATAAACCAAGAAAGTTTTTCTTGATATAAATTTTCATATTGTGGTATAGCAACCATTGTACATTGACCAAACATAATATTGAATTCATATCTGTTTAAAACACTTTCTAAATCCATATGATTAATTTGCTCAATAGCTAAAAATACTTTCGGATTTTTTATTATATCAGTTAGATCATAATGTATTAAAGTATTTATAAACATCTCATAGCTAGGCTCATATACTACAATACACTCCGTATCCCTAATCACTTTTAATAATTCACGAATAAAATATCCATTCCCTAGACCGAAAACAACAAATGTTCTTTGTGAACAATTACTATTTAAAATTGAGTATTGTTCAGCCCAACAACTAGCTTCATTACTAGGATTATAAAGACTATTAAATCTTATTACACCGTCCTGAGTTTGCATAGACGTGATTAGTTCTTCGTTTTTTCCTTTTGATATTATGAATGTATCTACATGCTCAGATTGATTATATCTATCTATATTTTCCATATTAGAATATAAGTATAAAGCATCTCTCTCTAATGTTTCTAAATTCTTTTCATAAATGCCCATATTGTTTTATCACCTTTCAGTTACTAATATAAATAGAATATTACAAAATAAAATGAATCTAGCATTTTATTTTGTAATACCCTATTTATCATTGCCTAATTCCTATAGTTCCTTGTCTATATTTTTTAATAAATCTATTATTTCAAATTGCATTATATCGGCAAAGAGAACAGTATCATGACTTTCTAGTGCCTGTAATGCTGACTCAAGAATTTTATTAATCGATTCAATATCCACCGATACTATTTTATTATTTTTAAGATACGTTAATTCTTCAATCACGTTCAACAAAGAACCTAATACTGTATTGAGTAACTGATAACCACTATCATTATTTTGTTGATAAAAACATATATTCATTTGTTCCGTAAGATTTATACAACTTACTAAGTTTTCTTTTATCTTTTTTTTCATACTTTGCTCCTAAATAACATTAATTTGAACGAGGGTAAGCATATAGCCATAGTGAAGTTTTATATTTATTCCATGTAAAAACAAAAGAGGCTGGCGTAATGCCAACCCCTTTCACTAAGAACACTAAGATTAACCAATGATTGATAATACACCTTGTGTAGATTGGTTAGCTTGAGCAAGCATTGATTGAGCTGCTTGTTGAAGAATATTGTCCTTAGAGTATTTAACCATTTCATCTGCCATGTTAACGTCACGGATACGTGATTCAGCTGCAGTTAAGTTTTCAGCTGTGTTATCAGCATTAGCGATTGTATGCTCTAATCTGTTTTGAACCGCACCAAGATCTGATCTGAAATCAGAAACTGATTTTAATGCTTTATCAAGAGTATCAAGGTAAGCAGTTGCTGCACCATAAGATGCTACATTTTTAGCTGCATCTTTGATACCTAAAGAAGAAGCTAACATTTTCTTCATGCTAACATCGATTTTTTGACCATTGTTAGCACCAACTTGGAAGTTGAATGAAGCTGTAGTGTTAAGAAGTTTCTTAGTATTGAATTCAGTTTCATTAGCAATACGAGTTACTTCAGTTTGTAACTGAGACATTTCTTTAGCGATTGCATCTCTATCTTCAGAAGCGTTAGTATCGTTAGCTGCTTGAACAGTTAACTCTCTCATTCTTTGGATGATTGAGTGAGTTTCATTTAAAGCACCTTCAGCTGTTTGAATTAAAGAGATACCATCTTGAGCGTTTGTTGAGCCTTGCTCTAAACCTCTGATTTGTCCTCTCATCTTTTCAGAAATAGAAAGACCAGCAGCGTCATCACCAGCACGGTTGATTCTATAACCTGAAGATAATTTTTCTGCAGATTTTTGTAAGTTACCAGTAGTTACGCCTAATTGTCTGCTTGTATTAGCAGCTGTCATATTATGTTGAATAATCATATTGTTTTCCTCCTTGAATTACCAGCAGCATCCATGCTGCTTATAAGTTATGTTGTTTACCGAAGAAATTTTAATAATTAACTTTAAGGCCGTACGCTCCCGATTTAATTATAATAAATTTCTTTTCAATTTAATTATCGACTTATTATATTAAAAACTTAACACTAAAAATAAAATATTTTATTTTTTTTTGTCAAGAAAGTACGATTGACCCTGATGTTGATTTGCCATATTTTGATAATACTTCGAAGCACTTGTATTACTCATTTTAAATGCTCGTATTTCTTTCTTTTTATTAGCACTATATTGTTCAAAACGAACCTTGTTACGAAGTTCACTTGTCTGAAGTACTACACCTAAATCAGTGATTTTTTTAATTAATCCTTGCATCGTTACTATCTCTTCATGATACCGTTCTCTATGTAGCTGAATTTCTTCCTTTACTCGTTCAAACAACTTCTCGAATCCAGTATCAAGCAGATTCAATTGATCAATCCATTCTTGCTTTTCTTCAATCAAGTCACCAAATTGATCAAGACTCACCTCTTCTTCTTTTAAGACAATTTCTTGTTCTTGTGTGTATTCAATAATCTTTTCAAGAACCTCTTTCTTTCTATTTAATGATTGAATCATCACCTGTATATATGTTGAATTATTATCCAATTTGGCACCTCTTATATTTTCTCATCATAAATCTGTGAGTAACAATATCATACTTCTACTTTGCTTGTTGTCTACCTTGTTTCATAACTTGCATCCATATTTCACGCATTTCCTTAAAATCAACTAACACTGCTTCTAGAATTTCTTTATCCTTCTTAATATTAGCTTCAATAAGTCTTCGATACATGTGGTCATAGATAATATCAAAATCTTTTGCAACTGGATACTTATGGTCAAGTGTAGATCTAAACTCAACAATTACATCTTCAGCTTTTTTAATATTCGTATTTGCTCCTTGAATATCATTCTTTTCAACTGCAATAATTGCTTTGTTAACAAATTTAATCCCTGCATCATATAACATAAGAGTTAGCTCTCCTTTTGATGCAGTTTGTACCTTATTATTTTGATAAGCAGCAGCATAATTAAATGCCATAATAACTTCCTCCTTAATTTGATGTACTTATCAAGAAAGGTTACCAATTCTAATCACTGTAGAAGTAGGTAACCTTATCCAATTGATACACCGGTAGTTTAATAACCATTATCGTAAATAAGTTTATATCAACTCATTCTAATACTCTCAATGTATCTATATTATAACAAATTAACTTGTTCCTAACAAGCCTGATAGTGCACTTTGTTGTTCTTGTAAGGCAGCTAATGCTTTTTCCATCGCAGTAAACTGCTTATAGTAAGCGTCTTCTTTAGCTTGTAATTTTTCCTCCATAGTTGCAATATCTTTTTTATACTGAGTTATTTGCTTATCAATTTGTTTATCGTTATAGAATGTTAATGCACTGCTTAATGAAGTCTTACTCATCTTGTCCATTAATGTTGAGTGAAGATTATCAACAATCCCTGACATAACTTTCGCAACTAAATCTGGATCTTCTTCAATTGCTTTCATTAATTTATCGTCTTTATCCGAATACGTTGCATCATCTTTATCACCATAGATGTGGAGTAATCCCTTTTCCGTATAATCTGTTGATGTCATGATACCAAAACTAGATAAAGAATATTTCTTACCATCTACCTCAACTGCTGAAGACATAGCTTGCTTCATAGCCGATGTAATCCCGCCTAGTGTCGAATCTCTTCGTAATGATGAGTCCTTAATTTTATCTTCCCATAACTTAATCTGATCATCAGTCATGGCTTCTTTTTCTTCATCTGTTAAAGGATCATACCCTCTAGCTGAATCAGCATAATACAATGTATTCATATCTTTTAGAATTGAATTATACTCCGTTAGGAAATTCTTCACCATATCATACATACCTTGTGAATCTTTTGTAACGGTAATTGATGTTGGTTTATAAGTAATCTCTCCTGTAACTGGGTCTGTTTTTTCGATATCAGAAATACTAATTGCTTCAAAAGTTAATCCATTTACAGTAATTGAATTTGATGAACTTGTTAATTCTGCACCATTGTAATCAACAATACAATCAGATGCTGGAACTCTAACTGCTGTTGAACCAAGACCTAGTTTATCTAATGCAGCCGTATTAGATGTAGCCGCTTCACCACTAACGAATGTCTTCAAATTTGTTAACGTATCTGAAAGAGCACTTGCTTTATTAGTTTCTGCTAAAGCATCATACTTATCTTTAGCAGTTTGCGTATTCATCTCTGTTTCTACATTTTTATTTAATAGATTTTTCATCGATGTAGAAGATAGGGCCTTATCCAATTCTGTTTGTATGCGATTATTCATCCTATCATCAAATTCTACGTTTACAGCAGTTTCAACAGTAGCATTGTATTCTTTCATTAATTTATCATACGCTTCTGTTCCTTCACTAAAATCTAATTCTGTCCCCGCTTCCTTATTCATCTCTTCTTTTAATTCGCTTAGATATTGATCTTGAATAGAAGTAATTACTTCCGCTTTCAAATCATCATATTTTGGCACATCAACAGTATATTCAGTACCATCTATAGTTGTTGTATATGTACCAGAATTTCCATTGATTGCATTTTTTATTGAATCAGATAATTGATTACTTAATCCCTTTGTTATATCATCTTTTACAGTTGTGTTAGCATCTGTTGTAGCCTTTGCTTCCACTGCACTTTTAATTGTCGTAGCTGCTGCTAAGATATCTTTTTTAGCTTTCTTCACATCATCAGAATCTGAAGTAGCATCAATATCACTCTCCGTTATAGGTGGATTACTAAATACACTATCTATGAACGCTTGTCTACTAGTAGTATCACCTAACTTTGACATGTTTGATTCGATTGTATTAAATGCCGTAGATACGGCAGTTTTATCTGATGCATTTACTTTATTCAAAACATTCGCCTTTGATGTATATTGATCTGACGAACCATATGTCTTCATCTCAATTGAGAATTCCTGATCTGATCCACTTTTAGCAGATGATATAAATAGTCTCTTTTGTTTCTCATCATAACTAGCATTTAATCCGACACTAGAACATGCTTTTAAGTAATCATTTAATGATGTTGATGAGGAAACTTCTAATTCCTTAGTACCACCAGCAGCTTTAATTGTAATCTTAGTTCCTTCTGCCATTCCTAAATCTGTTAATTTTGTACTAGTTGTTATAGCTTTTCCATTTTTATCTTTACCATCGCCGTTAGGTCCCAGTTTTGCTCCAGTAACATATTGAGTACTTGCTAATTGTTTTACAGCAAACGAATGTGTACCTTGCGTAGCATTCTTATCAGCAGTTACTTTAACAACCGATTCATTCCCCGATGTTACTTTATTAGCATTGTAGTTAGAACTTAAATGTAATTTAGAAGTTTGCTCTTGATACAGCTTATATAACTTCGTATTAAGATCCTTCCATTTATCCTGCTTCCATTCTAATACCGTCTTCTTATTCTCTATCTTCGTTAATTTTAAACGATGTGCATCCATCATTGATTCTACTATAGATTCTGTATCCATATTAGATATCAAACCTGTCATTCTAATTCCAGCCATATTATATTGCCTCCTTATAATTTTTCATCAACAAGTAAGCCCGTAATCTCCCACAATTTTTCAATCATTTTAATCCTTTTCTCTGGTGGAATTTCTTTTACCACTTCTTTTGTATATTTATCAATTAACTTGATTGATACACGATTCACATCTTCATGGTAAGTGAATTCACATCTTGTTAGTGGTTGAGATTGCTTTAACCTATTGTTTGCCATACCGATAGCATCTTTAAGTTTCTTATCTAATTGTTCATCTGTTGGTTGTAGGTTTTCTGTTGCCGCTGTTTGTGCATTTTGTCCGCTGTTGCTGCTAGTAGGTTGAACACTCACTTTTGCTACTTCTGATACTGCAGGCTCCGATGCAGCAATACCTGCTGTATCCCCTGTTCCCTGTGAACCTGGCTTTACTCCGTTAATCGCCATACTATACACCTCCGTGTGCATTTTAATATTATGAAATCTCTCCTGAATTTCAAGTTATGATATTTCTTTACTTATAGAATCTATCGGCATGAAAGCTCTAAATATTTATACCTTTAAGAAAAGTTGTATTTTACGTTAGTCAAAAAGATTAGATAATTCTTCAACCCCAGCTGTACTATTTGCAGCTTCTTTATTTGATTCCTGTATCTGAAGGTATAATTCTTTACGATAAATTGGTACGCTCTTAGGAGCAGCGATTCCCACTTTTACCTGATCACCTTTAATTTCTAATATGGTTATTTCTATATCGTTATTGATAACGATTGATTCTCCTATTTTACGGGATAGGGCTAACATCTATTCGACCCCCTTATTTTTTTTTCGTTCTTGCATAATATCATACACATTATATCTAACAGTATACTCAGAATTTTCTACGATGATCTGACAGCCTTTTCTTGTATCTGCATTAATAATAATCGGCGCTTTCAGATTCACTGTTGTTTTCTTAATATCACTTGGCACTGTTATTGTTAGAAACACAACTAAGTTCTCTTCTGTTAATTCTCCAAGTGGCTGTAATACATCATCTTCAACTGTAGGGTTGTAATCTTCTTTAACAACACCTGGTGTAATGATTGGTAACGCTAAACTTGGTTCGTCAACAGATTGTAACCATGAAATCTTAGATTTCTCATCTTCAATATTATACAAAATAGTAAATCTTTTATATTGTTCAAATCCCATGAGACCACTTTCAAATGTTACAATTTTATTCTCATCAAGATTAATTTCTCCAAAACATCTTGTCTTTATTAGCATATTAAAACCATACCCTTTCTATAGCTTACAAATTTTAGGCTGCAAGCACAAATATGCGTGTGAAAGATTTATCTTTCACACTACGCTTCTTTCAAGAAAAGAGTGGCAAAAGTTTAATCTTTCCACCACTCTGACATTTCTTTTCGCTTTTATTTTACCTTAGATAAAATCCAATAGTGTATTTGAAACAGCTTTTGACGCAGATGATAATGAAGCATTGTAAATCAACTGAGCCATTGATAAATTAATAAATGCCTCCGCCATATCAACATCTTCATTGGAAGATAGCAAATCAGTAAAATCTGTCTTTTGTTTATCCAAACGGCTATCCGTTAATTCAACGCGGCTATAACGGCTTCCTAAATCAGCAATGGCGATATTTAATTTTTCTTGCTGTTTCTGTGTACTTGTAATTGCAGATGAAAAACCTTTTTGTAAGGCGCTGTTCTTTAATACTAGTTCTGTATTCATCTGTTCAAGCAATTTATCAAGATCCTCATTCAATTGATCTGAATTGTTTCCGTCTTCACGAAGTTTCTTAACTTCTGCAATCTTCTTCTCTGTTGCTGTAACATCATCTGCCAATGCCTTTAGTTCTTCGATATCACGTCCAATATCATGAGAGAACGCATCTCTAGCTTGTACATTAACAGCTATATTTTGACCAAAATTGATTTCATATTCAATCTTTTGGTCCTGCTTTTCATAATCTATATCTGTCTCGAATCCACCACCAGCAGCTGCTATACGATTTCCATTGTCATCTAATTTATATGTTGAACACTCAAAGAAGTTCTCTGGTCTTAAGTCACCTTCAGAAAATTGGAGTTTGTCGTAATTTACTGATATATCAGATGAGTTTCTTAATGTGTTATATACATTCTTACCCATGATAACTTCACCGGTATCAGCAAGAAAATGTACTTCGTCATCACCAACTTGATAAGCGTCTGCATCTGTTGAATTCATAATCTTATATGGATTTGGATTCGGAGCATTTACATCTCCATCTGCATAACCTTTAATCGTTACTTCTGTTCCATCTTCTTTCGTAAAGTTTAATTCACAAGAGATATCACCCGCATCACCAAGAGAGCCATAAGCTAATCGTAATCTATAAGCCTCAATCGTCGTTGGCGCTTTATCATAATCACCAGGATTAATAGCTGTCGTATCACCTGGAACACCATATGAACCGATAACTTTCGTTATACTTTCTAAGTCAGTCCCTTTAAAGTCTTCTTTAATATTATATTTTTGTCTAGATAAATCATCTGCTGAACTGTATGTTAAGCTTTGATCCGTCTTATATCCAGTAAATACTTGTCTTCCAACGTAATTTGCATTACCTTCTTGATAAATCTGTGTTCTTAATTCTAATAGATTTTGAATAATACTATTACGATCTTCAACAGTTAAATCATCATTAGAACCATCTACACAATAAGAATTCATATCAGTTAATAACTGATTTACATTCTTTAATGCACTTTCTGAAACGTCCATCCAAGCCAAAGCATCTGGAATATTCTTATCGATATATTGATTTAACTGTACCAAATTCGTTCTTAATTTCAATGCTCTAACAGCAACAATAGGATCATCCGATGGTCTTTGAATTTTCTTTCCAGTTGCATACTGTTCATCATATTTATTCAGATTATATTTATTCTTATTAATGTTACTCATCATGTTATTCGTTAACATTTGATTTGTTATTCTCATTTGCTATTCACCTCCAGGTGGATTTTATACGCCTGTACCATTAATTAATTTATCGTAGATTTCATTCATTGTCTGAATGACCTTAGCTGATAAGTTGTAGGCATTTTTAAATTTAACTAAATTCATAGCTTCTTCATCTACGTCAACACCAGATTCAGATAATCTTTGATTTGAAATTGATTTCATGATACTTTCTTGACTCTTTGCAAATGTTTCATACTTAGAAGCATCTACACCAATTTCAGCAACTAATGTATTATAGAATTGAGCTGGTGTTCCTGCTTTGAATAAAGTTTTATCATCTTCAATTTTTAGAAGCTCTTTTAGATTATCTTTATTCTCAATACCTTGGGTAATATCGCTTGCCGCTGCAAACTTCCTAGGATCACTCATAATCTCTGATGTTACTGTCATATTGAATGCTGTTAAATTATAGTAAGATACACCTGTTATTACAGTACCATCTGCAGCTGTATACGTTGCTGTGCCATCAGAACTAAACGATGTAAAGTTCTCTAACATATCCGCTGCACCTTTTTCATCTGTACAATTGAAGTAATCTAGACCTTTTTCACCGTCTAAATCTTCACCTGCATTATGCATCTCATTAAATACAGAAGCAAATGTACGCGTGAATTCATTCAATTTTCCCATATAATAAGGAATACCCTTGTAATTAACTGTTTCACCAATTTCACCACGTTTGTTATCTGCTTCTGTAATATCAGTTGCCAATGGCTCATCTAATTTAAAATTATATTGATATGTTCCATCTGCCTGAACTTCTACAGTGAAACCAGTATATTTATAATCCTTACCTGCGATCGTAATATTACCTTCCGGAGGAAGATTTAATTTAGTAATGTCATCGCAGTTTGTTTTAGTTAATGTTAATGTTGTTACACCACCAGTTGTCGTTGTTGTAACCTTACCACCTAGGTTTTCTGCATTATTACCATCTCTAACATCAAACAATGCTTTCAATTCACCTTTTAGGTTTGCATTGCTTAGAGAGAATTCTTGCCCATCTTCCCATGTAACATCGTATAAACCATCAACATCTGTAGCGTTTACTTTTTCAGTTCTTGGTACTACAGTTAATTTTTTGCTAGAATCCGTATCTACTAATAATTGATTATTTATTCTCACTTCATAAACAACTGTGCCTGGATCCGAAGGATCATTCCTTACTACTTTTTCTTCTGTTGTTACATTAACAATCTTCGACAACTCATCTACAAGATTTTCTCTTGTATCACGTAAGTCATTCGCAGTAACTCCTGATACTTCTAATGCATTTATTTGCTTTGTTACAGTAGCAATCTGTTCACCTAATGAATTTACACGATCAATAAGGTTTTTTATTTGGAAGTTGTTATCTTCTTGAATTGTTTGCATACTTTTATACATATAATTCATGTACTCACTAAGGGTATCCGCATTGTTTCCTACTGTAGTACGTACTTCCATACTAGATGGATCATCGAACAACGTTTTCAAAGCACTAAACAAGTTATTATAGGAGTCTGTAAATCCGCCCCCATCTACTTCATTAAAATAGTTTTGCACCTGTGACATATAGTCATTCTTCGTACTATACTCACCATAAAGAGCTGCACTGTTACGATATTTCACATCATAATAGGCATTTCTTTGTTGAATAATATCTACAATATCTACACCTGTTCCAGCCATACCATATGAACTATATACACGCATCGCTTCACCTGCAGATGTTAACACTTTTTGTCTTGTATACCCTGTTGTTTCTGCATTAGAGATATTATGTGCAGTTGTATTTATTGATGCCTGGTATGCATAGAGGCCCGATAAACCTATATTTAAACCAAAAAAAGTTGATGCCATATAATTTGTCCTCCTCTATAATCTAGTAACCAGATGCTCAAGCATTGAATCTACAACATTAAAATATCTTGCAGCTGCATTATAAGCATGTTGATATTTAATCATATTTGCTAGCTCTTCATCTGAAGATATACCCATTACATTCTGTCTTGCAGTGGCTATGTTCTCAACCATTATTTCCTGATTTTCAGCACTAGCTATATACTTCTCACCTTTAGTAGCTAGGTCCCCCCAGATTGCAGTGTAATATTCATCAAATGTATTAACCTTCAATACATTCGGACTAAGTGTTGAAAATGGTTGATTCCAAATATCAGATAACGCTTTAGCTACTCCATTATATGCAAAATCACCAGTTCCGCCATTTTCACTAAGTGGAATTTTCGAATAATCTGCTAATACATCCTTATTAATTTCAATTTCACCTAGAGTATATAAGGAATATTTATCACTTGGATCTTCTTCATTATACTTATACGCACGAAATGCACCAGCATCTATCTCAGCACACTCTTCATACACAGGATTTTCATCAGTTCCTGTATTCTTCATATAGATAACAGAATCTTTATCATATCTACTAACACTCTTACGAGAGAATAATTCTGTTCCTTGGGTTTTATCATCATCCGCACCCACTGGTGCATCTGGTGAAAGAATTTGAATCTTAGTCCCATTTGCTAATGTCGCTTCAACGTTAGGAGATAAAATATTATTCACAGCTGTTACAATACCATGAATTAATGTATCTAATTGAGCTTGTGTAGTACGAATGACTGAACTTTCAACTTCACTGTTATATTTATCAACAGCTGCTTGATAGTCTGCATCCGTTGCATAATCGCCTTTTTGAGGAATATCAGTGTAATTTGCAGAGCTATTACCTCTTGCCCAGATAAGACCCTTCAGAGAACCAATATTAGTTCCTGCTTCATAACTTGGTTCCTTTGTCATATCGAATACATCTGTTTTTATGTGATTCCAGACTGGTTTTACCATATCCGTTCCATCTGCAACACGTACAGTAGACATAGTATAAGAAGAAGTGCCCGTTACAAATTGTACATTCTCTGCCATGATCGTAACAGATCCATCAGGCTCTTCTGTCGCTTTAATATCAATTAATTTGCTTAATTGGTCGATATATAGATTTCTCTTATCACGTAAGTCGTTTGCTCTTTCTACTCCACCTAGTTCAACTTTTGTAATCTGCTGATTTAGCTGTGCAATCTTTTCGCCTAAACTATTGATTTCAGCTACCTTATCATTAATTTGTTGATTCGTATTTACTTGGTATTGCTCTAATTGTTTATAAATAGTTTCTGCTCTTTGGATAAATGCTTCCGCATTCTTTGCAAGAGATGCACGAGCAACTTTATCATCTGGAGATTTAACTAACTCCTGAATGTTATTCCAAAGTTTTTGAATCGATTCTTGGAACGGAGAATTCTCTAACTCACCCATAATATCTTCCACTTCAAGTATCGCTTGTTTTTGTGAATCATAGAAGCTTAATCGACCTGTTTCTGTACGATATTGTTTGTCATAAAATTCATCTCTTACCTGACGAACAACTTGTGTTGCAGCACCAAGTCCGGTTTGCATGGAACTATATGTAGATTGACCAATCTTGTTATAATGGAAATCCTGAATAATTACTTGCTGCCTAGTAGCCCCATCTGTATCGATATTGGCCAAGTTGTGTGCTGTGGTATTAATTGCATTCTGACTAACTGTAAAACCAGATACAGCAGTCCATAAACTTGTCATAATATTTCCCACGGTGTATCACCATCCTTTATCTATTGTTTTGCATCAAACATACCTGCTTCAGGTAAAACGCTGCTGGCTTGCCCAGCTGATTTTGTATAGTTATTCCCAGGTGACATCCGTGTACTTTGAATAAAGTTCATATTAAACTCTATTATTTCAAGGGATTGTTCTATCAACGACTTGTTATGATTATTGAATTCCATTAATTCGTTAATGGTCTTCTTTAGATTTGTGTGAACACTAGAAAGTTTTTCTTGTTCTTTAGGTTGTGCCTCTAAAAGCTTAATGATCTCTTGTATCTTTAGTGTTTTTGCTTCCTTGCAAAGAACAATACCAACATTCGCGATAATTTCTTCTCTTTTCTTATCAAGCATCATAACCTTCTCTACAAATGCTTGCTCTTTATCCGTAATTTCTTGCAATGCTAAGAGGTCATTGTTTGCTATAATACTTGATTTTTCTTTCGCAATGGGTATCATTTCACTATAAACATCATTCTCTTGTTGCAAAGTTGTAATCAATTCTTCTATTAAACTAGCCACGCTAAACCTCTCTTTTCTCTTAAATATTGTCTATACTAATGTATTAAAATAATTATCTAGTAACTTATCAGCAACTTCGCTCATACTTACATCATACGTACCAGAAGCCAATCTTTTTTTGATTTCTTCTACTTTATCCATTCGTACTTCCTCAGCACCTGCAACTGCTTGCTTTACTATCTGATAGTCTTTTCCTGTTTGAGAAATCTCTAATTGATCAGATTTTCCCGTTTTCTTTGCACTTTCAACGGTATGAACTTTGTTTGCTTGATACATCTGACTTACTTTATTATAAGCATCTATTCTCATAACTTCACCACCTTAATTTTATTGCAAATAACTCCCCAGCTATGTCTTATAATCTATAATATTATCATAGCTTGTTATTGTTCTATATTTTAAATATCGGACTTTTTTGAATTATCATTATAGGTAAACGGAAACTTTTTTAAGATTTGTAGAAATTTCGTCTATAGTTATTTTGTCCCATTTCCTTAAATATCATCATAATTCCGTATCATATTCCTTCATTGTGAACCATCAAAAATTAAAACACAAAAAAAGACAATCTATCAAATGACTTATATATGGAGCTTGGATATGCAATATCCGTGGAACCACATATAATCATGAAGATTGTCTTTTTCAATTCTCTTATTGCCTAACTTCCCATTATTAAAAATGGTAGTACTATAATATATCTTAGATTCGAGGGTTAAAATCTCATAAACAACGTTGAATATGAATACTAGGAAATTGTTAAATTAATATTTCATATCCTTCAAGATATCGCAGAAGTCAAATGTTGCAAAATAATCTTCTGGTTTCTCTGCACGTCGAATCAACTGTGTTGATCCATCTTCTTTTAATAATACTTCCGCTGATTTAAGTTTACCATTGTAGTTGTAACCCATAGCAAATCCGTGCGCTCCTGTATCATGAATTACAAGTAAGTCGCCAATATCAACTTTTGGTAGCATACGATCTATAGCGAATTTATCATTGTTCTCACATAATGATCCGGTTACATCATACATATGGTCACATGGTTGATCCTCTTTACCCATAACAGTAATATGGTGATAAGCTCCATACATAGCTGGTCTCATAAGATTTACCGCACAAGCATCTAGTCCGATATATTCTTTATGTGTGTGTTTCTCATGAATTGCTGTAGTAACTAAGCAACCATAAGGTCCTAACATAAATCTACCAAGTTCCGTATAGATAGCGATATCCCCCATTCCAGCTGGAACAAGGATTTCTTCATATACTTTGCGAACACCTTCACCAATCGCTTTGATATCATTTCCTTCTTGGTCAGGTCTGTAAGGAATACCTACACCACCAGATAAATTAATAAATTTGATGTCAGCTCCAGTCTTTTCTTTTAATTCAACAGCTAACTCGAATAAGATTTTAGCAAGAGTTGGGTAGTACTCATTCGTTACTGTATTACTTGCTAAGAAAGAGTGGATACCGAAGTTCTTAACACCAAGTTCTTTTAATCTCTTGTATCCTTCAATCATTTGTTCTTTCGTAAATCCGTATTTTGCATCACCTGGATTATCCATAATGCTAGTACTGATTTTAAATACTCCACCTGGATTAAAACGGCAACAAATTGTCTCTGGAATTCCTGCAGTTTTTTCTAAGAAATCAATATGTGTAATATCATCAAGATTGATGATTGCATTCACTTCTCTTGCTTTAATGAATTCTTCTGCTGGAGTTGCGTTAGAGGAGAACATAATCTCTCCATCACCAAAACCGAGTGCTTCCGATAACATAAGTTCTGTCATAGAAGAACAATCTGTTCCACAACCTTCTTCTTGTAGGATCTTTAATAAGAATGGATTTGGTGTTGCTTTTACAGCAAAATATTCTTTAAACCCTTTATTCCATGCAAATGCATCTTTTAATCTTCTAGCATTCTCACGGATTCCTTTTTCATCATATAGATGAAATGGAGTAGGATACTCTTTTACAATTTCTTTTAACTGTTCATTCGTAACAAATGTTTTCTTCATAATATATGTCTCCTTTTTCTTTGGATTATTATTTAGTACCAACCATTATCTTGAAAGCAAAATAATTTCATTCTGCAACATTTCCTTAAAGACGGATACAAGATTGTCATTCATAGAATATAGGCATGTGGTATCAGAGGGAGAAGTGATCTCTCCTGTTAAAACCTTCTTTGAGTCAACGATTAAACGTATTCTCTGATCTTTCTTATCTGTTATATATAAGATTGCCTCCTCGTATGGGACCTTCTGATCAGTGATTATAACAAGCTTAATGTGGCGTTTTTGTAATATCAAAAGCTGTTCCTCTACACTTGCAAGCAAAGAACTTGATACAGATAGATAGACTCTTTCCTTTGCCTCCATTAGCATAGTTTTCAATTTATCCATAACATTCTTCTCGCCTTGGATTGTTATATAGCCACTATTCTCCACTTTCTCAATTGGTAATGACTCCATTAACTTACGTTTTGATTCTTCAAGAGCTCGTAATTTATTATTACAGAATTCTTCTACACTTACTGGCGTATATTTTGTTACTGTACCCTCAATAATATATGCAGCACCCTTCTCAACTAACCCTGCAAGACCATTATAGGTATTTGATCTTGAAATAGTTGTCTTCTTGGCAGCTTCATATCCTGTTAGCTCACCCTCTGTAAGTAACGTCATATATAAGGTTGCTTCCTGTCTCGTCAGACCAAACATAACAAGCTGTTCTATAACTTCCATGTAATCTGCCTCGTTTCTTATAGTATTACTTTATAGGAACACTATACATCTTATAAAAAAGAATGTCAATCTTAAATCGATTGACATTCTTCCAAATATGTGCTTATGAGATATTTTCTCAATAAAGAATACACCCTCTGTGAATTCTCTATTATCAGGAACTAAAGTGCTAATTCAGCAACTTTGTCTTCAATATCTCTTAATTGTTCTTTTGATGGGATGTAATTAACCTTAATTGGATCCATGATTGTCTCAATATGCAATGCTTCAAATTCTTTTTGAAGTAGAGCTGTGCTTTGAGGTCCCCAACCATAAGAACCGAAAACAAAACCTTTCTTTTCTTTTGGTGATAACCCTTTCATATAAGTAAGGAAAGCACCTACTGTTGGTAACATATTTGCATTCAATGTAGGAGATCCTACAACTAGATATTCTGCTTTTAATACTTGAGTAGCAATATCTGAGATATGATTTTCTTTTAAATCATATAGGATACATTCAACTCCCGCTCTCTTAAATCCTTCTAGGATAGCCATTGCCATTTTTTCTGTTGAATGCCACATTGAATCATAAACTACAAGCGCTTTCTTATCATTTTCTCCATTACAGTAGTATCTATATTGACTAATAATCTCCTTGATATGACTTCTAAAGATAACTCCATGACTAGGTGCAATCATCTCAATCGGAAGTGTTTCCACTATATCAAGTGCTTGATTTGCTTGTCTACCGTAAGGCATTAATATGTTCGCATAATATTTTTCAGCTTCTTGCATTACTAAACACATATCCACTTCATCATCGAAATGTTTTGAAGAAGCATAATGTTGACCAAATGCATCGTTAGAGAAAAGAATCTTCTCTTCACTACAATAAGTAACCATATTATCTGGCCAGTGTAACATAGGTGTTGCTACAAATGTTAAGCTTCTCTTTCCTAGTGATAAAGTGTCTCCGGCTTTCACTGTTTGATACTTGTATTGATCTCCATAATGTGCTTGAAGTCCTTTTAAGCCACTAGGTGCAGATGTAATGATTGTTGCATTCTTAGCAACCTCCATTACTGCTGGTATCGCACCTGAATGATCCATCTCAACATGATTTGATACAATATAATCAATCTTTGATGGATCAATAATTTCAGATATACGCTCCAATAATTCGCCTGCGAAAGGAGCTTTAACCGTATCTATAAGAGTTATTTTTTCATCAATAATTAAATATGCGTTATAAGTTGCTCCTCTGTTTGTTGTATAACCATGGAAAGATCTTACATTCCAATCTACTGCTCCAACATAATAGATTTCATCTCTTAATTTAACAACTTCCATTACAATCTCTCCTTCTTTTTTCAATAACAATAATTATTATCATTATATGTCTTTTATTTATCAATGTCAATTGATAAATACGTTTACGGAATTATACTACAGTAATATTACTATCACCTTCCCTAAAAATATTACCATCCTGACAAATCAAATGTTCACCAATATTTTAATATATTTTCGTTATATTTGTATATTCTTTTATGCATTTTAATAAAAAAAATATATTGAAACTATATATTACTTTACCACCATTTTTATTTTATAACAACATTTTACAGTATACTTAATAAAAATTATCATTTATACCATTTCTCCTAATATAATAACTTTACACACATATTCTTTTTATCTCACATTTCGTTTTTCCCTTGTATTTACTCTGTTCCAATCAACTATATACTTTTACTTGTTGGTTTCTACACTTAATTATGCTAATATTGACACACTTGTTAAAATAACTATAATTCTATATATGATATTGTTTTAATCTTATGATTGGCCTTTACTTAATTTCTCGAATTTCATACAACTTTGATTATGTATATACACTAAAAATTGTATAATATATGCATAGATTGTTTTTTCATCACATTATATAATGTGATATTATATATTCGAAAATTAGGTTCAGTTCCATCAAATAGCTAATACACTAGGAGGATTTCATGAAAAAAAACAAAGGCAAAGCCAAACAAAACAAACTCGACAACCCCAATATTAATTTACCATTAAGCAAGGTTATTAACAATTCTTTTCGTTTCACAAGAACTATCTCTTGTATAATTTGTATCCTATCTATTCTAAGTACGGCTATCCTAGCTAGAGAAATTATTAGTTTTAAAAATGGCCCCTATAACTTAGATAAAAGTATTTCTAAAACGCAATATCTTATGAAGCAATTAGAAAGCAATGTATATCACCAAATTGTGCAGATGACTGCCTCCCGTATGCAAAGTGATTCAGATGATACCGAGATTATCGTAGAAGAGCTCAATTCTGAATTAGAAAATCTCTACCGTCTTGTTAAGAAAGAACTTTCTTCTGATTCTAAAATACTTGCTGAATTACAAAGTAAAATTGATGAAGCAAATCCATATCGCATAGAAATCTATGACTTTGTTAAAAATCGTCGTATGACGAATGCAAACGATTTACTTGTCAAAAATTATCTACCTATAGTAGAAGAAATTAACGTGCTATTGGATACCATCGCAACTGATTCCGAAACATATGCAAATAATGAAGTTACGAAATACAGTATTTACTCCTCATTAATGATAATAACAATCTTAGTAATGATTATATTAAGTTACATACTGTCTAAAAGACATGCAAAAACTACTTCTGCCCTAATTGTATCACCAATTACCGAAGTTAAAGATGCGATGAACGAACTTGCCAAGGGTAACCTACAAGTTTCAATTAACCCTTCATCAATTACCGAATTAAACGAATTATCTAGCTCCACAACAAAGACAATCAATACACTAACCTCATACATACATAACATTACAACCGTATTAGGTCAACTTGAAGATCGTGATATGACAGTAACTGTAGACATTGACTATATGGGCGATTTTGCACCAATCAAAAACTCTCTAAGAGAAATTACACAATACCTTAATGAATTAATTGTAAGTATTAAAGATTCTGCAAACCAAGTTGCTTCAGGTGCAGAGCAGATTTCACATAGTTCCCAATCTATTGCCGAAGGTGCACAGGAACAAAACAATTCTATCTCTACTCTTGTTGGACAGGTTAACGATATTACTACAGTTGTTCAAAACAATGCAGAGAAAGCTAGAGATGTAAGTAAGATATCTACCGATTCCTTGGATATCATAGAAAAAGGTAATACCTATATGCACGCATTATTAGATGCAATGAATCAAATCACCAGTCAATCAAACCAAATATCTAAGATCATTGAAGTTATTAATGATATTGCCAGCCAAACAAATCTTTTATCCTTGAATGCTTCCATTGAAGCTGCACGTGCCGGAGAGCAAGGTAGAGGTTTTGCTGTCGTAGCTGATCAAATTGGTAAGCTTGCTAACGATTGTTCCAAAGCTGCTGGGAATACTACAGAGCTTATACATCAATCCTTAGATGCTATTAAGCATGGTTCTGCACTAGCAGATGATACTGCAAAATTGCTACATGATATTGTAACAAGTTCTAGTAAAACGTCTGACTTAGTTGAGGATATAACAACTGCATGTACTACCCAAGCTGAACAACTTAATAATGTTCTAGCATCTATTCAAGAGATTTCTGTAATTGTAGAATCCAATTCCGCTGCCTCAGAAGAAGGTTCGGCTGCCAGTGAAGAATTCTTATCTCAATCAGAAACACTTAAATCATTGTTAGAGGGATTTCAGTTATAGATTTATACTGATTAGGTGTCAAAAGCCAATTTTAATTTTTGTCTCGCCAATTTGCACAATTCATGTGTGAGCATGTTATACCAAACGTATTTCACTTGCAACGCGCTCTCGCCCTGCTGAAGTACGTAGTGGTACATAAGCCTCTAAAATACAGAGCCTAAGTACCAACGACTTCATATAGTTGCTCGTCGAACTACGTTCGGCATAATATTAATTAAATTCTATATGTGCAAATTGACGAAGGCAAGTTTTACGAGAGGCTTTTGACACCTGGATCTTTACCCGGACTTCGCACCCGAAGATTTCTAGGAGTAGGTAATTCCTATATTCAACGAAAAACCCGCTCCCGCTTGGCTTCACACGTAGTATACTAACTATGTTATTATTACCAAATGCAATGAAATACAACATCAAAAAACAACTTTTCTTCACTGTGAGTCATCTAGTAAAGAAGAGTTGTTTTTTGTATGAATGCATTTGGTTTTATTCTTTAGTCTATTTAGATTTCTTTCTATTTGTAACTACTAAAACTACAACAACTGCAAAAATAAGTACTACAGCTATTATAATTAGTACTGTTGACATAGTACTAGAAGAACTACTAACCACAGAAGCATTTGTCTGCGTTGAAGAATCATCTGTTGAAGCTGTACCTTTTGCAAGTACCATTGCAGAGATTCCGCTCACTTCAACATTTCCTGATACTGTATCAATAATATCAGTTCCTGCCTTTTCTCCATTCACGTAAACATCCCAGTTACCATCTGGAAGTGTTAGCTGAACACTCTCTTTGTTTGCATTATACACAACATACAATGATTCTGCTGTTTCCCCATTTGGTGAATTTTCAATTGTGTAAGCAACTACATTAGCATCTAAACCATCGATGAATGTAAGATTATTCTGTACTTCCTCTGTGGTAGTCATACGAAAGGCACTATGAGCCTTTCTAAAAGCAATCAATCCCTTATAATACTCATACACATCTTGATTCTCTGTTAAGTCATCCCACTTTAATGAATTGACTTCATCGGAAAGATTATAACTGTTTGAAGAGAATGTACCCTCCCCTAATGGCTTGCTACGTAGTATCTCTTCTCCAGCATGGATAAATGGAATCCCTTGTGAAGTAAATACAATGGCACTTGCTAAGTTATTCATCTTAACTCTATCTTCTACAGAATCATCTGGATTCGATGTCGCTAACTTATCCCATAGAGTATAGTTATCATGACAAGATTCGTAATTAATTGTCTGACTTGGTGATGGGGACCACGCACCATTAGATTTCTCATAAGCATCATAATCTACTTGGTCATTTAAAGTGGCACCAACCACACTATATTTGATATCATTTTCTAGGCCTTCCTTGCCACTGACAAAGCCTTTATCCAGCGAATCAAATACATTACCTTTTAATGCATCTCGAATATCATCACTAAATACTGCAATACCATTCAAGTCCGAAGTATTCGACTTTAAGGCTCTCTCTGACTCAGGTAGGGTTGAATCACCAGAAGTCCAACCTTCACCATAAATAATAATAGATGGGTCAATTTCATTCAAAACTTCTCTTATGGCATTCATGGTCTCAGTATCATGAATTCCCATTAAATCAAATCGGAAGCCATCTACATGATATTCAGTTGCCCAGTAAACTACTGAATCTACAATATATTTTCGAACCATTGCTCGTTCTGATGCTGTCTCATTACCACATCCGGAGGCATTTGAAAATCCACCATCAGCCATACGATAATAATAATCTGGTACAATCTTTTGGAAGTTAGAATCTACAGCACTGAATGTATGATTATATACCACATCCATAACTACTCGAATACCATTCTCATGTAGGGTCTGCACCATCTCCTTATATTCTTCAACACGTACAGTGCCATTACTTGGATCTGTTGAGTAAGAACCTTCAGGTACGTTATAGTTTTGTGGATCATATCCCCAGTTGAACTGACCATTGTCTTTACTTTCATCTACCGATGCATAATCGAAGGAAGGCAATAGATGTATATGCGTAACTCCTAAGTCCTTGATATGGTCAAGCCCTGTTGCAATACCATCACTATTCTTTGTTCCAGACTCTGTTAAACCTAAGTATTTACCAGTATTCGTAATACCTGAGGAAGAGTCTGATGACAAATCTCTTACATGCAATTCATAGATTACAGCATCTGTCATATTAACAAATTCCGGTTTGGTATCGTTACCGAAACCGTCAGGATCAGTAGCATCCAAATCAATTACCATCCCTCTCATACCGTTAATACCAGCTGCCTTAGCGTATGGATCAACGGCTTCATTGGTTGTACCACTGACTGTAACACTATATGTATAATACACCCCATTCAAATCGCCTGTTTTTTCATATACCCAAGTTCCCTTGACATCAGAAGTCATTGGTACAGTCTCAATTAAATTATCTCCACTACCAGCTTCATAAAGGTTCAGTTCAACTTTAGATGCTGTTGGTGCCCATAGACGAAAAGTTGTTTTTTCTTTGGTATATATAGCTCCTAAATTGTCTCCAGCATATGTATATTCATCTTCAAAACTCTCTGAAGAAAATGAACCCGTTATATCAACATCGCAAGTAATCCACTCATCATAAGTTATGGTATAGCTATGGTCTAAGGTAAGTGCGACATCCATAACCACCTTCGTGGATTTTAACACTCCTGGCGCTTCATTCCATATGTGGTGTACTGGATAAGAAGTGCCGTTTTCATCTTTAACGGTGAATTTAGCATAGGTATTCTCATCTTTAGTGTCTATCACCTGTGAAAGCGTAACATCTATCTGCTTTGTTGTCCCCTCACTGAACTCTGCCGTCAAAACTGCAGGAGTCTTATCCACATCTTCTGGCTTATACCAAACATCATTCTTACCTTCTACTGTATAGACATCTATTACATTACCAGATGCCTTTGATAGGTCTATAGTTCTGCCTTTAGGGGTATCTGCCATTCCATTTGAATACATCGCAAAACCTAATTCACCTTCTTTATTTTCGCCACTAAGACCAACATGGAAAACCGCACCGAAATCATCCGACTCTACTAACGGATATGAACTAGGTGCATCTTTTGTTTTCCATGCCAATGTTTCTGTTGTATCATAATCTTGTTCATAATTAAAATAATGTATATTCACCTTAAGAGAATCAGCCTTATCATAAAGCTCCAATCTCTCTTTCTCCAAACCTTCAAAATTATAAGATGTATACCCTTCTGGTGCTTCGTATGAAAATTCCATTTCTCCACTTTGAACCCATATTTCTGTAACACCATTTTTCATCTCTATAATTCTGTCATCAGAAATATCTTTGTTTTCCCATTCATTTAGACGAATGATGAAACCCATCTTCGATGGCTGGTTTGTAGTTTGATATACAGCAATTTTTCCATAATCGTCTTCTGCTTTAAAGGCAATAGACTGACCCTCTTGCCCTTCTTCCCAAACCCATGCATTCCAACCATCATAGTTCTCATCCTCACGTCCACCATAGTGGATAATCAAGGTACTTCCTGCTGCTTCAGCTACTCTCGCATTTACCATACCTAGCACAGAAGCCAAAACAAGCACAACTGCAAACACTATGGATATTACTCTTTTTGTCATTCTCTTCATAATTGTCCTCATCTCTTTCTATTTCGGTGATACTTATTATCTTCTACTTAATACCAACCAAAATATATAATTATTTATAACATTTTTACAATATTATCTATTGTAACAAAATTTTATGCACTTGAATATCCATTACAGACCCAAAATAGTACCATAGTTTTTGTGCAATATGTATAATTTTTTTCGAAACTTTTAGAAAATCAGTCAAAAAGCAATATCGTATTTTCTATTCACAACTCTTTTAATTGATAGTTGCTAGCGAAAATTTATAATATATGGTATAATCGGAACGATTGGATACCGCTAGGATAATTTGGTTGCAAAAATGCAATAATCTTTTAGGGTATCTATATTTTTTCTAGCCAAATCACATTGTATGAAAATTTTTTATATTTAAAGATAGTTACTATATAAGATTTAGACATCGAAAGGTCTTGCCTTTTGACACAAAATCATATTAATTATAAATTACAGGGTAGATGCTAAATATATCTATGCATCACCTACCTTCGAAAGGAGCACATATTTTACATGGAACAATATAATGGAAGCCAGATTGTAATTCTAGAAGGCCTTGAGGCAGTACGAAAAAGACCTGGTATGTACATCGGAAGCACTGGCACTAGGGGCTTGCATCACTTAATCTGGGAAATACTTGATAACGGAATTGATGAACATCTTGCAGGATTCTGTTCACAAATTGATATTACACTTCGAAAAGATGGAGGTATCACTATTCGCGATTACGGGCGTGGTGTACCTGTAGATATACATCCAACAAAGAAAATTCCGACCGTACGTGTTGTATATACAATTCTGCACGCTGGCGGTAAATTCGGCTCTTCTGCGTACAAGGTATCCGGAGGACTTCACGGTGTTGGTGCATCTGTTGTTAACGCCTTATCAAGCCGTATGATTATAGAAGTTCGCAGTGGTGGACAAGTTTACCGTGATATGTATGAGAATGGGGGACATCCTGTTACAGAATTAGTGGATGGCAATATCCCTGTTGTAGGTAAATGTAATAAATCAGATACTGGTACAAGCGTTACTTTCTATCCTGATGCTTCAATTTTTGAAACAGTTGAATTTAAAGTAGAGACAATTAAAAAGAAATTAAAAGAAATTGCCTTCTTAAATAAAAACCTAAAGCTAATACTTCGCAATGAATATGATAATACTGAAAAAATCTACCACGAAGAATATGGAATTCAAAGTTTTGTTAAATACCTTAATCGTGAAGCAACTTTAATTCATGATGATGTAATCTATGCAGAAGGTACAAGCGGTGATATTGAAGTAGAATTAGCCTTCCAATACACCAATAGCTACACAGAGCAAATTAATGCTTACTGTAATAGAATTAATGTTGTAGATGGCGGAACTCTTGTAACTGGTTTTAAGACAGCTTTGACTCGTATCATGAACCAGTACGCAAGAGAGCTTAATATATTGAAAGAAAAAGATGATAATTTTGACGGAAAAGATATTAGAAACGGTCTCGTTGCTATCATCTCAATCAAACATCCTGATCCACAGTTTGAAGGTCAGACAAAAACAAAATTAGGTAATACAGATGCCAAGAGTGCAGTTGAGGAAGTATTTACTCTAGAAGTTCAAAGATATTTTGATAAGAACGTTGAAGTACTTCGCTCTATCCTAGAAAACTCATTAAAATCCTACCAAGCTAGACGTGCAGGTGATAAAGCAAGAAATGCTGTATTAAAACAATTAGCTGATGTGGACACTAGAAGTAAGTTAGCTTCTTGTTCTTCAAAGAAACCAGAAGAATGTGAAGTATATATCGTCGAAGGTGATTCTGCCGGTGGTACAGTTAAAACAGCCAGAAACCGTCGTACCCAAGCGGTTCTTCCACTTCGTGGTAAAATCCTTAACGTTGAAAAAGCTGCCCTTGAGAAGATCTTAGTTAATAACGAAATTAAATCTATGATTGCTTCCTTTGGCTGCGGAATCGGTGACGATTTTGACATTAAAAAATTACGTTTTGACAAGATTATTATCTTAACCGATGCCGACGTAGATGGTTCCCATATTAGTACCTTATTGCTTACCTTCTTCTATCGATTCATGCCAGAATTAATTCTAGAAGGAAAAGTATATCGTGGACTACCACCACTATATAAAGTGGAGTATGAAGATACTACAAAGAAAACAAAGAAGAAAAAACAGTCTGAATATATATTTAATGATTTCGAATTAGAGAAATTCCGTAAAAAACAAGGAATCAAGATTCTTAACTTACAACGTTACAAAGGTCTTGGTGAAATGGATGCAGAACAATTATGGGAAACAACACTTAATCCAGAAACTCGTATCCTAGCTCGTGTAGAAATCTCTGATACAGTTGAAGCAGACGAAATCACAACAACTCTTATGAGTAATAACGTACCACCTCGTCGTGCCTTCATAATGGAAGAAGCTAAATATGCTAAGGTTGATATCTAAGGTAACTTTTACATTATTCAAACTTCGCACTTGAAGGTTTCGAGGGGTAGCTGATTGCTATAGTCAAGGAAAAACCCGCTCTCGCTTTGCTTCACACCATTACCTACTTTTAATAAAGTTTTTTGCTGTGAAGTTTGAGTTACGTTACATCAAACTAGTCAATTACGAAACTCATCAAAAATTAGTTGCTTCTTGGGTAACATACTATAACTTAAAAACGATAGTGAATCAACTATAGTACTTCTTAGTGTGTGCTAAATAACTTAGGAAGGCTAGGCATGGAAGCCGAGCCAGCCTGAGCTGAGGCAGGATGCCGAATCGATGGCGATTCCGCATCTATTGTACTAACTTTCTGTACACACATAGAAGTACTTAGGTGAGCAGCGTGTTTCTTGTTATAGTATGTTAACCAAGAAGCTTTGATAACGTAACAGAGTTTTGTAATTGACTCTTAATATCTAATTAAAGAAAGGAATTTATAATGTCAAATAAATCTGATAATATTATACAATTGGACTTTGCCGAAGAGATGAAAAACTCGTATCGTGATTATGCAATGAGTGTAATAATCTCTCGTGCCCTACCAGATGTCCGTGATGGTCTAAAGCCTGTACAACGTCGTATCCTATATGCAATGAACGAATTAGGATTAACTCCAGATAAACCACACCGTAAAAGTGCCCGTATCGTCGGTGATACAATGGGTAAATATCACCCTCATGGAGATAGTTCCATCTATGATGCCCTTGTTCATATGTCAGAGGATTACTCTCTTTCAGTTCCACTAGTTGATGGCCATGGAAACTTTGGTTCTATCGATGGTGACGGTGCCGCAGCAATGCGTTATACAGAAGCTAGACTATCAGATGGGGCTATGACATTGTTAAACAACCTAGATAAAGGTCTTGTTCCGTTTGTACCAAACTTTGATAACAGTGAGAAAGAACCTAGCGTACTTCCAGCAATGTTACCAAATCTATTAATTAACGGAACAACAGGGATTGCAGTAGGTATGGCTACTAATATACCACCTCACAACCCAGGCGAAGTTATCGATGGCGTAATCGCATATATTGATAATCAAGATATCACCACTGAGAAGCTAATGAAATACATACCTGCTCCAGATTTTCCGACAGGTGGTACAATCATTAATCAAAGTGAGATGGCAAAAATCTATGCAACGGGTGAAGGCAAGATTAAATTGCGTGCCAAAACAGAGATTGAAGATGGTGATAATGGCCGTAAGAATATTGTAATAACTCAAATTCCTTATACTGTAGCAGGTAATAAAACCAAATTAGTAGAAACATTAGCAGGATTAATGAAGGACAAAGTCTTTGATGAAATCTATGACGTACGTGATGAGTCTTCAAAAGAAGGTATTCGTATCGTTATTGAAGTAAAGAAAGACCGTAATATTCAAAATCTATTGAATGGTTTATATAAAAAATCAGCACTTGAAGATACCTATGGTGTTAATCTACTAGCGGTTAAAGAACAACAACCAATCATATTCAATCTTCCAACTTTAATTGGAGAATTCGTAACATTCCAAGAAGAGTTATACACAAAAGAGTATCAACATCTTCTTGAAAAGTCACAAAATAGACTTGAAATTGTGGATGGTTTAATTAAAGCCACTGACGTTATTGATTTGATCATAGAGATTCTACGTGGAAGTAGTTCCATCAAGCAAGCAAAAGGCTGTTTAATAACAGGTGATACAACTGATATTAATTTCAAAACAAAAGCTAGTGAGAAAGAGGCTAAGACATTATCCTTCACAGAACGTCAGGCAGATGCAATTCTTGCCATGCCACTTAGTAAATTAATCGGATTAGAGATTCTTAAACTGCACGAAGAAAATAATACTCTTCTTGCTAATATTGCAGAATATCAAAGGGTGCTCTCTGATAAGAACGCTCTCTTTGCTGTAATCAAAGCTAGATTAAAGGCTTATAAAAAGACTTTTACCATACCTAGACGCACTATGCTTGAAAACACTGAGAATACGGGATATGTGGAAGAATTTAAAGAAGAAGATATCTACGTACTAATTGATAAATTCGGATACACCAAATCTCTAGATTCTGCAAGTTATACCCGCGCTTCTGAAGAAACCCTAAAAGAATACGCTCATATTATTCAGATGAAGAATACCGATAAACTTTGCTTATTTACAGCACAAGGTAACATGTTCCAAATCAAGGCAAGCGCGATTCCAAAGGGTAAAACAAAGGATAAAGGTGCTCTTATTCAGACTTTATGCAAGGTAGATAAGGAAGACATTTTACTATATACTTCATTTGAAGAATTATTTGAATCACAACTATTATTTACAACAAAGAACGGTTTCATAAAGCAAGTCTCTGGGGCTGAATTTGAAACTAACCGTTCTACTATTGCTTCTACAAAACTAGATGCTGACGATGCTTTGGTATCAATCACTGTTTTAACTGCACATGATATATTATCAAAATCTATGAAGGTTATCTTATTAACTGAAAAAGGTGCTTCACTAGGTTTCCTACTTGAAGAGGTTTCCGAACTCAAGAAATCAAGCCGCGGGGTCAAAGCAATTGCTCTAGATAGTAACGATTATGTTGTATTTGCAACCGCTCAAGATTCTAATTTGGAATCCTTCACTTATAATAACAAAACGCTAAGTGCGAAAAAAGTCCGTACACGTAAGCGTGGGCAAAAAGGTCAAAAAGCTAATCTAGACCTAGCTGAATAGACTAATTCTAACTGTACTCATATAAATACCTATTTTTTCATATATTATATAAAAAAATCAGGTGTGTATATGAGTACAACTATTTTATCTATTGATGGTGGCGGAATGAAAGGAATCGTATCTGCACTGGTATTAATTGAATTAGAAGATATCATTAAAAAATACACTGGGGCAGATAAAGTTTATCTAGTCGATTACTTTGACCTTATTGCTGGAACAAGTACAGGTTCTATCTTAGCTGCATTGTTGTTATGCCCGAATGATTGTAACGGCCCTAAATATACAGCTTCTGATGCATTAAACCTGTATCTGACTAAAGGAAAAACTATGTTCCAGACAAATCCCTTACATAAAATTCGTACTTTAGGCGGACTAATCGGTCCTAAGTACAAGAACAAAGCACTAACAGCTGAACTAAATTCATACTTTGGTTCCGTAAAAACTGCCGACCTACTTAAGCCATGCTTACTGACATCATACGATATGACTACTAGAGATTCCCTCTTCTTCAACTCCTTATCTAGCATGAAATCTGAAGATCGCAATTATAATCTAGCGGATGCTGTACTTGCTTCCACAGCTGCCCCTACCTTCTTTCCCCCTAGCTGTACAAAGTCATATAATTCCTGTCAGGATTGTCTAGTAGATGGCGGGGTATTTGCAAACAATCCTTCTCTATGTGCACTTATTGAAGCGTTAAAGCTAGAACGTACTAAGAACATTAATGATACCATGGTCCTTTCTATCGGTAATGTATATAGTGCAAAATCATATGATTACAATAAAGTAAAACATTGGGGTGCCATCAATTGGGCCTTTCCAATCCTAGATATCTTAATGGATGCCAGTGAACAAACAGTTGATTATCAATTAAATAAATTATACTCTACTCTAGGTGTTTCAAATCAATATTTACGAGTGGTGGCTAATGTGAAAGAAAATGTTCCCGCAATGGATAGCACTTCCCCGGAAGCAATTAAGCGCCTTGTTGAAATCGGTAAAGAGTTAGTTAAGAAAAGACATAGAGATCTAGAACGTTATGCCCGAATGTTGATTGATAATAAGAGGAAGAACTGATATAAGAAATTTGAATCAGGTCTGTGAATGTGCTATTAACCAAGCAAACTTTTTGGGCGGCTTTTGCCCCCCTAATCCTAAAAAGAAAGTGCAAAAACTTATAAGCAATTGCACTTTCTTATTTGTATTAAATACCGTTTTCTATACTGGAAGAATCAACGTGTTGTCGCCTAGCCACATGTTTACTCCACAGGTTTAAGATTCTTAAGAGACAAATCTATAATTGGCGCTGAATGTGTTAGTGCACCTGAAGATACGAAATCAACTCCTATTTCTGCAATTTCACGAAGACGTTCTTTTGTGACATTTCCAGAGCATTCTGTCTGTGCTTTATCACCTATCATCTCAACCGCTTTTTTCATGGTTTCATTATCCATATTATCTAGCATAATAATATCCGCACCGGCATCAATAGCTTCTGCAACCATATCTAGGTTTTCTACCTCTACTTCAATCTTACGAACAAACGGCGCATATTCTTTTGCCATCTTCACTGCATTCCTAACACTACCTGCAGCACCAATATGATTATCCTTCAATAAAACACCATCGGATAAGTTATATCTATGATTAGCTCCTCCACCTACACGTACCGCATATTTCTCAAAAGGGCGCATATTAGGCGTTGTCTTTCTAGTATCTAAAAGTGTTGTTTTATACCCTTCTAATTCTTTTACATACTCACTAGTATACGTAGCAATTCCACTCATTCTTTGAAGATAATTAAGTGCTGTTCTTTCTCCTGATAATAAAACTCGTATATCACCTATTACCGTTCCAATTAAGTCGCCTTTCTTCACAACATCTCCATCTTGATAAGTTGTTTCAAAGATCACCTCACTATCAAGTAATTCGAACACTCTAGCAAATACAGGCAGGCCACAAATTACACCATCTTCTTTACAGATTAGCTGAGCACTTCCCTTTTTATATGTCTTCATAACAGAATTCGTTGTTACATCTTCGCTTGTTATGTCTTCTTTCAAAGCATTCTTAAGATACTCATCAATATTAATATGCATTGTTACACCATCTAACATAGAATGTCTCATCCTCTCGTTTAATTTCTTTCCATATAAGCTGTCTGAATAATTCATTTCGTTTATGATCATCTATTACCTGAGTCTCTACCATTTTCTTTGATTCCTGTAAATGAAACTCTACATTATTTTCTATTGTTAATCTCCCCGTTTGAGCAGCTGCAAGTCCATGTAGATATTGCATCTGTCTATTCTCCTCACTATTAAACTTCTCTACAATCTTGGCTGCAGCTCTCCCTGCAAACACAAGGCTTTCTAATAAAGAATTACTCGCCAAACGATTTGCACCATGTACGCCATTACATGCAGTTTCACCAACTGCATATAGATTCTTTAATGTGGTTGCACCCTCTGTATCTACCTTAATCCCCCCCATAAGGTAATGTTGCGCTGGAGCTACTGGTATTGGTTCTTTGGTCAAATCATACCCTTCTTCTAAACATTTCTGATAAATATTAGGGAATCTCTTTATAATCATATCAGCTGGTAGATGAGAGAGATTCAGATAAACATGATCCGTCCCCTCTTTTTCCATTACTTCCTTAATCGCAGCGGCTACAACATCCCTGGGTAACAATTCATTAACGAAACGCTCCCCTTTACTATTCAGTAGAACTCCGCCTTCCCCACGTAAGGATTCTGATATTAAGAATTTACGGCCCTTTTTCTTCGTGTACAACGCAGTCGGATGAATCTGTATATAATGTATATCTTGCAATTCCACATTATGTCGTAGTGCAAGAGCGAAACTGTCTCCTGTAATATGGGCAAAATTCGTGGAGTTCTGAAACAGTCCCCCTATTCCTCCTGTAGCTAATATTACAGTATCTGCATAGACATTTTTAATATCACCTGTAGACTCCTCAATTACAATTCCCTCGCAAAGGGATAGTGGGTCACCACTCGAAATCAAATCTATCATTGTGGTGTATTCCATTATTTCAATATTGCTGCGGCTTTGCACTTGCATAATTAACTTGCTGGTAATTTCCTTCCCAGTCATATCATCATGACGAAGAATACGATATGTAGAATGTGCGCCTTCTCTCGTGTATGCAAAACTACCATCTTCATAGCAATCAAATTCTACGCCATAGTCTAATAACTTATGAATGATTGCTCTTGATGATTCAATCATGACATGCACTGATTCTTTATTATTCTCATAATGTCCTGCACGCATCGTATCTTCAAAATATGATGCATAATCCGAATCATCTTTTAATACTGATATTCCACCTTGTGCAAGGTAAGAATCGCTATTTTCTATAGCATCTTTAGTTATCATTAAAATCTGCATATCTTCTGGTAGTGAAAGGGCAGCAAACAGCCCTGCAGCACCAGTTCCAACAACTATAACTTGATATCTATTCTGCAACATATTATATGTCATACTCCTTTCGGACTTTATCTAATATAGAGTGTCAAAACCCTTTTTATATTTCGATTCGTCAATTTGCACAATTTATCATCAGTATGTGATGAAAAACATAGTTTAATCGCAACCCGCTCTCGCTTGGATGAAGTTCGTAGTGGTACGTAAGGCTCTAGAATACAGAGCCTTACGTACCAACGACTTCATACAGTTGCTCATCAAACTATGTTCTACATCACATTAGTCAAAGTTCGAATGTGCAAATTGACGAAGGTAAGTTTTTTGGAAGGGTTTTGACTCCCGAATCTGATATTACCAATAAACTCTGAGGTCAAACGGTCTCTTCGGTAGTTATTACGATAACTTAAGCATTCTATCTAGTGGAGCTTTCGCTTTATCTGCTTTCTCAGAATCCAGTTCAATAACCGGGGACATCTCCATAAGGCAACGAACTACTTTATCTAATGTGATTAATTTCATGTTCGGGCAAAATTGTCTATGTCCAACTGAATAGAATCGTTTGTCTGGGTTCTTCTTATTCAATTCATAGAATACTCCCATCTCTGTACAGATAAGGAATTCTTTGGCCTCACTATTCGTTGCATAATCAATAATTCCTGATGTACTACCAATATAGTCGGCCAATTCAAGAACTTCTAATTTACATTCTGGATGCACAAGAACTTTTGCATCTGGCCTTGCTTCCTTCGCCTTTTTCACGTTCTCGGCAGTTATACTTGTATGTACATGACAAAAACCATCATTAAAGATAAAATTCTTCTCAGGTAATTTACTGGCTATATATCTTCCAAGATGTTCATCAGGAATAAAGAAAATATTTTTATTCGGTAATGAACTAACAATCTTCATTGCATTGGCTGAAGTAACACATACATCCGCATATTGTTTTAATTCTGCTGTGGAATTAATATAGCATACTACTGCTACATCCTCATATTCTTCTCGAACTTTCTTAATTCTGTCTATATCAACCATATGTGCCATTGGGCAATCTGCGTTTTTATCAGGTATAACAACCGTTTTTTCAGGATTTAATAATTTAGCACTTTCGCCCATGAAGTGCACGCCACAAAAGCAAATGGTTTTTTCTTTTACTGTAGTTGCCACCTTACTCAGATAATAAGAGTCTCCTATATAATCTGCAACAGCTTGAACCTCATCACTTACATAATAATGTGCCAATATAACTGCATCTTTTTCTTTCTTTAATATTCTTAACTGATTCACTAACTCTTCCATACTTACTTCCATGCATATCATAAACCAGCATGTGTTGCTGTTAAAATAAATAGGTTGAAATAAAGCAATGCATGGCTCCCTTCATAATATTTGAATTCTTTCAACCTCGCTTCTGCATAAATCTTTTAATTCTTTAACACGTATTGTTACACATTATCATCGTTTTGTCAAGATAGCTGTCTTGTCACCTGTAAGCATTGTCTATATAAGAAATTAAAGACATGCTTTGGTAATCACACTCAACTTCTAGTAACAACGAATATTTTTAATTAGATAGTGGAAACTAATAATGATAATAAAATAAATAGCGATTATTATCTAATTGAAAAACTCTTCTCCATTACAAAGAGTTTCTCAACTGTCTAAATAGAAAGGAAATGAATGAGATGAATCAGAAGAAAACGTCTACTAATAATAAAACAACTAATTCTACTTCCAAAAATAAAGTTGGAAATAAAACAGGAAGTCAAACAGGAAATAAAACAGGAAATAATCAAGTTGATTCAAGAATGGAAAATTTCATAAGTGCTGCAATAAATCCAGACAACAATGCTTTCTTTGAAGAAAGAAGTAATCCTTTATGTAGTAAAGGTGACTGATAATAATAAACAGTTACAAATTAGATTTACTTAAGTCATTTTTAGAATATACAATAAAATTCAAAACGAAAAAGACAATCTTTCAAATGTTTTGTATAAGGAGTGCAGATATATAATAATCGCTCCTCCACATACAAAGCATGAAGATTGTCTTTCTACTTCTATTCTATTCAACTACCTTCGTTCCACAGTTCGGACAGAAAATATCATCATGTTCAACAACGTTTCCACACTTCAGACAATACTTTACATTCTGAACTTTTGGTAGTTCTTCTTGTTTACTATTAACTTGTGGCATTCCTTGATCCTGGTTCACAGGTTGAACAGCTGGTCCCATTGATCCAGTTGATCCTTGATAATGATTATTCATTGGTTGCTGTGCTCCCATGGGTTGTTGAACTCTAACAGGTTGAGCTCCCACTGGTTGTTGTGCTCCCGCTGGTCGTTGCGCACCCATTGGCTGTTGCATTCCCATTGGTTGACGATTCATCGCCTGTTGTTTCGGTTGTTGAACGTAAGATGATTGTCCATAGGATTGCTGTGGTGGCATATTATAACTTATTCTTCCACCATTCATAGTATTGTTATTTTGATCTTTTAATTTACTATTAATCTCTTTAGTATTCTTACATAGCATAACAATCATTAATAAACACTCATAACAAATGCGGATTAATACGTTAAATCCAATTAACATTAATAATCCCTCACCAAAGGAGTCCTTCATATGTATTATTGAAATAATCGATATAAATAACGTTATAAACATATAACAAATCTTCAATAATGCCTCAATTATAAGTTTACCAAAATTCAATACCTCGTAGAGCCAACCAACAAATCCAGTAAACCGACCTGCATTACGTTTTGATAAGAACGTAAAATAAACAATAATAGCAACTACCAATGATGCGATAACAGCAACTCCTACTACTTCCGAATCAATATTGGAGAGTGAAATTGGATAATCATAATAATAATAGTCGTCATAATACGAATAATTCCTTAATAAGTTAAACATAAACTCCTCCTTCTCCTATGCAAGATTAATATACCATGATTATTAATCATGATATATTATTGACTTTATCGAAGTAATTTTTCTAACATCGCTAAAGTTTCTTCTTCTACAGCCGTAGCCTCATCCGGTTCATCTACTATTTCTTGTCTTATTACTAAAGATTTAGATGATTCTAGAAATTGGTATGGTTGGTCCGTATCTTCCTTTTTAATCTCAAATGCATCATTCAGTGCATCCACAATAGAATAACCATCGAACTCATTCAAGACTAATCCTTTTTTCTGCGCCATAATATCCCCCTTCGAGCTGTCAAACTTCCCCCTAAAAGAAGTTATACAATATAAATTTGGATACCCCTCAAGCACCTATAGTTCTTATTTCGATAAAAACATACTTATCAAAATTATATTAGGCACATTTTCAAATGTCAAGAAAATTATTCCTTTAAGCTCATATCAAATTAAAATTTACTAAGATATATACTATATTATTATTATAGTCTATTCGCTTATTAGTTCGTCTAACTCAATATTCATACTAGAAGTACTCTCTGCTAACTCTACCTCATCATTTTCAATCAAACAATTCTATTTTCTATTAACTTCCCATATATGTTATACTTATAAATGTTCCAGGTAATCCTATATTTTGTATAGAAATAAAAAAGGAGTGAATGTTATCTTTTTGTGTTATATGGGTAATTTATTTACTAGAACCATTACCTCATGTTGTCCAACTTGACAAGATTACATACCCCCTCGCTGATAGCTTTTCCTTGTTAATACTTGGCATCTTGACTGGAAAAATGTTAGGTAGAGATAATGTTATTGCCCTTAGTATTCGATGCAGATATACCTGATTTGATCTTAAGAACATTAGTAGATATTATAGCAATTACAATAGGTTATCTTACTGCAATTATTATAAGAAAACATAAAAATATAACTAACTATAGACAATTACAAAACTGAGAATAGTTTTGCAATTGTCTATAATGATTCGGCTGGCAAAAGATCTTAGCTAAAGTTAATAATGATTAAAAGTTATCTCTCCTCCCTATAACTGAACTATCTTAACTCGCCCACCATTAACTTGTTCCATATCATTTACTTTGAATTCTACTACATGGTCTAAACAATTTACACGAATCATCTTATAGACCTTCTCATAACCTTCCTGTACAAGATTGATGGTACAAGTATTATTCTTATCAATTGTGATATGGAATTCATTAAATTCCCCTGCTTGGTAAGCAAAGTCTTCCCCATTATCTTGATAATGAGTATAACTTCCTTCACCAGGATAAACATCAAGAATTAATGTATCTTGTTCTTTCTCTCCAACATAGCTTTGCTCAGTATAATTAGGTAGAATCGTTCCAGCTTTTACATAAACCGGGCAAACATCTAATGGAGCATCACGTAAGATATATCTTCCACCCTCTACTAACTCCTTAGTCCAGTAGTCATACCAATTACCTTCTGGTAAATATACCATCTTGCAAGTTTGTCCTTGGTCTAGCACAGGTGCAACTAGTAGATTTTCGCCTACTAAGAATTCTTCATTCATGTTCTTAGCTACTTCATCCTGCTCATAATGCATGATTAATGGGCGAACAATTGGTAATCCTTCACTTTCTGATTGAAAGAACAAATCATAGTAGTAAGGAAGTAATCGGTAACGTAATTTAATGTATTTGCGGTTGATGTTAAGGGTTTCTTCATCAAATTGCCAAGGCTCTTGAAATCTTGATCCTTTGGAAGCATGATTACGGAATAATGGCGAGAAGCAGCCAACCTGTACCCATCTACATAATAATTCTTTGGTAGCATCTGATCCAAATCCACCGATATCGGTACCAACAAAAGACATACCACTTAATCCTAGATTACATAATTGAGGAACTGCCATCTTAAGATGAGCCCAGATACTATGATTGTCTCCTGTCCATGCTGTAGAATACTTCTGACTTCCTGCATAGCAAGCTCTAGTAATTACATATGGTCTTCTTCCATCTAATCGTTTTAAACCTTCGTATGTTGCTTTTGCCATCATATGTCCATAGATATTGTGTACTTTTGCATGGTTTGCTTTCTTTACTCCATCAGAGAATACAACATCATCTGGAAGTTGTCCTTCAAAACTAGCTGGTTCATTCATATCATTCCAGATACCACGTACCCCTTGTTCTAATAAGAAGGAATGATTATTCCCCCACCAAGTTTGTGCTTCTTCATTTCCGAAGTCAGGGAATACAGATTTTCCTGGCCATACAGAGTTAACATAGATATCACCATCTTTATCAGTAGCGAAATATCCGTTCTTCACGCCTTCTTCATATACAGGATATCCTTCTTCTATCTTAACCGCTGGATCAATGATCGTTACAATCTTAAACCCGTCCTCTTTAAGATCCTTGAGTAATTTCTTCGGATCGTCATAGCGTTCCTTGTTCCAAGTAAATACTTTGAATCGCTCCATATAATCAATATCAAGATGTATAACATCACATGGAAGATCATACTTACGTAGATTCGTTGCGATTTCTCTTACCTGTTTCTCTGATTCATATCCCCATCTTGATTGCTGATATCCTAGTGTCCATATTTGAGGCACGAGAGTACGCCCTGTCAAATATGTATAGTTCTTGATGATTGATTTGATACTATCACCAGCCACGTAATAATAATTTAGATTTCCTTGCTCCGCACCGAATAAATAGTACTCATCATTTTCTTTTCCCATATCAAAATAACTGCGATATGTGTTATCATAGAATAATCCATATACACACTCTTTTCTTAGTGCAATATAGAAAGGTATTGATTTATACAAGGCCATAAAACTATCAACTTGCGGATCTGGATTATCTGTATTCCACATCTCATATTCATATCCACGTTTATTAAGAAAACCTGTTTTATCACCTAATCCATAGAAAGCCTCATCACCTTGCATCTTCTTTAGAACTTCAATCTTGTAGTGTGCTTTCTTTTGATAGACTTGATGTCCCTCTTGTAATGCCATTTGTATGAACTCTTCACTTACACCTTTACGTACTACTCGTTCTCCTCTATAATCTTCACAGACCAATTTTCCTTCAGCATTATAAAAATCAATCTTGAAATCATCATATATCTTAGCTATAACACTTTTAGTAGCTATCTCAAGATACTCGTCCTTCTTAACAACACTAAACTCTGTATCTCTTTGTTTATTTCCCTCAATGGCAGCAGATGGTTCTTCTTCACCATCAAATGAAGCAAATACATTCCATATCTCATCAGTAATTATATAAATCTTACTTTGTCTTTTCTCGAATTCTAATATAATTTCTTGATCCTTAACTTGGTGGTTCAATAATTTGCCAAACATTTCGTTTCCTCCATTAAAATACTACAATATTCATGTAATCCCCTTATTTTATCATGTTGCTACCTAGGTAACTATCACATTTCTAACATCTCATATCAATATAATGCTTTGTTAATCATAATAAAAAAGGGCTGTTAGTGCATGAATTTAGTTTCAATAACATATTAGAATACTAATTATGCGCCAAGCCCTTGTTTTCTCTATTCGTCTAGATATGCAAGCATATCCTCCATACGTTTATTTGCAATTGTTTTCCCTATCTCATACAAGTCACGCAGTTTTTGAACATCTTTTTCCACTCGAGATACTAATACTGGTTCCTCTGGGCGAATCACAAAGATTCTTCCCTCCTTCTCTAACCTATCTATAGTTTCTTGTAACTCATTATAGTGACTTGGTATCTGCTTTAATTTCTGTATTAAACGCGGATACTGTTTATAAGTTCTTTCATATGCTCGTAACATTGCTTTCGATACAGGCGGTTTTCTATATTCCTGGTGTCTAGTTAGGACAACAACAATCTTTTCATATCCTTCATTAATAGCCCACTCAACAGGAATCGGATTTGCTATTCCTCCATCAAGACATTTCATGCCTTCAACATAAACAATCGGTGAAAGCAATGGCATACTACAAGAACTACGACATGCCATCATCATATCTTCCGTCTTTCCTTTTTCAAAGCTTACCAATTTTCCTGTTTTACAATTGGTGGAAAACGCAACAAAGCGCTGTGACGAGTTATAGAAAGTTTCTTCATCAAATGGTATTAACTCTTTTCCTATATCATCAAATAAAAAATTAAAGTTAAAAATAGAACGATTGCGAATCAAGCTGTGGATTCCCGCAAATCGTTTATCTCTTACATAATCTATATTAACTTTAGCCGTTCTTCCCATTTGCTTTGATACATAGTTAAGCCCACTCAATGAGCCTGCAGATACACCGCCTACACAAGGAAATTCAATTCCATTTGCTATAAAAGTATCCATAACTCCTGCTGTAAATAAACAACGCAAGGATCCACCTTCCAATATTAATGCCGTACTTTCCTTCATGCTATCGTTCCTTTCAATTACTTATACAAATTAGGGTGAGGGTGTCAAACTGTATTTAACTTATGACTCCTTCAAATCAAGTTCCTTGACTTTGTTAAGGTCTTACACTACGCGTAATCCCTAGCTCTAAAACTTTGTTCTAGAGCTAACTTATCGAATGAAATAAAATACTCACTATTCTCGTGCTTGATTTCCTTCCGATAAGTTACATTATACACAGTCATTTCTATATTTTCCAGTATTGGTAATATTTTAATATGCTATTCACCAGTTACTTTTTACTTAGAGACTGTTCTCACAGTCTCTTCAAGATATGCACTTTAATATTATCCTGCATACACGCTTTATTCACTTTACAATCCGGTAGACTTACAATCTTCCCCTCATCAAACCATCTTTTAATCTCTGTTCTAGATTGTCCTAATAGCTCTGAAAGAATACGATCCATACGAAAGCGAAGACGATAGGGATTACTAATCTGTATTATCTGTTGATAAGACTGCTCTCTTAAAACCACATCTATATCGCTTTCTTTTTCCACTGTATTCTCTACTGTATTATCTTCTGAAATTTCCTTTACTTCTATGGAGTAAAACTCTTTCTCCATATCAATCTCTACATGATTTTTCTTTAATACTGCTCCATCATAACTAACACGCCATGCTAACTCTTGGTTGTTGGCAAGGTACATTTCATAATCATCGCGGGGCAATGACTTCGGACGAATTCGCTCATAGATACTTAGATTATAGGTCGTCTTGCATTTCTCACATTGATAGATTAACCATATGTCAATAGCATTACCATTGGCATTCACACGAAAATTCTCCGTATTGATATATGTGGATTTTCCACCACACTTAGAACAATTTCTAATGATTCGTTGTCCTTCTATAGGGTTAATTGTAACTTCTTTTGTTAAATGATAGCTCATTTTGCATCTCCTTATTATTATAATATGGATTCTGCAAAGGCTATTTTTTATTAACTCAAACTCCACACCTAAAACTTTATTTCAAGTGTGAAGTTTGAGTTTTTTATCTAATTTGCAATAGCCTTTGCTATGCAAAATTAAAAGGTTCACACATACAATTACACTCTCCTCTCATGTACTCTAAGTGTAATTCATGTGGAACCTTAAAACCACCTTATTCTCTTTTCCTAATTATGTTTGAGGTAGTCTATATCAACTCTCCTAAGAAACTGCTTGTACACATTTTACAATCATATCCTTTGACCAATTATATAAATCATCTGTCTCGTATTTACGATACTCGGTTTCTAAAATCATCACTAAGAACAGATAGATATCATACCATCTTGCACGACGCTCCTGCTCCTTATTCAAATTAGCAATTCCATACCCTTCCAAGAAATCAGCGTTTCTTTCATGGCTTCGGAATCCAACCTCCATAAGGGGGTCTCCCCAGATACAACGTTCGAAATCTATGATTCCCGAGATTTTCTTATTCTTAATAAAGATATTACCAGCCCATATATCCCAATGAACTAATGCCGGTACCGTTACTTCATCAAAATATTCTTTATCTTTATCAAGCAACGATAATAACTCGTCTTCTTTAATCGGCACATAAATATTGGCTACATTAGCATCATGGTACGCTAATTGTATCATACTACGGAATACTTCAAACCAATTCGTTCCTTGTAATTCAGGCTGTCCATAATATCCGAATTCTGAACCAGTAATTTGATTCATAGAATGATTATATTTCCCAAGTTCTTTTTGTATCGCTCTCTTTTCCTCTTCTGATAAGGAATCATTAATAAGGTTAAGTGTTTCCCCTTCAATGACACTCATGAAATAATACTCAAATGGACAAAGCTCATGACTATTATCATAGTATATAATATCCGGTACAGGTACATCCGTCTCCCTTTTCACTAATCGAAGGGAATCTACTTCACTAAACATAATATTCTTTTCATAAGACATAATCCTTGAATCAGGCTGAGGAGCTATCTTAAGGATTGCCTTCTCATTGTTATCTAATGTAATTAGGTAAGCAACATTAAAGTAGCCTTCTTTAAGCTCAATGATTTCTTTACATGACATATTCGGAAATGCTCTCGAAACCATCTGATCAATTACTTTCCTGTCTTGTTTATTCTTTGTTAAACTTTCCATAGTTAATATCCCCCTACACCTTCACTAATTAGGCCAACGGTGCCAATATAACTTTCTCAAATTAATACCGTTATCTTACTTCATATTACCATAGGAGTTTTTCGTTTTCTAATAATATTCTCTCAATTTATACTAAGATAATGTCATCTATACTTATAGTTGCAAATTTTTATACTAAAACTATATCATAGATTAATCCCCACCTTATAAAAGAAGAATAAACAGAAAGAACCTAAGAAATATTTTGAAAAAACATCTCTTAGGTTCTTTAAGTTCTTTTTATCTTATCATATAACCATATCTCTCTATGTTAATTGTAATACATTAATTAATAACACCCAGGCAACACCATAATAAGTAATAACTGCAACAAGGTCATTCACCGTAGTAATTAATGGACCTGAAGCAACCGCTGGATCTATCTTAATCTTATGGAAGAACATAGGTATTATAGTTCCCACAAAACTTGATATTGTCATTGCGACAATAAGGGCAACTGCAACACAACCTGATATTGAAAATGCATAGAGTGGGGTTTTTCCTTTTAATAAATATATATATAAGCCGACACATAAAAACGATAAGATGCCAAGTATAAATCCATTAGTGAAACCAACTCTGATTTCTTTCCAGACTAATTGTAGCTTATCTTTCATAGTTAATCGCTCATCCATTAGTACACGAATTGTAACAGCCAGTGACTGTGTTCCAACATTACCAGCCATATCTAGAATTAATGACTGAAATGAAACAATCAGTGCTATTTGTGAAACGACATTTTCAAACATACCAACAACAGAAGATACAAACATTCCAAGTACTAGTAAGGCCATTAGCCAAGGTAAACGCTTCTTCATACTTTGAAAAAGTGTCTCATTCAAATCTTCCTCAGCAGTTAAACCTGCTAATTTGGCATAATCTTCACCCATCTCATCATCTACAACTTCTACGATATTTTGAGAGGTAATTACGCCTAGTAATGTATCTGCATCATCAAGTACTGGTATAGAATCCTCCGCATAGTCCTTCAAACGTTCAATACAATCATCAATCTTCTCATATGCTCTAACATAAGGATATGATGTACTAATTAAAGATTCTAGTTCAACGTAATCTCTTGCACATATTAAATCTTTCAAATCAATTGCTCCATAGAATTTGTCACTATCGTCCTTAACGTAAATCGTAGAGATATTATCGTTCTCTTCTGCTTGTTCAATTAGAGTTTTCATTGCCTGCCTAATAGTTAAGTCATGTCTAATCTCAATATAGTTTGTAGTCATTTGACTACCAATCTCATCATCACCATAAGAACGTATTAATTCAATATCTTCCTTTGCTTCCTTTGTCATGTATCTAATTAATTGCTCTCTCATATCAGAATCCACTTCATCAAGAGCATCAACTGCATCATCGGCATCCATATTTTCAATAATACCTGCTGCCTTCTGCGGATCTAATTCTTCAAGATACATACCAACATCGTCTAAGAATGTGAAGATTTCTGAAACCTTCTCAACACCAATTATTCGATAAAGTCTCTTTCTCTCTTCTTCACCAAGGTTCTCTAATGCTTCTGCAATATCATTTTCATGATAATCATCTAACTTTTCTCTAATCTCTTGCTCTGATGCATTACTAGTAATAATCGCAATCAGTTCTTGTAATACCGTTTCCTTCTTTCCTTTTTTAATATGCATTCTGTATACCTCCTTTTCCATTTATAGCTACAGTACTCGGGAGTAAATTGGAAACAACAAATCAATCAACATGCACACTGTCGATCGATCATCCTGCTATATTCTATTCTACTCCGCCTATGACTTCGACCGTCACTGTCCATGTAATCACCGTCCTTTAGAATTTATTTACTGATTCGGGTATCAAAAGCCAATTTTAATTTTAGTCTCGTCAATTTGCACTTTTACGTTTGAATATGTTATATCAAACGTAGTTCACTCGCAACACGCTCTTGCTTGGATGAAGCCGTAGTGGTACATAAGGCCCTAAAATACAGAGCCTAAGTACCAACGACTTCATACAGTTGCTCATCGAACTACGTTCGGTATAACATTAGTCAAGTTTTTATTTGCAAATTGACGAAGGCAAGTTTTATGAGAGGCTTTTGACACCTGAAACAGTTATTTACCTAGGCTATTATACCACATAAATCCACAGATGCCTAATTATAGCTATTTCCAAAAGAATATGATACAAAATATTACTTAATGTAGTATCTGTAATATTTGTTTGTTCCATTCACTAAACATGTTTATCCATCTGTCAAACCAATATCGGCAACGTATCTGTATAAAAAACCACCAACAAATTGAATTTTTAATTAACATTTTGCTGGTGGTTACACATTCAAATATTCACTTGTTCAGTACTACTATTCTGATACACTGACACTTATATATAACAAAGAGTTAGTTTATTAAGCATGAGATATTGATGGAAAATGTAGTTGCTCCCTTTCTATTCTCTTAAGCTCTTCACCAATATAGAATAACGTACAGTCTTCTTCTTCGAATTCTACCACTTCAAATCCACGTTTATTACTAGGTACGAAATCGAGTATTACAGTATCTGCAGCTCCTGCGAAAGACTCTAGTATATCATTCAATTCCACTGCCTTCTTTGCTATAATGCAATTAAGATGCAACGTATTATCCTTTATATCAGCTACTACATACGTATCTAAGCTTTCACTATAGTATACGTCCTCCATATCATGCAAATAAAATCCCATCAAACCAACATTTCTCATCGTCATACCATCATTCGAAACTGCATGCCTAACATAGTCAAAGAATTTCTTCCTATCCTCATTAGATGGATTCTCTATCTTAATAAACTCACTATATTTCTGGTTTAGCGGCGTTTTCTCTCTCAGCCCATCAACTAGCAACTGCTTTTTATAGACGTATTCCTTACTAACTTCGAAACCAAATTTGGGATAATACTCAAGTACACTATCATTTCCAAAGAGATAGATTCCATCACAAACATCTCTATAAGTATCAATCACCTTTTCGATAAGATACCTTCCTAGCCCTTGGCCTCGATATTCCTTCGCAGTCATTACAGTACCTATCTGAATGAAATACTTAAACTCACCACCAATCACAAATTCCATACGATTGGCCGATACATTGGCAACCATTCTCTCGCCATCCATTAATGAATGAGGCATATACATATCGTCTTTCCAGTAACCATTCTGATACCACGATTCAAAATCAAATCCAAATGTATCTCTTGTTAAGCTGTTTAATGCAGCCCTAATAAAGTCATTATCTTTATAGTTTGTAACATACTTATATGCTTCCATGTGAATTCCCCCTTGAATTACAGTTCTTTTCTATTAAAAATCTAGTTCTTCTAATCCATTCTCCGTCAATTCATAAATAGTATCACATACCTCATTCAGATATTTTCTATCATGGGATATACTTATAATTGTTCCTGTATATTCTGACAAAGTTCTTCTTATTACAGGATTAGATAATGGTGAAAAATTACGCGTCGGCTCATCTAATAATAATACATCATACCCATCCATACTCATCTTCAAAAGAATCAGTTTAGCTTTCTGACCGCCTGATAAGTCCTCGATTTTGTGATTCATCTCATCTGCTGTGTACTTCATACTTCCGAGATAGGTACAGATTCTTATGTTTTCTTCTCTATCTCCCGTCCTTGTTAGGAATTCCACCGGTGTTTGATTCATATCGAGAAGGTCCGTATAATTCTGTGGCATATATGCCGCTTTAATATCTGTCCTTGTTAACATCTGCGAAGTTATTTGTTTCATTAATGTAGTCTTACCACAACCATTCTTACCGATGATACATACCTTTCTAGGCCCCTCAATACGAAGATGTATGTCCTTTGATAAAACACGTTCTTCAATACTTAGTTCATCTAATGAATAATCCAAGACTACCTTACCATTCGGCATTGCTGCATTATTCGTAAATCTTATAAACATAGCATCTTCCGTATCTGGTATATCAAGAAATTCCTCTTTCTCTCTCTCAAATCGCCTTCCCATGGCCTTAACCGAATGCATCTTCTTCTTTAACAATCGTCCACCTGCTGGGTCCTGTCTCGTTATTGTATTCTGTTGATGCTCTACCTTTTGCTGGATCTGCATATAGCGATCCATCTGTTTTTGATACTCACTTCTTTGCTTTCTCGCTACTTGTTCTTGACGTTCAAGACCACGAATTCTCGTATCATAATACTCAGCATATCCCATCTTAATCACTACATGTTTTGGAACAGTCTTTCTTCTTACTTGTTCAAGATGAATAATCATATTAGCGGTATTCTCTAATAAGGTTTCATCATGTGATATATATAACACTGGCTTCTGGCATTTGATTATAAATGACTCTAACCATTTTAACGTATCAATATCTAAATCATTAGACGGTTCATCTAGAAGTAATAAATCTGGCTGTTTCATTAATAATCTAGCCAGCTGTAACTTCACCTTTTCACCGCCAGACATGGTACCCACTCTTTGATCCGAGTAAAAACGTTCCATCGAAAATCCGACTTGGCGTGCTATGTCTGTTAGTTCTTTCGGCGTTAAATCAGCAAATGTCTCCTCTTCTAAACAATACTCATACACCGTCTTCTCCATATCCTTAGCTGGTAATTCTTGTGCTAGATATCCTACATGATTATCTCTATTAATAATCTCTCCTGTATATTCGATGTAGTCTTCAATCATATCCGGATTATAAATCAGCTTAATCAGTGTAGATTTTCCATTTCCCTCTTCCCCTATAATTGCCGCCTTATCTCCATCATTTAAGGTCAAAGAAAAATCAGCTAAAATCGTTCTTAAATCTTTCTTATGTGTCATTGTTAAATTCTTAATCTGCAACATATATTCCCTACTCCTTTCGAATAACTCCACTAGGTTAGGGTTCTGGTGTAAAAGCCCGATTTTTATTTGATTCGTCAATTCGCACATATAGATATCTAAATGTGATGCAGAACATAGTTTAGTCTGTGAATGTGCAAATTGACGAAGGCAAGCTTTTCAGAGGGCTTTTAACACCAGAACCCTAAGCTTTAGAATAAAAAAATCTGCTTTCAGTAGACTACCGAAAACAGATTCTATACGAAAGGATTTGACATCAATAGCGAAACCTCTATTGAAAATAATCAGATTGATACAATTAATATAATTGTCTTCTGATTTAATCGATGCATATACTAATCCATAAATCGGTAACAGAAATAAACCTGGCACATTGCAGGTAACTGAAAGCATTTCTGTTGTAACGAATTATCGATTAGTTAATCATCTTATCCCTCTTTTACTATATTCATTTGTTGTAGCTTATTAGCTACAGCCACATAACACTTTGAAACCATCAATAAACATGGTAATGAAGTTGTTATCAATCTTTTTACATCATAACAAATAAGGACTTTTTTGTAAATACATAATTTAGTATTCCTTTTTTGTACGAAATAATACTACTGGTTCATACATCTTCTTAATCCCCCGAACTACTTGATTCGTATCACCGGGTTCAATAAGCACATCATATTGCTCCGGTATAGTTCCGAATGAAACTACCTTTTCGATACCTATATCATTTTTCAGATACTCTAACATATTACTCTTACTTGCATTCTTGTTGTAGATTTTGATATATGCATAACCAGGATAATCATCGGAGTTATATTTCATAACTTTAAATCCCTTCGTATAATCCTTTTCTTCTAATTCACTATAGAATCGTTCAATTATATCAATCTTATCAAGTATCATTAGATATACAACTTCTTCATTCTCAGGTAACGGTCTCTTCACATAATTTCTAAAAGGTGAATATCTCATCTTTGTTACTAGCTTATTCTGGATTTCATCTTCCATATCCTGATAGTAGATTATAAGCATATCATCGATTACTACGTTCACAAAATACTTGAGTCCATTTTCTTCGATTAAATTAATCATTTCCTTTGCTTTATCATAATCGATAACATATTTCTTCAGATACCTCTTTTGCTTAATATCAAATAATACCGCGCCATCCATAGCTATTACCGGTAAATTAAGATGAATTCCTTGCATTGGTTCCATCATAGAAGCAGGCGTACGCTTTGTTGATATAGTAAATTTAGCACCATCATCAAGTATACGATTTAATTCAAATCGGCTGTAATCTGACATGTTATCATTTTTGTTCAATAAAGTATCATCAAGTCCAGAAAGGAAAAGTATATCTTTATTCTTTTCTTTTGGTAAATGGAATGCGTTAACTCCTAGTCCTATGATAATACCTATCATAGTATCTAGAAATCGATTCCACACGAAAAGATATGGATTCTGATCAGCTAAATGATTAACTACAATGCTCAAGAAAACAACGCACGAAAAATATGATGCTTGTCTCTTATTAATAATGACGGTTGTATAGATAACAACGATAATCATTAAAGTAACTACAATGCTATAGATTATCGAATGTTCTTCTGGCGATATATGCAACTCATTACCAACTAATATAACCACGAGTGCATAAAGTGCGCCTATTATAGTACCAACTGTTCTTTGCTTAGCACTATTTAGACTATTCTTCACATAATGTTGCATACACCATAATGCTGCCAATTGGGAGTAGAATACGATTCCATTTCCCTCTCGAAACATAGCCACTATATAACACAATCCTACTGCAATTGCAGACTTAATAATTCTCATTCCTAATGGAGGAATTTCCAAGCGTTTTAAAGCTTTCATATTGATACCAAACAAACCAAAAAGTGATTTGCTACTTCCTTTCTTCATAACTCATACATCTTCCTTTGGATATAAACAGCTTTCATCCAAGATTTTTCTATTATAGAATCCCCTCATTGTTTTTACAAGATACCAAATAAGCTTTTATAATTGTTAAGAATTTTATATTATATCTTATAATTTTAAAGTAGTTTACAGTATTTATATACACGAATTATGTACTACTAATGTACACCAATCTTGTACCAAAATATACAGGCGTTCACCAAATCATCACATTATCTTCACAGTTAAAATACATCTGTACTTTATAATTTAAAATAACACTTTAATGGTAATTTTAAACAGATATTATAGAAAGGAGATTTTTATGAGAAGAATGTATATACATAAAAAATTGTTCGTACTTGGTTTGTCAGCAACTCTTGTCACAAGCACTTTCGTTGCTTGTAGTAGTAAATCTAATAATGCAAATTTTGAATCCTCTGATTCTGTTGAATCTACTGAGATTTCGGAGGATGCTGAAGTATCGGAATCCTTATATGCTATGGTACAGAACATAGATGGTAATAGCATAACTGCTATAAAAGGTGACTTAAACACAAATGTTTTAGAAAACCAAACTCCGCCTTCTGGCGATACCTCTGCCCCTCCTGATATGCCTGCTGATAATGGTAGTAGTAACACCTCTACTCCTCCTGAAAAACCTGATGATAACGGAACAGGTACCGAGGGCAGTACACCTCCAAACGATAGTAATGCTCCGGCTGATATTCCATCTGAAAATCCTGGTGGTGGAACTACTTTCGTTGAGGGAACTGATACCATCACCTTTACAGTTACCGATGATACTTCTATTACTGTTGAATTTCTTCAGGGTAGTGAAGACGGCACAATTGATAATATAACTGTTAATTCCGTTCTAGAATTAACACTTGATGAGAATAACAATGCGACTTCTATTATCGTTAAGAATCTTCAAAGTGGCGGTGGATTCGGTGGAAGTTCTACAGTGACTAACGGAACCTCCGCTAATACAATTGATTCAGATTCTGAAATTGCAGATGAGAAATACACTTCTACCGGAGATGATGAGAATGCACTTCGTGTTGATGGAGCTACCGTTAGTTTAGATGGCATAACGATTGAAAAAACAGGAGGCGAATCCTCCAATACAGAAAACGGTGATTTCTATGGTCAGAATGCAGGTTTGTTAGCTCTTAATGGTGCTACTGTTACTATAGATCATGCAACTGTTAATACAACCACCGTCAACGGTAATGGCGTATTCAGTTATGGAGAAGGTACTACCGTTAACATCTCTGACTCAACAATTCGAACAATCAATAATAATTCCGGTGGTATTCAGACAACTGGAGGTGGCACAACCAATGCAACAAATCTAGATGTTCAAACGGAAGGTAACTCAGCAGCTGCCATTCGTAGTGACCGTGGCGGCGGTAATGTAAATGTTACTGGTGGTTCTTACGTAACGAATGGAACAGGTAGCCCTGCTATCTACAGTACTGCCAATATTGCAGTAAGCGATGCTACTCTTACCGCTAACAATTCAGAAGCTGTTGTTGTTGAAGGAAAGAATTCCGTATCCTTAACAAACTGTGACCTAACTGGTAATATGACTGGTGCTACTCAAGATAGTGAAGAAAACATTCACTGTGTAATGATTTATCAAAGTATGTCTGGTGATGCTGCACTTGGCGATGCTACATTTACAATGAATGGTGGTAGCTTGACTTCAAAAAATGGAGACCTCTTCTATGTAACGAATACCAATTGTGACATTACTTTATCTGATGTTGCATTAACATTAGCCAATGATAATTTACTTACAGTTGCAGGTAATAGTTCTAGCCGTGGTTGGGGGACAGAAGGTTCCAACGGTGGTAATGTCAACTTTACCGCTGAGTCACAAACAATGGAAGGTAATATAACTTGTGATTCCATATCAACACTTAACATGACTATGAAAAATGCAACGAACTTCAAAGGCACAATTAACAAGTCTGGAACTGCTGGTTCAGTAACCGTAACTATAGATGATAACTCTACATGGACATTGACTGGTGATAGTTATGTAACTTCCTTTGATGGTGACTTAACTAACATAAATACGAATGGCTATCATCTGTATGTAAATGGTGAACAAGTGGCTTAATAGTAAAAGTTATCAAAGCATTTCCAGAAAAAATACTTTGATAATCAAAATATTTTTATTGACACTGGTTTTATTATACGTTATAGTATTTTCAACAAGAAAAAAACTGCTTATTGCACTACTTTGAGAGGAATAAGCGGTATTAAAAGAAAACTTTACAACAATTGGTTTTTTATAATTATTGAAGTAGAAAGGTTGGAATATTATGAAAACACGTATTATTATAGATTCCGCATGTGATATATCAAAAGCTGAAGCAGATCAATTAGGACTTGATTTTTTACCTCTGAAAACACTATTCGGAGATGTAGAATTTCTTGACGGTATTACACTCTCTCCTTTTGAATTCTACGAAAAGTTAGTAGGAGGCGATTGTATGCCAACAACAAGTCAGGTTTCTCCATATGATTTTGAACAATTATATAAACAAATTAAATCTAACGGGGAAACTGCTGTCGTTATAACCCTTTCAGCCAAATTATCAGGAACGAATTCCAGTGCACATATTGCTTTAGATGGGTATGAAGATTGTATCCATATCGTAGATAGTGAGAATGTATGTATAGGAGAACAAATCCTTGTACGTGAAGCTGTTCGACTACGTGATCAAGGTCTTAGTGCTTCAGAAATTGCTGAAGAACTCAATAAGAAGAAAAAGAAAGTTTGCTTACTTGCATTACTTGACACATTAGAATATCTAAAACGTGGTGGACGTATCTCTAAAACTGCTGCTTTTGCTGGCGGATTATTATCCATCAAACCTGTTATAACAATTCAAGAAGGTGAAGTTGCTATTTTAGGAAAAGCTAGAGGCTCTAAGAATGGTAATAACATGCTAATCGAATTAATTAATAAAAGTGGAGGTATTGATTTTTCTATGCCGCTTACCCTTGGCTATACTGGTTTAGAAGATTCTCTGCTACAAAAATACATTAAGGATAGCAATCACATCTGGGAAGGTAATGTTGATACTCTTCCAATCAGTACAATTGGAAGTACCATTGGAACACATGCAGGACCTGGTGCAATTGCCGTAGCATTCTTCCATCAATAAAAATTAATTAATACATTTTGAATCGAGCATTTCTACTATAAAGGAAATGCTCGTTTTTTAATTCTATCGTTTTATTTATCGGTTATATTATGTACTCTCGGTGGCCCTGCCCCAACTCGCCGACACTCCCTTAGGAATTGCTTTTCATACAAAGGGCCTTTAGTGCCGTGCTTAATATAAAACAATATTATTTAGTTCCTATTCCACGGTTGTTCTTCGTCCTTCAATGAATTATATAACTCATCAAATGATGTAGAACTATTCACACTACCTACATACCAATTGCCGTCAATACCTATTATATCTTTTTGAAAGTAGATTTCTTTCATTGATGAGTCATTAAAATATACTATTATAGATCCTAGGATATCTAGATGACTTTCATCCATTACAATGTTTGTATCTTCATTAATTGATACTTTTTTCAAATAATTTACCACATCATATATTTCATCTGATGATAATAATTTTGTACTCTTTAGTTTATATGATACAACCATTATTTTATCAATTTCATTTGCCTGCATAGTCTTAAATGGTCTGGACTTTCCATTTGCCAAGAAGAATACACAAATCACTAATACCAATATAACTATTATTGATAAGACTATTATAGTTATTTTTTTACGTTTTATCATTTCAATTTCTCCCTCCTTCTTCATTTCTAATATTCACCAATTTTATCATTACAATAATATGAAGTCAATTCAAATCCCTTTTCTCTTAAGCTATTGCTACAGAATAATAAAGTAGGTGTCTCTAGACAAACAATCAATGCAATTGAGAAGGGGGACTATAATCCAACTATTAAACTCTGCATTGATATTTGCCACGCTTTAGGTAAAACTCTAGATGAACTATTTTGGAACTAGGGAGGTGGTATATCTATGAAATCTACTTATTCAACTTCAGAAATTGCAAAGATAATAGGTATCCATCCGAATACCGTACGCTTATATGAAGAGATAGAATTTATAACTAAACCTAAAAGAAAGTCCAATGGTTATCGAATATTTACAGATCTTCATATGGATCAGTTTCGGATTGCTCGCCTAGCCTTAGAAGTCGAAGTTCTACAAAATGGCTTACGAAAACAAGCAATCAATATTATTAAAATGTCAGCACGATGTTGTTTGATAAAGCACTTGAATTGACATCTACCTATCTTGAGAATATTACTGCAGAACGCCATAATGCAGAAGAAGCCATTTCTATTGTAGAACATATTTTATTAGGGGATTCCACTTATGAAGAAAACTGCCGCTTAACGCGAAAAGAAGCCGCTGATTATCTTCATATTACAATAGATACCTTAAGAAATTGGGAACTGAATGGATTATTTACAGCAAAACGTAAGGAGAACGGGTACCGAGTATATACTAGTTCTGATATCTCTACACTTCTAGGTGCGAATGCCATCTGTGCTGGCGGGGTTATGGGACTTCCTTTAGTTATATCTGATTACCGTAATTGCAAGATTCTAAAAAGACTTAAGGTTACTCCATCAAGTCCTACCTTAATCTTAGCTGTTCAAGTAAGTATCTACACGATTTATTCCATTGCTTCATTATTGCTTGTCTATGTAATATCCAAGGTCTTCTTTCAATATGAAATGGCTGGATCTTTATTATATTTTACCGGCAGTTATCTTCTAGTTATGCTATCTATGTTTAGCATCGGAATGATGGTAGGCGGAGTCGCTAAAGATATGAAAAGTGCTAGTGTAATTGCGAGTTTATTATATTTTCCAATGCTAATCTTCTCAGGTGCAACTCTTCCCTATGAAGTAATGCCTTCCGCACTTCAAAAAATAGCTGATCTTCTTCCTCTAACACAAGGGATCAAACTCATCAAAGCCTCCACATTAAAATCAATGATGTTGTTCTCCCTATCATTCTTATGATTCTACTTTCTATAATCTGCATTGGCATCTCCATTCGTTATTTTAAATGGGAATAAAAAAATGAGGCATTGCCTCATTTTTTTATTCTTCCATTTACTCTTAACAATACAGTCCCACAAGCTGATTGTAATGTTAGACTTCCATCATCTAGGTTCCAAGCACTTGCTCGCACTTCTTCATTTTGATTTTTATATGCTTCTATTGTCTCATCAGGGTTTCCCAGTGATCCAGAAATTTTGTTTAACCAATCATCATATGTTCCCGACTCTGGTGTGATTGACATATCCGTAACATTGCCCGCTTCCAAAGAAGTGACCATTGATAGTGCTTCTCCAAATAGATTCGTATTATACCTTCTCGATTGTACTGCATTGGTACCATTAGTAAAAGTTATTTTGCCATCACCTAAGATCTTAGTAATGTCATAATCAGGTTCACCAATTGTCGCTATATACTTCTCTATCATTTGTGCATCGGATAACTCTTTATTACCAGGAGTATCAATTGCAGGAGCATTACTATCTCCTTCGTTATTGCTAGAAGTACAACCAGTGAACACTACAATAACAAACAAGGTTAATGTTAACAGGATAGTTTTATTCTTCATAATCATTACTCCTTTATAGTCAAATATAACAACTTAATCTTATATTCTCCTATATTAGAATAATCTATTCGGTGTATCAGCCCAGTTTATCTTCCCATTCCTGTTCTTTAAAACCAATTAATACAAATTCTTCTGTAATAATAAGTGGACGCTTTACTAGCATGCCATCTGTAGCTAATAAATTAAGTTGTTCATCTTCTGACATTGTCGCTAATTTATCTTTAAGACCAAGCTCTTTATAAAGATTTCCGCTAGTATTAAAGAATTTCTTGAGAGGTAAATTGCTCCTTGTATACCATGTTCTCAATTCCTCAGCTGTAGGATTCTCAAGTTTGATATCACGATCAGTAAAGGAAACATTATGTTCCTCTAACCATTTCTTTGCTTTCTTACATGTTGTACATCTTGGATATTCTAAAAAAATCATCTTTCGTCCTCCGTTTTTATTATTTTGCTTGTAGTGCAGCCATAGTAATATAGTTATATGGTTGATTAAAATGTGGTAAGAAGAATGCATCAAATAGTTTCATCTTATCGATAGTTACCTTTTCTTGTACTGCTAAACTAAAGAAATGAATTGCTAATGAGATATCATGGTCTGAGCACATCTGCGCTCCAAGAATTATTCTTGTATCTTTGTCATATACAATTCTAAGTTTAACTTTAAAATTATCATGTTCGATGAATAAAGGTTTTTGCCAATCTTCAAAATCAGTTGCTTCCGCATTCAATCCTAATTGTTTTGCTCTTGTAAGAGTCATTCCTGTCGATAACATATTAAATCCGAAGATACTAATACCGTTCGTACCTTGTACACCTTCTGTTTTAATTGTTGTTCCACATGCATTATGAGCTGCAATAATTCCAGAACGTACTGCATTAGAGGCTAAAGCGATATAGTTTGTATCTTTACTTGCATTATCAAAAACAGTTGCACAATCTCCAATGGCATATACATCTTTAATGCTTGTTTCTTGTTTTTCATTTACTAAGAACGCACCATTTTTATATGTCTCTAACTTACCACCACCAAGTGTAGTGTTAGGTTTGAATCCTATACATAACACTACCATGTCTGCTTTGATTTCTTCTTTATTAGTTATAACAGATTCAACCTTTGTCGTACCAGTGATTTCTTTCACTGATTGACCAAATGCCAGACGAATTCCGTTCTCTTCAAGATGTCTAGACATACGATCTGTATATTCTTTATCATAGTATCCACTAAGACAAGTATCAGCCATATCTACTAATGTCACATCATTACCATTACGTTTGAAAGCTTCCGCTAATTCAACACCAATATATCCAGCGCCTACGACTACTACATTCTTAATGTCACCACTCTGTAACTTCTCAATCACTTCCTGCGCATTTTGATATAATTTAACGAATTGAACATTCTCTAAATCAGAACCTTTAATAGTAGGAACTATTGGAAGAGAACCTGTTGCAAGTATTAACTTGTCATATTCTTGCTCGTATTTCTCACCATTCTTGCCAGTCGCATAGACTACCTTATTATCATAATCAATTGAGTCAACAGGGGTTTCCATATAAACTTTCGCACCCTTGTTCTCTAATTTCTCTTTATCTGAATAAAATAATCCCGATGGACCTGCAATCTGTTTTCCAATCCAAAGCGCCATTCCACATCCAAGAAAACTGATATTACTATTCGCATCAAAAGTTGTTACTTCTTTATCCTTATAGTTATCAAGTATCGTATTAATTACAGCTGTACCTGCATGATTTGCCCCAACAACAACTATTTTTTCCATAGAATTATCTCCTTATATAATCTTATTGTAGTAACAGTAATCATTATTAATTACTATTTACTGCTATTATACGACTTTAATAATTTTTTGTCAATGTTACAATTTATGGTGTTACAAGAAATCTATGTTGACATTTTTTCTACATAATGATATATTTATGACAGTTCTTGTGTGTTTATGTGTGATTGAAAGGAGTTGGTTGCATTTGTTTGCTAAACAAAGACACGAGGAAATACTTTTACTTTTAAAGCAAAAGCAATCCGTTACAGTAACAGAACTATGTGAAATTTTTAATACTTCATCAGAAACAATACGTAGAGATCTACTTTTATTAGAAAAGCAAGGGCTATTAATGCGAGTTCATGGTGGTGCTCTTTTACCTAAAAATATGATCGGTTCTTCAACAATCCAAGAAAGATTGTCAGAAAATATCACCAACAAGAAGCTGCTTTGCATTAATGCCATAAAAGTTATTGAAGCTGGTGATGTAATTGCCATTGAATCTGGAAGTACAGCAATTGAACTAGCAAAAATGATTGCTAATTTAACATTTAACATTACCGTTGTAACCAACGCCCCAGATGTTGCAGATCAGTTGTATCATTGTCAGAACATACAACTAATCATGATTGGTGGTCAATATCTACAAGAAGAACGTGCCTTTTATGGTCAACTTGCACTTGATAGTATTATGAATATCCATGTAGATAAATGTTTTATCTTTCCTACATCCATTTCATTAAAGCAAGGTGTTGCTACAACTTGTTATGAGTTATGCAGTCTATCAAGGGCTTATATATCTATTGCTGATGACGTTTATTTTCTTTGTGATAGCAGTAAATTCGAGAAAACTGCTTTTACAAAAATTTGCTCTTTAACAGCAAGACATACTATTATTACTGATCTAGATGCAAGTTCGGACATTGTAACGATCTACGAGGAACAAGGTATGCGAATAATACCACAAACAAGATAAACAATATACTTATATTAAGATACTAATGAAAAAATGAATACGGAGGCTCTAGACTAGTATGAGACAACTTCATAACAAGGGTGAAATAAAACTCCTAGTAATCATGTGCTGTATTGTATATTTCACCAGCTACTTAACTAGGTTAAATTATAATGCTAGTATCAGTGAAATCATTGCAAGTAACACATTAACGAGAGAAACCGCTGGTATGGTCAGTACAGGTGGCTTTATAACATATGGAATTGGCCAACTCCTATGTGGTTATCTAGGTGATAAGATTTCTCCAATTAAATTAATTGCTTTAGGCTTAATATTAACAGCTATTTCTAATATGGTAATACCATTTTTAACAGTAAGCGGATTATTTATACTAGTTTGGTGCGCTAATGGGTTCTTTCAATCTATGTTATGGCCTCCTCTAGTTAGAATAATGGCTGAATCACTACCTGCAGATAACTACAACAAAGCTATTGTTCAGATTTCTTTTTCCAGTCTTCTAGGTACTGTTGTTGTTTACTTTTTAGCTTCTGCATGTATAACTTTGTATAGTTGGAAAATTCTATTCCTAATCTGTTCATTAGTAGCAATTATAGTTACATTCAGTTGGTTACATATTCTTAAGCGACTTAAACTTATGGATTCTATAGAATCCAATGATATAAAAAAGAAAGACATAGGCTCAACTACTAGCTTATCTCCAAAGCTCTGGATATACTATTTGCTCCCAATAGCTATAGTTGTTATGCTACAAGGCATTATGCGGGATGGAATCACTCTATGGATGCCAAATTACTTAAACGAAGTTTTTCAAATCCCAATTGCCTCTTCTATTTTAACTGTTATTATATTACCGCTATTCGCGCTAGTATGTGTTAAACTTACATCCATATTATTCATAAAATTAAAGGATGAAATTATTGGATCTTTGATTCTATTCATTATATGCTTATTCACTAGTATCATGCTTTTTGAGTTATATTCAAGTAACGCTTTTATTGGAATACTGCTAATGTCTTTGATCACTGGTTGTATGCATGGTGTAAACACTCTACTCATTAGTTATTTACCAGCACGATTTTCTAAAATTGGTAAAACTTCCATTGCTTCCGGAGGATTGAATGCTTGTTCGTACATAGGTAGTTCCATCTCTTCGTTTGGAATCGCATACGTTAGTAAATTATATGGTTGGCATGTAACCATTCTTTCTTTTATAATTATCTCTTTTCTAGCAATACTATTTTGTCTTATTGCTAAAAAAGGAGTTAAAAACACCATGGCATAAGATAGCATAAGAAAAGACGTAATAGGAACATGAATACTATTCATCTCCTATTACGTCTTTATTCTAGGAATCAATTTCTGATAACGCTTTAAATGTATATCCCATCTCTTCCCATTTGGTTAACAATTCATCTAAGATTTCTCCATTTGTCTTTGAGGTACTATGTAACAAAACAATTGCACCTGGGTGGATTCTTTTTAATAATTTACCAAATGCTTCCTCTTTTGTTGGTTGAGCATCTACATTCCAATCCACATATGCTAAACTCCAGAAAAACGTCTTATACCCTAGCTCTTGAGCCATTTGCAGATTGCTTACACTGTATTTTCCCTGTGGTGGACGATAGAATTTCATGAGCTTTTGGCCTGTTATCTCCTCAAACAATGTTTCTACATCTACCATCTCTTTTTCAAATTCTGATTTGTCTGAAATTGCTCCCATATCCCTATGATGATAGGTATGATTTCCAACCGTATGACCTTCTGCTACCATACGTTTAACTAAATCTGGTGCAGTCTCAAGAAAATGTCCTACCACAAAAAATGTTGCAGATACATTGTGTTTCTTTAAAGCATCAAGAATTGGCGCTGTATTACCATTCTCGTATCCACAGTCAAATGTTAGGTAAATTACCTTCTCACCACTATTATCCATAAAATATGAATCGTATTTCTTCAATTCATCTGGGGTTGCATTGCCTGTCGGTGGTTGCCCTTCCGTGGAGAATCCCAATCCCCAGTTCTCACTGCCAGCTTGAACGGATTGTTTTTTATCGCTCCATGTACTAACAACTTTTCCTGCACCTGCTCCCACAAAATACAGCATGACATAAACAATAGCAAGCACAATAAGAGGTTTATAATTTTTCTTCACACCAATAACCATGCCCTTTCCATATCAGTGTCAAAGATTGACCTTTCACACTACCTATTTATAAAATGTCTTTTTATAAATATATTAAATTCTTCTGCAAATATACTTATATATGCAAATTAATTTATTATATGACAAGTTATTGGTGTATATCATTCCTACAATCCTATATGTATATAATAATCCTCACGAAGTAAGCCATACCATGCAGCATCACAGACTCCTTGGTTGTTATAATCTGATTGACGTAATGTTCCTTCATACAAAAGTCCACACTTCTCCATTACTTTACCAGAGTAGATATTCCTTGGATCATATCTGCACTCAACTCGATTTACTTTCACTTCGTCCATGAAAAATCGAATTACTTCGTCAAAAGCCTCCGATGTTATTCCTCTATTCCACCATTGCCTACCTAAACAATATCCAATATGTACAGATTCTACGTCCTCATCAAGGCGAACTGCTCCTATACCGCCTATTACTTGCCCTATCTCCTTTAATACAATACCCCAATTATAATTATTTATCTTTTCATAACCATGTATTAATGAATCAATATACATTCTAGAAATGTCAGCTGACTTATGCGCAGGCCACATAAGGTATCTTGTGACCTCTTCATCCTTCGACCAATTTTCATACATTGCATTCACATCATCTTTTCTAAACTGACGTAATATTAATCTGCTTGTCTCTAGTGTTTTCGTCCCCATATGATCCATATAAATTCTCCTTACATAAATTTTTAGTATCACAATTATACCATTTATTAACAATAAATAATATCTGAATTTTTGTAACTTCACATGATTTTAAATATCTAATTTCATCTTGAGTTCTTATCTTCTTTCGCTTATATTTAAGGCAGAAGCAAACATAGGCACCCGTTACTTTGCAATCTATGATACAATACCATTGAATTCAAGAGAGGATAGATTATGAAATATATCAATGGTCAAGATTTTTTACCTACAGAATTATTAGATTTAATACACCGTGATGTACACTTTGGGAACTTCTTATTTGATCAAGGTATTTTTTCTGGATATATTGACTTTGATTTAAGTCAGAGAAATATTAGAATCTATGATATCGCATACTTTTTATTAGGCCTTCTAGCCGATAAGGAATATACTAAGCTTTCTGAGCAAAACTGGCTAATTATAGTACACGAAACAATTCGTGGTTATGAAGAATAGATCATTGTAAATAACTATGAAAGGGTTCGGGTGTCAAAAGCCTCTCGCAAAACTTGCTTTTGACACCCGAATCTGCTTTTAATTTTACTAGATTAATTAGTCCGTTGATGTTCTATTTCCAATTTTGTGATTTTCTATATTTTCAAATATTTCTTTCACAGACATTGGTTTTCTACCTGTTAATGTTTCGAAATCATTTGTGCAGTTATTCATCTGTTCAAGACGAATTGCTCGTCCAAAAGTAACCATACCATCAGAACAGAATGGGAAATTCTTAGCCGCTTCTGCCCATTTTCCTTCTGTATTACGAGGCACACCTAGACCATCAAAGAATGCATACATTTCATCATCTGTTATACTATTGTAAGATACTTTTCTCCCAGTTGCATCACTAGCAATTTGTAAGAATTCTGAAATAGTAAGTGCTTGTGGTCCACTAATATAATAAACAACATTGTTGTCCCCAGCTCCTGCTGCTGCATGAGCAGCTGCCTCTGCACAATCATCTCTAGATATAAATGCCATATGGCCTTCACCCATATTGTTAGATAACACACCATTTGTATTAGTGTAAGCTTCTTCAAATGCCGAAACCATTGCTTCTGCATATTGTGAATCTCTTAAGAATACATAATTGATGTCCTGTTCTTTTATATATGCTTCTGTATATTTGTGATCAGTAACCTCATAAGTATCACATTCTTCAACACCAGCGCCAACAATTGAAGTATAGATTAGTCTTTTAACGCCACAAGCTACAGCTGCATCAACTGCGTTCTTATGTGCATTCTTTCTTCTCTCTCCAACGAATGGCATAGATATTAATAATAATGTTTCTCCTCCTTGAAATGCTTCTTTTAACTGTTCTAAATCATTAAAGTCTGCATAACGAAGTTCTACACCTGTACCCTCATAATTCTTTAATTTTTCCTTGTTTGGACTTGTGAATATTAACTTATCTGCAGGTACTAATTCTAATATTCTTCTTGCCGCATAACCACCAAAATTACCATCTACACCTGTCATTATTATTTTTCCCATAATGTTGCTCCTTTCATATTGCCATTTGTTTAGTATGTTATTAATTTAACATAATTAGTTTTTCAAAAAAACCATCAAAGAGTTCGATTTTATGCTCGTATATACAGCAAATTGTGGTATAATCAATTATTAGAAAGGTGGCTATTTATGAAAGTAACGTATAGTGATCTCTTAGTATCTGATAAAATATTAAACTTGGATATTCCTGTTGATGAATTGTTAGACATACAATACATAACAGCGAACACAAGCACAGTAAACAGTCCGTATGAACTTGTTTTAAGTAATGATAAGGATCTGTATATATTGAGTAACCCCTTATCTACTACCACCAAAAATCCAAGCTTTTCTTCTACGCTCTCGATCAGGGAATTACTTTTATTATTGAATCAGAGACTTTTGTATCTTCAACACTGGAGTAATACATTGCAACAATTTGTACTAGAAGAGAAATCTCTGCATGAATTGTTTTACCTTGGTTATGAAGAGATTAAACATCCTCTTATCCTTTTTGATCAGACATTTAAAATCATTCAGACAAATGGTACAGAACCTCATCAAATTGAGCAAACAAATAGACCAGAGGATATATGGAGTAATACGAAAGAGCATGGTTATATCAGTAAGATATCTAAGGAAGATTTCGCTATCTATCAAGAACTTGAAAAAACGGGCTCGACAAATTGGTATTATCATTCATCTTCTCCCAAGCAGTACCCTTCTTTTTTGGTGTACAAAATCAAAATAAACAAAGACATAAGTTTTTACTTACATGTTATGGATCCCACTGGTGAACTAGAAAAACCTCGTCCATTTATGATAAGCGAATTTGTTAAATTTCTAACCTTATGGTTAAAAAGTTCAGCATACCTAAAAGAGCATTATACAAATCCTCTACTTTCTGACTTATTGAATAGTACTCTTACTAAGGATGAGTTAATCCATCGAGCTAACTATCTGAATTGGGATCTATCATTGAAATATAGTATTTGCGTGATCAGTTCTTCAAGCTATCGCATTTCGTATAAGCAAGAAAAATTTTTTACTTCAACTTTCAAACAAGCTGGGATTTTCTTCTCTTATGTAACCTTTGAAAACCATTTTCTTGTTTTATTACATTCGCAAGAGTTAAATTATTTGAATCAATCCATTTTTCCAAAATTATTAAGCTATCTTGAAGATAATAGTTTAAGAATTGGGATAAGTGATGAATTAGAGAACTTATTAGAGCTAAAGAAATATTACACGCAAGCTCGCAAGGCTTGCCATTATGCTCTATACAATGACAATCAGTTAATTGTTCGTTATGACTCCATTAAATTATATATGTTTTATGAATTTATGAAAGATTTCGAAAAAGAACAGGGATTTATACCAGAGTATATTCAAACAATAATTGAATATGATAATAAACATAAGACCAAGTATCTAGATACGCTTTTTACTTACTTTCAAGAAAACAAACAACAAACGTTAGTTGCCAATATTCTCAATATCAATCGTAGCACCCTTTTACATCGGCTGTCTCGGATTAAAGAATTATTTCAAATCGACCTTGATAGTAACGAAGTTCAGATAACGGTTTTACTTACACAGAAAATACGAACAAACTACTAAGGAGGCTTTATGCTCGATATATTCTCATACTTTATAATTCCTGTTTACACAATATTGTTGGCTAGACAAGATAGCTTTTTTGATGCTAATCTATCTATCATAAGTTCTGACATTGCACACAAAGATGCCTTTATGCTATGGACTTTTATGATTGTAGCCTTTATCTATCTGATTCTTAGCAAAGTGATATCAAATCATAAGTTACGTTATAGAAAAGTAGATAATATCCTAGTAGTTGTTTCATGTGTACTTTTATTATTATCAGCTACAACTCCTTACCATCCTGATTTAAATTTAGTAAAAGCAGAATTACATGTAGTGTTCGCATTTACCTCTACAGTGGTTTTACTTCTAGCTTTTTTACTAATTACTTGGGAACTACGTAGTCTTGATAAAAAACAATACAATATATTCTTCATATCGGTCATTATAATTGGCTTCCTATCATTCTTTCTTTTTATCTATTTGGGAATGGTTACAAGCTTCTTAGAAGTATTCATAACTATAACCAGTACACTTATGGCGAAGACATTATATGATCGTTCTAAGAAAAACGTGAGAGGATACGAATATGAAAGAAAATAAATATGATAACGAAGATTTTTTTAAGAAATACAGTGAAATGAATCGCTCTATCAAGGGGCTTGATGGAGCAGGCGAATGGTCAGAATTAAAAAAACTGTTGCCTGATTTCAAAGATAAACGGGTTTTAGACCTAGGTTGTGGATATGGTTGGCATTGCATCTATGCTGCTGAACATGGTGCTAAAGAGACAATTGGAATAGATATTTCTAATAAGATGTTAGCTGTAGCTAAGGAAAAAAGTGAAGGGCTGAATATTGAATATCATTGCCTCGCTATGGAAGATTTATCAATGGATTTTGGTAAATTTGACATCATATTAAGTTCTCTAGCATTCCACTATATTAAGGATTTCGAAAATTTAGTTCAAAATATTAGCAAGTGCCTTGTATCTGGTGGATACTTAGTCTTTTCAGTTGAGCATCCTATATTCACATCTTATGGAACTCAAGATTGGTATTATAGTGAAGATGGACAAATATTACATTTCCCTGTAGATAACTATTATTACGAAGGACAAAGAGATGCGATATTTTTGGGCGAACATGTTACTAAGTATCATAGAACATTAACAACGTATCTTAATACTTTACTTAAACATGAATTTGTATTAAAACATATTGTTGAGCCACAACCGCCAGAAGATATGCTCGACATACCTGGAATGAAAGATGAGATGCGACGTCCGATGATGTTACTTGTATCAGCACGTAAGAAATAATATTAAGTTAAGTCTAATTATCTGAAGTTATTAATTCCTTCTCCCCAAATAAAGTACAAGGTAGGAGAAACAATAATACAAATACAAACTAAATACACATGATAGAATTAAAGGAGGATTTCATTATGAAAGAATATCGTTGGGCTTCATTAGGCTGTGGAGTTATAGCTAATGAGTTAGCAATGGCAATGGAGAAACAGGGTAGAACTCTTTATGCTGTTGGTAACAGAACGCATGATAAAGCCGTAGAATTTGCTAAGAAGTATGGCATTGCTAAAGTATACGATGACATCCATGATATGTTTTACGATGACGAGGTTGATATCATCTATATCTCAACACCTCATAATACTCACATCTCTTATCTACTAGAGGCATTAAAAAACGGTAAGCATGTCTTATGTGAAAAGTCAATTACATTGAATTCAGAAGAACTCAGCAAGGCCGTGGAATTAGCCAAACAAAATAACGTAGTACTAGCGGAAGCAATGACAATTTATCATATGCCTCTCTATAAAAAACTCCATGACATTGTAAGTAGCAACAAATTGGGTCCTCTACGTTTTATCCAGATGAATTTTGGTAGCTATAAAGAATATGATATGGCAAATAGATTCTTTAACCGTAATCTTGCTGGTGGTTCTTTATTAGACATTGGGGTATATGCCCTATCTTTTGTAAGATGGTTCATGTCAGAAAAACCAGACCAAATTGTATCACAAGTCAAATTCGCACCTACTGGTGTAGATGAGCAAGCAGGTATCTTATTAATGAATCCTAAGCAAGAAATGGCTACCATTTCATTGTCTCTGCATGCCAAACAACCCAAACGTGGTATGGTTGCTTTTGATAAAGGATTCATTGAAATCTATGAATATCCAAGAGCTGAAAAGGCTGTTATAACCTATACAGAAGACAATCACCAAGAAATTATTGAGATTGGAAAGACGAGGGACGCTCTAACCTACGAGGTTCTGGACATGGAAAAAACCATCTCCAAAGAATCCGATGAGATGCACTTAGACTATACTATAGATGTTATGGATATCATGACTTCAATAAGAAACGATTGGAATATGAAATATCCAGAAGAAGAATAATCACCATATTGACATTATACGAGCCTTTGTGCTAAAATGTCATAAAATAATTGAATATATTACTGACTTACCCTTTATCGCCGGATAAAGGAATAAAGCGTCAGACTTCATATCGTAGGCCCGTGAAGATATGAAGTTCTGGCGCTTTTATTTTATGTATCTAGGTTAGTATGAAAGGAAATGGTTTTATGAACAACACAAAATATCTCAAAGAATTTGCGAAATATACTTCGCTAAACGTTCTTGGAATGATCGGTCTATCATGCTATATCTTAGCAGATACTTTCTTTGTTTCCAAAGGACTTGGTGCTAATGGTTTAGCTGCGCTAAATCTAGCAATTCCAATTTACAGCTTTATCAACGGAAGTGGCTTAATGCTTGGTATGGGTGGTGCCACAAAGTACTCTATTTTGAAAAGTCAAGATAAAGAACAGGAAGCTAATCGAACATTTACAAATACGATTTTGTTTACACTTGCATTAGCCCTTATCTTCTTCTCAATCGGTATATTCCTCTCTGGACCAATTACAAGCTTGTTAGGTGCAGATGAAGCAATTTATCAAATGAGTAAAACCTATCTGCAGGTAATCCTGTTGTTTGCTCCTATGTTTATGCTAAATAATATATTATTGTGCTTTGTAAGAAATGATGGTGCTCCACAGCTTTCTATGCTAGCTATGCTTGGTGGCAGTATATCGAATATTATACTAGATTATATTTTCATCTTCCCATGTAATATGGGGATTTTCGGTGCTGTTTTTGCGACTGGCCTTGCTCCTATCATCAGTATGCTTATTCTCTCACCATATTTCTTTAAAAAGAAAAACCAGTTTCATTTTATTAAATGTAAACTTTCAATACAATTACTAGGAAGCATTATATCAAGTGGCTTACCATCACTGATTACAGAGGTATCTTCTGGTATTGTTATAATTGTATTTAACAAAATTATATTAAGTTTACAAGGAAATACTGGTATTGCAGCTTACGGTGTTATTGCAAATCTATCTCTTGTGGTAATTTCTATCTATACAGGTGTGGCTCAAGGTATTCAGCCAATCTTAAGTAGAAGTTACGGTGCTAGAGATCAAAAGAACATTCAACAAGTTCTACGTTATGCTTTAATTACTGTGTTAGCTATTTCAGGAGCCGTTTACTTCACCGTATTTTTCGGTGCAGATCAAATCGCCAATATCTTTAACAGTGAACATAATACACTATTACAAAGTATTGCTGTTACGGGATTAAAGATTTACTTTACTGCTTGCGTATTTGCTGGATTTAATATTATCTTATCCGTTTATTTTACATCAACTGAGCATGCACGTCCCGCACATATAATATCCATCTTACGTGGATTTATAATTATTATTCCTATGGCATTTTTGTTATCCTCCATAGGTGGTATGACAGGGGTTTGGTTAACCTTCCCTACAACAGAATTCATTGTAGCCGTTATAGGACTTTTCCTATTCCTGTTATCTAAGAGAAAAACCAATTAAGCTTAGTGACCTCTTTGCTTCTTTTGTAAATATATGATCTGTAGGTAATATATTGTTTGATTTGATATATTCTTCAAGAATATACTTCGTCTCCTCACTTGGAAACGCAGACAAACACAAGATACATATGAAAATCAGATGACTCAAACGGCAAAAACGGTAAAGCTAGTTTTTCAACAAGCTTTACCGTTTAATCAATTTTCTATAACTCTTTTCTCCGCCATCTAATCAAGTATTCTGCAAATCTAGTTTGTATCATACTCGTATTTCTTGTTTTCAAATGTTATTATAGCTTTAAACAAATCTCCATCTACAACAATCTGGAATTGTCCACCTTGAAGTTCAACTAAACTCTTAACAATAGCTAAACCAAGTCCAGAACCTTCAGAATTTCTTGATTTATCACCTCTTACAAATCGCTCTGTAATTTCGCTTGTATCAAAGTCTAATTCTTCTTTTGACATATTCTTTACTTCGATTCGTGTATCCGAGTCACTCGTAACAACATCAACATAAGCTTTACGATTTGGCATTGCGTATTTTACTATATTACCAAACAGATTTTCAAATATACGATAACTCTTTTGCCCATCTAGCTCTAAGTATATCTTCTCTTCATTTGAACGAATACAGATCTCGATACCTACTGCCTCTAACTTCTCTCCAAGTTCAAGTTCCGCTTGTTTTATTAAAGATAGTACATCTACCGTTGCCAAACTCACTTCCATATTACCACTATTTGCTTTACTTACTTCAAACAAATCTTCTATTAAATGTTTTAAACGTTGTGATTTCTTATCCAATGTCTCAATATACGATTTTCTCTCTTCTTCCGTAATCTCTTCATTCTTTAATAAATCAACATAAGTTATAATCGCTGTTAGTGGCGTCTTTAAATCATGGGATACATTCGTAATTAATTCATTTTTCATGTTCTGACTCTTTAACTCTTCCTCAACGGCATTCTTAAATCTACCTTGAATCTTCGTTAAGTTCGTCTTCATAGGTTCGAATATCCCTAAATCTCGTTTTTCCGTTACGTTCAGATTACCTTTTGCTAACGAGTCTGTAATATCCATGATACTGTCATAATCTTCTTTTAACTTCTTTGTTTTATTCTGTAAGAAGAAAAACATAGCGATTGTATACACTATTAGACCAGCAATTCCAAAGAACCATATACTACAGAATATAGTAAGAATAATGAAATTAAGTGCAAGTACCTTGAACAGGAATTTATTCACCGTATCATCTACATTAATCTCTGTAATCTTATTAATGCAATTCTTTACTTTCTTTAGGCACCAGTTAATTATTCTTATAATTAACACATTCTCTTTGCAATATCGCTTGAATCCTTTAACGTAAAGTTGCTTAATTGATAATGTAATAATTGCAACTACACCAAAGATAATAGACCAAGCTCCAATATGAAGGAATGGTACTAACTTATCAGAAAATCCGATACTAATTAGATATTCTGCAAGTTCACCAGTATGTGTAAAATATATTATTTCAGACATACAAATGGCGAATCCAATATCTAGTACTCCTGCTGCCGTTAATAATTCAACTGGGATCTTTGAAGTAATCCCTGTACCGACTTTGCATAGTTTCTTACTTGATAGTATTAAGGCTATAATCATTATAATTAACGTAGCACCAAGTATTACAAATGGAAATCCTGAATTCTCATAAAATAAATGTCTATACATCACTTGTTGTTGCCAATAGATTGTATCATATACTTGCAGCTCTTTTGGAACCGCATAATAGAATGTCGTATCTACGATTGGATTAATCGAATATGATGATTCCCAATCCGAATCATTATATTGTATAATAAAATCACTCAGACGTTGAACTAATTCCGATTCATTCACATTGTAAGCATCTTTAATGCTAATTTTTCCTTGTTCATCAAATACTACCGTTACATAGCAATTATACTCGTCTTTCGTCTTCTTACTAAATGTCCAATCATATGAGGTAACAACTTTTCCTGTCTTATTATCTACCACTTGGTACTTTAGATTTCGGTTTCCCAAAACGGTATCATCCTTAATTCCATTGAGCAAATCATTAAAATCTCGAATCCTGCTCTCAGTGGAATACGTATCTTCATAAGTATAATCTACATAATCTTGCTCATTGATAACTGTTGTTTCACTCTGTTCACTATCTTCTTTTTCTTCTAATGTTTCTTCCTTCTCAATATTCAGATAGATATCAGAAGGTTTTAAATCCTCGCCTGCTCTTTCTTCGGCAACGTCCATATAAAGTGAATATACACTCCTCTGCAGATAATCGCTAAACCAATATTCCTCATAAGGATTCTCGGTTCTATTATCTACAACATTCCAAAAATGATCATATGAAGTTACTACAACTCCTGCTGTAATAATCACTACGAATGTTAATATAATACTTCCTATAATTCTACTGCTTTTCGATTTTATATCCAATTCCCCATACCACCTTTAAATATTTTGGTTCCCTTGGGTTAATCTCAATTTTTTCACGAATCTTTCTAATATGAACCATGATGGTATCAGTCGTAATAGCCTTCTCATTCCATACTCGTTCATATATTTCATCTGGTGAAAAAACTCTCCCAGGGCTTTTTATTAATAATTGCAAGATTTTAAATTCTAGTGGAGTTAATTTTACTGGATTACCATCAACTCTTACTTCTACCATGTCTTCATCTAATTCAAGACCGCCAATCGTATGCACATTACTTTTAGGTGCATCTTCCACTACACTAAGATATTTTGCATATCTTCTTAATTGTGAATTCACCCTTGCTAACAACTCCATTGGTACGAATGGTTTCGTCACATAATCATCTGCACCAATATTCAGTCCTGTAACTTTATCCATATCCTCCGACTTAGCTGATAACATAATTACTGGGAAATCAAACTTCTCCCTTAATTTCATCGTCATCGTAATACCGTCCATCTTTGGCATCATAATATCTACTATCGCCAAATGTATCTTCTCACGTTCTAATACTTCTAATCCTTCAAACCCGTTTGAAGCTCCAAAAACCTTGTAACCTTGATTTCTTAGATATATACTAATTCCCTCTAAAATCTCTTTATCATCTTCAACAACTAATATCTGATACATACTATTTTACATACTCCTTCCAATCATATCTTCTTCCTTATATGTTAGTATAGTATGTATCAATATACAAGGACCTTCCAAAATAAATTGCATGAAACACTATGGTTTTCACCTCCCTATTATTCAACTCCCCTGTGATGTATTCAATAATAACTGTAAAATCTAAATATCAAATGGTAAGATTTCTTAAGAAATTCTAAAGAAAAGGCCTTAAAAAGGCAAAAAAAATACAACCTCATTGAGGTTGTATTTGCTTGTATATATGCTCTTATAATTGTTGTTCTACCTTAGCTTTAATACCTGCCTTTGGTGTTACACCAACTAGTCTATCAACTACTTCACCGTTCTTAAACACTAACAATGTTGGTACAGATTGAATACCATACTCATTCGCTAATTCTAAACTTTCATCGATATCTACTTTATAAAATCCTGCTTGATCTTGCAATTCGTTACCAACTTCTTCGAATATAGGTGCTAACATCTTACATGGTCCACACCAAGTTGCGAAGAAATCTACGACAGCAACACCTTCTTTTTTTACTTTTTCATTAAATTCATTTATAGTAAGAACTTTAGCCATAATTATTTCCTCCATTACATATTGTTTTTTCTTTATGTCTATATTCTATACTATATTAAAAATTAGTTCAGTGACAAAGTCACAGAACCAATTAAGAATTTCGTAGGAATAATTCCGTACATTTTAATTAGATACGGACGATCTCATCACAAATTCGTTCTATATATTCTTCTTTCTCACTAGCAATTAAAATGGTATATCCAAGTTTCTTTAGCTTTGATAGAATCTTTCGTATCTCTGCATGATTTCCTTTGTTTGCAGCGGTAAAAACTCCTGCATCAATTAATAACATGTTCTGGCCTTCCATAATTGCTTGTGCGATACTAAGTTTTTGTCGCATACGATCTGAATATCGCAATATCTTACGATTATTCATTGGCGATATTCCTACGAAAGTCATTGCCTCGCATATCTCTTTTTCTCCAGCTATTTCATTGATTCCTGCAATGTATTTTAGATTTTTAAATCCTGTATACTCTGTTAGGAAACCAATATCTGATATATAAACTCCAACATGTCTAGGAACTTGCCCATACAGTTTGAGATTCTCATCTTTATAATATATATCACCTTGACACGGCGTAATTTCTCCCGATAACAATTGCATAAACAAGGATACCTTTTCATATGTAGAACTTACAAAACCAACAACGGTTCCTTTTTTTATTGCTAGATTCATATTTTCTACAATTGTATACTCGTCATTTCTTTTTGTCACGTCTTCAAGTCTTAATTCGTATTTCATCTTATCTTCCTGTACCTTTTGTTGTTATAATTCTATTTTCTGTTTCTTCTATGGAGAATACCGTTTTCCCCATAAAATATCGCACGAACACCATACTTCTCGGTACGTTCGTGCGATATTTTCTTGTACTATTATAATCAAGGGACTAAATGGCTTGTGTCAGGAGGCCGAATCGATGGCGGTTCCGTAACCACTGTATAAACTTGCTTACACACTTAGATGTACTTAGTTGAGTAGCGTGTTTTTATTATAGTACGTTAGCTAAGAAGCCTTAGACAAAGCCTATCGAGTTTTGCTCACTCAACCATTATTTTAACTTCCATAAAATCGTCTTACCTTGTTTCAATGACTCTTTTACATCAATAATTCTTTGATTTGATGATCCACGGAATGCTAATGTAATATCCTTTAACTCTTCTTTGAATTCTCCATCTACTAAGACATCAATTAAACTTAACATCTCATCAGTATGTTGACACCTAGCTCGACTCTCACTTAGCAAATCCTCTTCAAGTGTATATCCAGTATAACACCAGATATTCTTCTGTGGGTATCTCTCTTTCACTTTACGTAAGAATGGTAAAAGTACTTCTTGATTTTGAGGTTCAAACGGTTCTCCTCCAAGTAGAGAAAAACCACTTATAAACGTCTGGTTAAGCGCTTCTAATATCTCATTCTCTGTATCCTCTGTAAAATGTTTTCCGAATCTAAAATCCCACGTTTCATGATTAAAACAACCTTTACACTGATGGGTACAGCCGGATACAAACAAAGAAACTCTGACGCCCTCCCCATTAGCAATATCGTATTTTTTTATTTCACCATAATTCATTTATAAATGAAGCACCCTTTCATTAATCTCTTGCGTTCTGCCTTGATTCCAGAATTGAGTTCCTATATATCCACATGTTCTACGAGCTACGTTCAGCGTATCTTGATTACAGTTACCGCAATTTGGACACTCCCATATAAGTTTTCCGCTTCCTTCACTTACAATCTTGATCTCACCATCAAAGCCGCACTCTTGGCAATAATCACTCTTTGTATTCAACTCTGCATACATAATGTTATTGTAGATAAACTTAATCATCTCAAGAACCGCTGGAATGTTATTCTGCATGTTCGGAACTTCCACGTAACTTACTGCACCACCTGAAGATAATGCTTGGAATTTTGATTCAAATTGTAGTTTAGAGAATGCATCAATTGGCTCTGTTACATTCACATGATAACTGTTTGTAATATAACTCTTATCCGTAACACCTTCGATTATACCAAAACGTTTTTGCAGACATTTTGCAAACTTATAGGTTGTACTTTCGATTGGTGAACCATACGTACTGAACGCAATATTCGTCTCTTCTTTCCACTTATCACAAGCATCATTCATATGCTGCATAACTGCAAGTGCGAATGGTGTCACTTCAGGATTAGTATGAGACTCTCCTGTCATGTATTTTACACATTCATATAATCCTGCATATCCAAGTGAAATTGTTGAATATCCACCGTATAGTAAACTATCGATTGTTTCACCTTTCTTAAGTCTTGCTAGTGCACCGTACTGCCATAAGATCGGTGCTGCATCAGATAATGTGCCCTTCAAACGATTGTGACGACACATTAGTCCTTTATAACAAAGCTCTAATCTCTCATCAAATATCTTCCAGAACTTGTCCATATCACCACCTGATGATAACGCAACATCAACAAGGTTTATTGTTACTACACCTTGGTTGAAACGGCCATAGAACTTATAATTTCCATTCTCATCTTTCCAAGGACTTAATGCACTTCTACAACCCATAACAGGGAAACAGTTACCTTCTTTTAATTCTTTCATCATCTTTTCAGAGATATAATCTGGCACCATTCTCTTAGTTGTACATTTGGCAGCTAGCTCGGTTAAGTAGTAGTATTCGGAACCTTCGCTGATATTATCCTCTTCAAGAACGTAAATTAATTTTGGGAAAGCTGGTGTAACCCAAACCCCTGCCTCATTCTTAACACCTTGATATCTTTGTTTTAGAGTTTCTTCTATAATTAAGGAAAGATCTTTCTTTTCCTGTTCATTCTTCGCTTCATTAAGATACATGAAAACAGTTAAAAACGGTGCTTGACCATTGGTAGTCATAAGTGTAACTACTTGATATTGAATTGTTTGAACACCCTTTGTAATCTCTTTTCTTAATCTCTTCTCTACTAATTCAGTTATTAATTCTTCAGAAGCTTCCGTTCCTAATAGTTCTATTTCTTCAATTAAATCCTTACGGATCTTATCACGAGAAATCTGAACAAATGGAGCTAAGTGTGCTAAACTGATACTTTGTCCACCATATTGGCTACTTGCAACTTGTGCAATAATCTGTGTTGCGATATTACAAGCAGTTGAAAAACTATGTGGTTTTTCAATTAATGTTTCGCTTATTACCGTACCATTTTGAAGCATATCTTCAAGATTAATCAAATCACAGTTGTGCATATGTTGCGCAAAATAATCGGAATCATGGAAATGTATAATACCTTCCTTGTCAGCTTCCACTATATCTGCTGGGAGGAGTAATCTTCTTGTTATGTCCTTACTAACTTCACCCGCCATGTAATCACGTTGAACACTATTTACAGTAGGATTCTTATTGGAATTCTCCTGTTTTACTTCTTCGTTATTACATTCAATTAGTGATAATATTGTATTATCTGTTGTATTTGCTTTACGTACAAGAGAGCGTTTATAGCGGTATCTAACATAAGATTTCGCCACCTCAAATGCACCTGTAGACATGATTTGATTTTCCACCATATCTTGTATCTCTTCTACCGATACTACACGATTCATTTTTAAACATTTATATTCAACATAGTCAGCAATTTCACTGATTTGTTCCTTTGTAAGCATAGAATTTAATGTTGCTTCGCTAGCTTTAATAACTGCTGCTACGATTTTATTAAGATCGAAAATTTCTTCTGAACCATTTCGTTTTATGATTTTCATAATGTACCTCTCCTCCAATTAATGTGCAATATTTATTATAAGCTCTATGAAGGATTTTTTCAATTGTTTCTTGAGTGAAATTTTATTTTTTTCACAAGATATAGTAGATAAGCACATTTATAGCCACATTATAAAGTGTTTACAATAAATATTCTTCCATATTTATGGGAAGCTAACCAGCTATCTTTTACGGCTTTTTTTCATCGAATACATAGACTCATCGGCCTCTTTCAACATATGGTTAACGAATTCTTTTGTCATCTCGAATGCTTCCGTAAACGAATATCCCATATCCACTTCGACATAACTTTGTTCCTGTTCATTATAGCAAATCTTGTTTATCTCTTTTCGTAATAATTCCATCTTAGATACAATCATATCTGGAGTGTAATCCACTAAAACGATAATGAATTCATCGCCACCTAAACGAATAATGGAATCTCTTTGCTCTATATGTGCTTTAAGCGTAGATGCAACCTCTACTAATATATGATCACCGATGTCATGTCCTAGCAAATCATTAATTTCTTTAAATTTACTTAGATCTGCCATAATAAAACCAATTCGCCTTGATACCTCATTATTGTTTCTATAGAGAAATATAAATTCATCAAGATATCTTCTATTATAGACCATCGTTAGCGGATCTTCATATACTTTACGATAGATTTCTGTAATTAAACTAACTACACTCTGGTCCATTTGATTATCAACTCCGAACTTATGAAAAAGTACATCATCAGATATACCATTTAAAATCTCTAAAACTACCTTGCACTCATTTCCCCGTTCGTCCAAAACCAATACCGGTCTAGATGATACGTGATAGATATCACCATCTTGAAACTCATACTTCGTCTTAGCACAGTCATCTAATAGGGCACACATACTCGTACAGTTCTCACATCGGCTATCCTTGTTCCATAATGTATAGCACCTCTCTTTTTCTCTAACAATATTCAACTCTTCGTCATAGGAAATAACTGTAGTATTCTTTGTATCCACCAACCGTACAATATCAAAAAATGGTTTCATGGATTCCACTGCATTCTTAATGTTCTGTAAACTTAATTTTTCTGTCACGCTCATAAATTCCCCCATCCGATCATTGTCTCAGGTCTTGACACATCTTCGTATTTCTTAACATCAAAAAAGAGTATACATGAAACCATTCTTCTTGTACACTCTTTTCAACAGAATTGTATGTATTTATCTAAATTAGAACATAATACTGTACAACTATTACATACGCACTAACAGCTAATAATGCTTGTATAATTAAGAACCGTACAACAACCTGTGTATCCGACCAATGATGCTTCTTTCTCACATGGTCATGTATTGGTGTTAGTGTATTCTTCAGTATTCCAATCTTTAAGAAACGTAATAAGAATACCTTTACTAAACCTAAACCACCATCGATAAGAAATACTCCTGCCAGCAAAATAAATATGAACGGATGTCCCGTCTTAATCGTAACAATTGCAATAAAAAATCCCAATGCCCTTGAGCCGGCATCCCCCATCAACATACTACTAGGCGAAGAGTTAAAGTAGAGATAAGCTAATAAAACTGCAACAAACAAAAAGTTAGCCATTGCGTATTTTCCTAGTGTCTGACTAAAAATAATACTAAATGACATCAATACAACACTTGCTACACTTGCGCATAATCCGTCTACTCCATCAGAGCAGTTAGTCACGTTAATGGATACCCAAAACAAGATAATCCCTAATATCACATATAATACTTTAGGAAGTACTAACTCCAATGTTCCTATGTAAATTGTTGTCGAGTTGAAATCAATAAATGTTAGGATCGTTATTACTGATAGTATTAAATCAATTAATCCCTTCTTATATTCATTCCATGGTGTATCAGACGCATCATCTAGATAGCCACTTAACATGACTCCAAATAGAAGAATGGAGTAGATTAAGTACTCACGGTCTACTGGCAGAAATATAAAGCTGCATACTAAAAAGCATACTACAAAAGTTAATCCAACACCTCGGATTTTCCCTTTCGATAGATTCCCATTCAGCGCATAGTCTCTCCCCTTGTCACTGGGTAGAAAGGGTAACGGGTGCTTTAATGCTAGAAATGTAATAACAAATGCAACAACTATACCGATCATAACAATCTGGTTCACACTCAGATTATCACTTAATATCTTGTACATACTCCTCACCTTCTGCTATATGGCAGTCCCTTCTTGATTACTCTATATAGCTTATCCTATATTACTCTATTCTACTATAAATATTTACCAAATATTCGTCCCATTTGCACTTCGTATCATAAAATTGTTTTATACTGCAGATAAGGGCAAAGCCAACTTAATAGCTCTTGCCCTTACTATTTTTTATTGCAAAACATACATTACAATAGGCGGGTGCTACACTGTAACCTCCGCCTAATCAAATATTCTCACACCTCTTTATTCACTTTGCTTCTTAATCCAAAATGTATCAGCTAACAATAACCAATTGGCACGGAATAATTTCATAATTTGCCAATACCCCATACCTCGTAAATCAAATTCTTTCACCAAATTAAATTTTGCTTCCATACTACGTACATCTTCAAACCATACTTCATGCTCTAATCCTTCTCTTGTATAGCGAAAATAAGGACTCATAGCGACTGGGTCAAATTGAATCTCCGCGTTATTTTCAATAGCAATTTGAATTGCTTCTATATTTCCAATGGTTCTCGCTTGGGATTCTCCTTTTACAAATGGTAAGGTCCAGTCATAACCATAGTTTGGAATTCCCAAATCTATCTTATACTCTGGTATACGGGTAACCGCATATTCTACAACTTCACGTACTTTATTGATTGGTGCCACAGCCATGGGTGGCCCATAGGTATATCCCCATTCATATGTCATTAATAGTACGCTATTTGCTGCTTCACCAAGTAGAGCATAATCCTTTCCTTCATATAGTAACCCCGCTTGATTATCTGAGGTTTTAGGCGCTAGTGCAACGGAAACTGTATAACCTAAAGCATTCAATTCCTCTCGTAAACGAGTAACGAATTCAGCAAAAGGTACTCGATCTTCTGGTAGTATAAATTCAAAATCTACATCTACTCCTTGGAATCCCTTTTCTTGTACAGTTACTATAATTTGCCTAATTAAATTTTCCCTGGCCTCCCAATTATTAACTAGTTTAGTTATTAAATAATTACTAAATTGACCGTCTGGCCCAAAAGGGGTCAAAGTGAGAATTGGAGCTGCCTGATACTGAATAGCTGCCTCTATCATAAATGTATCGTCTAAAGGTGGGGGGAGCAGATCTCCCTCTGCAGTAAAACCGTAAGAAAATATGGAAAGAGCACTTAGATAAGGCAATGTTTGATTGAGTACGAATGTATTAATAAAAGGATAAGCATATCCATTCACCGTTACTGTTTTTCTTTCATTCGAAGCCGTGCCCGTTGATAATAACAAAGCCTGACCAATCGCAAGAGCATAGGGGTATTCAATTTGATTATTATATATCACCGAGTCTACCGAAACTCCATTTTCCAAAGCGATAGAATTAACTGTATCTCCTGATTGAACAATATAGATTTCCATAAAGAATCCTTTTTTATTAATATATGTATAAAAGATATTTATGAGATTAAAGAAAAATTTTTACTTATATTTTCTACATTAAATTATAAAAATAATAGCAATGTAGTAATCTACATAAATTATTACATTGCTATTATTAATGAATTTTCTATTTATTTTTTACTTCTTACTCTTCATCTTGTAATGCATCATAACCATGTTCATTGGTACGAATCTTAATTACATCCTCAACATCATAAATAAAGATTTTTCCGTCTCCAATCTTTCCTGTATAAAGAATCTTTTGGACAGTGTCAACAAGTGTTTTTGTTGGGATTTTACAGATTACTACATCAATCTTAACCTTCGGAAGTAATCTTGTTTCCACAGGTGCACCACGGAAATAGGTTTGATGTCCCTTCTGCATACCATGCCCAAAGACATTGGTAACTGTAAGACCCGTAATACCTAGCTGATCAAGTGCATCTTGAAGTTCTGCAAATTTGGTTTGATTTGCAATGATTGTAACCTTAGTCATCTTGGCACCTTCATGTTCTTTGTGTAGAACAGGTACAGCAACATCCGCGGATACAGTATCTGATGCTGATGAAGTAGTTGCTTTATCTAACTTAATGATTTCGATGTTGCTTGGTAATTCTGTATCAGTAGCAACTGGAGCAAAGTCTGGATAGGCTACATTGCCATGTTCACCAATATCTAGACCAGCAATTTCCTCCTCACGAGATACACGAATGCCGATGGTCTTCTTAAGAACAAGCCAAACGATGGAAGAAGCTGCAAATACAAAAGCACCAACAGCAATTATACCGATTATTTGTACACCTAGTAATTCAAATCCTCCGCCATAAAACAAACCATTTTTAGTAGAGAGACTTGTAACACCCTCTTTTGCGAACAATCCTACGCAGAGTGTACCGAAAATACCACAGCCAAGATGTACTGATGTTGCACCAACTGGATCGTCAATCTTTAAACGGTCAAAGAACAGTACTGCAAATACAACTAGGATACCTGCAATTGCTCCAATTAACAAGGAGATTTCAATACTAACATAAGCACAGCCACCAGTAACTGCTACAAGACCTGCAAGACATCCATTGATTGTCATTCCTAGGTCCGGCTTGCCAAGGAAAATCCATGCGGTTGCAGTAGATGTTAACACAGCTGCAATTGCAGCAGTGTTAGTTGTCATAAGTATGTAAACAACATCGGAAGGATTCTGGAAACTCATCGTAGATCCAGGATTAAACCCGAACCACCCAAGCCAAAGTACGAACAGACCAATAACTGCAAGTGACATATTGTGGCCAGGAATTGCCTTAGCCTTACCATTCTTGTCGTATTTACCAATACGAGGGCCGAGAATCAATGCTCCCGCAAGGGCTGCCCAACCTCCAACGGAGTGAACAACTGTATCGCCTGCGAAATCCATAAAGCCAAGATCAGCTAACCAACCGCCACCCCATACCCAGTGACCTACGACTGGATATATGAAAAGCGTAAGTACAAACGAAAAAATTATAAACGAAATATATTTGACACGCTCAGCAACCGCACCTGAAACAATGGTCGCTGCAGTGCCACAAAAAACAAGTTGGAAGAAGAACTTACCCCAAAAAGGAACATTTGATGTCAATGTGTCATCGTAGAAAGAAAGATCCGAGTTACCTAAAACAAAAAGATGTTGTGTTCCGATGATAGGGTTATCACCACCAAACATAAGTCCCCAGCCGAGTAACAGAAATCCGAGGGATGAAACTGCAAATACAATAAAGTTTTTTGACAGGATATTAACCGTGTTCTTAGATCTCGCAAAACCAGCTTCTACTGCTGCAAAACCAAGGTTCATAAAGAAAACCAAAATAGCCGCAAGAAATACCCATATTGTGTCAATAATCATAGTAGTACTCATATAAACACCTCCAAAATAATAATAAAAAATAGGGCAAAGACATTCTTTTTAAGAACGTCTTTGCCCTATTTTTTTACAATTCCATACTACCAAACTAACTATTTAGTGTCAATAATTTACTAAGATTTATGTTTTTTCTTAGCGGTATCTTAATGCCTAGCATTTACCTCTTGGTACTCCACTCATCTATAAATTTCATCATATCTAATTTATTCTCTTTAAACTGTGAGAGGCGATTCACATTGGCTCCTGATGGATGAGGAAATCCCCTTAATATCTGCTGTTTACCAATCTGTCCTTCATCTTCAAGTCTAGCTAATACTTCTTAATAGTATATCTCTATGGTATCCAGTCTCTCAATTAACAGCTCCGGTATGAGGAGTTCTTCTTTTGAATATCTATCTTTTTGTGGTAACCTCTGTATAATATCTTTAAAATCATATAATGTATATTTCATGACATCACACTCCTTCATACTATTGTTACTTTTTGCTTTATTTAAATACTCATTTCTACTAATTAATTCATACTAGTCCACTCTATGCATTTAATAGACTACTTGCCTTTTCACACACCGAATATATTTCATCATACTTCTGGTCAATGAGTGGATTAATTTCTTCAGTCTTTTTTCTACTAATTGTTCTGTAAATCCAGTAAGGTGCAATCCAGCCTATAAAAGCCGGTATTGCAAGTATTACACAAGGTACGACCAAATTTGCTGTTATTGCAAATACAGAACCTGCCATAAATGCAGTACCAATAACCCCAACTACATAAGCAACGGCTGAAGCCTTCAATCCTTTGGAAAACTCTAATGACTGGATATCTGCTATACATGCATTGAATTGTCTCTGTAAACGTGTAAGTTCTGCTTTGTTACGAATCTTCCTATCACGCTTAAATTTCATAATGATGGAATCAACTTTTGTTGCAGAATTAGCTGTTCCTTCTAGTATCCAGCCAAAATTCTCATAACCATCTTGATAAACAGAGGCAAATCCTCTCTTAGCTGTAACATCCTGATATTCATATCCTATAAAATTATTTTCATTCATATTAATTACCTTTCCACAGCAGTGTGAAAGATTCATCTTTCACACTACCCTCTTCTTTCTAATTGTTAGTAATTTCGTTACTTAGTTTCATAATCTGATCTGCATATCTTTTCTTACGGTTTTCTGTTATCATTCTGTAAATTGGATATGTTGCAAGCATAATCGTTAGTCCTGGAATCCCAAGCAGAAGACCATATTCCATATATCCCCACACCATTATCAATGACATTCCTGCTCCCATTGTTAATGCTCCCACTACACCAAGCACGCCTGATACCATTTTACCTGGTGCTTTTACCATACTATCTAACTTCCTAAGTTGCCCTAGTTTATTATCCTCTTGGTTCATATACTGTCTACGAATCTTTTGTGCTTTTTCCTGATCTTTGTTTGTTGCATCAAATTGATTATTCATAATTTGCTCCTTTCCGTCTCTTCCACACATGTTGTTATTTATTGTTTCATCTTATGTGCTAATCTTACAGTTCAAATGTTTACGATATACTTGAAAATTGTTTGAGTATTGTTAATTTTCTTTATTTTTTCAATAAAAAAACTGCCACAATTGTGACAGTCACTAATCTATTGACCAAAAAGTATTCCCGCCAAGCCATTTGCTGCCGAAGCATCCTGCTCATCAGCAAAGATAAAATTGCTGTTTGTCCTCTCATAACACTGTTATTTGCTTTTACTTCAATAAAAGTTTATTCCCTTTTTCACATATTTCAAAAGCCTCATCGTATTTATTCTCAACTAGAGGCATTATTTTTTCAGTTCTTGACTTCAATAATATTCTATAGACAAAGCAAGGTGCTGCCCAGCCGATAAACCCTGGAATTGCAAACACTATGCACAAAATAATATGTGGTGTTTCACTGGTGACTGCAAAAACAGATAATGCCATAAAAGCAGTTCCTACAAGACCAACCAGAATGGAAATCATGGTAGCAAATAGAGTTTTCGATCTTTCTAAAATATCAATTTCGTTCATACACGCTTCAAAATGCTGTTGTAAGCGAGTAAGTTCCATTTTATTAATGATTTTGCGATCTCGCTTCAACCTAATTTTAGTCATATGACTCTTAACTTGACCTTGCTTGATATGAACTGTATTATCATAAGAGAAATTATTATCTAGTTCCCAGCCAAAATTACTATATCCATCTATATACATAGAAGCCTTATCATCAGACACTACCACTTCTTTGTATTCATATCCTATGAAGTTTTTTCCACTTTTCACAATTTCACACATGTTAGTTATCCTCAAATCTTTCTCGCATAGTAGGAATGCGAACTTCAAAAGTTGTGCCTTTCCCAGGTACACTTCTTACAGATATACTACCATCAGATATCTGTAATACCCGTAAAACAAGTGCAAGACCAAGCCCATATCCTTCTGTAGAATGGGAAGTATCTCCTTGATAAAATTTATCAAATATATGGTTCAAGGTATTATCGTCCATGCCACACCCCGAATCCGTTATCGTTACCGCCACTTCATCTTCGGTAGAAACTTGCTGTAGTTTCACAATTCCTCCTGGTTCCGTGAATTTAATAGCATTAGAGAGCAAATTGTTCCATACTAACTCTAGCAAGTTCGCGTCCGCTTCTATTGTAGCTTTGTCTTCAATATCAAATTCTAATTCAATTTGCTTGCCTTCCCATAACTGTTCAAATGAGAGTGCACATTCGCAAAGTTGTGCACACACATCATATTCCTCAGCAATCGGTCTAATTGTCTGTTTTTCTAATTTATTGAGCTTTAATATATTGGTGATTAATTCTGACATTCTCTTAGATGCACCGATAATGGCATCAAGATATTCCTTCTCCTGTTCCTCCGTTAAACCTCCCTTCTTTAGCCCTTCTGCATAATTTTGTAGAATTGCAAGTGGAGTCTTCATCTCATGTGAAACATTAGAGAAGAAATCCGTTTTTAATGTTTCAATACTTCCAAGCGCTTCAACCATTGTATTAAAGTCTGAAAACATCACATCAAGATAATCCAATTTATCTGAAGTATGTAGAGGCTTTACATATACTGAAAAATCCCCATTGGCAACCTTTTTAGTCGCCTCTGCAAACTCTCGCATAGGCTTATCATATTTACTATTAATCTGAGAACGCGTCCATATAGTTGAAATCGTCGCGATCAACAACCAGAAAATAATAATCAGTGCAACTTTACTCTGAGCAATCTGCGTATAATCAATATATTCCCCTAGTATATTCATCTGTATAGTCGTTAAGATACCCATGCAAGCAAATGCACCGACAAAGATTTGTAGCGGAAATCGCTGTTTCCTCACCTTCGGTTTTGACTTGTTATTATCATGCATTACTGTAACACCGCCTTATAGCCAAGCCCTCTTACAGTAACTATCTTAAATCCATCGCAATCAATGAACTTGTCTCTCAGCTTTGTCACATACACATCAACGGCACGCAAGCTTGTTTCGCTATCTACGCCCCAGAACATATCCATAAGTTGTGCTCTGGAAAATGTTTTGGACGGATATGATAATAGCTTATAGAGTATATTGAATTCCCTAGTTGTAACCTGGATTTCTTCTGACTTATTACCCATTCCGTTGATAACAGCGGTCAATGCATCCGCATCTAATTCCAAGTTGCCTACGATAAGTTTACGATCCATCTCAATATTGGCCCTACGAAGAAGTGCTCTAACTCTAAGTATCATTTCATCTAATTCTATAGGCTTTACCATATAATCATCGATTCCAAGTCGAAAGCCCTTTTGTTTCGAAGACAAATCATCTTTCGCTGACATAAATAAAATAGGAATTGTTTTATTTACCTGCCTTACGGACTCTGCAAACTCAAAACCATCAATGCCTGGCATCATAATATCTGAAATAATTAGTTCAAACATAGTATTATACATGGCATCGTAAGCTTCGTTCGCACTTAGACAGCCCTTAGCTGTGTAACCACTATCATTTAAATAATTGCAGACAACCTGGTTTAACTTCACATCATCTTCTACCACTAGTATATTTATCATTTTATTATCAACCTCCTGCTTAGGATTGCGTATTCATGTCTCATTCTATTGTACCTATATACTCCTTCTTTGTTAATACTATGTTTGAGAATTGTTTCAGAATTGTTAATGTTCACGAAAGCAATGAACAGTGCAAAAGGATATAATTTGACAGATGCGTCATGCTTGCATGTAAGCACCTGTCAAATTATATCCTTTTATAGGGCGAATGCCCGTGACCGAGATTAAGCATAGTTTAATCTCGGTACACTGTAAGCATCACTTATTAAACTTTTTCTTTATAATCAGTTTTCCTATTTAGCCGCATGTCGAATCTTTAATTCTGCAATATTTTCTTCCACTTTCTTTTTACCCAATGGATAAATAAAAGCTAAAACAAGCGCACATAAAATATAAATAATACCAGGAGCTAATGTTGCAATACTATAGATTCCAGCACGCACCGATTCCGTTTGTGCAACTGCTATAGAATCATATCCAATCATAGTAAGCAACCAGCCAACCATACCTCCAGCAATAGCTTGCCCAATCTTTCTTGAGAAAGAATATACACCATAAATTGTACCATCATCTCTAGTACCAGTTCTTATTTCTTTGTCATCAATAACATCTGCCACTAATGCGTAACACTGCATCATAAGGAGATACATTCCATTTGATGCTATAAATGCGAGTATAATGTATACCCAAACATTTTCAATATGTAAGATTCCGATAATTGCGTACATTACGCCAGCAAAAGCACAGCCTACTACAGAACATTCTTTCTTACCATATTTCATTGCCAACTTGGTAGATACCATGGCAAGGATAAACATAGATGGTAATGCCATTACTGATGCAACTGACATTGCCTTTGTATTTTTAAAGTAATCTGCATAAAGGTAATTGCTTACCCCTTGTGTAGTTAAACTAGCAAGTAACATTAAAACTGCTGAAAGAATTACACCTAACAAAGCTCGGCTAGAAAGTATTTCTTTAAATGTTTGAATAATACTTGTTTTCTTTGATGCATCTACCACCTTAGGTTCAATAATTATACGTTCTGTTACCATGAAGTAACATAATACATAGCTAATGATTGCACATATAGAAAATATTCCTGCGATCAAAGTAAAGTTACTCGTATTAACAACTTGATTACCATTCGCATCTGTATAATATATTACTAATGGAGCAACGACACTAATTAAAATACCAGCTAAACTGCTTCCTAAAGAACGGAATACTGATAAAGAACTTCTGTCTTTTGCCTCGCCCGATATAACAGCTGCCATAGAACCATAAGGAATATTAATCGATGTATAGAAAACAGAACCCCATAACAAATATGTGACAAACATATAAATTACTTTGACTGTCATGGAACTATCCTGCAATCCTGATTGGTACATAAGGAAAGAGGCTAATGCAACAGGTCCACACATACGGCGAATCCAACAACGGAAACGGCCATCTTTGGCAACTTTAGCAGAATCAACAATACGTCCCATTCCAATATCAGTAATCGCATCTACAAACCTAGCAAGGAGGAACATAGTTCCAATTAACGAGGTACTAACACCCATAACTTTAGAATAAAATACCATTACATAAGTACTACTGAAAATAAAGGTAAAATCATTTCCTACATCACCAAGCAAATAACCAATTTTATCTCTTAGACCAAAAGGTCTTATTCCCTTTTCAGTTTTCATTATAGTCCCCCATTTACTTTTTAATCTGATTCAAAGTAGAATTTAAACCAAGCATCTGCTCTTTTGTAAACTGCTTATCTGCCCCCATAGTACCAAGCATAGAAATCATACGTTTTACAGTAAATCCTGCTATCATCTTCTTAATGCCTTCATTGTTATCAAGTTCAAATCCTGCTGCTCCTCCTATGCTACCAGCCATGATCTGTCCTAAAACTTTTTGTCCTTCTGGGTTAACCATAATATCCCCAAGCTTGTCATTGATGCTAAAATATCCCTCAGGTGCTGTTATTTCAAACCAGTTTAAGATATCTCCTGTCTCTTTCATTCGATACGCTTCATTGAATACATCAACTTTTTTGATCAGACTTTCATCTTCGCAGTTCCCTGCTTTAGCAACTAACTTTGTCTCACCCTGGTTTGGTACATCAAAATAGAAGAAATGTTCTTCGCATGTCTTGCTTCCAATGCTAACTCCATTTACAAAAAGTTCTACCTCTGGAAGATTTGAATATACCACTACTTTTGTTACTTCCTCAACGCGGTCAACATAACGTTTTCCACAAATATGTACAAATGGCTCATCAGAAAGCCATGCTTTATATGCATAGAAAGAATCCTTCTTATACTTTCTATCAAAAGTCACAAGTCCTTTGTGATTCATACCATTCTCGCCGCCCTCTGCTCTTGCATCTGCAGCAAAATCAAACATATTCCACACATGTGTAGCCCAGATATAAGGACGTGTAAATAGTTGTTTGATTAATTCTTCATGGTAGTAAGCTTGATACTCTTCTGTATAATCCCCTTGTTCCGGATTAGAAGTATGCCAGTCTAATGCTTCACATCCGTATTCACTCATGCCAATAGCACGATTTGGATATTTCGCATGGAAGCCATCCATCCATTCTCCATTCATAGAAGTATCTCCGCCGTACCAGCCAAAGTAATGATTATAAGATAACACGTCAGGGATTTTCAGATATTCATCGTCCATGGAACACATAGAAACAGCTGCTATTGTTGTCAGTCTTGTTTTATCCATGTCATGCACCAAATCATTTAACATACGATGATTCTCAATTAAATCTGGGTTATCTGCTCCATCCATAGTAATTTCATTCGATAAGCCCCATACTACAATAGATGGATGATTATAATTCTGGATAACTAATTCCTTCATCTGAGAAATGGTATTTTCTTTTCCATTTGTAAGATGTTTTGAAATATAAGGAATTTCAGCCCAGATTATCAATCCTCTTTCATCACATAAATCGTAGAAGTACTGATCATGTTGATAATGAGCTAATCGTATAGTCGTTGCTCCTAATTCACAAATAAGATCCATGTCTTCTTCATGGTGCTCTTTTAATAAAGCATTTCCGATTTCAGGTCTATCTTGATGACGAGATACCCCTCTTAATTGGTAGCTTTCTCCATTTAAGATAAAGCCCTTATTAGGATCAATTTCAAATGTACGACAGCCAAAGCGTGTACTTCTGCTATCTAATACAGATGTAGCATCTGACAATTCAACATTTAGTGTATATAAGAAAGGATCTTTACGTCCATTCCAGATATGTACATCTTCAATCTCAAATAACACTTTAGTTACATCCGATGTTGTGGTCTGCGTTGCAATCACAGTGTCTCCATCACTAATGGAATATACAACTGTTTCCGTGCCTGTTGCACCTGTTAAATAGATTTCTACCTCTACCTCTGCTCTAGTACCTTGTACTAATGGAGTCACTTTAACAGCTGGTCCACCATAGTAATCTAAATCAAAATGAACTTCAGGTACGCAAATTATAGATACTGATCTATAAAGCCCTCCATAAAATGTAAAGTCCGCCATCTGTGGATATACTCTGTCATTACTAGCATTATCAACAGCAACAACGATTTCATTCTCATCTTCTAATAATTCAGTGATATTAACTCTCCAAGTAGAGTATCCACCGTCATGATGCGCAGCTTTTTTACCATTTACGAATATATCGGCAGAAGAGTTAGCTCCTTCAAATTCAATGTATACCTCGGCAGCACCTGTTACGTCTTCCTTTTTCAACTGCTTTGCATAATAGCAAGTTCCACGATAGTAATCATTTCCACCATCTTGTCCATCAATCCCATTCCATGTATGTGGAAGATTTATCTCCTCCCATTCCCCTTGACATAGAATAGATTCTTGTTCCGTTACACTTTTTACTTCCTTCGTAAATCCCCAACCATCATTCCAATTCATGCTATTTCTCATAATGCCCTCCTTCTTTTGTTCACTTTCTACATACTAACAAAATATTAATATAGCAACTTGTTCAATTTTTGTTGATTATAGATTTTTTTTGTGCTAATCTTGAAATATATACCAAAGAAAATGGAGGTTATTATGATTTTTTTGAAGCAGTCTATTTCAGAAGTTTTTCCTCTTATTAACCAATTACTACATGATGCATTTAAGATTGACTCCTTCTTTTTTACTGATCCTTACCAGGACATTGATAAGGTTGATCGAGGTTTTCGCAAAATAGTTTGGGATCAATATCAGGTCCCCCAACTTAATTTATATCCTGATAATAAAGAAAGCTATCGATTGCTCATTATAAAAAGTTCTCTTAATTTTTACAATATTGTGGCTATGGTTTCTTTCGATGAGCAACCGGACTTAATTACTATTGGTCCTTTCCTTGATGAGGAAATAAATCCTGCGTTCTTTATGCGGACTTTAAAAGAAAGTAAACTCTCTTCCGATAATATTTTACTTTTCAAAAAATTCTATCATCAATTACCAATTGTAAATTTGAACGATGTATTAACAATGACAACTCATCTGATTGTTACCTTTCTTCCGGAATTTAAGAATGTTACACCAGAATATATTAATTATTCCGAAGAAACGCATGAATTTGTATTAAATCCTCTCGTTGTTAAGGAATACTCCTTCCGAGAAGCAGAATTATATGCACAGTACCTGAACTCCTTTTTAGACGCATTACCCTCTGGTGATTATGAACAGATTACTAAACACATGAAACAATTTTTTAGTTTTACTGGAATTACCAAAGAGACATCCCTTGGCAAGTTGAAGAAGGATCTCAGCATCTTCAACGCTCACTGCAAATGTAAATTATTATCTTCCCCTATTCACCCTAATTATGTATTACAATTATCTAATCTATATGATGTGTCCTGGTATAATTAAGTTGTAACACCTTGGTATAAAATTTTGATATAAT
>JAHZFJ010000014.1:0-46951 GCA_019421365.1 Lachnospiraceae bacterium
GCTGGCTGGGGACACACCGGCAGAGCCGGTGGTTTATTTTGCTTCTATACAAAAAGAGCGTAAACCCCATATCTAGATTTACGCTCTTAGCCTCTCGATTCGTAACTATTCTAACAGATTTTAAAGTCAAAGATTCTTTAATTTTGACCACTATCTTACAGTTTTCAATGCATTACTTAATCGTAATTGTTATCTTTTTGGTAAGCTTACTATTGTCCTTTGAAGTCACTGTAATCGTGACCTTTTTTCCCTTTCCTGCCTTTAAAGCCTTCACAGTCCCATTCTTAGATACCGTTGCATATTTCGTATTGCTGCTCTTATATACAACCTCTTTTTCTGTTGCACTCGATGGAGTCAGTTTGACACTGAGTTTCATCGTCTTTCCTACTTTTAAACTTGATGAAGGTGCAGTCACTTTTATCGTCTTTACAGGAACCTTAACAACAATTTTTACAATTTTGGAAAATATGCTTATCTCTTTTTCTGTTGTTGTATCATCTGTATTTGTAATTTTGCAAAAATAATATTTTGTTCCTGCAGCATCTGCGTTCGGCGTATAAGAACTCTTCGTTGCCTTACTTATTTTCTTAGCACCAGTAACACTATTTTTCGTATTGACATACCATTGGTAAGTCAGATTATCACCGGTAGCTTTTACTTTAAGTGTTGTAACTTTTCCGCCTTTATTAACCGTCTGCGTCTTATTCACTACATTTGTAGTAATTACCGGCTTATCTGGCTTTGCTACAGGTGTTTTGTCTGGTTCTTCTGTATTCTCTTTATCCTCTGCGCTTCCGCTATCTGGTGTAGGCGTTGGTGTTGGCGTAGGCGTTGGCTGTACTGTTTGAATCTCACTTCCAATTTCAATTACAGTAGGATTAGGATTTGCTTCTATTCTTGCTCCTGTATTATCCGGTGCATTTCCTGTCAGTACCAATAAGCTATGCATATCAATACTTCCATCTTCTGCAATTGTTGGAACAATTGTCATATCTGTGCTTTCAAACCAATCGTCTGCTACTGTGACACTACCGTTTGTTCCATCTACATAAACCGTTCCATCATTAACCCACTCTTGTTTTACAAAGCCCAGGGAATCTGCTGCCTGTCCATTGTAAGATAGGGTTCCTTGCAGTACCCAGTTAGAGGCAGCTGCCTTTGTGTTAAGATATATATTTCCGCCTTTATTCCCGACTGAGATGTTTCCAATCACCTGACAGTCCGGTCCACTGTTACTTGTAATACCTTTTCCATCATTATTGAATGAAATAGAATTTTTCAGTACATGGGCACCCGGCATACTTTCTCCACCTAATTTAAATCCATTACCTTCTCCGCTGTCATCTGGTGCATATGTGAGATGACCATTATTATACGCTACACAATTTTCAATAGTAACAGCTCCAATAGAACCTGATGTAGATTTGGCATATAAATCCCAGCCATCATCAATATTGTTACGTGAGATACAATAACGGAATACATTTTTGTCGCCAACAAAGATTTTTGCCGCAAATCCATCTGCATCATTTTTTGCTACATCACAATTATTATAAGATTCACAGCTGATTACCTGGTTATACGATGGCCACATTTCATATGGTTCTGTTGATACGCCACTAATTTGTAAACCTGTGTCCTTGTTATCATGTGTCGTAATCTTTTCAAAAATATTATAGTTACCCATAATGTGAGCAGGCTTTCCTCTTTCCGTATTACAGATTTCAATATCATATACATGCCAATAGTCAGCCTTTATAATGATACCGCCTGTCGTAGAATTGGACATATTAAGTACTGCTCTCTGATTTGGATCTGACATTAAGGTAATTGGCTTGTCTGCTGTTCCCGAATTCCCTCTTTCCACAATAATTCCTTTGGAAAGATTATAATTTCCTCCTAACAAAACAATTTCCTGCCCTGGCTGTGCATAATCTACTGCCGTATAGATATCGACAGGCGAAGCCTTTGTTCCCTCACCTGTGGAAGTTCCCGCAGGTGATACATACACTGCATTTTTATTCGTTCCGATTTTTCTATGACTGATTGTAAACGGAAGTTCAATCGGTTCATATGACGTATAGTCGGTATACGCTTCTAAATCCTGTTGTTCTTTGGCGACAGGTGTTAAAACTGCTGTGAATTTATTATTTCCTTCTGCTAGCGAAAGAGTAGCAAGCGTTCTTTGTGCATCTTTAATGCTGACACCGGATACTACGGTAGCACCTTGTGCATTCTTAATAGCAATCGTACCTTTTATATTAGCATAAAATGCTCCATTATATTGATTGTTTGATGTTGTCAATGTGGAATCCAGTTTAAAATATGGTGCAATATAGCTGATTGGTCTTGCTTCTGCTGGATCATCGTTCTCAGGTGTAACCGTTGTAAACTGAATGTCTTTAATGGTTGCTTTGATTTTACGTGCCGTAAACACACCAACATAGTACTTATCTTGATCCTGTTTTAATAATAAATCCGGTTCGTAACAGATGACTTCATTTTTCTCTCCGTCAATCGTCATAATTGCATGAAAACCGGTATTCGATTTTCTTAATGTTAATGTATATTCTTCCCCTTGTAAAAATCTAGGCTTTGTCACATCAATTTTATCATCTTCTTCCCTGTAATTCCAATCAAAAGGCTCCGTATCAATATTCTTTCTTGTTCCGCTTACCGTAGCACTTGTTGTTCCCTCCTGATATCCCGTTATAAATCTTCCTCCCGGAATTCCCTGAGTAGCAACACTTGCACCGTCGACAACTCTTGAAAACCTTCCAAACAGCGAGCCCGCTGAGTTAAAATATCTGTTATCGACACTCTCATCAAAAGAATCAATTGCTATGACCCCAAATCCGGTTTGATTATCACTAGTAGACACATCGTCCATTACAAACGTTGCTGTTAATGTAAAGTTTTCTGTTGTTGGGTCAATCTCTGTATAATAGTATAAAAACTGGTCTTCACTCTCTGCCAATTTACTTGATGTAGAAGTAAATGTAAGTGAACCATCGTTATTGTCTACAATCGTTCCCGTTTCACCACTTCCAATTTTAACGCTCTTCCATCGCTCTGCCTGTGTTTCTACCTTCTTTGTATAGAGTCCGGATGTAGATTCACTTCCCCTGTACGCTGTAACTTTTATATCATATGTCTCCCCTGCGCTCAGCCCTTCAATCTTGTAACTGGTATACGTTAATCCATCCGCTGCTTTTATAAAATCAGAAGCATTCTGTGATTTATATTCAACCATATAAGTTTCAGCCTCTTTTACTGATGCCCATTCAACAATTAATGAAGAATTCATTCCTGTCAGTACGCTTGTAATATTTACATTATTCTCCAAGTCGCACTTAAAATTATTTACTGCATATTCATCCGAATAGAACGTCTCTACTACACCTGCACGGCTTGTTTCTAACTTAACTATGTAGTTTCCTGATTCCGGAACCCGTAATTTCAGTACTCCTCCTATTCCTAATTCTATCGTTTTCGCGGTGGAAACACAATTTCCTTCACTGTTGTACAGTCTTCCAACAATCATGTCTGCCCCGTCATTTTCGATATTTCCATTCCAATTAACATTAAGAATATTGTAATCTCCGACATCCACACTCTTCTCGGCACTTACCACACTTGCTTTTAAACTCTCCGTCCACATTGGTCTGCTTTCTTCTGGATCTCCCTCCCCTTCGGTAGCTTCCTTAACACTAATGTAATAAATATTTATTCCATCTTTCTGGGAATAAATTGTGTAGGTACCCGGCTCAACTCCCATAACAGTCTGTGCCGCCAATTTTTCTCCTGCACTTTCTACTGCAGTGAACGTCTGATTGGTATCCACTCCATCACGATACAACGCAAGAGTTCTTTCTGTAGAAGAGCTTCCACTTACTGCATATACTGTAATATCTGCTGTCCCTGTTGTAGTAAATTGTATAGCACGTTGGTCTATTGTGCCTGTACCATTTAATTTGATTCGTTTTGTAATAAGTCTGTTGTCAACTGTAATGATTTCACTGTTATCTACATTCACTGGTTTTGATGCATTGGATACCAGAATCTGAAAATACCCATCACCAATTGATGTATTCCCTTTATATTCGCTGTCTGTCAAATCTGATGCATTCAGAACATGAGTACTGATTCCTGCCGCTGAAACATTAACAACATTTGCCGGTAGATTCATAAATATGAATACCATAATTAAAATCCAGGCAGTAATCTTTCTACTTCTTTTCATTAATAATACCTCCCGTTTTTGCTTCATAATCAATATCGCTCTCCTTTACTCAATGAATGTAAGTGCTTACATTAATATATCCATATTATGTAATAATTTTCATTAAAAATCAATCATATTACATTATTTTTTTATTTTTCTATTATTTTTTCTAATTATATGGGATTATTTTTAGTACTTATGTACAACTATCTTATAAAAGCACTTACAGTTACCTTACGAAGCTGACGATTAAATCCTTCTATCGCATTTGTAGTATATTTAAGCATTCTAACGGCCTCTAGATATTTAAAATATGCGTATAATGTTGTCCAATTAGTGTCCGAGACTTTTGTGGTGATTCATTTCTTGTTCTTTTTCCCATAAAAATAACCTCCAAACTGATTGTAATTATCTTACAACAGTTTGGAGGTTTACATAATTTTAGGAATAGTCTCTTGCAAAAGAAGCCGCACTATTAATTCTTATCCAGTAATCCATAAAGACATCTTATCTTCACTATAGTCAACCTTAAATCTATTTTCTTCAAAATAACGATCTAATTCAGTATATAAGTCCTCGTATTTACCTTCGCAAGCGCAATTCCCCAATGGTTCAATCCACATAGACTGACGTCCGCAGGCATCTCTTAAATGAACCTTAAAAGCCAATCCTTTTTCATCAAGTCTATGATTCAATTCTATAATTTCATTAAAAGATATTATCTTCATGCCGGTACCTCGCTATATTTTCTATGAATTTAATATATCACGAATCATAACAATCGGCAACTACTCTAACCTTACATAAAACGGGTTAGTAACTCTTTCGATTTCTTCCTTTCTTAACTCTCTATAGTCTCCAGGTTGCAATTCCTTATCCAGTTCTAACCCACCTATTTGAAATCGCTTTAGGTAAATAACATAACAACCAATAGCCTTTAACATTCTCTTCACCTGATGTTTTTTTCCTTCTGTAATCGTTATATAGCCTGACGTTACCATCTGAACATAAGTATTACTCTTCATGTTCGACGAATCATAGGTATAGGAAGGAATCTGATCCTCAAGTTCTTCGTAACTACCACTTTGCATGACTTCTATCTTTGCTGGAGATGTGAGATTATCTGTCTCGTCAATGTTGATTCCCTTCTCTAATAGACTTTTCTTCTCTGCCGAAATTGTTCCTAATACCCAAAAGAAATACTTCTTGGAAACATGATGGTCTGGATGCATCAATTGATGATTAAATTCTCCATCGTTCGTTAATAATAACAATCCTTCTGTATCCTTATCTAATCTACCAACAGGAAATAAGCCCTTCCCATCCTCTTTCGTAAAATAATCCATTACCGTTTTGTGCGTCTCATCTTCCTTTGCTGTTATACAACCTGCTGGTTTATGAAACATAATATATCTCTTTCCTGGATATACTATGACCTCATTCATACATTTAATCAGATCTAACTTCTCATTAATTTCACTGGCTGGATCATTTTCTAATTCATCGTTAACCGTAACAAATCCATCTATAATTAACTTTCTAACTTCTTTTCTTGTTCCTACATAAGACTCTGCTAAGTATTTATCTAATCTCATTGTTTAATCCTTTGCTCTAACTTCTACTAACTTCTTGTTATAAAAAGACCTAAATTTATTTGGCGTCATATTCTGGCTCTTTTTAAAGGATTGAATAAAATGGTTTACATTATTAAATCCTATATTCTCAGATATTTCAGTTATGCTGAGTCCTGTATCCATCAATAAATCAATTCCTTTTTTTATTCTGTATTTTATTAAATAGTCATATGGAGTTATATGCAGCATATTACGGAAACACCTTCCACATTCTGCAACACTGATATTCGCAGAATCAGCAATATCTTTTAACGATATATCAGAAGTATAATTCTTATGAATAAATGTGAGCATGAGTTGCGTTCGCTCCTGATAATTGCATAGTTTTTTATTTTCAAAATCATTTTCTATCTCTATATGCTTAATCATAACTTGCCAGATACAAACAGCATGAACAGAAACATCATATTCCCAACCAAAATTCCTATTATCTTCAAATAGAGACTTCAGTTGATACAAACGGATTAGTATCTCTTTTTCCCATTCTATATTTTCCCTTATTAAATATGCCTTTATAGAAAAGGCATTGGTATAAGGCTTTACATATTGATAATCCATACGGCTTTCATCGAAAAAGGAAAGCAATTTTTCAGGAAAATTGAAACTGACATATTCACCATCTTCAGTCATTTCTGTAGTAATATGCAACGCTCCTTTATTGATAAACAGGGCCTCTGCTGAGTGTAAAAGATAATCCGTTCCATTAACCTGCATAGTAATTGTTCCTTTTGTAACAAGTGTAAATTGCAATTCCTCATGCCAATGCAAGTCTTGAAATCCTCTACCACAGGGTTCACAATTTTGTCGGTTTACTTTATACATCTCAAATGGAAATAGAATATCCTGATAAGAATTCACTTCATGTAACTCTTTATTCATATGCACTCCTTTTGACGATATATCTATATAATATGACAATATTTCATAAGATTTATCCTGATAATGATGCTATTATTATATAGCAGTTTATGAGACAAATCAAATAGGAGTGAGATTATGAATATTAGCTTTAGAGAATATAAAAATGATGATGTTGAACTACTAAAAGACCTTTGGAATGATATTTTAACAGATGGTGTCGCTTTTCCAGGGATAAACTTATACGAGATAACCGATTTTCAAGAAATGCTAGAAGAACAATCCGCTGTTACCTGTATGCTTCTTGATGGAAAAGTGATTGGATATTATGTTTTACACCCAAATAATATTGGTCGTTGCAGCCATATTGCAAATGCTTCTTATATGCTATCAAAAGAATGTAGAGGCAAACACTTAGGAAAATTCTTAGTAGAAAAATCTATACTTCAAGCAAAGGAATTAGATTTTAAAGGCATGCAATTCAATGCAGTTGTGGTGAGTAATACTGCGGCAATCCGTATTTATCAAAGTGTTGGATTTCAAATTGTTGGAACAATTCCCAAGGGTTTTCTTTTGAAAAATGGAACATATTCAGATATGTATATCATGTATCTTCCATTTACTAAATAATGATACATGTATTCTTCTATCATAATAAAATCAACTGGCTGAAGTTTTAACTAAACTTAACAATTAGCAACTATTGCTCTTTACAATCATATGTTTAAATAAGACATGGTACAATCGTATGGGTTTCCTTAGAGCTAACTTACTTGCTCTTTTCCCGTTCTCTCCATACGATTGTTTCCTTCCCCATTCGTAAATAAAGTTAAATATAAAGGAGGCATCTATCTTGCCAGCTATCTATGCACATTATCGTTTTGGTTGTGATGTAATCAAGAACACTCCTCATCATCTTACGGCACTTATCATTGAATATCGGTCTTTATTTGATATTGGACTTCATGGCCCCGATTTATTGTTCTATTATAGACCTCTCTTTTCGAATCCCGTAAACCGAATAGGCTTTGGCATACATGATAAAAAGGGCCGTGTATTCTTTGAACAGGCTGCTGAAGTGGTGAATACCACATCACGTAAAGATCCCGCTCTCGCTTATCTATATGGCTCTCTTTGTCATTTTGCTTTAGATAGTGTGTGCCATCCTTACATAGAAGAAAAAACAACAAATGATTCTGCTAGTCACACACAGATTGAAAGTTCGTTTGATTTAGCACTTATGCAAAAGGACTCTTTCACACCAGCAAGGCATACTATATGTTCTTACATTAATCCGAATATGGAAAGTGCTAAGATCATATCACAATTCTATACCTCGGTAAAACCCAAAGAGATCTTGAAAGCTGAACAATCGTTTGTAGCATACAATCGTTTCCTATATACAGCTAATTGTTTCAAACGTGTATTCGCCTTATCAGCTTTCAAACTATCCGGGAATTATAATGACATGCATGGTTTACTTCTTCCAAAAAGTCATCCGATGGAGTGTATTGATAGTACAAATCAATTACTACGCCTATATGATTTTGCACTTATTCAAGCAGCAAACTTATTCGAAGAGATGGAAGCGTATCTTAAACAGGGTAAAAGATTAAGCTCCTTGTTTGATCATACATATGGAGCATACTAAACTAGGGTTCGTATAAAAATCAAGATTCTTCATACTCAAATTGTCCCTGCGGCCCAAATTTCGCAGGCACTAGGAAAGGCATGGTTATTATTATGGATAAATTCAAATTAACTAAGGCAGAACGATCATGGATTCTGTATGATGTCGGGAATTCTGCTTTCATACTTCTTGTTACCACATTGGTACCGATATATTTTAATAGTCTAGCAGAAACTACTAACCTCTCCTCCTCTGAGTATCTAGCTTATTGGGGATATGCAGGCTCCATCGCTACCTTATTGGTAGCTGTTATCGCACCGTTCTTTGGTACATTAGCCGACCGCCAAGACTATAAGAAGAAAATCTTCCTTGTAGCAGTTATAATTGGTGCTATAAGTTGTTCCATCTTAGGCTTTGCAAATAATTGGTTATGTTTCTTACTGCTTTTTATTCTTGCCAAGACTGCCTACTCGTCAAGTTTGGTATTCTATGATGCCATGCTACCTGATTTAACAGAAAAGAATAAAATGGACCGGGTATCTTCTCATGGTTATGCCTTTGGATATATCGGTAGTTGTATTCCTTTCATCCTTTGCCTTATTCTTGTTCTCTTCAATGAAAAACTAGGTATAGCAATGAATACAGCAATGATTTTTGCTTTCTTAATTACCGCTATATGGTGGGTACTATTTACAGTGCCATTATTAAAGAGCTATAAGCAAACAAAATACATACAATCAGAAGCTAGCCCTGTAAAAGAAAGTTTTACACGCTTAATCAGTACATTTCGGAATATGAAGAGGCAGAAATCCATCTTTCTTTTTCTTCTTGCATTTTTCTTCTTCATAGATGGTGTATATACAATTATTGATATGGCAACTGCTTACGGGACTGCACTTGGACTTGATACTGCTGGGCTTCTACTTGCTTTACTAACTACTCAGATCGTAGCCTTTCCATTTGCTATACTATTCGGACGATTATCATCACGCTATAATACCGGTACTCTGATTAAAATCTGTATTATATGCTATACAGGAATTACCCTATTTGCCGTGTTCTTACGCTGCCAATGGCAATTCTGGGTATTGGCCATATGTGTAGGTATGTTTCAAGGTGGCATTCAAGCATTATCTCGTTCCTACTTTGCAAAGATTATACCTCCTGAATGTTCTGGAGAATACTTTGGAATCTATGATATCTTCGGTAAAGGGGCCTCTTTCGTTGGAACAACACTTGTTGCGGTGATTAGCCATACCTTCAATAACGAAAGTTTAGGGGTTAGTTCAATTATCATTATCTTCATAATTGGATTCGTTCTTTTTTGTAAAGCCGACCAATGCGTGCGTTCTCAGCAAAGTAATTAATACCAGACAAGAAGCCAATATCAAGTTCGCTGTGGACTTGATATTGGCTTCTTGATTATTTAGACCTATCACGTAAAAACTTCCTATAGAGTAAACAGTCGTATTCATAAGAAAAACTATCTAGACACGTCAGTATCAATATGTCTGCTGCCCATACTGTTGCCTTAATGCACACGTTTTACTTCCCCATATGGAAAAGCATCTCTATCACACCAAATTAATTCTTTTTCTTCCGGTTTGTAATCTTCCTCTACCGTATGATTATGTAATTCATAAACCGCTGTAGTCGACATCAATATTAATCGATCACAGGATACTGTCTTAAGCACAGCATTCAGATCATTAGAACAATAGCAGATATTCTCATATACCACTGTACTATCACATATAATTACATACTTCTCACAATCAATTCTTTAAAATCTCTTACATCCATTGCTTTACTAAATAGAAACCCTTGTGCAGATTCACATCCAATCGATTTAATAAACTCCAATTGTTGCTTATTTTCAATCCCTTCTATAACTACTTCCTTTTTAATATTTTGAATTAAATCAACTATCCCTTTCAAGATGACCTTTCCTATTTCACTCTCTTCTATATCTATTAAGAATTCTTTATCTATCTTTACAACATCTATAGGTAATTTCTTCAAAATAGCAAGCGATGAATATCCTTTTCCAAAATCATCTACTGTTAATTTAAATCCTTCATTCTTTAGCTTATTTATAACTTCAATATTAACACACATTAAGGATTCTGTTATCTCTAATTCTATTAGTTCTTTAGGTATTTTATATTTATTTAATAGATCCTTCAACCGTAATATATTCCTCATGTCATTTAAAGTCATTTTAGAAAGATTAACTGATATTGGTATTGTTTTTAAGCCTTGCGTTTTCCAGGATGAAAGACTTTTACACACTTCTTCAAATATAAACAAATCTACCTTTTCTATTAATTTTAATTTTTCTAATATTGGTATAAAGAGCTCTGAACTTAGCCTCCCTTTTTTTCCATGAAACCATCTTACTAATGCCTCTCCGCCTATTACTTCTTCTGTATATATATTATACTTGGGCTGAATATAGGTTTTAAACTCATTATTCTCAAACGCTTTGATGATATCTTTTTTCGTTACGTATCTTTGCATAATTCCTCCAATATTTTCAAACATCAAAAATAGTTTTTAGTACTCCTGTATACTTTCTTGAAAATTTCTCTGGCAAATTGAACATCTCTTGGATTACCTGGTCTATTGCCGTAGCATCACCTTGGTATCCGTAAGATGTTCTTGTATCTAATTCCTCTGCAATACTTACAATATGTGCTTCTTCTAATATATCTTGTTCTTCCAAGGCACAAGGGTACCCTGTTCCATCTAATTTTTCGTGATGTTGCTCTATTATTTTCTGACTCTTAAAAGGAATATCCGCACTTTTCATTGTCATAACCCCCAAATTACAATGATTCTTTTTAATAGTCAATTCTTCTTCATTAAGCCCACTTTCATCTTTCTCTATAATATCTTTCGGCATAAAAATAAAACCTATATCATGTAAAAGTGCCCCTATAGCAATCTCCTTTATTGTCTGAATATCGTGTTTCGCGGCTTTTGCTAATATTACAGATAATATAACAACATTTATACTATGCGTATAGCATAATTTAGAATGTTCTAATAAAGTCACCAAATAAGGGTACCTATTAAAAACTTTCTCTTCAAAAATAATATTCTGAACAAATTCTATGGCATTAATAAAATAGCTTTCTTCTATTCCTACATATTTCTTATTCATTTTCTCTAGTTCTTGTTCAAACAGTACTATATTTTCTTGGCTGCACATTATATCTGTATTTGTTACGATTTGCTCCCATATTCCCATTTTTTTGAATTTGTTTATATTATACTATTTAGTGTAATCACTCTTCCTTTAGTAACGTAAATTCGTCCCCATTTATCATATATATCATGTTTAATAACTATTTGATTATGTTTTAACTTTCTCATTTGTTCTCCTTTAATTAATAGTTTCATACATAATCAAGATTACTTCAAATCTTCTTTTGTATTAACTAACACTAGAATGGTAATTACTATAATTATAGACTATTTATTTAGCAAATCTTTTAATAATGATATAACCGTTTTTGCTATATTATATCTTTATATCAGCTTAAATTACTAATATTTTTTTTCTATCAGTATTCCATAACCTTTTTGCATATATTATTAAAAATGTGAATAATTAATACCTAATTACCCATCTGTCTACGTAGTGCCAAAATTTTAGCTTGACATATTTATTTAAGTCCTATTATACTTAGATAAATTTGCCCTTGACTTTCACATACACAAGATAATATAAAAACAAGCTAATAGGAGAGAATTCATGCAGATAAATCATCTCAAATATATCTTAAAAGTAGCAGAATTAGGCTCTATTACCAAAGCTGCTAATGAACTTTACATTAGTCAACCAAGCCTAACTAAAGCTATTTCTAATATAGAAAGGAAGTATAAAATAAAAATTTTCGAGAGAACTGCTACAGGAGTTACTGTAACATTACAAGGTAAATATTTCTTGCATTATGCTAAAAATGTAGTGCAAACTGCAACCTCATTAGAAGAAGTTTTTCAAAATCATTCTTACGATAATCAGAGTAAATTATTAATCGCCGCCCAAGAGTTTGATTTTATACCAAAAATATTCCTAAATATGTATAACAAGTACAGAGATAATGAATTAGAATTCGAGCTTTACCAAAGTCATCGTTCTAATATAATTAAAGCTATTCAAAAAGGTTATTGCAATATAGGGTTACTTGTACAAACCAACAAAGAAGCGAAACCTTTTGATTGGCATCTGTCATCCACAAATCTAGAAATGAAATTCCTAGATTCATGCGGTGTCTATGTTTTATTAGGACCTAAATCAAAATTTTATAATGCTACCTCCCTAACTTTTAAGGATTTAGAGGGACAATCCAATATTTATTTAGATATAGATGACATAACAAAAGCTGAATGGGCTATTAATGCTCATCAATTCCACGTTAATACCAATAGTGTAGTATACTGCAATTCTATTTCTTTATGTATAGAGTTTCTAGAAAATACAGATATAATATTATATGCTTCTAAGTGGATTTTAAAATATTTTGAACATACAAACATCAAAACATTCCCAATTATTGAAGATAATACTTTTATAACTAACCTCATTTATATTAAACGAAAAAATGAGTTACTTACACCAATCGAAATGAATTTTATTGATGAAGTAAAGAAGTATCTAAATCGTTAAGCATACAATATAAACAACTTAAACAATAGGCTATTTCCAACGTTTACAAATTAACAAGGAACAGTTGTATAAACCTTACGTAAAAATAAAGTTTATACAACTGTTCCTCTCTTATCCTATTTTACTTATCGAATCTTTCACGAAGCTTTTTTAAAGCCTTCTTCTCAATACGACTCACATAACTTCTTGATATCCCCAGTCTTACTGCAATCTCACGTTGCGTTACCTCTTCTCCACCTTCCAGTCCATAACGAAGAATGATTATTTCTTTCTCGCGATCAGTTAATAATTTCTGAACGAATTTTTTTAACTTTACAATGTTTTCGCGCGTCTCTAATGTATCAACAATATCCTCATCCACTGACTCGATAATATCTAGCAAATTAATCTCGTTACCTTCTTTGTCAGCTCCAATAGGTTCATACAGATAAACTTCCTTCGACTGTTTTTTACCACTTCGAAGCATCATAAGAAGCTCATTATCTATGCAACGAGAAGCATAGGTGGCCAGACGTATTCCTTTATCTGCGTCAAATGTATCAATAGCCTTGATTAACCCAATGGTTCCAATAGATATTAAGTCGTCGATTTCTTTGTCTGGGGCACTATATTTCTTAACTATGTGAGCTACTAAACGTAAATTGCGCTCAATCAGAATGCTACGTGCTTCCTGACTGCCGTCTTTGTATTGCATGAGATAAGACTTTTCCTCGGTGGTGCTTAATGGCTTCGGAAATGATTTCACTTTATAAGCACCTCAAACTAATTGTTTATTACTATTGTATGACGTGAAACCTATTTTTGTGCTTTTCCTACTCATTTCTTCTAATTTTGATACTCGTCTACATTTTTTTGTCCTAAGAATTCAGCTATATAATAATATCCCTTTTCAGCTTGTTCTCTATCATAATATTTTGAATATGTATCTAGAAAACCATGATGAGCTTCCACTTTTATAGTGTGCACTCTCTTAATGTGAATTAATTCTTTCATCACTTTTTCTACGTAATAAGAATCCTCTTTGGCAAAGATCAATAGAACCTGACATAAAGGTTTTACGTCCATATAATCTCGTATACGAGAACCATAACACGCAATTACGCCGTCACACATACTATTCTCACTGCTTCTCCAAGCAATAGTAGCCCCAACACTAAATCCGAGAATAAATACCTTATCATACTTCTCTTTTAGTATATTAACCAAAGCATTAATTTGTTCATATACATGGAAGCCAATTTCATTCATAAAGTATGAATAAGCATCTGCTGCTTGTTTATAAGAATAACTTTCTTTATTCAATAAATTAGGGCTATACACGTCAAAACCCTCACTCCATATGATTCATCTAATCTGCTTTCAGAATAACTCAAGTGTACCATTCTATTCACAGCTTGCATACTTCTAGTTAACGGTAAACAATACTAACTATCATATAATTACATATTTGTAAATAATATCTAAAGTTGTTGTGAACAAGAACTATAACATTATAACTTCCCTTACATAAACTATATCAAATAATGTTACTACTATGACATTCCTTTTCGATCATATTATCTAAATATACTATGTCAAGCAATTAAGCTTTGATTTTCGGTTCAAAATCCACCTTACGGAATAAAAACATAGCATATAAAATAATTACAAAGTTACTGATAACCATAGCATACCAGATACCACTTCGTCCTAAATCTGTTACATTCTTCATAAACATAATTAATGGAAGTCGGATCACCCATAGTCTTGCTGTTGCTATATAGAAAGAGTATTTGGTATTGCCTGAACCATTAAACACTCCCATATAGTTTTGGAATAACGACATTAATGGTTGTGTTAATAGAACCCAGAACATATATTCCATTGCAATCTGTACTGTTTCACCATCATTCGTTAGCAATCCCAATAAAACCTCGCGACATGGATAGATAATCAGACCACCAATACAAGAAATTGCCACAGCAACATTTCTACTAACTCGATATGCTTTCTTGGCACGTTCTTTGTTCCTTGCTCCAATATTCTGTCCAACAAATGCTGCAAGGACGGAACCAAGAGCTGACACTGGTATTAATAATAAGTTGGAGATTTTGTTACCAATACTAAATGCCGCCGCAACACGTTCTCCGTATGCTAAGATGATAGCCTGCAAAATCAAGAAACCAAGAGAACTGAACGCCTGGCTTCCAGCTGATGGCAAAGCTATTCCAACTAACTTTGATAAATTCTTCGGCTTAATATGCAAATCCTTCATTGACAAATGCAATCTCTGTCGCTTTGAAAACATAAGATATAGTGCAACTGGAACTATTGCTATCTGTCCGATTACAGTCGATAAACCAGCACCTAAGATTCCCATATTATAAACTCGAATGAATAGCGCTGTTAAGATAATATTAATCAATACAGCTACCACGGACAAAATAACAGGTGTTGTTGTATCTCCTCTTGCCTGTCTTGTTGCTTGAAAAGCAGTAAATATGAATAAGAATGGCATCTCAAAGGAACGTGTCCTCATATAGATTAATGCTTGTTCATAAACAGCTCCCTCTGCACCCATAAAATCAAGAACACTAGGTGCAATAACATAAAGAATACCGTTAAATAACACACCTATCCCTATACTAAGTATTAATAATAACGCAATATATTCTTTTGCCTTCTCTTCTTCCTTTGCTCCTAAGTACTGACTAATTACCGCCACACCTGCAACAGCTAATCCAATACTTAACGCCATGAATATATTAAGTAATGGCCACGATATTGATATCCCTGCTTGAGCCGATACTGAGTTTTCCATCTGCCCAATAAAATATGTATCAACCAAATCATGCAGTGACTTTAAAACATTGGCTAACATTACTGGAAGTGCAAGATAGATAAATGCAGCATATATATTCTTTTCTTCTAACAATAGATACGTTCGATCCTTTTTCATTTGTTTTCTCCTCATATGTAGTATTATAATTATATTACTTTCCACCTGCCTTATAAATGTTTTATATTATACAATAAAACCGTAGCTACATTTCACTGTTTTGTGATCTATAAACTACGGTTTTATCTATTGATTTTCTATTTCAAATTATTATTGACAAGACGTACAATTACAATCAGAACTTACGCCTTCTTCTTTTCTACGAAGTAAATCAAAATCGTTTAATTCAATTCCAAAATCAACGTAGATTTGTTGTTTTGGATGTGGACAGCTATCCATCTCTGTACCTTCTGCATCTGTGATACGCTTAACCGTTGCCATTATGTTTTCTCCATTTGGCTTCATAATTTCAATAGTATCACCAACACTGAATTTATTTCTTTGCTCTAAGCCATACATACCAGCTTCATTCTTGCCTTGAATAATTCCAAGATACGTATATTCTTTTACGTAAGTGTTGCTATCATAGATTTGTGTCTCACTTGTTGTTGGTCCGAAGAAGAATCCTGTGGTGAATTGACGATACGTACATTTCGCAATTTCCGCTTTGTAGTAAGGAATGTTTTTACGATATGTTTCTTCACTAATATAATAATCATCAATCGCTTTACGGTACGTTCTTGCTACAGCTGCTACATAAAGTGCTGTTTTCATACGGCCCTCAACTTTAAGACTATCAATACCTGCTTCAATAATCTCTGGAATATGTTCGATCATACATAAATCCTTAGAGTTGAAGATATACGTTCCTCTATCATTTTCAAAGATTGGCATGTATTCACCTGGACGAGTTTCCTCAACGATGTGGTATTTCCAACGACAAGGGTGAGTACATGCTCCTAAATTAGCATCTCTTCCTGTGAAGTAGTTACTTAACAAACATCTACCTGAGTATGACATGCACATTGCACCATGAATAAATGTTTCTATCTCAAGATCATCAGGGATATTCTTACGAATCTCTGCGATTTCGTTTAATGATAATTCTCTTGCAGATACTACCCTCGCTGCACCCATTCTCTTCCAGAATAGATACGTTCTATAGTTTACGTTATTAGCCTGTGTACTAATATGCAATTCCATATCTGGAATTACTTCTCTTGCAATATCAAATACACCTGGATCTGATATAATTAATGCATCCGGTTTAATCTCTTTCATCTCTTCAAAATATTCTGCAACACCTTCTAAGTCACGGTTATGTGCAGTAATATTCGCAGTGATATATACTTTCTTACCAAATTTGTGTGCGTACTTAACACCTTCAATCATATCTTCCTTCGAGAAGTTTTTTGCCTTCGCACGAAGACCAAACATCTCTCCACCAATATAGACGGCATCTGCGCCATAATTTATAGCAACCTTTAAAACTTCCAAGCTACTAGCTGGAATAAGTAATTCTGGTTTCTCTCTTTTGCTCATTATTCTACTGTTCTCCTTTATATAATTTACGAATAATACTTCTTTCTACAATTTTGTTTTAATTTTGTTTTACTTATTAAATCTATTTTCTATATTAAACTGACATTAAACACGAATCTGTTAGCTTATTCCCCAGATATAAATATAAAATTTTTTATCTCAATTTAATAAATCTTGCGAAACTTAGTAAAGTAAATCTGCATACGACTTGCCTTGAAAACTATACTAAGAAACGATAGCGTAACACCTATAGTACTTCTTAGTGTGAGTTAAACATCTTAGGAAGGCGAGGCATGGACGCCGAGCCAGCCTGAGGCGAGACAGGATGTCGAGTTGAAGGCGTGTCCGTATTCTTACTCAACTTTCCACTCACACTTAGAAGCACTTAGGTGTGTAGCGTGTTTCGTGTATAGTTTTCAAGATAAGTCGCATGCTCGATCACCTAAAAGTTTCGCAAAGTAACTCTAGATTCGTGTACTTAATGTAACTCCATCCCCTATTGGCAAAACAATCGTATCAAATTCCTTCATGTGTGTCAACTCATAAAGGTATTCTCTCATACGGGAATGAATGGTACGATTTCTTCTAGTTACTCCATATCGTGATTGCACTACGTCTCCATCTTGTAATACATTATCAGATATTAGAATTCCTCCGACAGGAAGCATCTTCATAATATTTGGCAAAAAATTAATATATTGACCTTTTGCAGCATCCATAAACATAAAATCAAATGTCTTACCCTCGTCAGCTAACTGCTGCAAGATATCAGCTGCATCGCCTTCAAGCAAAGTAATTTGCTCTTCTCTACCTGCATATGCCATATTCTCTCTTGCCTTTTCAATACGTTCAGGCATCTTCTCAATCGTTGTAATATGACAGTTCTTCGGCATATATTCACTCATCAGTATTGAGGAGAAACCGACAGCTGCACCTACTTCTAATATATTCTCTGGTTTGATAGAACGTAACATAAAACGAAGAAGACTCTGTGTAGGTTTCTTGATAATTGGCACATAATCCGCAAGCGCTTGTTTTTCTATCGCATTCAACTTCTCTGTCATCTCCCCCTCTAACGAGAAAATGTATGCTGCAATTCTTTCATCTACTATCATGAGACTGTACTCCTTATCTATTTGAATTAGGGTGTCAAAAGCTCTCCAATAACTTGGCTTTATTAATTTGCACATCCCTAATCATATTTGTCTACAATACAAAGGAGTTATTGCAGATATTAAACCCGCAACAACCCCTTTGATATCCATCTTAGTTTGTATTCTTCTTGTCTGTACCCGAACTGGACTTTTCTTCTTGACCCTCATCATTGTCTAGGCTATTCTTATAATTGGATATAACATCTAATATCTCACCATAAGTCATTGATGCATTCACCACATATTTGCCTGTCTTGATATTGGATTGAAACAGTTTTGCTCGTAGATAGAACGAATACTTATTGTCAATTACGCGATTCATCTCTAATTTGCTCGCGATACTCATTGTTGATTCACCTTTTTTTATTGTGATGGTAACATCTTTCACTGTTTCTCCTGCTTCTGCAGCTGCGACCTCTCCAAACACTTCATAAGCAAAATCATACGCCACCCCACTAAACTTAGCTATAAGCATAACTACAATTACATAGAAAAGTATATTTAATAGTACATGTATTACAAAGCTTGATATTCCAAGTATTAGTTTCGATGTCTGTGATCTTGACTCCATTGGTGAACCCCCCTTTACCGTTTTATATGAAATCTACATTCAATTCAATATTATCCCATATATAATGATTAATATATCTTAATGTCGCATTGACTCTTTGTTCTACAATTAAGAACTCTTGAACACTAGGTAGCATGAGGATATCTTTATACTCTTCTCTAAGAGCTTTGCATATACCAAGAGAACTATCATCTTTTGCAAGTTGTATATCAAAACTTCTCATTCGAAATTCATTCAGGCGAGTTACTAACTTCGCATTTTCCTCAATTTCCCCGTATAGACGCTGATATTGATTATATTCATTACTTTGCTTGATTGAATCAACCAAGTTTTTCATCTGAATTTCTATATCATTCATTAATAATCGTCCTTATTTTGTCCTTATACTTCCATTATGATTGGTAAAATCATTGGATTTCTCTTCGTTTTCTTCCATAGATAATCACTTAGAGAATCCTTTATTTCCATCTTAATCTTACCCCAATCAGTTACGTTACGGCCAATACATTTATCTAATGCATTATTTACTACTTCTCTTGCATCATCCATAAGTGTTTCTGACTCTCTTACATAAACGAAACCACGTGATACGATATCTGGGCCTGAAAGTATTTGATTGCTGTATTTTTCTAATGTTACAACTACTATTAAAAGACCGTTTTCTGATAGATGTTGGCGATCACGAAGAACAATGTTACCAACATCACCAACGCCAAGACCATCTACTAAGATACCTTGTGCTGGTACTTTACCAACTACAGCTGCCTTTTCATCAGAAACTTCAAGCACATCACCAGTTGATAATATACGGATATTATCTTTTGGTATACCAAGGCTTTCTGCGATTTCAGCATGTTTCATAAGGTGTCGATATTCACCATGCACTGGAATAGAATATTTTGGTTTTGTAAGTGCATAGATTAACTTAATTTCTTCCTGGCAGGCATGTCCAGATACATGTGTATCTTGGAATACTACTTTAGCACCTTTCATAGATAATTCATTAATTACCTTAGAAACTGGTTTTTCATTTCCAGGTATTGGTGTTGAACTAAAGATTACAGTATCACCAGGTTTAATTGTAACTTTCTTGTGAATTGATGCTGCCATTCTTGATAATGCAGCCATGGCCTCTCCTTGGCTACCAGTTGTAATTAATACAAGTTGTTCATCTGAATAGTTTTTCATCTGCTCGATATCAATTAAAACATTATCAGGCATATTAATATATCCAAGTTCTGAAGCTGTCGATATAATGTTAACCATACTACGACCTTCAATTACAACCTTACGATTGTGTTTAACCGCAGAATTGATTACCTGTTGTACACGGTCTACATTAGACGCGAAAGTTGCTACAATAATACGATGTTTCGTATTCTCTGCAAATATATTATCAAATGTCTTACCTACCGTACGCTCTGACATGGTATAACCAGGTCTCTCTACATTCGTACTATCACACATAAGTGCAAGCACGCCCTTCTTACCAATTTCAGCGAATCTTTGTAAATCAATAACACCTCCAAATACTGGTGTATAATCTACTTTAAAGTCACCTGTGTGAACAATTATTCCTGCTGGTGAATAGATTGCAAGCGCTGCTGCATCTGCAATACTATGATTTGTACGAATGAATTCAATACGGAAACAACCAAGATTAATAGATTGTCCATATTTAATAACTTTACGTTTTGTAGTCTTTAATAAGTTATGTTCTTTTAACTTATTCTCAATGATTCCAATTGTAAGTTTTGTTGCATAGATTGGAACATTGATATTCTTTAGAACATATGGTAATGCACCAATATGGTCTTCATGGGCATGTGTAATTACAAACCCTTTTACCTTATCTATATTATTCATTAGATATGTTACATCTGGTATAACTAAATCAATACCTAACATATCATCTTCTGGGAATGAAAGACCACAATCAACTACTATGATACTGTCTTCATATTCAAACGCTGTAATGTTCATTCCTATTTGCTCTAGTCCACCTAGAGGAATGATCTTTACTCCCTTTCCATTTGTTTCTTTTGCTTTCAAAAAATAGCACCTCCAATGATTTTTTTATTCTATATTTCGATCATTGTTAATATACAGTTGTACTGCCTGCAATCGTCATTTGGAGTGCTTCTCTACATATTCACTTTATTTTTCGTAACTATTCAGTAAAGCTCAATCTGAGCTATCCTTTTTTTCACGTTGGCACTTAGTACAATAACCAAACAGTTTTACCTCATGGTCTACTACACGAAAACCCTTCGATTCATATATTCTTTGTTCTAGCGTTTCAAGCAAATCATCTTCAAAAGAAAATACATTTCCACAATTATGACAAATTAAATGGTGATGATGGTGTTCAAAATTTTCTTTTCCTAACTTTCCTATCTCATAGCGTACATATCCATCATCTAAGTTCAATTTATCAATTAAATGCAACTCAGATAATAGTTGAATCGTACGATATACTGTAGCTAGTCCGATTTCAGGAAATCTTTCTTTGACACAATCATATATTTCTTCTGCAGTTAAATGCTCATCTGGCCTACTATCCAAAACTTCTAAAATCGCAATTCTTTGTGTCGTAACTTTTAATCCGTTTTCTTTTAATATTTCTTTAAAACGCGTTTGGTTATCAGACATCATGGCCTCCCTGCCTGTTATTACAGGTATAATAAAGTAAGTGAACTGTAGCCATTAGCTACGTTACACCTATAGAGATACTCCCTATTAACAAAATGCATAATATTCCAATGATTATATATACACTTAAGTTTTGCTTTATTGTTTATTTTTGCATCGTATAATGCAACGGCTTAATTTTGCCTTTTCTATATCTAAACATCGCACAAAGCGATTTGTATCTTTCTCTCTTACTCACTTACAAATAATGGAGTGTAAACAATTCTCATTCACACTTTATCTCAAAATCACTAATTATTATTTCTCTAATTCAATATCTGTATCATCAAGCATCTCTATAAACACTTTTGAAATCGCTTGTAATTCGTTATCATCTTCCACAACATCATAAAGAATTTCTTCTGCTTCATTTGCTGATTCTTTTAATATCAATGCATTCGCTTCTTCATCTTCAATCGAATCTGCAACTAAAATATAATTCACACCATTGATCATTGTTTGTTCTAGTACATAAAATTCTATCTTTTCGTTATCTTGCGTAGTAAACACAATCTTTTCCTGCTTATCTTCCATGATCTATTCTCCTTTGCTCATCAACTCATCAGTTTGTATACCATTTCGTTCCATTGCTAATTTATCTAGGTACCCTTGTAATATGAAAACTGCAGCTACTTTATCTACAACTTTAGCACGATTTTCTCTACGTACATCGCCTTCTATAAGTGCTTGATGTGCTGCAACTGTGGTTAGTCTTTCATCCCATAATACTACTTCTAATCCTGTACGTCTTCGTAACATCTCAGCAAATTCTTCTGATTTCTCTGCACGCTCACCTATAGTATTGTTCATATTCTTAGGATATCCAAGAACTATACATTCTACTTCATATTCTTTGGCTAATTCCTCAATTCTAGCAAGTGTCTGTCTTAACTTATCAGGTTGTTTTCTTCTAATTACCTCAATTCCCTGTGCAGTTAATAAAAGTGCATCACTAATTGCTACACCAACTGTAACTGAGCCATAATCCAGCCCCATTATTCTCATAAAATCTCCAATCCGTAAATATAATATTCTGATTAGTATACTCACATGTTCATCTTTAGACAAAATATGCTGAATATTTTATCAATCCGTAAGGCATAAAAAGCAGGCGTAGCATCGCTACCTTGACAGACAAGAACTAAGTAGACGGCAGTATCATTTGTTAATTATGAATGTGTCAGTAGACTTAGTTTCCATTATGTGTAACATAATGTAACACATAATGGAAAACCACATCTAGAATAATTCTTATTTTGTTAGTCTCGTATTAATATAATTTTCCAAAAGTTCTTCTAAGATTTCATCACGTTCAACTTTCATGATTAAACTTCTTGCACCTTTGTGGCTTGTAATATAAGTAGGATCCCCGGACATAATATAACCAACGATTTGATTTACTGGATTATAACCTTTTTCTGTTAATGCAGTAAATATCGTGGCAATCACTTCACTTACCTGAATCTCTGGTTCCTTCTGTACTTTAAAATATTGAGTATTACTAATGTCTTGCATTTTATCACGTTCCCTTTTCTAGCAATTTGCTACTTATTGCTTTGTCTTTATTCTCCGTTATAATTATATTAATATATCCGAGCTAAAAATTCAATGTATTATTTTTAATAATTGATGAGATACATGTTTTTTTAACTTATTATCATCATATTTATCTATAATTTTAGAGAAACGACTTAGTTATAACAAGCGTAAAGAACGTCATCGGTAACAAAATCACTAATTGTTACTGAAACTATTTTGTTAATTAATGTCTCATCACCTTCAACAGCGACTTTAACATATCTTCCCGTATGACCTACTACATAAGATTTATCCTTAATTGTTACAACTTCTTCGAACAAAACAGTATCTTCTTCACCAATAAACGATTGGTAATAGGAATGACTATTCGCTTTATCAAGTGCTATTAAAGTTTCACTACGCTTATGTTTAATACTTTCGTCAACCTGATTTTCCATTGAGGAAGCTCTTGTTCCCTGTCTCTTTGAATATTTGAAAATATGTGTTTGAGCAAATTTTACTTTTTTAAGGAATTCCCTAGTAATTTCGAATTCTTCCTCTGTCTCACCTGGAAAACCTACGATAACATCTGTTGTTATGGCCGGTTTATCAAAATGCTCTCGTAATAATTCACATTTTTCATAATACATAGTTGTGTCATATTTACGATTCATTCGCTTTAATGTTGCATCACAACCGCTTTGGAGTGATAGATGAAAATGAGGACAGAATTTTTTGTTCTTACTTAAAGTCTTAACAAATTCATCCGTGATTATTCTAGGCTCTAATGAACCAAGTCGAATACGCTCTAATCCTTCTACCTCACTAATCTCTGTAATTACTTGTAATAATGGTGTTTTCTGTGCTTGATTAATAGCTTGATCGTATTCTTCCGCTGAATTGCTATCCATTCCAAAAGAAGATAGATGAATCCCTGTTAATACAATTTCCTTATATCCTTTTTCTACCAGTCGATGTACTTCAGCTAGGATATCTTCTTTTTTTCTACTTCGTATTCTTCCCCTTGTGTAAGGAATAATACAGTATGAACAAAATTGATTGCATCCATCCTGTATCTTCATATAAGCTCTAGTTTTTTCTGAAAGAGAACCAATAGCTAATTCTTCATACTCGGTATCATCTGCGATATCAATAACTGCTTCGTTACATGTATTATTATCTAGATATGCCTCTACCAAAGATACAATTTGTTTCTTTTGGTTGTTACCAACAACAAGATCGATTGCCTCATCTTGTTCAAGTGCCTCTTTTGCTGCCTGCACATAACAGCCAACCGCAACTACTACTGCATTCTCATTGTTTTTCTTTGCCTTGTGTAACATCTGTCTCGATTTTCGATCTGCTATATTCGTTACTGTGCAAGTATTTACCACATATATATCTGCTTGGTCACTGAATTCAACCACCGAATAAGAGGCATCCTTGAATAATTGTTCCATTGCTTCGGTCTCATATGAATTCACTTTGCACCCTAATGTTAAGAACGCAACTTTCTTAACATTAGTATCCTGATTTGTTTGATTACTCATTTCAATTCCTCTCCATAAAATGGACAAACTTTTTGACGTTTCTTACGTTTGTCAGGGTCTTTTTTTATCTATATTGCATATTGACTTTTTTATATTGAAACTGTAGTATTATAGTATAATAAACGATAGATAATACAAGCAAAATCACAACTTTTTTTATCGTTTAAATTCAAACACCGAAGGAGGATTTTACTATGAAAACAGTTAAAATTTCTTTAAACTCAATTGATAAGGTAAAAGCGTTCGTTAATGAAGTTACAAAATTCAATACTGATTTTGATTTAGTTTCTGGCAGATATGTAATTGATGCAAAATCAATCATGGGTATCTTCAGTTTAGATTTATCAAAACCAATTGATTTAAACATTCATAACGAAGAAAGCGTAGATACTATTTTAGCAGCACTTGCTCCATATATCGTTGAATAATTAGTGGTATTTGGTAATATACGCGAGAGGTAAGTAATTACTTATAGGGGAGGATACATAGTATCCTCTTTTTTCTATGCAATTTTAGCGTTTCGCATGTATATTATTAACTATAATTATTTCAATTATAATCACAATTCCTTAACAATCTAGGGGCTATTCAGTAGGTTACATATAGTTATGCTTCTAGCTTTCCATATGCAATCCCACTGAACTATACCTATCTTTCTATCTTTCTATCTTTCTATCTTTAATTCGCTTATTTATTTACTCAAACTTCACACATAAAAACTAAATTTTAATTACTTTACTTCTATCGTTTCAATAGTCTCTAAGGCTGTTTTTACTAACTCATCAATCTTTTCTTCTAGATTACGTTCTGAACGTTCTATTATTCCAATATTCGGTTTAGTAACTGGATGTTTTGCTACGAAGATTGTACAGCAATCTTCAAAAGGTAAAATTGATGTTTCATACGTATTAATCTTCTCTGCAATATCAACGATATCTTGTTTATCAAATCCAATAACTGGACGATAGACTGGAATTTCGCATACTGCGTCTGTTGCTGCTAGACTTTGCATAGTCTGACTTGCTACCTGTCCTATACTTTCACCAGTAATTAATCCTAGACAATTTGTATTTGTCGCAATTGTCTGTGCGATACGCATCATATATCTTCTCATAATAATGGTTAATTCATCATGTGGACACTTTTCGTAGATATATAATTGAATATCTGTAAAGTTAACCACGTGAAGGTTGATTGGACCTGAATATTTCGATACAAGCTTAGCTAAATCAACAACTTTTTGTTTTGCTCTTTCACTTGTATATGGAGGAGCATGGAAGTAAACCGCGTCTATTTTAACACCACGTTTTGAAATCATATATCCAGCAACCGGACTATCAATACCACCTGATAATAATAACATAGCTTTACCATTAGTACCAACTGGCATACCACCTGGACCAGGAATAATCATAGAATATACGTATGCTTTGTGTCTAACCTCTACATTAATACGTACTTTAGGATCTCTAACATCTACTTTCATCTCTGGGAAGCGGTCTAATAATGCTGCTCCCATATCGATACAAATATCAGGGGATTTGATTGGGTATTGTTTATCTCCACGTTTTGCTTCTACTTTGAATGTGAAGTTACGATCAGGATATTGATTCTCTACAAAATCTCCTACTTCTTTAACTAGGTTATCCCAAGCTGTATCCTCAATAATTACTACAGGGCAGATTGCTGCGATACCAAATACTCTCTGAAGTGCTTCTACTGTCTCTTCATAATCGTAATCGGATAGTGCTTCAATATAGATTCTCCCTTGTTCTTTTGATACATAAAACTCTCCATCAATATCTTTTAATGCATATTTAATTTGATCACGTAATGCATTTTCGAATATATAGCGGTTCTTTCCTTTAATTCCGATTTCAGCATACTTTATTAGGAATGCTTTAAACATATATTCCCACCTGTACCTTTCCTTATTGTATCTCACAATTTATCAATTTTTATTATTCATATTTTATTACAATTCATAATTATATATAGTAATTTACCGGGCATCTATCAATATTAGTGGCGTGTATATTTTCTTAAGACCGGCAATATCTCATGTAGTTGTTCAATTGCATAATTAAGTTCATCTTTTGTTGTATTTACAGAGAAACTAAAACGAATTGTTGAATCTAATAGTTCTTTCTTAACTCCAATCGCACGTAATGTTCCACTTAAACCTGGATGATTCGATGCACATGCGGAACCAGATGATACATAAACACCTTTATCTTCAAGTGAATGAAGTAATACTTCACTTCGAATTCCATCAAAACTTACGCTAACGATATGTGGAGCGGTCTCTTGTAAAGTAGGAAAATCGACTGCATTCACTCTCGTACCTTCAATCTTACTAACCTCATCGATGAAGTACTGTTTTAATTCATAAAGATGCGCAACCTTGTCTTCATGGTTCGTATAAATCTCTTCTACCGCTTTACCTATACCTGCAATTCCTGGTACATTCTCTGTACCTGAACGCATACCTTTTTGTTGATCACCACCGTAGATAATTGGCTTAATTTTCACCTTATCTCTAATATATAAGAATCCAACACCTTTAGGGCCATGAATCTTATGTCCACTTACAGACAACAAATCAATCCCTAGTCGTTTTGGATAGATTCTAAACTTACCAAAGGCTTGTATTGCATCAACATGGAATAATGTATTCGCATTCTTTGCCTTAATCAGCTTGGAAATAGCATCAATATCTTCAACTGCACCAACTTCGTTATTCACATACATAATAGAAACCAAGATTGTATCAGGACGAATTGCTGCTTCTAATTTGTCCATTCTCACCTTTCCATTACCATCTACTGGAAGATAAGTCACTTCGTATCCACAATCCTCCAGAAAAATAAGAGGGTTATGCACAGAAGGATGTTCTATATTGGTTGTAATTATATGTTTACCTGTTCTATTATTCGCCAATGCTGTACCGATGAGTGCCATATTATTTGACTCTGTACCACCTGAAGTAAATACGATTTCTTTCGCATCAACCTTAAGGTTTTTAGCAATTATATTCTTAGCATTTGTTATATATTTTTCTGCATTTACACCTTTTGCATGCATCGAAGATGGATTTCCATAATCTTCTTCAAGTGTTTGAACCATAATATCACGTACACTGTCAAACACTCTTGTAGTAGCAGCATTATCCAGATAAGCTTGCTTATCTTGGTAAGCTTGCTTATCTTGGTAAGCTTGCTTAACTTGGTTAGCATTTTTATCTTGGTGTGCATCATTTATCTTTATATCCATAATCTAATAAACTTGCTCCTTTCCCTTTATAACTTGTCGCAATTTCCTTGATACAAGGGTCAAAAGCCCTCAACAAAACTTGTCTTCGTCAATTTGCACATTCACAGTCCTGACTAATGTGATGCAGAACATAGTTTGATGCGCAATTTGACACCCGAATCCTATCTATTCTAATTCAAACATCAGTACCGACAAAATTGTTAAACCTGCAGTCTCTGTTCGTAGAATTCTCTTACCTAAAGTAATCGGTTTTATGCCTGATTCCATCGCGTATGCAACTTCATCGTCTTCAAAGCCACCTTCTGGCCCAATGAATACAGCAACCGTTTTCTTACCTTGTACTTCTTTAATGATTTTTTTTGTCTCTTCCATTCCTTCAGCGTGTTCAAATGGAAGCACTTTGTATTCCATTTCCTTAGCCATAGCAATAGCTTCCTTGTATGACATAACCGGTACAACCTCTGGTATAATCCCCCTACCAGACTGTTTTGCCGCACTTGTTGCAATGGATTGCCAACGTTCTAACTTCTTTTGTTCCTTCTTCTTATCATCAAGCTTAACTACGCTGCGCTTCATCATAACTGGAACAATTTGATATACTCCTAACTCAACTGCTTTTTGTATGATCAACTCCATCTTGTCCTTCTTAGGAAGACCTTGGAATAGATAAATCTTAGCAGGTAACTCCGTCTGTGTATCTTCTACCTCAACGACCTTCGTTTGTATAAAATCATTAGACAAAGTATCAATGGTACAATGATAGTCCGTACCTTGTCCATCACATAGAATCATTGCTTCTCCTACTTTCATACGAAGTACGTTTTTAATATGATTCACATCAGAACCTTCAATTGTTATATAATCATCATGAATCTGATTTTGTTCTATATAAAATCGGTACATATAATAATGCCCCTTTCACCTATATATTTATCAAAAGCAAAAGCCCTTTAATCTTGCGCATACTAATTGATAAATCCTTGCAAAACTCTTATAAACTTTGAGTGCTGCTTATCTGACAAACGAAGGATACCCATTCGCCCATCACATTCTCTTCTATAATGGTAAATCCGTTCTTCTCAATGGCTTCTTTAACTTCATCACGCTTCATGTTGATAATTCCAGAAGTAATATATAAGCCATCTTTTTTCAAGTGCTGTCTAATCTCTGGAGTCAATGGAATAATAACGTCTGCTAGGATATTAGCAACAACAATATCGTATTTTTCCATTCCTACTTCTTCTTGAAGTGTTTTATCATCTATAATATTACCGATTTTAACTGTAAACTCTTCTTCTGTAATTCCGTTAACTTTTGCATTATCATACATTGCATGAATTGCATTTGGATCAATATCTGTTCCAAGTGCTGATTTTGCACCTAATTTCAAACCTATGATTGATAGGATTCCACTACCACTACCTACATCAAGTAGTACTGTCTCATCTGTGATATATTTACGAAGGCCTTGAATACAAAGTCTTGTTGTCTCATGGCTCCCTGTACCGAATGCGGTACCTGGGTCAATCTCAATAACTAAATCATTCTCGTTCTTCTCTTCTAGAGTTTCCCATGTTGGTTTGATAATGATATCATCAGCAACACGGAATGGCTTCCAGTATTGTTTCCAATTATTAATCCAGTCCTTATCCTCTGTCTCTGATACAGTAATCTCCATATCACCAACTTCAACGAAATCAGCTAACTCAACAAGACCTTCTTTAACGCTAGAAAGAATACTATCTTTATCTTCATCATCTGAGATATAGAAACTTACAGTAGCCTTTCCATCATCTTCACCTAATTCAGGTAATATATCGATAAACATTTCTTTTTTCTCTTCTTCCGTTATAGGAACTTTGTCTTCAATCTCAATACCTTCAATGCCAAGTTCGTCTAACATATTACTAACTAAATCAACTGCCTGTGTAGTTGTTTCTAATGAAAATTTAGTCCACTTCAATTTCTATTCTCCTTCATTCACTAAATAGCGTTAAATATACTATCTTAATCTATTTCCAATAATAAAGCGGATATTCACGATCTGCTCCGCCGCTTGTTCATTTAATATCAACATTTTTGTTTGACCAATTTAATATTATATCATAATACCTTGTATGGTGTCAAAATTTAAACATTAGAGTACTATATAAAAAAACAAGAGCTACGTACAAATTTAGCAGCTCTTGCTTATTTTCATTTCTCCATCTAAAACAGCTTTTGCCTTCCACGAACAACTAATTAAAATTTTACAGTATCGTCATTTTTCACAGACTTTAAATCATCTGAGCATTAAATTGTTCCATTGTTTTCTTATTTTATCGCTATATTTTGTTTACTTTTTCACTTGAAAACAATTACCAAAGTATTATACTTAATATTGTTAAGATAATTTTAAATTTTTTGTTTTTAGTTGAAAGGATGGTTCAATATGAAGGGAAAAAACGCTAAAAAACCAGCAAGTTCAAAAGTACATGATGTAGTTACAGACGAGCCTCAAAGTACAGTGACTCCAAATAAGAAGCATCACAAAAAACCTAAGAAACAATATCTATAGAAATAAGAACAGCCTGTAACAAACCATCAATAATTTGTTACAGGCTGTTTCTCCTAAGTAGAACATAATACATATATAAAGAGGAGCTACCACAAATTTGTGGATACCCCCTCTTTATCGCTTTTTATATATCAGCAAGTTTATTTTTCAGCAAAATTACTTATTAAACCAGCCTTTTTTCTTACTTTTATCTTTTTCTTTTTCTTCATGTTCTGTTGCTTCAACAGAATCTGCTTTTTTTCCTGTAATTGATTCATCAAATTTTTGTAACAATTCTTTTTGTTCTGCATTCAACTTCGTTGGTACTTGAACAACTAATGTTACATAATGATCACCACGAACATCTTTATTACGTAATGTTGGAACACCTTTACCACGTAAACGAACCTTTGTATCCGTTTGTGTACCTGGTTTTACAGTGTAATATACTTCACCATCAACTGTACTGATTTTCACATCACCACCAAGTGCTGCCTGAGCAAATGAAATTGGTGCTGTTGAGTAGATATCATAATCTTGACGTTGGAAAATTGGGTGTCTACTTACTACAACTTCTACAAGTAAATCCCCTCTATCACCACCATTAACACCTGGTTCACCTTTTTCACGAATACGTACACTTTGACCATTATCAATACCAGCTGGGATAGAAACTTTGATTTTCTTTCTTCTACTGATATATCCTGTTCCATTACAGTCCGTACATTTATCTTTAATAATCTTACCTGTTCCGCGACAATCTGGACATGCTTGAACGTTTCTTACCACACCAAATAATGATTGTTGTGTAAATACAACTTGACCTTTACCACCACATTTTGAACATGTTGAGGCAGATGTACCAGGTTTTGCACCTGTTCCATGACATGTATCACAATCATCTTTTAATGTAAGATCTAATTCTTTCTCTACACCAAATACAGCTTCTTCAAAAGTAATTCTTACACTTGTACGGATGTTTTGACCTTTCATTGGTCCATTATTACTACGTGAGCGGCTTCTTCCACCACCGAAAATATCTCCAAAGATATCTCCGAAGATATCTCCCATATCCATGCCATTAAAATCAAATCCGCCAGCTCCGCCACCAGCTCCACCTTCGAATGCTGCATGGCCAAATTGGTCATATTGTCTCTTCTTATCTGGATCACTTAATACTGCATAGGCCTCTGAAGCTTCTTTGAACTTAGCCTCCGCTTCCGTGTCTCCTGGATTTGTATCTGGATGGTATTTTTTTGCCAGTACACGATATGCTTTTTTAATCTCTGCATCGGTCGCTGACTTACCTACGCCAAGGACCTCATAATAATCTCTCTTATCTGCCATACTATATCTCCTAACTCTCACAAACACATATTTATAGTTCTTTATTAAATTGCCTTATCTGTATTTGCATATTTCGATCTACTTAAATACTTTCCTATCCTAATTTTATACAATTGCCATGTATAATAATAGGCAGCCTAATCATTAGACCGCCTATCTTTTTGCTTCGGGACGGACCCATAAGCCTTATAATACTGAAATTTTCGACACTCGTCAAGCTAAAATTATTACACTTTATCTTAAACTTCTCTGTAGTCTCCGTCTACTACATCATCTGCTTGATATGAATCTGTAGCACCAGCAGCACCTGACATATCAGGACCTGCTCCAGCAGCACCACCAGCTTGTTCATATAATTTAGCAAATAAGTTTTGAGCACTTGTCATTAATTTTTCTTTTGCTGCTTTAATATCTGCAACTTCACCTTCTGACATAACTTCTGGATTGCTCTTTTCGATTAATTCTTTTAAGTGAGCTAAATCAGCTTCTACTGCTGCTTTATCGTTAGCATCTAATTTATCTCCAGCTTCTTCTAAAGCTTTTTCTGTTTGGAATACCATAGCATCTGCATCGTTACGAGTATCTATAGCTTCTTTACGAGCCTTATCTTGTGCTTCGAATTCAGCAGCTTCTTTTACTGCTTTTTCAATATCAGCATCTGACATGTTAGATCCAGCAGTAATTGTGATGTGTTGTTCTGCACCAGTACCTAAATCTTTTGCAGATACATTTACGATACCGTTTGCATCGATATCGAAAGTAACTTCGATTTGAGGAACACCTCTTCTTGCAGGAGCAATACCATCAAGTCTGAATTGTCCAAGAGATTTGTTATCTTTAGCGAATTGTCTTTCACCTTGAACTACGTTGATATCAACTGCTGTTTGGTTATCAGCTGCTGTAGAGAAGATTTGGCTCTTCTTAGTTGGGATAGTAGTATTTCTTTCGATTAATTTAGTAGCGATACCACCCATTGTTTCAATTGATAATGATAATGGAGTAACATCAAGTAATAAGATATCTCCTGCACCAGCATCTCCTGCTAATTTACCACCTTGGATAGAAGCACCAAGAGCAACACATTCATCTGGGTTAAGTGATTTACTTGCTTCTTTACCAGTTAATTGTTTTACTTTATCTTGAACAGCTGGGATTCTTGTAGAACCACCAACTAATAATACTTGACCTAATTCACTTGCAGTCATACCAGCATCACGAAGTGCATTTTGAACTGGTGTTGCAGTTCTTTCTACTAAATCATGAGTTAACTCATCGAATTTAGCACGAGTTAAGTTCATATCAAAATGTTTTGGACCTTCTGCTGTAGCAGTGATGAATGGTAAGTTAATGTTTGTTGTTGTAGCTGATGATAATTCTTTCTTAGCTTTTTCAGCAGCTTCTTTTAATCTTTGAAGAGCCATCTTATCTGTAGATAAGTCAACACCTTCTGCTTTTTTGAATTCATCGATCATATATCTTGTGATTCTATCATCGAAATCATCACCACCAAGTCTATTATCACCACTTGTAGCTAATACTTCGATTACACCATCACCGATTTCAATGATAGATACATCGAATGTACCACCACCTAAATCGTATACCATGATTTTTTGTTCATGTTCATTATCAAGTCCATATGCTAAAGCTGCAGCTGTTGGCTCGTTGATAATACGTTTTACATCAAGACCAGCGATTTTACCAGCATCTTTTGTTGCTTGTCTTTGAGCATCGTTGAAATATGCAGGAACAGTGATAACAGCTTCTGTAACTTTTTCTCCTAAATAAGCTTCTGCATCAGCTTTTAACTTTTGAAGAACCATTGCAGAGATTTCTTGTGGAGAATATTTTTTATCATCGATTGCTACTTTATATTCTGTACCCATATGTCTCTTAATTGAAGAGATAGTTTTATCAGAATTTGTTACAGCCTGACGTTTTGCTGGCTCACCAACTAATCTTTCACCAGTTTTTGTGAATGCAACAACAGATGGAGTTGTTCTAGCGCCTTCAGCGTTAGCGATAACAACTGGTTTTCCACCTTCCATAACAGCTACACATGAATTTGTTGTACCTAAGTCAATACCAATAATCTTACTCATAATTTATTCCTCCTAATATAATCAATCCACACAGTTAATAGTTTGCGTAATTTTCAATTTATTTAATTAACAACTTTAACCATACTGTGACGAACCACTGTTTCTTTATATTTATATCCTTTTTGGAACTCATCTGAAATGATGTTTTCTCCAAAACTATCATCTTCTGCATGCATCACTGCATTATGAAGATTTGGATCGAATTCTTTACCTACTGCTTCAATTGCTGTAACACCAGCTTCTTCTAAAGATGTAACCATTTGCTTGTAAATCTTTTCGATTCCTTGAGCAAAGGCACCTTCTTTTTCTTCTTCTGTAATTGCTGCAAGACCTCTTTCAAAGTTATCTACAACAGGAAGGATCTTCTCAACGATGCTCTTAGCGCCGATTTCAAACATTTGTGCTTTTTCTTTTTCAGAACGCTTTCTAAAGTTTTCAAACTCTGCCATTTGACGCATTAATCTATCTTTTAATTCATCAATTTCTGCATCTTTTTTATCTTTCTTTTCTTTTTTATCTTTCTTAAAGAAGGACTTAGATGATTTTCCAGTACCTTCATCACTTTCAGTCATTTCTTCTTCAACAACTGCTTCTTCAGTATCTTCTACTGTTCCCTCTACAGTTTCTTCAGTTGTCTCTTGATCTAACATATCTTCCATCTTTTCTTGATCAGCCACTTTTCGACTACCACCTTTCCTCTAATCGGATATTACTACTTTTTTTTGAATATATCGTCGAGCTGACTCATCATATTCTGAAGAGTTCCCACTACCCGCTCATAATCCATACGTTTCGGACCGATAATTCCAACCTTGCCATAGACACCTTCTTCTATCTCATAGGTTGCTGTTACCACAGAGCAGTCTTTCATCGACTCTATTGGAGTTTCATCACCGATATATACTTGAATACCACGATTTTCTTTATCTTCTCTCTTATCTGTAATTAAATCTGTCAGAAGCTTCTTCTCTTCAAATGCATATAGTAGTTCCGAAGCTTTCTGCGTATCACTAAGTTCCGGATATTTTAGAATGTTCGTTGCACCACTTGTATATATCTCAAGGGCATCTTCTTCATTAATTGCCTCAGCAACTGCATCTAAGATGTCACTTACGAGACTTCCATACGCTCCTGCTTGTTCTTTCATCTTCTGGATCACGGATAGATTAATATCAGTAATATCCAAACCTTGAAGAAATGTATTCAATAATATATTTAATTTCAGAATCATTTCTTTTTCTATTATTTGCGTTGATGTTATGAATTTATTCTTAGCAATGTTACCCTCTAAAACAATAACAAGAAGAATCTGTTCTTCATCAACTTCACTTAATTGTACGAACTTCACTTTTCTGTGTCGATACTGTGGTGTTGTTACCATAGTAGCGTAGTTCGTATTCTTTGCCAACATCTTGGCAACTTGTTGCAAGAGAAGTTCCATCTTATCTGCTTTCTCAATTAGGATCTCCTTCATGCTTTGAACTTCTTGTTCCTTATCCTCCATCAAGGTATCAACATATAATCGATATCCCTTATCAGAAGGTATTCTACCAGCGGAAGTATGCGGTTGAATAATATAACCTAATTCTTCTAGGTCTGACATCTCGTTGCGGATAGTTGCAGAACTTAGATTCAAATCGGTATATTTTGATATCGTCCTCGATCCAACTGGCTCACCCGTCTCTAAATAATTACGAATGATCGCCTGCAATATCTTCCACTTTCTATCATCAAGCTGCACCAGACCACTCCTTTCTTATTATATTCAATAAGATCTATTAGGTTTTTGATTGTTAGCACTCATTCAAGTAGAGTGCTAATATCTTTATAAATAACATAGCACTAAGGAATTATTTTGTCAAGGAAATTTTCAAAAAAATTAAGAGTAAACTTATTATGACAGTAAAATCACACAAATTACTACATAGTAGAAACACTCCTTAACTCTATGGTTTTAAAGGAATCTTTTCTGTATTTTTCTTATATTCATTGTATTCCTTACTATAACGAATGAAATATTCATCACCATCAACTAAAACGTTATACTTCATAATTTCTATGCAAGCATCGCTAATCGCACTATATATGATATCGTATTCATCTCCATCCCCGGTATTCTTCCAGGGTATAATCTGTATTGGTCTCGAAACACTCTTAAACACATTATCCGTGATCTGTGGATTAATAACTCCACTTATAAGAATCGCACGTAGCCCAGCTTTCTTGTTTCCTACATTGGTAATGGTATTACCTTTAATAATTGGTTCTTTCCAATTCATAATACGAATTGCATCTTGATCACAATTCGTAATCGTATTGTTAAGAATTTGCACATTCGTATGTAATTTATTCTGTGAATACTTATGTGTTCCTATGGAACGCTCCAAATTCTTGAACGTACAATTAGATATTGTTACATTCTCATTGGCAGTTTTATCGTACGAACTCCAATCTGCGTGAAATCCATTAGTGCTCTTATCTGGTGTATCTAAATTTATTGCTTCTTTGTTGTTATTATAAGAATCCTTATGATTCTTGAACGTACAATTCTTAACCATTACATTCTTAGACGCATCCATCTCAATAAAGTGACCACTATACATGTTTTGAAAGGTTATTCCGGTTATCTTAATATTACGATTATGGCACATCATAATTCCAACTGCATCTTCATCGTAATTCATATCGATACTTACTGTGCCTTCTCCGATTAATGATATATTCGATTCACCATCATACTGCTTATACACACCCTTTTTGCTACTTTTTGAATAACCGCAAAACTGAAATATAGACTTAGATGCCGTGAATTTGTTTGTTCCCGATTTTTTTCCTTTAATAATCTTCACTCCATCCTTTAATTTAATTGTTACATTGGACGGAACGTAAAGCGTATTTGTTATAGTATAGGTTCCCTTCGATAACTCTAACGTGCCACCCCCTTCTTCTTCTAGTTTTTTTAGATAAGATAGGAGTGTATAATAATGTTTCGTATATTTATTATAGGTAGTATATTTCGCTGATGAATCACATGGTTTTGTGTTTGTTGTAATCCTATATACTTTTCCACTTGCTCTAGCAGATATCGCAGTATGGATATTCGGAATTATAATACATACAATTAATAAGGTAAATAATAATCTAAACTTCTTTCGATATTTTTTATAGTAACCTATGTACTCATAATTATCCTGACACTTATTAACACTTCCTTGTTTGATAGCAAGATTTCTCTTATGTAACATTATAGTCAGTCCCTTCTGTCAATTCATAATCCTTACTATTATATCACTGACAACGATAATTGTGTGAAATCATACTACAATTAGTAAATATTATCTATTCTATAAAAAATATCAATAATATGTTCAATATCCACGCACTCGCAAACCAGTAAAAAGACAACCCTCATGGTATTTATGCTGTTTCACGGATATTACATATTCGCAAAACAAACACAAACCTTTGAAAGATTGTCTTTTTAATGTTGTATTTAAAACTATAATAAGAACTCTGACATTACATAATTGCTTAAGTCAATACCACGTTCTGTTAAGATCAGATGATGATCCTTAATAACTAATAATCCGTCTGATACCATATCTTTCACAATTTTTCCATAGATCTTGTCAAATTGAACCTCAAATTGTTGTTCAAATTGATTCATATCTACGCCCTTCATCATTCTAAGGCCTAAGAACATGCATTCTTCCATCTGTTCTTTTATCGTAAGTTGTTGTAAGTCTTTTCGTTCAAATCTTTCCTCGAAAGAGACACTTGTTTCATTCTGAATTCTTGTTCCTTCTTCTATATATAATGCTAAGTCATCTTCATTGTGAAAACGAGTATTATTAATACAAGAAGAAGCTCCTAAACCGAAACCAATATAATCAATACGCTCCCAATAAGAAGAATTATGCTTGCTTTCAAATCCTAGCTTCGCATAATTAGATATCTCATACCGTTCGTATCCTGCCTCTTTAAGAAGTTTCTTAGTAAGATAATACATCTGTCTATCTTCATCTTCAGATGGTAGCTCGCTGCCATCTGCATAACGTTCATAGAATGGCGTGCCTTCTTCAATAATTAAACTATACGCCGATATATGTTCAGGGTTTAGTTCTATAACAGTCTTTAGTGTACTCTCCCAAGTATCAACCGTCTGCCCTGGAAGGGCAGACATAAGATCAATATTGATATTAGTAAAGCCACATTCTCTTGCAAGATGATAGTTATGTTCAAACTGTTCAAACGTATGAATACGCCCCAGTAGTTTTAATTCCCTATCATTCACAGACTGTAATCCCATACTAATACGGTTAATTCCCGATTCCTTATATATAAGTAGTTTTTCCTTAGTTAAAGTTCCCGGGTTAGCCTCTATTGTAATCTCAATACTACTAGTGCTTTGCAGCGTTTGTTGATTATTCTCATTACTATTATAGGTATTCTCTATACCAAATACTTCATACACCGTTTCTAGAATTCTTCTTATATCCATAGGGTCGATACTACTAGGGGTCCCTCCACCTATGAATATAGTTCGAATATAATACTCCTCATTAAGATAGGAATATTCTTTAATTTGTTCCACCAAAGCATCTACATAGCGTTTCTTATTCTCATTACTTGATGGACCTGATAAGAAATCACAGTAGGCACATTTGGCCTCACAAAAAGGAATATGAATATAAATTCCTATAGGATTTCCATTCTCTACCATTCTATTCTTCATCTAATTTCAATACGCTCATGAATGCACTTTGTGGTATCTCTACGTTACCAACTTGTCGCATTCTCTTCTTACCTTCTTTTTGTTTCTCAAGAAGTTTTCTCTTTCTTGAGATATCTCCACCATAACATTTAGCAAGAACGTCTTTACGCATTGCTTTAACAGTTTCCCTAGCGATAACCTTGCTACCGATTGCTGCCTGAATTGGAATCTCGAATAATTGTCTTGGAATCTCATTCTTTAATTTTTCACACATCTTTCTACCACGATCGTAAGCAGTTTCTGCATGAACGATGAATGAAAGGGCATCCACTTCTTCCTTATTAATAAGAATATCAAGTTTAACAAGTTCAGATTTTTCGTAGCCCTTCATCTCGTAATCAAAGGAAGCATATCCTCTTGATCTCGATTTTAATGCATCAAAGAAATCATAGATAATTTCATTAAGTGGCAACTCGTACTTAAGAAGGGCTCTCGTCTCTTCCATGTATTCCATACCAAGATACACACCACGTCTTTCTTGACATAATGACATAATAGCACCAACGAATTCAGTTGTTACCATAATCTCCGCATTAACAATTGGTTCTTCCATATACATTATCTCAGATGGATCTGGTAAGTTCGATGGATTAGTAACGTCGATTACTTGTCCATCTGTTTTATGAACTTTGTAGATAACACCTGGTGCTGTTGTTACAATATCAAGATTATATTCTCTTTCAAGACGTTCCTGAATAATCTCAAGGTGTAATAATCCAAGGAAACCACAACGGTAACCGAATCCAAGCGCAACAGATGTCTCTGCTTCAAATTGTAATGCTGCATCATTAAGTTGTAGTTTCTCTAAGGCATCGCGTAAATCACCATACTTACTACCGTCAGCTGGATACATACCACAGTAAACCATTGGATTTACTTTTTTATAACCAGGAAGTGCTTCTTTACATGGGTTATTCGCATCGGTTACTGTATCACCTACACGAGTATCTTTCACATTCTTAAGACTCGCTGTGATATAACCAACCATACCTGCAGATAATTCATCACAAGGGATAAACTGCCCCGCACCAAAATAACCGATCTCAACTACATCCGCAGTTGCTCCAGTTGCCATCATCTTGATCTCAGTACCTTTCTTAACCGTACCTTCTTTCACACGACAGAAGATAATAACACCTTTATAAGCATCATATACAGAGTCAAAAATCAATGCTTGTAACGGAGCATCTGCATCACCTTGTGGTGCTGGAATCTTCGTCACAATCTGCTCTAATACTCCTTCAATATTAATACCATTCTTTGCTGATATAAGTGGTGCATCCCAAGCTTCTAAACCAATAACATCTTCTATTTCATTCTTAACACGTTCTGGTTCCGCACTTGGCAAGTCAATCTTATTGATTACAGGCATGATATCAAGGTCATGATCAAGTGCTAGATATACATTAGCCAATGTCTGAGCCTCAATACCTTGCGCTGCATCAACAACAAGAATTGCACCCTCACAAGCTGCAAGGCTTCTAGATACCTCATAATTAAAGTCAACGTGTCCTGGAGTATCAATTAAATTAAATATATATTCTTCTCCATTGTTAGCTTTATATACAATACGAACAGTTTGCGCTTTAATTGTGATACCTCTTTCGCGCTCAAGTTCCATGTTATCAAGTACTTGTGCTTGCATCTCTCTACTAGTGAGAAGACCTGTCTTCTCAATAATACGGTCAGCTAATGTTGATTTACCATGATCGATATGCGCAATAATACAAAAATTTCTTATTTTACTCTGGTCAATGTGTGCCATCTATATTCCTCCTGAGCCTACCATCGGCTTATTATCCATATTACTATGAAGCATTATATCATAGGAACCTAGTAGACACAAGAAATTTGTACGTTCATTGCTGCTACTGCCACATTTACTCTGGCGTCTCTGTTGTATTTCCAGATAACACTTGATATATTACTTTTGCAAATGGTTCCATGGCGTTCTTTGCTTCTTCAACTGTATTATTTGACGTTCCTAATTCTACCAGTGTAGCTCTAGGTACCAAATGCAGATTATAACGATAACTCTTAAGATAAATTCTCTTCATTAATGTAGGATATTCCTTCATAGCTTGCAGTTCAAGTTGCAAACTGAATGCTAAATTACCTTCAAGATTTTCATTTGGGATATCTACATTATCCCCTCTTGAATTCCTACTGAGTCCATTGAATAACATAATTTGCGCAGTGTCCTTACCATCAATTTGGGTCACTCTTTTATCACCTTGATCACGATGAAGATCGATAATCACTTTAATAGAAGGGTTTTCCTGCAATATCTTCGTCACCCCTTCAAGCGAATAGGCGTAGGCTTTTGTTCCTCTATCAAAGCTTCCTCCCATCATATCATAGACACTTGTATCATGTATTACATTAATTCCATACTGATCTTCTAAGAGCTCCGTCAACCGCTCTCCTACACCGACAATTGTATCTTCCACTTTATTCTTTCTGCTATCTGCAAATGCTTCCGAAGCATGTGTATGATAGATTAGTACTTGTGGCTTATCAGAATTAATAGAGATTGTCAAATCTTTTTCTAATAATTTATCTACGTCAAATTCTTTATCAGTTGTATACGTAGTTTTGTCTACTATGTAAAAATTATTAATTAGATATGTATAATCTCTTGAACTTTCAAGAGTATTGATTTTATTCATAAGACTATTGTTTGCAGCCACCGCGGAACTTACTGTAGTTGTATCGTCTTCATAATAAGAATCACGAGGATTTCCTTCAACATCGGTAAGACCACTATCCACTAAGAGATCACTATTATGAGTAGAATCATCCTCCTCCGTGCTAGAGTTGTGGCTCATAAAACTATCACTAGTCATCAACTTCATTACTTCTATGAATTCGTTGTCTGTCTCCTCCACATCACCATTCATAACCAACTGCATCTTCTCTGAAATTGTATACTGTTGGATTGGAAACATGCTTGTCATAAATTTGAATATAGGATTACTATCTTCTATCTCAGGTAGGACAGACGAGCCCACTATGTATGAAAGATAATTTGACTGGTCTTGATAAAGAGATAAACTAAAATCACTTATCATCTCTTGTACAACCTCCCCAAATATATCTGAGAAATCTGTTTTTGTAGTAATAGCACAACATTTTATAATTATTATAATTGCAAAAAGTGATACTAAAATCCAAAACACTTGATGCAATGAATCCCACATATTCCTTTTATCAATCTTCATATTCATACCCTTTCCAAAATCAGTAAAACTCCTTGTCCTCACACTCCCCTCCCTTCCTTTCTTTCTTAATAATTCTTTTTATATTATATTCTATGCATCTCGTATTATTCGATGAACCGCCTTCCATGAATCTTATCAAAACGCCCTTTCGTTCTATATAAAATTGAGAAATCAACAGAATACGGTAACATAATGCAAAACTCCAACTATATTTCTCATAACTTCTTACCTAACGCATATAACACAAAACACGTTACGTATCTAAGTACTGTTTTTTAGTTATATTGAGTTAGGTAAGAAAAAAAATCTAGATTTTAATAGTTTTTCAAGAACTACTTGTGATGTTATTAATATATAGTTATAAAGTCTGGCAGAAACATTGATTGAGCGCTTCCGAAATTGTGTAACTGATTCTCTTTACAGCATCATCAATTCCCTTTGGAGTAACGAACATATTACAGACCGTCTTTTCTCTTACTTCTGCCATGAACTTATACATCTCTTCTTCAGAGAATCCTTTACCAGATAAGAATCTCTCTAGCGTATCATTAACTATAGTGGCACCATCTACTACGGTAGGAACGCCAATTGCAATTACTTTCACACCTAGGCATTCTTCGTTCAAAGCATTTCGATGGTTACCAACACCTGACCCAGGACTAATTCCTGTATCTGTAATCTGTATTGTCGTATTCAATCTAGACACACTTCTTGCTGCTAATGCATCAATAGCAATAAGACATTTTGGTTTTGTTTGCTTGATTATTCCCTTTAAAATCTCGCTTGTTTCCATACCCGTTTGCCCCATAACACCTGGTGCAATTGCACTCATAGATTCCATTTGATTTTTCTTCTTAAATTCATCACCGTATTCTTTAATAAGATGTCTTGTCACAAACAGGTTGTCGACTACCTTTGGTCCAAGTGCATCTGGCGTTACTTCACGATTGCCGAGTCCTGCAATAAGTACTTCGCCTTCTTGATTTTCACCAAGTAGTTCCTTAATATATTTGACTATCTCTTCTGTTAATGGTTCATGATAGGATTCATCATCCTCTTGAAGACGAGGAGCTTCAATTGTAATATAAGTTCCCATAGGTTTTCCCATCGCTTCTTGTCCATGTTCATCTTTAATTATTACTCTTGTTATCTTAATATCTTTATCCTGTACATAATCTTCTTCTAATACAACACCGGATACCTCAACATTATCATCTTCAAAACTTTCCCGCACTTCTAATGCTAAGTCAGTTCTAGCATTACAATTTGCACTACTTCTCTTGATTTCTTCTTCCATATTATATAATCCTCTTTCTTTAAATCAATAATTTACTAACCTTGCAATCATGTATTTCGATAGCATTCATATTTACCACCTAAATAATAGAGTATGAACATATATTTTTATATTTTTCACATACTAAAGGTAATCAATTGACATCCACAGTTTTTCCTATAAATATCGAAATTATGTATTGACAGAAATTCGTTCTTATACTACAATATATGAGTATGTTTACATTAGAACGTCCGTGTCCGGGTTTAATGAAACACAATATCTTATATAATCAAAATTTTGGAGGTGTACGGATTGGCTAACATTAAATCTGCTAAAAAAAGAATCAAAGTTATCGAAACTAAGACAATGAGAAACAAAGCAATTAAATCTAAAGTAAAGACTGCTATCAAGAAAGTAGACGCTGCTGTGGCTGCTGGCGACGCTGCTCTTGCAAAAGCATGCTTAAGAGATGCAATTAGTGAAATTGATAAAGCTACTAAAAAAGGCGTTTATCACAAAAATACTTCTGCAAGAAAAATTTCTCGCTTAAGTTTAGCTGTTAACAAAATTGCTTAATTGTGATATTATCACGCTTATTTTACTATAGATATAACAAGCTTGTTTAGACCTATCGAAAGATAGGTCTTTTTTCTGTACAAGTATATTCAATAAGTTACCTTCTAACTTGAACACCTAAATTACATAATATTATCCTATCGGAGCATACTACAATTAGTCCAAAATGTAAAAACATATTTACATTAGTATTAATTCGTACACAGGCTTTTAGCCTAGTGTGGATAGGAGATTTTATGGAAATTTTACATGCACTGTTTACTGCTCTAGGTTCGATTATTACATTATTCATTCTTAGCAAATTAATGGGAAATCGTGAAATGTCACAATTAACTATGTTTGACTATATCAACGGAATCACAATAGGGTCTATAGCTGCTGAGATGGCAACATCAGAATTTACTGATGTAATTAAACCTTTTGTCGCAATGCTTGTCTATGCATTCATGGTTATTTTAATTTCTGAACTAACCAATAAATCAATAAAATTTCGTCGAATTGTCACCGGAAAGCCTTCCATTCTATACGATAACGGTAACATCTATGAAAAAAGTCTAAGAAAAGCTAAATTAGACCTTGGAGAATTCTTATGTCAATGCAGAACTGCTGGTTACTTTGACTTATCTACAATACAAACTATTATTCTTGAACCCAACGGTAAGCTTAGCATATTACCAAAGTCAGATGAGCGTCCTCTAACTGGTAAGGATATGAAATTATCAATTACTCAAGAATATCTTGTTGCTAACGTTATTATTGATGGACATATTATGACTGACAATCTAAAGCATACTGGTAACAATGAAACTTGGTTACACGCACAATTAAAAGCACATCAAAATACTGAAACATCTGAAGTGCTCTTAGCAACCTGTGATAGACAGAATACTTTACATGTATATAAAAAAACAAATCACTTAGAAAGTTATGATATTCTCGAATAACGCATTCAGCCCTAGAATATATGAGGCTGTTGAAATATTAGCATTCCAACATGTTTCATTACTAAATACATCACACAACAGCCCCATAACTTTCATTTGTCTGCAAGATATTTTACATTATATGCTACTGCTAAGTCATTTGGTTTAAATTTACCTGCTAATTCATTATGCCTCTTTGCATCTTCGTACCTTTCTAATCGGTCGTAACAGACACACATCTGTATATGTGGGTAATATCCGTTATAGTCATGAAGTAAAAAACCTATAAAATTATCTGGTTTTTTCAGTATTGTAGCTAACTCATACCAAAATATAGCTTGATAATAGCTTGACTTTTCTTTAAAATAATCACCTATTTTACAACAAATTTCTGATCTTGGTACATCATAGTCAAAGCTTTTGAACAAAGCATTGAGCATATTATCTTTCTCTCCTAACACCTCATAACATATCGATAAAAAGAAACAAGCGCTAATCTTGTCTTCCACCCAACCTTTATTTTTAAGAAGATATTTATTAAACTGGATTACAGCATCTTGGTATCGTTTGTTTTCATACAATTCTTTCCCATAATAATACATCGATCTTTCACTTAACTCTTTCTTTTCTTCAATATATCCTTCATATATCTTTAGATTTCTCCCTGTACTTGCATGTAACTTGCGGTGTGTTACCGCTATATCTTTCATAATAACATTACCGCTTATATCCATGTATTCATGAATTGGATCAACCCATTTAAACTGCTTCGCTCTACGTAGAATACGCTCTCGATAAAAAGAAAAGTTAACTTCACCATTTTCGTCAAATCCTACATTATATTTCAGCATTACCACATCGATTTGGTCCGAGAGCTCTTTCTTTAATTTTAAGAATTTTGACCTTTCACGCTCTTCGATTATATCATCCGCATCAAGCCAAAGTATAAAATCTTTTGTTGCTTTACTAAATGCGTAATTTCTTGCTGCTGAAAAATCGTCACACCAAGTAAAGTCATATATTTTTGCCGAAAATGCAGAAGCTACTTCCTTTGTTCGATCCGTAGACCCCGTATCTACAATAATAATTTCGTCAATAATATCCTTAACACTCGCCAGACATCTAGCAAGCACATCCTCCTCGTTCTTTACAATCATACAAAGACTAATCTTATCCATACACTCCCCCCTTAAATGGCTATAAGATCAAGCCCACACCCCTACCCATAAAGAATCCTTATAAATAAAAGGTGTGAACTCGAACTTTTTAATTGTTAATCCCCTTGATTAGATTCCAAAGGAAACATCATCAATATAAACTGATGTATTACATGATGAGGAAGTCGTTAAGAATTGAACTCTTGCATATGACGTTTTTGGCGGTATAACAGTTGTAGTTCTATAGTAATTAAAAATACCTCTTAAGTTAGACATAGAATTAACTGGTATAGATATGGTTGTTCTACTAATTTCTACATTTCCTGATGTATAGTAAATAACATTGGCTGTTAACGCTGTATTAGCATTACCACTTGCTGAAAATGAGAAATCAACATAACTGCCAACATGGCTCGAAAGTGATGTTATATCTTGATAGATATCAGTTCCGTCCCTTGCTATTGTATCTCCATTAATTTCAACAGCTGCAAGCCCTGAAAGGAAGGTACATTGTGCAGTAGTCTTGGCAACATCAGTTACTACTCCTACGGATTGTTTCCAATCAATAGGTAAACCTGGAGATGCTGCAAACACTTCAAAACTGCTATTCCTAATCAAATTACCCGTTCTAGTATACGTGCAGACACCATCTGCTCCTCTTGCTCCAGTTGCTCCGGTTGCTCCGGTTGCTCCTGGTAATCCATCGGCTCCTCTTGCTCCATCTACTCCATCTACTCCATCACAACCTCTTGGGCCACGTACTCCGGTTGCTCCAGTTGCTCCGGTTGCTCCGGTCGCTCCTGGTAATCCATCAGCTCCTCTTGCTCCATCTACTCCATCTACTCCATCACAACCTCTTGGGCCACGTGCTCCAGGTGCTCCATCCGCTCCGGTTGC
>JAHZFJ010000014.1:47051-107929 GCA_019421365.1 Lachnospiraceae bacterium
CTCCATCACAACCTCTTGGGCCACGTGCTCCAGGTGCTCCATCCGCTCCGGTTGCTCCAGTCGCTCCGGTTGCTCCGTCTGCTCCTCTTGCTCCGTCTGCTCCATCTACTCCATCTGCTCCAGTAGCTCCGGTTGCTCCGTCTGCTCCTCTTGCTCCGTCTGCTCCATCTGCTCCGTCGCAACCTCTTGGGCCACGTGCTCCAGGTGCTCCATCTGCTCCAGGTGCTCCGGTTGCTCCATCTGCTCCATCTACTCCATCGGCTCCTCTTGCTCCGTCTGCTCCATCTGCTCCGTCGCAACCTCTTGGGCCACGTGCTCCAGGTGCTCCATCTGCTCCAGTCGCTCCAGTAGCTCCGGTAGCTCCGGTAGCTCCGGTTGCTCCGGTTGCTCCTCTTACTACATCTACATCTGCTCCAGCCGCTCCGTCTTCTCCGTCGCAACCTCTTGAGCCACATGCTCCGACCGATGTTCCCTTGTGACATCGATTACACCTACAGCGATTCCCCGAACTACAATGTTCGTATTGAGAATCCCTATTTATTTCATTCCATTTACGATCATCATACGACCGAAAATCTTCATTTCTTCTATCCATAATAAGTTCAGCTCCCATAATTATTAATGTAACCCTAGCAAAAACTTTGCTATAGAACATAATATGTATAATTTTGTAGACTGTTCGTATAAAAGATAAAAAAAGCTCTCGTATAAGCTAAAAACTTACACGAGAGCTCGACTTTTATCTTGATGCCCAATCTTAGCATGCTGAACAATTAGCACTATAACAAAAACAATAGAATACTACTTATTATAGTAAAATTCGTGCAACACTATCTTTATAAACCAGTTTTCCTTGAACAATAACGACCCCTGGCTTATAGCCTGGGTTTGCTATCTTCTTAATCATATTATGAATGGTACGTCTTGCCATCTCTTTAAAATCAACCTCATAAGATGTTATTCCGATATTGCACATGCCTGGATATAAATAATTATCAAATCCAACAATAGATATATCTTCTGGTACTTTATATCCAGCATCTTGTAATATCTTAATTACATAACTAGCGGTTAAGTCACAATTACAAACGAATGCGGTAGGCATATTATCCATTAATACTGATTTCGGATCAACATATATCTTAGCGATATCGGCTGTACGATCATCAATAATCCATTCCTGATTAATTGCTACCTTATGCTCCATAAGAGCTTTGGCATAACCAAAATAACGATCTGTTATACTGTCCGTTGCTAAAACTGTTCCAACATAGCCAATCTTTGTGTGACCCATCTCAAACAAATAATTCGTTAACATATAAGATCCAAAATAACTATTGGATATAACAGCGTCACAAGACTCCTTCTCATCATAGAAATCAAGATAGATAACTGGGACCCCCGCACGCATATTCAAACACTGTAAATATGCTTCGTTTAATCTACCAATTATCACAACACCATCAACTTTTTGTTCTTGTACTAGTTTAGGTAGAATTAAATTATTCTCATCCTCTTTACTTACAACTTCTAATAACGTAAAGCAACCTTTCATAACAGCTCTTGTTGTAACTGCCTGATACATCTGCCAATAGAAGGATTGATATTTATCTAAGAACAACTCGCCAATAATAACACCAATATTATAACTTGTACTATCTGCATCTTTCTTAATCGTAGACGGTTGACGATATCCCATCTCATCTGCTAATTTTTTAATCTTTTCTCGAAGTTCTTCACTCACACCTTTTTGATTAGACAAGGCTTTTGAAACTGTAACTGTACTAACATTTAATATAGCAGCAATATCTGCTAACTTCACTGATTTAGCCATTTTATTCCCCTCTTTATTCATTTATAGTGCGAAGATGCTTTTGATTATATTTAAATTAGCTAAATTTAGCTAATTATTAATATCATCTTAATTTCCCCACACTTATTTGTCAAGAGAATTATTACAGGAAGCAAACTTCCAAACGTTACTTAATACAGGAACTAATTCATACAAAATAGTCACAGAATGTCCTGCCCCTACTTCACCTGTATCTATCAAAAGCATTATCATCATATACGAAAGCAAATACGTTATAGTTAGGTTAGTATTTATATCGTATAATTTAGTTAATAAACTAAGTAGTTACATTTATAATGGAGGATAGATTCAATGAATACATATACTGATGATTTGAAGTTATGGTATAAAGAACCTGCTAACAACTGGGATGAAGCACTCCCTACAGGAAACGGACGATTAGGTGGAATGGTCTTTGGTAACATCTATAGTGAACGAATTCAATTGAATGAAGATAGTGTTTGGTATGGAGGTCCAATTGATCGAAACAATCCAGATGCAAGCAAGAACCTCGATAAGATCCGATCTTTACTTTTAGAAGGTAAAATCAAAGAAGCCGAAGAACTTTCCGCATTCGCACTCTCTGGCACACCTGAATGCCAACGTCATTATGAAACCCTAGGTGACCTATATCTTTTTTTCGCTGATGAGAAAGGTGAGGTTACCAATTATACCCGCGAACTTGACCTAGCAACTGGTGTAATCAAAACTGACTTCACCCTTAATGGAACCCATTATACCCGTAGTGTTTTTACAAGTTTCCCTCATCAAGTTATGGTGGTTCGACTTACTTCTGATAAACCAAGTACACTTAACTTTCACACACAACTTTCCCGAGGTAATGCCCCTTGGAATTTCGAACCTTTCTCAACTTACAAATTCCGATATAATGGTGGCTTCAATGCCTTTGTAGATAAATCTTGTACCGAAGGTTTAGATAGTAGCTTAATGACGGGGCAATGCGGTGGTAAAGGATCGGTAGAATTCTCTAGTAGAATTAAAGTCAAGACAGAGGGTGGTTCAATAAAAACACTAGGTAATAGTGTTATTGTTGAGAATGCCAACACCGCAACTATATACCTCACAGCTAATACAACCTTTCGCGTAGAAAACCCAGAACTTTATTGTCAAACTCACTTGGAACAAGTATCACAGTTACCTTATGAGGTAATCTATCAAGAATACTTAGCTGATTACCAAAGTTTATTTAATCGGGTCGAAATTGATGTATGTACAGACAGAGAAGAATTCTTAAATTCACTTACCACCGACGAACGGGTACAACGATTTAAAGAAGGAAAAGTAGATTTCGGTCTATTAAATCTATTCTTCCAATATGGTCGTTACCTGCTACTCTCTAGTAGCCGCCCCGGCTCCCTCCCTGCAAATCTGCAAGGAATTTGGAACAAAGATATGCTACCAATATGGGATAGTAAGTATACCATTAACATTAATACAGAGATGAATTATTGGCCCGCAGAAACATGTAATCTATCCGAGTGTCATCTTCCATTGTTTGATTTACTTGAAAGAATGCGAGAAAATGGTCGTAAAACAGCAAAGGTAATGTACAATTGCAGTGGTTTTATGGCACATCACAATACAGATATATGGGCTGATACTGCACCACAAGATGTATGCCTCAGTTCAACGTATTGGGTTATGGGTGCTGCTTGGTTATGCCTACATCTATGGGAACATTATCAGTTTTCACTCGATGAGGAATTTCTAAAGCAAGCCTATCCTACAATGAAAGAAGCTTCTGAATTCTTACTTGATTTCTTTATTGAAGGCCCAGATGGTAAGTTAATTACTTGTCCAACCATTTCTCCAGAGAATGAATACCGTTTACCGTCAGGAGAAACAGGTGTCATGTGTATGGGAGCTTCCATGGACAATCAAATTACAACCGAACTCTTTACTGCATGTATGAAAGCCTCCCTAATTCTCGGAATCGACGAGAACTTTCGTAGTACACTACAAGAAACATTACACAAGATTCCTACTCCAGAGATTGGTAGGTACGGCCAGATTAAAGAATGGGTGGAAGACTATGAGGAAATTGAACCGGGACACCGTCACATCTCCCATCTGTTTGCTTTGCATCCAGGTACACAAATCTCTCCAAATTCCACACCAGAATTAGCAGTGGCTGCTCGTAAAACCTTAGAGAGAAGGCTATCTTTCGGTGGTGGACATACTGGTTGGAGTAAAGCATGGATTATTAATATGTGGGCTAGGCTAGGAGCAGGAGATGAGTCTTTAAAGAATATAGAAGAACTTATTAAGAATTCGACACTTCCAAACCTTTTTGATAACCATCCACCATTTCAAATCGATGGGAATTTTGGTTGTACAGCAGGCATTGCTGAGATGTTATTACAAAGCCATGAAGACGCAATTCATCTTCTCCCTGCTCTTCCTGATAGATGGACAAATGGTTATGTAAAAGGATTGAAGGCTCGTGGTGGGTACGAAATTAATATGGAATGGAATGCTAATAAATTAACATATCTAGAGATTGTTGCTAATCATGATGGTGAAGTGACATTACGTTATAAAGATACAATCTTTACTCTCCAATTAGAGAAGGGTAACGTTTATTCTAGCCTTGATTTTTCTTTTAGCAAATAAATATGTCCTAAACATTAAAGAAGGAAGACAATCATTCGCCTTCCTTCTTTACATAAAATACTTATAACCGTTTAAACAGTTATCCTACTCAAACTGATACATCATACCATACATCTTACCATCTGCATCTTTACGATAAGCAACTATATACTGAACACTCTCTTCATCACCATTTATCTCAACAGATTGGGGCGAAAATCCCTCATCAATACCTTCAAATATATCCTCTAATATTATATATAACTTTACTCCTGAGCCATCTTTTGCTTCATACGTATATGTCGCAGCTCCATCTACATCTGCTGTTAGCTCTTTAACAGAATCTTTTAGCAACGTACCATCCGCTACTCTTTCTTCTACATCTCCTTCTGCATTCTTCAAAACCGACGTATCCACACTCTCGTTAATTTCCTCTTCATCTTTTGAATCTTTTTTATTTTTTCCTGCTTCCATTTCATTAATATAGGCATCTGCTTTTTCACGATTAGCTTTCGAGATATCTATCGGAAGATTAAACAATACATTGATCCCTTCATACTTCGAGTTAGGTGTAATCTCCCCAGTTAACTCGTCATAATCATACGCATCAACATTATAGAACGTTGTATCACTAACACAAAGATAAATACCTCGATCCGCAAACATCTCAACATTATTGCATTCAATTAATCGATACATTATCCCATCTTCTACAAAATCTTGATATCCACCATTCATTGTAGCAATATTATATTGCCATGGCTTCAATCCTTTGATTAATGGCGAAACAAAGAATGGTTCCTGACCATAATTCTCATCCGATGTTGATGGCATCGGTGCACCATTCGTGTTTGCTATTGCAACTACTGCATACGTTCGATCCGATAATATTTCATCGTCATCTGTTGCAATATAGTCTGAGATTTCTGTTCCCGAAACTAAACCAAGTAATGTTATATCATATTGACCTGACTGTACTGTTTTATTAACGGAGACTGCATCTTTACCTTTAAAGGCATCTGCTAGCTTATAATCTTCAAACTTTTCTGCAACTTTATCTGTCCCTAAAAATCTAGAAGCCGCTAATGCTGTTCCAGATAACGCTAGTATTGTCAATGCTGCCGCCGCTACCATTGGCATTCTTCTCTTCTTACTCATAGTATTTCTCTCCTTTGCCTTCGATATAATCGTTTGATTAAGGAGGTCATCCGGCTCTTTTGTAACCGATAAAACTTGTTTTAATAACATATCAATTTGTTTATCTTCTTTCATAACCGTGTTCCTCCATCTTTACTTTTAATTCTTTTCTTGCTTTAAAGAGTCTGCTTTTTACTGTACCTGTTGGAATCTTCATAATCTGAGCTATATTCTCAACAGGAAGTTCAAGTGTATAGTATAAATACAATGGTATTTTCAATTTATCACTAAGCTGTCCCACTTCATATCGTACTATTTGACACATTTCCTTATTAATCATTAGATCTTCTGTCGTTATAGACTTCGTAAGTTCCATACACAAGCTATTTTCACCGCCTGAGTTTTCATTAAGTGGTTCCATCGGAGCAATCCTCTGCCTTCTAGCATATTTTCTTCGACTATTCTTCCATATTCCAATTGCAATTGCTATCAAATAGCTCTTCGGATTTTCATTCTGATGTATCTTTCCCTTACGTTCTATTGCTTTTAGAAATGTTTCTTGATACAAATCGTCTGCCTCTATTTTGTTGTGTGTCAAACTACAACAGAATGTGTATATAGCGTTCCCATGCATTTCAACTAATTCACTTATCTCTCTCGTATTCACAAGCAGTCTCCTTTTCATATCATTGAATGGTTCGCGGCGCCAACAATAAACCTCTTCATAGATATATTGCCATATATATGTAGTTGGTTCATTTTATTTTTTACTATATTCTTTTTATGCATTCTCTAATTCTATATAAAACCAGCATTATACACAAACTTAATTCCATAATAATACACATACCAAAAAGCAAACTGAACTATACTTAAAATAAAAGGGCACATCAGATAACTTCCATCCGCAGATGGTCTGTGCGCCCTAATTTTAATCTTCTCTTAAAACAATAGATTACTCAACATCTATTACTCTGTTTTCTCCGAAAATTCTTTCTTCAATGCAATGAATAACAATATCAATGCCACCATAACAAGAATATGTGAAATTCCTGCAAAACCAGAAATCATTCCATTTAACGCTCTAGATACTTGTACACCTTCTACCTGTATAATACCACGAATCACCATCATTACTACCATAAACGGAAGACCGATATTATACAAGATTACAAACTTCTTGAAATTTTTATTTTGTGCTAAAGAAGTATCCTTACAAAACAAAGCTAGAATTAAAAATAACAATACACCCAACGCAAATAAATGCGTATGTATATATCCTAACACACTTTGTCCTGAAAAATCTGAGAATTTTGTATATTCTCTATAAAATACACCTCCTACCATTGCTAGCCAAAAATAAACAAATGAAATATTCAACATTTTTTTCATATCATTTTTCTCCTTATCCTTAATAATTTTTTTCTTGTATTTAAAATAGTAATATCCGAAGAGTATCCCTGCTCCAAATAAGGCAGACCCCAATCCTGTATAAAACACAGCTATGAAAACATCAGGTACCAGATTCAAAACCCTTATACCGATTCCAAAAGTCATCATAAATGCCATGATAATAAATGATTTCTTATCAAAAAAATTTAAGATAAACTGTAATTCTTCTTCATATCGTTGGATTCTGTCTACATGTTTTAACACTAATTTCTTAAAAATCACAAACCAGAAAATTACAAATACCAAAATAGAAAGCAACAGATTGATTATAGATACTCGTCCAACATAACTAATGATTCCTATACGCAATATATTAAATCCAGCGATAAGCCATACGATACTTGCAATCATTAATAGCTTTTCTTTTTGTACTTTCATGTTTAACTTCCCCCTTCCACTTGAACGATGTTCATTTTGAGGTAAATATTATCCCACTTAAGCAAAATGGAATCTTAATATATACAACTACTTACCAATTCTAATAAAGCTTTACAATCACTCTGACTATCTAATAATAGTGAAATAAAAATTGTAAATACATAGTCTATAAATATGGCAGGCGTCAAGATTTCATTAAAAGCATCTGAGCGGATATCTACATCCTTTTCTAAAACCATCAATAGATCCTTTTTCAAATTTTCAAAATACTGCTCCATTATTTGTCGTCCTTTTTCCTTATCATCATCTGCCAAAATAATGGAATGGACTGTAAAAAACTCTGGATATTTCTTTCCACTTTCTTTTATACTTTCAAAAAGCCATGTAAGGCAATCTCTAAAACTGACAAAGTTAAAAAATCCGCCTGTCATATGTAATATATCTTTCCATATTACTTCTATCGTCGCACTAACTAAATCAGCTTTCGAAGGAAAATAGTTGTATATAGAACCGACTGCTACCTTACATTCATTTGCAACTGTACGCATATTAATAGCGAAAAGTCCTTCCTTCATAACAATCTTCCGACTTACTTCAAGAATTTCCTCTTTCGATGTTGCTGCCAAATTCATTAGAAAGCCCCCTTTAATTTGAACATTGTTCATATTGGATATTATACTGCTCATATCATATTTGTCAATTATATTTCTAATATTAGATACAATAAGGATCAGGAAAATTCTACAAAAAATAAGCAGACACTTTAAAAAGCTATCTGCTTATACATAATATTAATAAACGATTGTATTAAACGTTATTACCTGGTATTGATTTCTTCTTTGCATTTGGATTCTGATTTTGATTTTCTCTCGTTATTGGTGTTTGGCCATTTGCTTTTTCCATTCTAGCTTGTTTATTATCTGGTTGGCTATCTTTTGGCATTATTAGGTTCCCTTTCACTATTAAATTTAAGATAATTGCAACGTATCAATACAACGCCCTTTCTTATCTAAAATTATTATTGGCAAACACCATCTTTTTATTCATATAAAAATTTTATGCATATAAAAACAACTCTCTATCTAGTATCAAACAATACTAGACAAAGAGTCATTTTATAATAAAAGGATTAACCTTTTAGCTTATTTTTATTTATAAAGCTCAACTAATCTTAATAAATGTTCATAACGAGCATTTGCAGCTTCTTCAGAAGCACTGAATAATTTCTCAGCACGTTCTGGGAAAGAACGAGCAAGACGAGTATAACGAGTTTCGTTATTTAAGAAGTCTTGGTATGTTCCATCTCCTGGTTTAGAATTCAATGTAAATGGATTCTTTCCTTCTGCCTTAAGTTGTGGATTAAAGGAGAATAGATTCCAGTAACCAGATTTAACAGCTGATTTCATAACATCTTGACAGTGGTTCATTCCACCTTTAACTCCGTGAAGTTCACATGGAGCATATCCGATGATTAATGAAGGTCCGTTATAAGCTTCTGCTTCAGCAATTACTTTAACTGCTTGTGCAGGATTTGCGCCAAGAGCGATTTGTGCTACGTATACGTAACCATAACTCATAGCGATTTCAGCAAGACTCTTCTTACCAACTTCTTTACCAGCTGCAGCGAATTGACAAACTTCACCGATATTAGATGCTTTAGAAGCTTGTCCGCCTGTATTAGAATACATCTCTGTATCAAATACCATAACATTTACATTCTCTCCAGAAGCAAGTACATGGTCAAGTCCACCGAATCCGATATCGTATGCCCATCCGTCACCACCTAAGATCCATACAGATTTCTTAGCAAGGTATTGTTTCTTTTCAAGAACTTCTTTGCAGTGTTCACAACCTTCGCTAGCACCTTTTTCAAGTACAGCGATTAAAGCTTCTGCAGCTGGAGTGTTCTCTGTAGTTGAATCTTTTGTTTCAAGATATTTAGCAATAGCAGCTTTTGCTTCTGCTGGAGTTTCAGTTGCTTCACCCATCTTTTCAAGTTTAGCAATCACTTGATCACGAAGAGTTTTTTGTCCAAGATGCATACCAAAACCATGTTCAGCATTGTCTTCGAATAATGAGTTTGCCCAAGCTGGTCCTTTATTACTGTCTTTGTTAACAGTATATGGACAACCTGCTGCTGGACCACCCCAGATTGAAGAACAACCTGTTGCATTAGAGATGTACATTTGTTCACCAAATAATTGAGTGATTAATCTAGCATATGAAGTTTCTGCACAACCAGCACAGCTACCTGAGAACTCAAGAAGTGGTTGGTTGAACTGAGAACCTTTTACAGTATGACTAGCTGGCATACCAGGTTTCTTTCCTACATTAGCAACTAAATAATCGAATACTGGTTGTTCCTGTGCTTGTGATTCCCTAGGAACCATTTGGATAGCACCTGTAGGACATACTGTAATACATTCTCCACATCCCATACAGTCTAATGGAGTTACACTCATAGTAAACTTGTATTCACTAGCTTTTGGTTTTGTATCAGCAAGTTTGATGTTTGCTGGTGCTGCTTTCACTTCTTCTTCATCTAACATGAATGGACGAATTGTAGCATGTGAACATACGAAAGCACATTGATTACATTGGATACATTTTGTTGCATCCCATTCAGGAACATTTACTGCAATACCACGTTTTTCATATGCAGAAGCACCTGTAGCAAATTGACCATCAGCACATTCAGCAAATGCTGAAACTGGAAGACTATCTCCATCCATTAATGAGATTGGCTCAAGTAAATCCTTAACCATCTTAACTGTTTCTGGACGTCCAGTGTATTCTACACCTTTGGCATCTGCTTCTGGGTTAGACCATGAAGCTGGAACTTCTACTTTATGAATAGCATCTACACCAGCATCAATTGCTTTGTAGTTCATCTCAACTACTGCATCACCCTTCTTGCCGTAAGATTTCTTAGCAGCTTGTTTCATATAAGAGATTGCATCGTCGATTGGTAAAACGTTTGCTAATTTGAAGAATGCTGATTGAAGAATTGTATTCGTACGTTTACCCATACCAATTTCAATTGCTTTATCAATAGCATTGATTGTATATAATTGAATGTTATTATCTGCGATATATTTCTTAGCAGCCGCATTTAGATGTTCAGTTAACTCTTCATCTGACCATTGGCAGTTAATCATGAAGATTCCGCCTGGTTTTACATCTTGAACCATCTTGTATCCTTTAACAACATAAGATGGATTGTGGCAAGCTACGAAGTCAGCTTGGTTGATATAATATGGACTTCTAATTGGTTTGTCACCAAAACGAAGATGCGAAATTGTTACGCCACCAGTTTTCTTTGAGTCATATTGGAAATAAGCTTGTATGTACTTATCTGTATGATCACCAATAATCTTAGTTGAATTCTTGTTAGCACCAACTGTACCGTCTCCACCAAGTCCCCAGAATTTACATTCTACTGTACCTTTTGCTGATGTAATAGGAGCTGGTTTCACTTCTGGTAAACTTAGGTTAGTAACATCATCTACGATACCAACTGTGAAACGTGTTCTTGGAGTTTCATTTGCAAGTTCTTTAAATATAGCGAATACAGATGATGGTGGTGTGTCTTTTGAACCAAGACCATAACGTCCAGCTGTTAATACGATATCATGTAATCCAGCTTCACGTAATGTTGTAGCAACATCAAGGTATAAAGGATCGCCTAAAGCACCTGGCTCTTTAGTACGGTCAAGAACAGCCATCTTCTTAACAGTCTTAGGAATAACTTTTAATAAGCCTTTTGTAGACCAAGGACGGTATAATCTAACCTTAATTAAACCTACTTTTTCTCCTGCTGCTGTTAAGTAATCAATTACTTCTTCTGCTACGTCACAGATAGAACCCATTGCTACAATTACACGATCTGCATCTTCAGCACCATAGTAATTGAATAAGTCATAGTCTGTGCCTAATTTTTCATTTATTTTAGCCATGTATTTTTCAACAACAGCTGGTAATTCATCATAAACTGAGTTACATGCTTCACGATGTTGGAAGAAAACATCACCGTTTTCATGAGAACCACGCATAGAAGGGTTTTCTGGATTTAATGCATGTTCACGGAATGCTTTTACTGCATCCATATTACACATTTCTTTTAAATCTGCATAATCCCATGCTTCAATCTTTTGAATCTCATGAGATGTACGGAAACCATCGAAGAAATTGATAAATGGTACTTTACCTTCAATTGTAGCAAGATGTGCTACTGGGCTTAAGTCCATAACTTCTTGTGGATTTGACTCTGCTAACATAGCAAAACCTGTTTGACGACAGGCATATACATCACTGTGATCACCAAAGATATTAAGTGCTTGTGTAGCAACTGTACGTGCTGATACATGGAATACAGAAGGTAATTGTTCTCCTGCAATCTTGTACATATTAGGAATCATTAATAAAAGTCCTTGTGAAGCTGTAAATGTAGTTGTAATAGCACCTGCAGCAAGAGAACCATGAACAGTTCCTGCAGCACCTGCTTCAGACTGCATTTCGACTACCTTAACCTGATTTCCAAATATGTTTTCCTGTCCTAATGCAGACCATTGGTCAACATAATCAGCCATTGGGCTTGAAGGCGTAATTGGGTATATGGCAGCAACATCAGTAAACGCATATGATACATGAGCAGCAGCTGTGTTACCATCCATTGATTTTTTAGCTCTTGACATTAGTATTTCCTCCTTTATACTATAAAAGGTCTTGAAAGGCCCTATTCAGATTATTTTATCATTTTTATCCTATTTTGTAAAGAAATTCTCTGTTTATATTGCCGAACAATCCTATCATTTTATTAATAAATTAGGTGTTTTTCATAAAATCATTGTATATCTTGTCTATTTATTTACAGAAACAAAGTCCACCTCATTACTTATTGTAATAGATGGACTTTTGAATTGTTACCTCCAACTTTGCACATAAAAACCTTCATTCAAAGTAGGTAATTGCTATATTCATACTAAAACTATCTAAGGTTCTCTATTGCGGCTCTTTCTATAGAAAGCCCCTCTTTGTATCTTTGTATAAATGCATCAAAGCCTTCCACATCTTTTTGATCTGGTTCAACCTTACTTCCCTTTTCGCCAGCAAATACTTTGTCATTAAGGTAAACATCTAGTGTTTCATTCTCCGACTTATTCATCATATAGGATGCAAGTATTGCAATTCCCCAAGCTCCACCTTCTCCTGCTGTTTCCATTACAGATACCGGAACATTGATTGAAGCAGCTACGATTTTTTGTCCTACGCCTTGCGTCTTGAATAAACCACCATGACCATAAATCGTATCAAGTTTAACATCTTCCTCTTTTAATAAGATATCAAGTCCTACCTTTAATGCACCTAATGCCGTAAAGAGATGCGCACGCATAAAATTAGCTAGATTAAAATTAGATTCTGGGGTACGAACAAATAATGGTCGTCCTTCTTCAAAACCTGTTATATGCTCTCCTGAGAAATAATTATATGCTAACAACCCACCGCATTCAGCATCGCCTTCTAACGCTTTGTTGTATAATACTTCATAAAGATGGTTCTTATCTACTTGCATTCCCATACTTACCATGAACTCTTCAAAAACGTTGACCCATGCATTCAAATCAGAAGTACAATTATTGCAATGTGCCATAGCTACCAGATTACCTGTAGGAGTTGTTACTAAATCTAGTTCTTCATGTACTTTCTTCAGATCCTTTTCTAATACAACCATTGCAAATACCGAAGTACCCGCTGAAACATTTCCCGTTCTAACTGCTACACTGTTGGTTGCCACCATTCCGGTCCCCGCATCACCTTCTGGTGGACAAAGTGGAATTCCTGCTTGTAAATTACCAGATTCATCAAGAAGTTTTGCACCTTCATTTGTTAGATATCCTGCTTCTTCACCTGCTACTAACACTTTGGGCAAGATATCTTCTAGTTTCCAGTTAAAGTTTCTATCTGCAATTAGATTATTAAATTGGTTTATCATAGTCTTATTAAAATCATGCGTGTCAATATCAATCGGGAACATACCAGATGCTTCACCAATACCTAGTACTTTCTCTCCTGTTAATCTCCAATGAATATAACCCGCTAAAGTTGTTTGATATGTAATCTGTTCTACATGTTTCTCGCCTTTTAAGATAGCCTGATAAAGATGCGCAATACTCCATCTCTGTGGAATATGATAATTGAATATACTTGTTAATTCTTCCGATGCCTGCGCAGTGATAGTATTTCTCCATGTACGGAACGGTACTAAAAGTTTATCTTCATTATCAAATGCCATATAACCATGCATCATACCACTAAATCCAATCGCTTTTAGAGTTGTGATTGTAACCCCATACTTCTCTTTAACATCTCTAGACATCTGGCTATAACTTGCACTAACACCTTTCCAGATGTCAGCTTCATCGTAGGTCCAGATATTATTAACTAATTGGTTCTCCCACTCATAACTCCCTGATGCGATCGGTGTATTATTCTCATCAACTAAAACCGCTTTAATTCTAGTAGATCCAAGTTCAATCCCAAGAACTGCATTCCCGTTTATTATTGTCATCTTTGCGTCGCCCATACTAAACCTCCTAAAATAAATCTCAAAATTTCTATATTTACATTATTCTATATTAAGCATACAACTTGTATGCTTATATGCACAAGATGTTTTTTATCAAATATATTGCTTCGAGGAACAAACGGTTATAAACAACGTTGAAGATGAATACTAGGACTTCAAAAGAACAATCTTAAATAATTCGCATAAGGTATTATATCAATTATAATTTGGAGGTTATTTTAATGAATAGTTCGCAAAGATTTTGCGATACAACTCGTAAAGAATATAATACTTCTACAAACGAAGAAACCTGTAATTATTCAGAAAATCCTGAAATTATCACAGGCATCCCTAGTCGACCATCTGAAAGTAATAATCGTATGATGAATCCAAGACCATCCTTAATCCCTATATATGGTACTGTAGTCGACGTCACTACCGATTATTATAATAGCCAAACAGAATGTATATCCAATTATAATGTAACCGTAAGAACTGAAGACAATCAAGAAGTTCACTTTATTATTGACGCCAATACGTATTTTGTTGATTGTATAACTCAGCAAAAAGGCGTTAAGATTGTAGGGTTTTATGATGAATTTGCTCCAATCCCACTCATCTATCCACCTCAATATCCAATCAAAGTAATTGCTCTTGATCTACCTGGGCGTTTTGTTAAGGCTGATTTCTTTGATTGCTATCTTATAAGCAATGATAACCAATTACAGCTTATAGTTTCTAACAACACTTATATAATTGCTGAAGACGGAAAACCTTATTGTGGTAATATCTCTAATAAATATATGGTTGCATTATACGCTCGCTCAACAAAGAGCATTCCAGCTGTAACTACACCAAATGTTATTGTAGTATTACACTAGTTGTCATCATAAGTGTATGTGATGAAAAACATAGTTTATTCGCAACCCGCTCTCACTTGAATGAATTTCGTAGTGGTACTAGTACCAACGACTTCATACAGTTGCTCATTAAACTATGTTTTACATCACATTATTCAGGTCTATGCATGTACAAATTGACGAAGACAATTTAGAGGAGGGCTTCTGATCCCCTAATCTTAATAGTCAACCTATCTAGTAATTCTGACTTTTCTAATCTTCCCTTTAATTGTCTTCTCTTGCAAAGCATCCAAAACCTTCTTACCTTTTCCATTGAAGATTTCAACATAAGTTAAACTATCTCTTACATCAATTACTCCAATGTCTTCTGCTGCCATATCAGGAATACTACAGATTGTCCCAACAATATCCACGGCACGCATCTTGCTCTTTTTACCGCCACTAATCGATAGTTTTGTAATGGTTTTATTAAACTCAGCACCTTTTTTCTGCTTTAATACAACCTTCTCATTTTGTCGTTTCCAAAATGCTTGTTCTGCTTCCTCACTAACTGGTACGCATACTGCCATAGGTAATTCATATCCAACATAGTTTTCTACCATGTTCTTCATCTTCTGATCAGAATTCGTTACCAAACTAATTGCAGTTCCAGTCTTCCCATTACGTCCTGTTCTTCCTATTCGATGGACATACGTCTCTCTACCTGTTGGAAAATCATAATTGAACACGTGAGAAAGATTATCAAAATCTATGCCTCTTGCAACCACATCCGTAGCTATTAGATAACGGAAGCGTCCTTCACGAAATCCCTCCACAGTACGTATTCTATCTTGTTGATCAATATCCCCGTGAATCATTCCACACTTCACACCATCTTTACGAAGCTTTCTACATAAAACATTAACCATCTCCTTCGTACCACAAAAGATCATACAACTATCAGGATTTTCTCTTGCTAATAGACGTAGAAATAATTGATATTTATCTTTATTTTGTTCAACTAATTCATCAGACATGTTGCTATCATATGAATTAGTTGACTGCATCGCACTATTGATACCACTTACCTCATAAACCTCTTCTTTAATATTCCCTTTATCCTCTTGTGAAACTTCAATCTCTATTATAACTGGGTCTTTCAAATATTGCTCAATTATGTTTTCAATCTCTTCCCCTATGGTAGCAGAGAATAGCATTACCCTTGGATTCGTCTTAATCTCATCAAGAATCTGCTTCACGTCATCAGCAAATCCCATATCTAACATTAAATCTGCCTCATCAATTACCACTGACTTAATATTACTTAATTGTAGTGTTCCTCGCCTTATGTGATCCATAACTCGTCCTGGTGTACCAACTACAATATGTGACTTTTGTTTCAATGTCTGAATCTGCTTATCAATAGGGAAGCCGCCAAATACATCTGGAACTTTTAGACGTTTCTTCCTCCCAATATGAAAAATCTCCTGTTTTGTCTGTATCGTCAACTCTCTAGTTGGCTCTAGCACTAAAGCTGTAGGAGAATTCTCTTCCCACACAGCCTCTTCACATAATGGAATAGCGAAGGCGGCCGTCTTACCACTTCCTGTTTGTGATTTACCAACGATATCTCTTCGTTTTAATGCTATTGGTATCACTTCTGTCTGAATCTTCGTCGGTTCTTTATAACCTAATATTGTTAATGCTTCAATTATCTCTTTTGATAATTGATAGCTTTCAAATTGATTTGTCATCGATGTCCTACTCTTTCTATTTCTTACTTTCATTCATTCTCATCATATATTATACGTATACAAAAAATGCAACACAATGTAACATTTCTCATGTTACATTGTGTTGCATATAATAGCAAGTAAATCTTATATTACTTCGCACATAAAAAACTTCATTAAGAGTAGGTAATTGCTATAATCATAAAAAAAACTATCTGAACACGTCAGCACTTGATTTCGCAACGCGGAATCTTAGTACTGTTACGTGTGAAGCTAAGCGAAAGCGAGTTTTTCGTTGAATATAGCAGTTACCTACTCATCGAAATCTTCAAGTGCGAAGTTTGAGCTATATTAAATTGTAAAGCTCTCTAGAAATTGTATTTCCCCAATACACCCCTTTTGTTGTTAAGTAATATTCTTCATTTCTCTTATATACCATATCATTCTCAATTAACTTACTAAGTATATCATTATATTCTTCTATATTCCTATAAAGTTCTGTGTTTCTAGGAAGTCGTATTGTCTGAACATCACCTTTAAAACGAACCGTTTCTTTATAAGAAGGAAGAAATTCCATACCTACTCGTTTATTAAAGTTAAGGATACTATCCTTATACTCATCAAGGTTTATCGGATTCATCATAGCAATTCCTCTCATGGAACCACCTGCACCCGCTCCAAGTGGCAATGTATCTGCGCCCGCATGACGATTCATAATGTATCTATAAGAATCTCCTTTAACCATCTTCGTTAATTCTAAAAATCGATATCCTGCCTTCTCCATATGTTCAGTAATCGCAAAGAACATCTGCTCATCATTATCTTGCCCCTGTGCCCCACTAATCTTCGTTTCCTTCATATCAATTAATGAATACATAGAAAAACCATCAAGGTCAAGTTCTATAATCTTATTCAAATCATCATACAATTCTTCCATGGATTGCCCTGGATAATTATAGATCAAATCCATACTTACCGTAACATTCATCTGTTTTAGATTTTTCAGAAGTTCATAAGCCTTTTCGCCACTTTCAATACGTCCCATTAATTTTCTACCTTCTGCACTGAAGGTTTGAACTCCTACAGAAAATCTATTAACGCCTTCTTCTATTAACGTTCTCCATTTTTCCTCCTGCAATTGTGTTACAGTAGTCTCAACAGTAAACTCTGCATCCTCTGTGAATGTAAGCTCTGTCTTAAGTGTACGTAATATCTTAGTTAAATCAGCTGAAGTAAGAGTTGTTGGTGTTCCACCACCAAAATATACAGCGTCAAATGTGGTATTCTTCACATACTCTAACTTACTATACTCTTTAATCTCCTCTACGATTAAATCTGCGTACTCTTTTGTTGGAGCTTGTAAACTTCTTCTCATATTACAAAACGTACAGATTTTAGCACAGAAAGGAACATGAATATAGATAACGGCATTGTCTGAATGATCTGTTGCTACCGAAAGTAATTCGCTTACATTTCCAGGTCCTTTCAGATGCTTCTTACTATCCCCCATCGCACTATGATGCGTTTTGATTCTTTCCTTAAACATAATATATACCTTTCTTAGCTACGCGTATTGAAAGAGCTTGATATTTCTATTATCTACACTCTTTTAATCCCCGATTTTCTTTATAAAACTTGAATTCTTTCTTTAAATAACTCCGCTGCTGCAGCTATATCTGCATTAGTTGGATGTTGTTTCGCTATCTCATAACGCTTTCTCTTTTCATCTGTTACAGCATGTGGATTTTCTGCTGGTAACTTCTCAAACATAGCGATGATTTTTTCATCTAATTTACCTTGGCAGATGTATTTTCCAATAACATTGTTATTCTCCTTCACCAGTGCCTCACCATTACATAGAGACTCCCAAGCATGTTGTGAATCTGACCAGAAAGCTAATGTAGCAAAGATACCAACATTCTTACCCTTTAAAGTTTCCATAAACCTACCAGCTTCCGCATTCGGTGCGGATTTATCCACCCAATAACCAACTAATACAGTATCGTATTCGTCAAGATTATCTACTTCATTGATTGGCATAATTACTTTATCTTCTGTTTCGATCTCGTTAAAGATACCTTCCGCTAATTTCTTCGTATTCCCTGTTTTACTTGAATATGTTACTAATATTTTCATGTTAATTCTCCTTCACTTAATAAATTTACACCTAGATTGCGATAGGTACCATATATGGGCACTGATTCTCGTCACACCAGCGAATCGTAGCTTGGATACCATAGACTTCTTGTAATCGATCTGTTGTAATCCCTGCTACCGCATCCCCTGTGTAGACAATCTTTCCATGCTTCATTATGATTACATTATGACTAAACTGAATAGCTTGGTTGATATCATGCAATACCATAACAATGGTAATTCCATATGTTTTATTCAATTCTCTAACTAAATTAAGTACTTCTAACTGATAAAAGATATCCAGATACGTAGTTGGTTCATCTAGCAATAATATATCTGTCTTCTGGGCAAGAGCCATAGCAATCCATGCACGCTGTCTCTCCCCACCAGATAACTGACTAATTGGCTTCTTAGCAAGCTTCTCAAGTTTTGTAACCTTAAGTGCCCATGCCACAACTTCCTCTTCTTCCTCATCCTTAGAAGACCAGAAACTTTGATATGGCGTTCTTCCATAGGCGATTAAACTCTCTACCGTCAAGTCTGCTGGAGCAGTATTATGTTGATGAACAATTGCCATCATCTTCGCAATATCCTTATAAGAACATGTAGTGATGTTCTTGCCATCGACAAGAATTTGCCCCTCTTTCGGTTGCAACTGCTTGATGATAAGATTTAGAAGCGTTGACTTTCCTGAACCATTAGGCCCGATAATAGCTGTTATCTTGCCCTTTTCAATTGTAGTAGATAATTCACGAATGAACGGCTTATCGCCATACGAAAAATCAATCTTCTTAATGTCCATATCTTTTCTGATCCTTTCTTAATAAATATAGGAAAAATGGTCCTCCAATAATTGTAGTTACAATGCCCACAGGTATCTCATAAGGTGCGGTAATTGTTCTCCCTAACGTATCTGCTAATAATAACAATGTCGACCCTAGTAAAGCCGAAAAAGGAATTAATACTTTATGGTCTGTTCCCATAATCATTCTTGATATATGTGGTACTACAAGTCCAATAAAACCAATAACTCCGACATAGGCTGTTGATATACCAGCTAAGAAAACAGCTACAACAGAGATAAGAATTCGCAACACATTTGGATTATATCCTAAACTTTTCGCATTCTTGTCTCCAAGTGCTAGTAGATTACAGCTCTTTGATAGTGGGAATGTTAGAGCTAAGCCTATAACTGTATAGATAGCTAGCATACGTACCTCAGACCAGCTCTTCTTACCAAGGTTACCGTTCAACCAACTTAGTACACCAGTAAGATTCTCACTATTTAGTATAGAAATCATACTACTCACCCCACCTAATATGGCATTCACCGCTACTCCTGCAAGAATGATACGAATTGCTGATATACCATTATTCCAAGCAAGCAGATAGATAACTATACAGGCTAACATACTTCCGATAAATCCATAGAAAGGAATGCTCGCTGATGCTCCAGGAAAATACAACATAACAAGCATAACAACAACACTTGCACCTGATGAGATTCCTGTTATACCAGGGTCCGCAAGAGGATTACCCATAACCCCTTGCAAAAGAACACCCGCAACCGCTAGATTTGCACCTACTAGTACGCCCATTATGACTCTTGGAATGCGAATATCTCTAATGATGCCCCCACTTCCTCCAGTTCCATTAAAGATGCTATCTATTATCTGATCAAGCGACATGGATACGCTTCCTACTGATATTGCAACAACAATCATAATGACAAGGAGGGTTGAAATAATTAAAAATGCACTACCTCGTCTTTTCATCATTTTATTCTCCGTATAAGATGTCTACTAATTTCTCCATAGCATCAACTGCGTTTAGATTTGCACTCATACCAAAATATCCAGTCTCTAGTGCAACTATATTACCATTCTTAACTGCATCAAAGTTTTGCCATGCCTGATTTTTCTCAATTTCTTGGTTAAATGCTTCAAGTGATTCTTCTGGATCAGCATGTGCCATGAATAATATATACTCCGGATTCTGATCTGCAAGATATTCCATATCAATCGGACTAAACGAACTAGGTGCATCTGTAAGAATATTCTTTGCACCTACAATGCTTGCAAGGTTACCTACATAAGAATCTTCTGAAGCAACCATAAAGCTTGAACCTGCACCAAAGATAATCAATACACTTGGAGATTCTTTCCCTTCAATTGATTGTTGAATATCAGTTTCTCTTGCTTCAAACGACGCTACTAATTCTTCTGCCTTTTCGCTTACTCCAAATCTTTCTCCAAGGCTTTTGATTGCCGCTTTCAATCCATCATAACTATCAAGATTTACGAATTCAGAATCGATTTTTAATGAGTCAAATTGTGTTTTTAGATCTTCTGCTAAAGAATCTACTGATACAACTACTGTTGGTTCTAATGATGCAATCACTTCCATATCAGGAGACATGGCACTACCAATTCTTGTTACATCTGCTACACTTTCAGGTAATTCATAACTACTTGTTGGTACGCCAACCATAGGTACTGAAAGCGCGTCAAGAATCTGCACAACTGCTACTGAACTAGCCACTACTCGTTCCCCGGTAACTGAATCGCTTGATTCGGTAGTATTTGTTTTTTCTTCTGTCACTGTACTTTCTTCTTGCGTACTTGATGTTTCATTCGTTTCTTCCACAACTTCTGTGGCATTCGATGTAGCATCTGTGTTTTCCGTACCTTTCTTGCCACAACCTACTGCTAAAACGCTCATTCCTAATATAAGTCCTAACGCTATAACTCTCTTCAATCTCATGTTATGTTCCTTCCTTTTTTATACAACTATTTAACTCATTGATAATATTTTTCAATAAGTTAGTTTTAACTAACTAAAGGTATGATAACATGATATAATCTGTCTGTGTTTCAAAATATTTTGATAATATTATAAAATATTTGAAAAGGAGAACAATACATGACCAAGCAAAACGAATTCCTCGTAAACCATCACGAATTGTATACTCTGCTCTATAATGGAAATCTAAAATCCGCACTTTACGTCTTTACAGAGCATTGTAATCAACTTGAGCAGCTTCCACTACAACAGATACGCCTATATCTATCCTCTCTAAATCATGGAATCTACAATTACATTCTTATTAATGAACAGATTTCCTTACATGATTGTTGCGTTAAGAATGACCAGCTACTTTTACAGTGTTCGTCAGCAAACTATGTTACCATTGGTGAGACCATCTTAATGAACTATTCGAATTGCAAAGAATATCTAATTGAGAAACATGAAAATGAACATATTAAAAAGGCTATCATCTATATCCATAACCATCTAGGTGATAACCTTTCTCTACAGTCAGTATGCGAAGCAATTAATCTTAATCATTGCTACCTATGTGATTTGTTCCGACGAGAAGTACATATGACTTTCAGTGAATATGTGCTACAACAGCGGATTAACTTAGCCAAACAATTATTACGAAATACCAATCTATCCATGTCTTTTATAGCCATGCGTTGTGGTTTTAATACCGCATCTTATTTTTGTACGTGCTTTAAAAAAGTAGAAGGAGTTACTCCCTCATCAATAAAGAGGGGATAACTCCTTCTATATAATACCTCTCGGGGTATTGTTCTATTATAAGGATCTGTGCTCAGGTTGAATTTTTTACCAAATTCTGTTATGATTATCTATATCGGAATATACAGGACATATCTCACTATCAAAAAAAACGGTAGTTACGATAAACAATATTAACAAATACAGGGTAAACACTCTTCGAAAGGAGGTTCTCCACTATATGGCTTCATTTTCATTTTTATATTCTTTTTTATTAATACCACAAATTCTTTTCTTTGTACTCATTGTCTATCTTATATTTTTAGCAATCAAAGCTTTAAGAATATATATAGACAAAAACAAGTAAAATCGATTTAAAAACTATATCCCTATCAATCTGCTGATTCTATAGTTATAAACTTCTATGGGATCAGCTTTAACTATATTATATTTTGTGCGTAGAGGCTTTTATACTCTCTATAACCTCACTTTTCTCTATAAAATTCGTTGTTTCAATCTTTGTTCCCCATTTAACCTTTATTGTTTCTAAGGAGTCTTTCTTCACATCGACCCTTGCAATATTAGCAAAATAGCAGAAAAAAGTACCGATATCATTATTAGTACCTTTATATGTCCAAGTTGTCCAACTAATATTATGCTCATCGCACTTCTGAATGCCATTTAGATTCTGGAATTCACCGATATAACCAGCTACCCCGTACTTATCCATGGTGTCAGCCATATCATTTACCCATTTTTTAAATCCTTCGTCATCATCATATAGGTGTGTTTGATACATCATGTTCGTCCAGCCTTTTTCCTTAGGATTTGGCAGATTCGTTACTCGCCAAATACCTTCAACTGTAATAACATGATTATCTCCTGTTTCGCGAATAGCTTTAATCATACTGTCATAGATTTGATTTGTCATCTCCCACGATTTCTGTTCCCAAGGATCATAGCTATTTTCACCCGTATATCCAGAATTATTTTGTGGTTCATTCATAATATCATAGGCAGCAACAGTGCTGTTTTCTTTATAGCGATTTGCAATAGCAACCCATAGCTTTTTCATAGATTCTTGACAAACAACATCTGTATATAATCGATTCTCTTCTAATGTACCACAACAATGATCCATGCTTTGTCCTCCAGGACAACCATGCATATCTAAGATGACATACATACCGTATTTTTCAGCCATATCTATTACCCAGTCTAATCTGTTAAAGCCAGGATTTTCATCAAGATTTTCATTAATCCACGTTCCATCTTCACTCTTCATAAAATTACGATACCAGAAAGGTACACGTAAAACATTGCATCCCATTTCTGAGATATTCTTAATATCAGCTTCCGTAATCCAATGGTCTTGATATGTATCAAGAATCTCTTGTACCTCCTTTTCGCTAAAACGTTCCTCTAATACGTTAAGCGTATCTAGGTTTGCCCACTTTCTGTCTTCGCCGCTAACTGGGCACATCCAACTTTCCTGTACGAGCCAACCGCCAAGATTCAAGCCACGGAGTACAACTTCCTCTCCAAGCCCATTAATAAGTTTGTTATTTACTACTTTTAAAAATCTATTCATATACTTTATGTCCTTTTTATTTAGTGTTTATTCAGTAAATTCTCTGTTAATTAAACTTCGCACATAAAATCTTTAATCAGAGTAGATAATTGCTATAATCATAAGAAAAACTATCTGAACACGTCAGCACTTGATTGAGCAACGCGAAATCTTAGTACTGCTACGTGTGAAGCTAAGCGAAAGCGGGTTTTTCGTTGAATATAGCAGTTAGCTACTCTAAGAAATCTTCTAGTGCGAAGTTTGAGCTCTGTTAATTAAACAGACCAAGAGGCCGTGCAAAATATAATAACTTCTATTTTGCCACAGCCTCTTTTTATACTACCAACAAAGCGTTATTACTGAATGTGCTGTAAGCGTAATATCGCAAACATTTTTGTCTTCACAAACTTGCATCTTAAGATCATTCTCTGTACGATTCATTAAAACTACTACTTTTTCACCATCTGGATTTACAAAACCAACGGCGTCTACTTGGTCTGTATGTCTTGACACAAGGATTCTCTTAGCACCTTTTTTAACAAATCTACTTAGATGCCCAATATAATGGAAAGATAACTTAATATCCAAGTGATCATTATCTTTATCATACATGATCGGTGCATCACAGAAATTACCTACGTGATTTGGCCCACCTTGTGCATTTAACACAAGATTCCAATCAATATAACCATTCATTCCTTGATTTAAGTTACCAATCATATCATGTAGATACATCTCTGCATTTTTCACTTGGTTATTGGATTTAAATCTTGAATATTCTACACAGCCTTCTGTAAAGATGAGTTCTTTTTCAGGATATTTCATTCTTACTGCATCAAGTGCTTCAAAATGATCACCTGTATACCAGTGGAATCCTATTGCTCCAACGCTATCTTTTGCACCTACTACTGAGAAGGTTTCATCAGCGCGCTCTAAGATACAATCTTTGTTATGATCCCATATAACAATTACAATATTAGAATATCCATGTGCATCTAATGTCTTTCTTAGATACTCTGTAGCAAAGATTCCTTCTTCTTCACCTGTATATAAGCAAGAATCCCATGTTTGTGTTGCTTTTGGTTCATTCTGTACTGATATTCTATGAATAGAAATACCTAACTTCTCATATTCTTCCACATACTTAACAATCATATCAGCCCACATCTGGTAATATTCTTTCTTAAGAACACCACCATGGTTCATTTCTTGATTGCTTTTCATAAACGCTGGTGGACTCCATGGGCTTGCAAGCAATTGAATATCTGGGTTAATAGCCAAAGCATCTTTAATCATTGGAATCAAATATTGGTTATCTCTTTCAAGAGTAAAGGTCTCTAGGTTTTTATCCGATGGATCTTCTACATAAGCATAGTTACCAAGAGCAAAATCACAACTCTGAATATGTGTTCTACAAAAGTTATATTGATTTCCTTCTGTACCGAAACAAGCTTGCAAAAACTGCTCTTTCTTATCTGCGCTCATCGTCTTCATTGTTTCAGCAGCTGCTTCCGTGAAAGCTCCACCAAAACCAAGAATTGTTTGTCTTGTCTCTTTTGGATAAACCTTAATCAGACTCATTTCCGCTCTATCATCTCCAAAAAAGGAAAGTTCGCTTGTTTCAAATTGCTTTTGTTCATTACTTTTATAGCATTTAATATTCATAGATTACCTCCAGTATTAATTTGCAAGCTTTTCTTTGTTCTTTTCAATCTTTTCATTTTTAATTTTTACAACCGCATCCCAACCATTATCATCAAGGAATGACTTGTATGATTCTAATACGGAATTGAAAGCTTCATCACTATCTGAACGAATTAAGCTAACTAAAGTTGTTGTCCATTCTGTAGTTACTGCTGAATTGGTTCTTGCCTCTTCTGTTCCTGCGTCAGGATTTGTGTTTTCAAGTACGAAGTGTGGAGTCAATTTTCCTTGTCCCCATTCATTAAGCTGTTTAATTGATTCTGGAAACGGTTCTTCACCATATGCTTTATATTTATCATGTCCGAAGATTAAGAATTCACCAATACGGTACTCTTTCTTGAATCTATCGTTATCATTTTTCTGCATTTCTTTAGCTTCGTCGGTAAGTACATATTTACCTTCATCATTGATTGTATAAGATACGTCCTCAATACCAAATGTAGTAAGAATTTGACCTTCTTCACTTAATAAGTAAGTAAATAATTGAATAGCTTTTGCTGGATCTTTACATTGTTTTGTAATATATGTTACCGTCCAACCACTGATACCAGCTTGATTTAATGTAGGTTGATTACCTACTGTACTTTGTGGGCCATCAATTGCAATGTAAGCTGCGTCTGGATTTGCATTCATCCACGATGTTAAGAATCCAGAACTTTGAGGAGTACCATCTAACATAATAGTTGCATATTTACCTGATTTTAATTTTTCTTCGAATGCAGTTCCGTCATCTGCAAAACTATCATCACTGATATATCCTAAACGATGTGCTTCACTAAAAGTTTTTACCCATGATAAGTAATCTTCATCAAGATTTCTATAATAGAAGTTTCCGTTATCATCTAATAATGGTACACCAATAAAATCTTGGAATGGATCTCCCAAAGAACCAGTGCTTTCTGTCGTAAATGCATTAAATCCGAATGGATAAAGTTCCGGATATTGTGCTTTAATTTGACCTAACACGTTCAAGAACTCTTCTTGTGTACCCATAGATGGACTTCCTAAAGCTTCATAGATGTCTTTACGTATTACAAAAGCTGTTTTGGTATTGATTAGACCACTTTCGTAGTCAGCTGCTGTATTAGAGTAATTGGCATAACCATAGCTCTTTCCATCATCTAGTTGTAACCAGTTTAACGTTTCTTCCGAAGCAACTTTTCTGAAGTAAGGATCATATTTATCTGCCACTTCATATAACGGCTGTGCCCATGAATCCGCTTTTAATGCTACTTGTGAACTAGCGTCAAATACACTAATTAAATCAGGCATATCCCCGCTGGCAAACAATGTATTAAGTGTTGTGTCATCACCAACAATAAATTTAATTTTAAGATTTAAATCTTCTTCAATTTTTTTAGTGATAATATCGTTACCCCAATCTGTATTCCACCAATCCGCATTAACATACCATGTAAGTTCTGTCATCTCTTGTGGATCTAATTTCCATGCTGGAGTCTCAGGATCAAGTTCATATCTTGCTTCTGTTGTAGCTGACGAATCCCCACCCGTACTAGCTGTATTGTTTCCATCTTTCTTACCACATCCCCCAAGTACAATTGTTGTTGCCATTAGAAGTGCAATAGATTTTCTCATTAATTTTGATAAATCTTTTCTCATAATATATACCTCCATCTTTTTCTTATTCTTTCACTGCACCAAGCATCATTCCAGAAACAAAATGCTTTTGTAACAGCGGATAAGCGATTAATATTGGAACTGTTGTTATAACGATTGTTGCCAGCTGTACCCCTTTTGAAGTTGTTTCCATTACTACACTACCTACTGGCATGTTCTTGACATTCTGTTGTACGATAATCTCATATAATTTCATTTGAACCGGATATAGAGCCTTATCTGTGATATATAATTTAGCAGTCATGAAGTCATTCCATTGATATACACCATTAAACAATGCTATTGTTGCAATTGCAGGCTTTGATAATGGCATAATAAGCTTTAAGAAGATTCTCCAAACACCTGCACCATCAATCTTTGCTGATTCTTCTAAAGACGGTGGAATCTGTCTAAAGAAATTCATTAGAATAACCACATCATAATAACTAAACAAAGCAGGAATAATATAAATTAAAAAGCTATTAGTAAGATTTAACTGTCTCATTAACAAGTAAGTAGGAATCATGCCACCTGAGAAGAACAATGTAATTACGCCCATGGCTGTGTATATCTTTCTTCCAGCTAAATCTCTTTTACTCATACCATAAGCAACCATTGAACAGAAGAATACGTGAGTTACTACACCAATTATAGTCTTAGCTATGGACACAATATATGCTTTCCATATACTCATATCATTCATTACAGCCTTATAGTTCTCAAGCGAGAACTCATTTGGCCAAAAGATGAAACCACCTTCCGCTAGTGACTTTCCACTACTAAAAGAACTTGCTACGATATTCCAAATTGGAACAACAATAATAACTGCAATTATAAGCAAAACAAATCGATTGAATAAATCAAACCTCTTACTTTCACTCATTCTAACTTTTTTCATACGATTTCTCCTCCTTACAATACCGATTCATCATTAATCTTACTAGTGAAATAATTCGCAGCAAGTAATAAAATTAATGAAACGATAGAAACTCCTAATCCTACAGCGGCTGCATAAGAGAAATCTCCTTGCGTAATACCCATTCGATAAACATAGGAATCTATTACTTCAGCTTTTACACGATTTTGTGAGTTCATTAATACTAATGTCTGATCAAGATTTGATTTTAATAATCCACTTACTGTTAATATAAAATTCAAACAAATAATTGTTTTTAATAAAGGTAATGTAATGTGCAAGATTTGTTTAATTCTACTTGCCCCATCAATTTTAGCCGCTTCATAATATGTACTATCAATACCCGCCATTGCCGCTAGATATAAAATCGTACCCCAACCAGCTTCCTTCCATACATCTGATAAAACAGCAATAAGCCAATACTTATCTGCATCAAGTAATATATTTCTAGGTTCGCTTATCACTCCAAGTGTTAGTAAAATCTCATTGAACATACCTGTTGTTGACATCCAGCTAATCATCATACCACCCAGTACAATCCACGATAAGAAGTGAGGAAGATAAGAAATTGTTTGCATAATTCTTTTAAATGGCCCATCTTTTATCTCATATATCATAACTGACAATATAATAGGAATTGTGAAGCCTATTAATAACTTTAGAAAACTAATTCCTAATGTGTTGACTACTGACTTCCAGAAGAATTTGTCTCTAAAAGCAATCATAAAATTATCAAAACCTACCCATTTGGCAGTTGCTAAAGTATCTACAACTGTATAGTTTTTGAAAGCAATGCTCAAACCATAGATTGGCATAAAACAGAATATAATCATGAATATAACACCAGGTATAACCATACTTTGCAAGCCTGCTTGTTTTTTTACTGTTTTTAAGAAGCCTTGTCTTTTCTTACTCATTTTGAACCTCCATTATTAACTTTAACAGTTTTTATTAAAACGTTTTAATTTATATTTAAAATAATATCATCCTTTCACTGCTATGTCAATTATTTTTTTGTGCTATTTTTATATTTTTTTTATATTTTACGTATTTATTTTATGTCTTATACCCATATCATAGTTAAAACGTTTTATATATAGTGTTGCAATTGCAAAATTATTTTTACACTGTCACTTGCTTACCACCATAACAAATACATAAATGATCCTTTTCATACTGTATATCCGGCCTATTTACAATAGAATTCACAGAATTACCATTCGCTTCTCCTAAAACTGAAGTAATTATTCTATGATTCCCAGGTTCTAATCTCTTACAAAATGTAGGAATTACAGCTGAGTTCCATAACACATTCGTATTAGGATAACTACTTATCATTTCATAAGTTCCTGAATCATCACTTACTATCCCGCTGATTCCCCAAGGTTTCCTAATGAATATCCCATTTTCATCATTTATAATCGCATTTCGTTGAAACGTTTCAATATTCTTTTCAATATCTATTATTCCTACTTTTTCCGTTCCAATCGCATACCCACCATCAGCAATATCAATTGCGATTGTGGTGTTTATCTTATGAACTCTCACATGCCATGGGACACAAGGGATTATGTAACTCTCAATCTCAACACCAGGCATTAGAACATATTTCGCGTAAGTATACTCATTCATTATCCTAGATTCCACGGTACCGTTTCGCATACGATAGGTATTGTCATCTGCCAATGATACTGCTAGAGTATTGTCAAATGCTCCATCAGGTAACTCCGTCCCTCTAGATACACTAAAACCAAATACATTGGAATATACAAATTTCTCGTATTTTGAGGGCGAATTTCCATGGTTCATACAATGTTGTCCAGTTACAAAGGCTTGTACATGATTACTCTCTTCTTCATGTGTTATTATCATCTTAGGATTACTCAAACATTTGGAAGACGCGTAATCAAACACTTCTTCCTCAGCCTCCCAGAAAGGATGATGTTCGTCAAGTGCTAGTACCAAGAATGTCTTCAAAGCCCAGTACGGAGATCCAGGTGAGTTATATCGTTCACTCATCACTAAATTCGGATACCCATACCCAATGCTTAATATACCCGACTCATCAAAGATAGGCTTTTCAAACCAACTCCTTAAATTACGCAATACAACACCTTTCACCACGCCCCATGAAAGTGAACTCTCTCCGTTAAACGCCATTGCAGAAAAGAAAGCACTGTGTGCGAAGCGGTAGGTTAAACTTCTACCAAAAGGTATTTCCGTCCCATCATTCGCAAACCAATATATAAAATCATTTGCAAAGGTTGCTGCTCTTTCTACAAACCGCTGTGAACGTTCTTGATCCTTTTCCTTCATAAAAGTTGCATATAGTAGTCCATAAAAATGCATTGCAAAAGGGATATAATAATCCATCTGCTGTGGATTTCCATCAAAATACCACCCGCCTCCTTGATAGCAGGCTTCTATAACATCAAAATCTTCTTCTAATCGTTTCTCATCAAATGGTAACCCCCGTACTTGAAACATCATATTCGTTAGTATACGGAAAAATCTCCAATTGTTTTTATGTACTTCCCTCTGGTTAATTTGATTAAACCATGCATAGATTCTTTCCTTATCCTCTTTACCAAAGGAATCCCAAAGTTGTTTAGGCGCCAAGCAGATTCCAACTGCAAGCGCTGCCATCTCAACCATCTTCTGATCATAATCCCTAACACCTGACCAGTACCAGTCACTTTTTGGATTGGTACCATTTTTAATTCCTTTTATGTATATATCCAATATCTTATCAACGTCTTCTTGTTCTTCTAACGTTAATACATCAATTCCGCCAGCTAATAGTGGAGCAAATCCCCACAGGATTCGAGAGAAACCTTCCATTCCTGCAGCTTTATTATTATAGTGCGCCCCTGTATTACCTAAAATCAAAAAGGCACCCGATTCATTGTAGCAAGACACAATCGGTCTACAGATATCTAGTAAAGCACGCATAAGATCCACTTTATCTTTAAGCGGATTCTTCTTCAGTTGTTCTATATACGTATTCATGATAACTCCTTTCAGAATGCAATCCACCGGTATTTGATACTTCCATCTCCGCTTGTCTTCTACCCTTAAAATCTGTCGATGGTTTTATGTTGTTCATTAAAACGTTTTAATTATTATCAATATATCACATAATTTTTAAATTTTCAATGTATTTTTTTGTTTTTTTAGTAAAATCGTACACCCACCTTTCTAATTAATAGGTCATATTGTATTGTTTTTATCTAAATCCTACGTTTTTACAGCTTAATAATAACGTTTTTACACAAGATTGAAATATTGAAAAATGTTTTTTGGCAAAAAAAGAGAGCAAAGAATACTATTATTCGTATTCTTTGCTCTCTTTTTTGATTTTACAACTATTTTTTTCTTGTACAGGAATTTCTAATTACCAAATTTCCTTCTAACTTAACAATTGTTCCTTGTTCTTTCTCTTCAATCATATCAATTAAAGTATCAATAGCCAGTGTTCCTTGCCTAGCAATAGGATTTCTTACTGTTGTTAAACTTGGGGTAAAATACTGAGCTATATCGATATCATCAAACCCCATAACACTGAAATCTTCCGGTACTTGAAAGCCATCTGATTGTAATGCTTTTATACAACCAATAGCACTTAAATCATTACCTGCTAAGAAAGCATCTGGAAGATCTGATGAATGGAATTTCAAAAGAGTTTTTATCGTATTGTATGTATATTCCTCTTCAAAAGCTCCCTTTAAGATGAATTTCTCTTCTACTGGTAAATTGCATTCTCGCAAGGCATCCTTGTAACCCTCTTTACGACGCAAACTATCTATTACATCATCAACACATTCAATAAAAGCTATTTTCTTATGACCAAGATTTATAAGATGCTTCGTAGCCTCATATCCTGCCTTATAAGAATCGAATATAATACTAGATACGCCTTGTTTACTTACTTCACGGTCTAAAAATACTACTTTTATTCCTTCTTTTTCGAACATGCGAATCTCATTCTCATTAACAGTCGTGTCTTCATATATAAGAACACCATCTAGATTCTTTCCTAAGATATTTCCCATGATAACAGAGGAATCTTTTGTTATAAAGACATTAAGATTATACTCTCTACGCTCACATTCTCTACACATATAATCCATTAAATAGCAAAAGTAAGGACCTGATATACTATTAGTAAAAAATCCAAGATTCTTCGTAGCTCCAGCTTTTAAATATCTACCATTTAAATTTGGAATATAATTTAGCTTTTCAACTGCATCCATAACCCTTTGCTTAGTACCAGGATTAATATATCTATTACCGTTCAAAGCATTGGAAACTGTGCCGATTGAAACCCCTGCTTCTTTTGCCACATCTTTAATTGTAATATTTGCCATATCTTCACCTGCCTAATTTTCTTTTATTAAAACGTTATACTAAAGTCAGAATATCACATTTTAAGCATATTGGCAAGTGAAACAAAAACATACTTTCCATAAATCCACATTTTAGACTAAAATAACCGGCTACATTGTTTATTAAATCATATACTCTATCGTATTCTCTGGTGTATTTCTTGTATCGGTATTATATATAAGCATCGCTTCTCTCGCATTTAATGCCCCCAATGAATAAGAGCGTTCTAAATCCGAATTCATAATCTCAGGTTTTACTAACCGATTCATTCTTTTGGGTTGATCACCAACAATTCTAACCCCCGGGAAAGCTAAATCCCTATAGTCTGACATATCATAAGGATCGAATAAACCAACCATTCCACCTTGTAAGCCTGTTAACAATACATAATGGCCATCGCCTTCTAATAAAATACGTACTACCACAACCCCTTTTTGTTGAAGGCAACTTATAATCCTACTATTTTGTCCTATAAATACTTGATTATTCACAATAAATTCCGAATGAATCGGGAAGTTTTTCGTCTTACCGAACTGATTAAACCAACTAGACAAGAATTTCATAGCCATCCTTGATGTTCCACTTCTACCTACTTCGCCCTTTTCGTCATAGGCATCTAATGTATACATGAATATTGCTTTTAATATTTCTGGTGATATCTCTTCTCTACCATACAGATATCTCATCGCATTACATAACGTGGTCGGCCCACAATCATAATTAGATGTTTGGTAGTACAAATAATTCTTCATATAAATAACCATACCTTTCTCAAAACCTGTAAAATTTTAGGCCTCAGGCACAATTTAATGTGTGAAAAATCTTGATTTTTCACACTATCCCCCCTCATACTTTTTAAACAGATGGATCTAGTGCATCTCGAAGTGCGTCACCTACAAAATTAATACTGATTACCAACAATACAATTAACACTCCAGCCGGAACCCATAACCAAAATTTACTTGTAAGGATTGTAATGGATTGTGCTCCATTTAAAATATTACCTAAGCTGGCTGTTGGTGGTTGTACACCCATTCCTAAGAAACTAAGTGCCGCCTCATCTAATATGGACATTGCAAAAACTTGTGTTGCGTATACAAACACAGGTGCTAAGGTATTTGGTAATATCTCTGAAAACAATATATACCGCTTTGGCATACCTGCTGCAATATCTGCCTTAATATAATTCATCTCTCGAATCGATAATACATTACCACGTACTAATCTAGCTACTCCTGGCCAGTTTACAAAACCTAATATAAGTACAATACTCCACAAGCCTGGTCCAAATACTGCTGCTGCAACTAATACTAATAAAATATATGGAAAAGACATTACCATGTCTGTAATTCTCATAATGATACTATCTACTACTCCACCAATGAACCCCGATAATAATCCTAAAATAACTCCTATAGTTGTTGATATTACTGTGACAGCAGCACCCACGAACAATGATATTCTCATCGCATATAATAATCTGCTTAGCATATCTCTACCTATCTGATCCGTTCCTAATAGATGATCCGTAGATGGCGGCTTTGAAAAACCACCACTTACTTTACTAGGATTATACGGAGCAATTACCGGAGCAAAGATAGCTAAAATTATCATGATTAGTAAAAAAATCAAACTGACTACTGCTAGTTTATGTTTCATAAATCTTTTTGTGATTCTTTGCATGTTTCCCTTACGTTCCATATGTTAACTCCTATCTACCTATACTTAATGGTTGGATCCACAATTGCGTAGATTATATCTGTTATTAAGTTGGCTAATACAACAACTACTGCAGTTAATAAACATACTCCCATAATAACTGGATAATCTCTACCAGTAATTGCATTCATTGTAATTAATCCAAGGCCAGGCCAACTAAACATCTGTTCTACAATAACAGCTCCACCAAACAATACTGGTATCTGTATTCCGATAACACTTATAATAGGAAGCATAGCATTTCTTAGTGCATGCTTGTTAATAACTAGAAATCTCCCTATCCCTTTTGCTTTAGCAGTTCTAAGATAATCTTGTTGTAAGACTTCTAACATAGCACTACGAACATACCGAATATTAGTTCCAGCAATTGATACCGCTAGTACCGACACCGGCATAATCATATGTTTCACAACGTCCAAAAATCCGCCCCCTGTACCTTGTGTAATCATTCCACTTGATGGAAGCCAGCCAAGTCGTACAGTGAACAGATAAATGAAGATAAGTGCTAGGAAGAAACTTGGTATACTTGTTCCAAGGAAAGAAAGTGTAACAAGTGTATAGTCTCTCTTTTTATAGCGATGGATTGCACTATATATTCCTGCTGGTATAGCAATAGCAAGACCAACAATTAAAGAAGTGCCCATAAGAAGTAGTGTGGAACCAATATGACTTCCTATAATAGTTGTAACAGGCTGATAGTTCTTGATTGAATATCCAAGATTTCCAGATAACAATTGCTTTAACCAGTCAAAATACTGTAGATAAACTGGTTTATCTAATCCTAACAAAGCTGCTTTAACTTCAACTGCACTTTCAGAAATCTTCGGTCCATGCATCATAGCGAGAGGACTTCCCGCGCGACTCATAATGAGATAATCGATTATGGTAATACCAATGAGCACTGGTATTGCAGCTGCTATTCTTTTTAGAATGTATTTCCACATGCGCTATTCCTCCCTTTCTGAATTAATCGATGCACTAAATGGACAAGCACACAGATGATTATCTGCGTTTCCTACTACTTGTAATTTCATATCAACCTTCTTACATTCTTCTTTGGCATATGGACATCTTGGATGATATCTACAGCCACTAGGTGGATTTACTGGAGAAGGTATCTCACCGCTAATTACTATTCTCGAGCGATTACGAAGATCAGGATCTGGAATTGGTGAAGCATCAACAAGTGCCTTGGTATAAGGATGTAGTGGATTCTCAAACAGTTCTTTGGCGTCTGCTATCTCTACAATCTTACCAAGATACATAACTGCAATTCTCGTACTGATATAACGTACTGCTCCAAGACCATGGCCAATGAATACATATGTCAACTTCATCTCTTTCTGCAAATCTGCTAGCAAATTAAGAATCTGTGCTTGAACCGATACGTCTAGTGCACTAACCGGTTCATCACAGACAAGTAGTCTTGGTTTAAGTGATAATGCTCTTGCAATACCGATACGTTGTCTTTGCCCCCCAGAGAATTCATGTGGGAATTTGCCAAGTGAATTCTTAGCTAGACCAACCATATCTAATAAACGTTCTACTTCTTGTTTCACATTTTCTTTGGTAGCAATCTTATGATATAGCATTGGTGCAGCTAGAATATCATAGATTTGCTTTCTTTGATTTAATGAGGAGTTGGTATCTTGGAAAATCATTTGGAATTCAGTACGTATTCCACGTAATTTACTCTCTGACATAGCTGTTATGTCTTGCCCATCATATATAATTTTACCAGCACTAGGTCTTTCTAAGGCCATGATCTGGCGTCCGATAGTTGATTTCCCGCAACCAGACTCTCCTACAATGCCTAGAGTTTCTCCTTCTTCTATCTCAAAACTCACATCATCTACTGCATGCACCATTTGCTTTGTCTTTGATGTTTTAAATATATCTGAATTACCAACAGGGTAATATTTACGAAGGCCCTCTACTACTACTATGGGTTTCTTATTGTTTGTCATTATTAAGCAACTCCTTCCAGCAGCGTACCCAGTGTCCAGGTTCTAACTCATTATACTCCTGTTTAGTATAACATTCCTTGGTAGCATAACTACAACGATCCGCAAAACGACATCCTTCTAACTCTTGATAATTCTCAGGCACAGTGCCCGGAATAGACTGTAGTCTTCTAGTTTGATTTCCATAGATTGTAGGAACGGATTGCAATAATGCATTCGTATAAGGATGAGCAGGCTTTTTAAAAAGACTATCTACATTTGTCTCTTCAACACACTGCCCCGCATACATAACAACAACTCGGTCTGCCGCCTCTGCTACTACGCCTATATCATGTGTTATTAATAGAATTGACATGTGGTATTCCTCCCTTAGTTCAAGGAGAAGTTTCATTATCTGTAACTGTATTGTAACATCAAGTGCCGTGGTTGGTTCATCTGCAATTAGTAACTTAGGCTGACAGATAAGTGCCATTGCAATCATAACTCTTTGTCTCATCCCCCCTGATAGCATATGAGGATATTTCTTCATTACCGATTTTGCATCTGGTAGCCCAACTTTTTCAAGAAGCTTTATGGCATGCTCTTTAGTTTTCTTCTTATCGTATCCTAGGTGAATACGAATCGATTCTGCCATTTGATTACCAACCGTAAAACATGGATTAAGACAATTCATTACATCTTGAAATACCATCGCTATTTCATTACCACGTACTTGATCCAATTCTTTTTCCTTCAGTGTTAACAAATCTCTTCCATTGAACAGAACTTCACCACTTCTTACATGCCCCTGTTGTCCTAGCAATCCCATGATTGATAATGCTGTCACACTTTTCCCACAGCCTGATTCTCCAACAATGCAAAGGATTTCACCTTCATCAACATGGAAATTAACCTTATCAACACACACGAGCTCTTTGTGTTCTTTTTCAAACACGACTTCTAAATCTTTGACTTGTAATAATGGCATTTAACTCTGCCCCACTTTCTCTACTTAATCTCCCAGTCCTGTACATTAATAAATGTGCCATATACATCTGGTGTAGCATTTTGTAAACGATTGCTCTTTGCTCCTAAAGCACTAATTACATATGCATTAATCATCGGAACATCTGTTTGAACAGCACTGTCAACGATTCGGTATGATTCTTTAATCTTATCCGTATCTATTGTCAATTGTGTTTCCGTCAATGCCTTTGATACCTCATCGTTTTGATATCTAGTCCAGCCACTTGCAGATAACAACCAACTAGCATCTGTATACACATCTACTGGTGCATACGTATATTGTACAGCTAAAAGATCAAAATCTCCACTACCTGCAACTGTCATTAATGTTGTTATATCCACAGTATTAATCTTAATCTTTAATCCAATCTCTGCAAACTGTGCTGCTATATAACTAGCTACTTGTGTAAATGTTGTATCACCACTGTTTACATAGAAGTTATATTCCGTAGATGAATCCCAACCTTCCGCTTTTGCTTCTTCTAGTAATTGTACCGCTTTATCCTTATCATAGGCTGTTGGAACGATACTTGGATCATAGTAAGGACCTGCACTTACAAGGAATCCATCAACGATTTCACCTTTACCTTTTAAGAATTCTTGTAAGATAATATCTCTATCCATTCCATATAAGAATGCTTGACGAACTTTAGCATTCGTAATTTTTTCCGTGTTAAAGAAGATTGATTGTGTCGTAATAGGTGTACCATCGTAAACTGTTATATTATCAAGCTTTTGTACACTTTCGTAATCTTCTTGAAGAATATTTCCCGTCGTTTGTTGAACTAAATCAATTTCTCCAGATTGAAGTCCAGTTAATAACTGACTTGAAGTTACAACTTTAATAGAGAGATTTTTAATCTTAGGAGCACCTTTGAAATAATTTTCATTTGCTTCATAAGTTACATAATGATTTAAATCAAAATCTTTTACCATATATGGTCCACTTACAACAGTTGGTGCATTAAACCATTCATTAGAAAGCATCTGATCTTTTGGTGTATCCCCAAGGATATGTTCTGGTAAGATTAGAATATATCTTCCGTAGATATTTTGAAATGTTGATAACGCAATTTCAAACTTGGTAGTAATTTGAACTGTCTTATCATCTATCGCAACCACACCACTAATACTATCAGAACCTGCTTCTACAAATCCATCATCACCAGTTCCTTCAATGTTTTGAATCGACATTCCTGTACTGCCAATCTCCGGACTAGCCCAGCATAAGAAGCTAAATAGTACATCCTTAGATGTAATTGGTTCGCCATCTGACCATACTGCATTCGGATCGATGTTAATTGTAAATGTCTTATTATCTTCTGTAGTTATATCCGTTGCGATCTGGCCTTCAAATTCCAAATCCTTATTCAATTCTAATAATGGTAAGAATTCTAATGATGTAGCGTATTTAACAACTTCTGTACCATCCATTAATAAAGGATTTAATGATCCAATCGTATCGGTTACACCTACTGTTACAACATCCCCTGCTGCACTGGTTGCCTCAGTAGCCTCTCCTGTATCATTCTTTTTTCCTCCACATGCTGTGAGTGATCCTACTAACGCTACCGTTAATAGTGTTCCAACTATTTTCTTCCATCTTTTTTTCATATTTATATCCATGCATATCACAAGCCTGCTTGTGATACTGCCCAAATTAACAAGTTGAAAGAATGAGCAGTCTGCTTTTCCTTTCTTTATTTTAATTTCTTTCAACTTTTATCTATATTTATCTTACTATTATTCAGTTAATCCTACATTCTCATCCACTTACTACTTATATCGGCTTAAGCTCTCTTTTGCTAGTTCAACAATATACTTTACTGTAGGTACAAGTGCATCTGGATCAGCTATAAACGCTGGGTGATGTATTGGGTGCACTCCTCCTGTTCCAATCTTAAGATACGCACCAGGTATCTTCTCTTGATATAGACTAAAATCTTCTCCACCTAATGATTTCTCTACTTCTGATACCGTCCCGCCTACCTTAGTTGCTATTTCCCTAGCGAATTCACATAAGGAAGCTTCATTATATACAGCTGGTGGACCAGCAAACCAAGTAAACTCAGCTACCGCCCCATAACTTCTTGCAATTCCACTTACCAAGTCAGATAATCTGGTTTGTATCTGTTTTCGACCTGCAGCATCTAAAGTACGAACGGTTCCTTCCATGAATCCCTTCTCTGGGATAACATTCCATGTGTTACCACTCTCAATTCTCGTTATGCTTACTAGAGTAGCATGGAATGGATTCATATTTCTACTTACAATTGTTTGTACTGATTGCACAATTGCTGACATAACTACAATGGGATCAATTCCTTCTTCTGGATGTGCTGCATGTGTACCTGTTCCACGTACTTTGATTTCAAAACGATCAACCGCCGCCATTACTGCACCTTCACTTATTGCAAAGGTACCAACTGGAATCCCTGGTGCCGTATGAATTCCCCATATCAGTTTCACGTCATCTAATACAGGTGTCTCTATGATTTTATTAGCACCTCCTGGTGCCTCTTCTGCTGGCTGAAATATAATCTTAACTGTTCCTTTTAATTCATCTTTATATATATTCAACACCTTAGCCACACCTAACATAACAGCCGTATGAAAATCATGTCCACACGCATGCATAAGCCCTGGTTTCTTAGATGCATAAGCTAATCCGGATTCCTCCTCAATTGGTAACGCATCAATATCACATCGTAGTGCAATTACAGGACCTTCTTGATTCCCTCCAACCTGTGCTACTAAACCAGTTTCTAATGGTAAGTCAATAATCGTAACATTTTCTTTCTTCAGTTTTTCCTTTATGTACTCTGTTGTTTTATATTCTTGATACGCTAATTCAGGATTCTCATGAAGCCATTTGAAATCCTCTATAACTTCTTTTAGAAGTAAGTCTTCTTTCATTACACCACTCCTTTCGATTCCTTATGATTTTTATTATATACTTATGCTTTTTATTATTAGTTTTTATTATTTAGTCTACATTTCATACTTTCTTTATAGGGATTGTATTTGTATCATTATATGTCTGTCATTGACTAAAGTCAATTATTATTTTACTATAATTATATAATTTGTAAGTATTATCTTACAAGTAAAATCATTAGTGTAACACCAAAACAGTACCAGCGAATCTTCACTGGTACTGCCTTATCACATATAAAGGAGACTAATCATGAACAACACCATTACACTAGATAATCACCAGACAAGGCATTAACCTATACCCTTGCTTCTAATGTAGGTGTAGTTGTTTCCATCGCACCTTTCTTTACAGCAATTCTAGGGTTTCTTCTTATTAAAGAAGAAAAGCCACAACTTCGTTTTTTTATCGGTTTTGGGATTGCTTTAGCTGGTATCTGTCTCATCAGCTTTAAAAGTGAGACCTCTTTTGCCATCAATCCACTTGGTGATTTACTTGCAATTGGTGCTGCAATCTTGTGGGCATTTTATTCTATCATTACTAAAAAGCTTAGTTCCTTTGAATATAATATGATACAGACTACAAGAAGAATTTTCTTCTACGGAATACTATTTATGATTCCATTTCTATTCATAATGGATTTTCATGTTACTCTAGAACCCTTTATGGACTGGACTAACTTATTAAATTTTATTTTCTTAGGTATTGGAGCATGTGCATTATGCTTTGTTACTTGGAACTATGCTGTTCGTCATCTTGGCACAGTTAAAACAAGTGTGTATATATATGGAGTTCCTGTAATCACTAGGATTACTTCTGCGCTCATACTTCATGAGACAATTACATTGGTTACCATATCTGGTATCGTATTAACCTTGGTAGGTTTATTCCTATCTGAAAAGAGAAACTAATAGTTCCTATACTATAAGTTTATCATAACATTTTAGTAAGTACAAAATCTATTACCAATTCAGCGAAATTTTGAGGCAAAATTATACTAATTCGGAACATTATATACATACAAATAAAGAAAGTAGCTATCTCATACATTATTAAATGGAAGTAACTACTTTCTTTTTCGTCCAGCTATACAGCTAGATATTTAATATTCTATTGATTATCAATTAATACACTTTGAGAAGATCTACTGTCCATAGTTACTTGAACTCCTAACTTCTTAAAGCTATCAAGATCAACTTTTGTTAATCTTACAGTCGAATGCGCTTGTGCTCCACGTAGATTCTTTAATACGTTCAATGCTTTTGCTGCGTTCTCATCCGCTGAAGCACTACTTGATAATGCTATTAAAACTTCATCTGTATGAAGTCTTGGATTCTTACTTCCTAGATATTCTACCTTTAATTTTTGAATTGGTTCAATTGCGCTTGGCGCAATAATATGAACATCATCTGGGATTCCTGCAAGATATTTTACAGCATTCAATAAAACTGCTGCTGAAGGTCCTAATAGATCTGATGTTTTACCTGTTACGATTGTTCCATCAAGTAATTCCATAGCAACTGCATCATCGCCTGTTTCTTCCATTCTATTGTTAGCAGCACCAACGACTTTACGATCTTCTAATGTAATCTTTGCTTGATTCATTAATAATTCCACTTTGTATAGCTCATCTTTTGTTGCACTATCTGTGGCGATTTTATTCAATGTTTCATAATATCTTCTGATAATTTCTTGATTAGATGCTTCACGACAAGCTTCATCATCAAAGATACATTTTCCTGCCATGTTAACACCCATGTCAGTTGGAGATTTATATGGGCTTTCTCCATAAATCAATTCAAACATTGCATTCACTACCGGGAAAATCTCAACATCACGATTGTAGTTAACAGTTGTTATTCCATAAGCTTCAAGATGAAATGGATCAATCATATTCACATCATTTAGATCTACTGTTGCTGCTTCATAAGCTAGGTTTACAGGATGTTTTAATGGTAGATTCCATACTGGGAATGTTTCATATTTTGCATACCCTGCATTCACACCATGCTTATGTTCATGGTAAAGCTGAGATAAACAAGTTGCCATCTTACCACTTCCTGGGCCAGGAGCAGTTACAACAACAAGTGGTCTTGTTGTCTTAACATAATCATTCTTTCCATATCCATCTTCGCTAACGATATGTTTCACATTGTTTGGATATCCATCAATTTTATAATGGAAATACACTGTAACATCTTTCTTCTCTAGCTTGTCCTTGAATACATTTGCACTAGTTTGTCCTGAATATTGTGATATAACTACGCTACCAACATGTAATCCTTTGCGACGATATTCGTCAATTAGACGAAGTACATCCATATCATAAGTAATACCTAAGTCTCCACGGATTTTATTTCTTTCAATATCTTCAGCACTAATTACAAATAAAATCTCTGCTTTATCCTTTAATTGCATTAACATCTGTAATTTACTAGATGGTTCAAAGCCAGGGAGAACTCTTGATGCGTGGTAGTCATCAAAGAGTTTTCCACCAAACTCTAGATATAGTTTATTATCAAATTTCGCAATCCTCTCTAATATATGTTCTGATTGCATTTTTAAGTATTTTTCGTTATCAAACCCTTGTCTCATGTTCTCATTCACCTTTACATAATATTTATAAAGTTTATTATATCATAACTTTATAAAAATAAAAGGAATGTGTTAATTTATTTAAAAAAGTACAATTCATAACCATTCTTTGGCTTTTCCATAATCATTTATACACGCTGTTTAGTGCTTGTAATTTATGTACATACTCTATTCTCCGTTTTTAGATAATTAATTAATGCCCCCTCTTCTAGTTCTTGTTCATTATAATCAGCAAATAACTCCCCAGAACTTAGAATAATAGCTCGTGATATAAGACTTTTTACCTCTTCTATTAGATGCGTAGAGAATATAACTGTCTCATCGGGCGTTATTATACTAAGTAATAAGCGATAGAATTCTTCTTTTATAAAATAATCACTTCCTACGAACGGTTCATCAAGTAAGATATAATCTGCCCCCATCGAAAGAGCAAGTGCAGTATCTAGCTGAATCCGTTCTCCGTTTGACATCTGTTTAATCTTCTTCTTTCCTTGGAATTTAAAATGTTCCCGTAGTTCTTTAAATCGTTCCTTATTAAACCTTGGGTATTGCATCTGGTAGAACTCTAGAAGCTGATTTGAAGAAAACATCATTGGTAGTTGATGAGATGCTCCACCATATGCGATCCGCTCCATATTCTTATGAGTAATCAATTCCCCATCTAATAGAATCACTCCCTCTTTTAATGGAGCAATCCCTGCAATCGCATGGAGAAGGCTAGTTTTACCAGATCCATTGTTACCAAACAATCCTATCATCTCTCCCTTATGAATATCTAAGGAGAGCTTATGAATCGCATATGTGGGAAAGTACTGGACTACAATATTCTTAATTTCTAACATAAAACCCTCCTTTACTTAATCTGGCAATCTATTATAGAAGAACTTCTAAAACCATTATTTTTTCGATCCATCTTATAGAATGGTACTTCTATATCGTATTTCACACAACTTACTACTTCCTCATTTTCCATACTTATTAGATACAACACTTTATTACTTAAAGCGTAATTTTCGTCTATTGAAGAAACTAAGAAATATACACCTCCATTATCAAAATAGATATCACTAGGATAATCTGATTTTGATAGTTCTGGTATTCGCTCTTTACAGGTCCCATAAGAAACTGTTGTAATAGGCTCTTCATTCATATCATAATAATCAAATACCTGAACTTGCTCCTTGTATCGCATACACAGATAATTTTCATTAGTATAGAATGCTAAGGCATTCTCTTCGGTTAACATCTTTTCATAAGGAATATCAAGAGTAGTAAGTTTACCTGATACAATAACCTTCTCTTCTTCTAAACTATACAAATCAAGCATCAAGTCATAGGTATTCTCTACATAGAGAACTCCTATTGCATTCTCTTCTTCCCAAACAACAAGATCAATTACCTTCTTGGTACTGTCACTACTAATTGGTACCTCATATATTAATTTGATATATGGTTCATAGGAATCGTTTTTTTTCTTCTTAGGAGTTAATACTTCAAATATTCCCGACTTGCCTTCATATGGACCATCGAAATTCGTATTATTGATTGTAAAATATTCTTTTCCATTTAATTCAACACAATTGAGGTTTGTTTGAAAAGAATTAATCTTATCATTACTATAGTAACCTTCTCCCCTTTCTTTATTTTCTTCAAGATAATATTCAGGTTCATCGGTAGTTAGATACGAAAAAGGCACCTCCAAAAACGGTATGTAGTCTTGATCTACGCGTTCCTTTAACCATGTTTTATTATGCCAAAAGCTTAACCTTAAAGGAAAAGTATATGTATCAAACGTTTCCCTCTGATATCGTTCAGCTAAACCAATTGATATAAGATATACTGTGCTATTATTAGGCGCAACCGTACTTAGTTCTTCATTCCATTCATAATTTGTATATTTGCCAGATGCATTTTCTACATCCACACAAGGTATTGATACTTCATATTGGGCATTGTTCCAAGTAGTAAACCAAACTGATACTTCCAAATCCTCTATATCCGATTGTTCCCCTAGAAGCATATATTCTTTCACACTAGCAGTATTCATCTGCCCCGCCGAGTAGACCAATACACTAATAAAGCAAACAACAGCAACCATGAATATGCTTAACCATAATGGTATAATCCGTTTCATCTGCTTCTCTCCTCTCGCCTATAATACCAGCTTGTAATAACTTCAAATGTAACCATTGTAGCAATAAATCCAACACAAGCCGGCACTAAAGAATATTGATTACCAAACATGACTTTAGATACTCTGTAATATAGTATACTTAAAACCGAAATAATCATATTAATTAGAGAATTATGTCTCCTCAATTGATCCTTCCATTGACATGCTAATCCAAAGGCCAATGTAATTATCAATACTATCACATCAATCATTCTAGGGAGATTAGTAATCGGATAACATCTACGTAAAAAGCTAGATTGTGCCCATGTATTTACTATCATATCAGGTTCAAGCATATTACTAGGGAGTATTGCCCTATATAATCCTGCTCCTATTATTAGAATGAATAATTCGTACATCCATAGACTAAATAGTACAATACACAGAAATATAAATTGCAAAACTACTTGTTCAGAAAATCGAATTGGGATATGATAAAATTCTCGATCAATTTGAGCATAGCCGTATAGAATCGCGGCTCCAACTAATACAATCCCCACTAAGAAAATAGTTCCTAGATGATTCTGATCTAAGATCTCATTATAAAAATACGGTATATTTCTTATGTAATAATTCACACTAAGCTTTTTGACACTCAATAACTTCCATATAATTATTCCAAGTTGACTAATGGCAAGCGCTACGAACAAGAAACCTAACATCTTCTTATATAGACGGATCTGTAAGGTAAGAAAAGATATGTATCGTCTAACTTTTATCATAATTTAACAATCCCCTCTCTTGCTAGAAATCCAATCGACTAGACGTGTTGGCCTCTCTTGTTCATTGAATTCACACATATCAAGATCACCAATCAATTTTCCTTGATCTAATAATAATACTCTACCAACAAAATATTGAATTTCTTCTAGTAGATGTGTTGATAAAATCAACGTCTCTTCATCCGTCAATATACTTAGTAACATCTGATAGAACTCCTGTCTCCTAAAATAATCCGTTGTAGAAAATGGCTCATCTAATAAGATATATGGAGCCCCTTGGCATAACGCTAATATGGTTTCAAACTGACTTCTCTCTCCTAATGAATAGGAGAAGAGATGCCTACTATATGTAAAATCAAAGAACTTCATTAATTGCTCAAAACGTTCTTCTGAGAAATTCGTATATATACTTTTATATGCAGATATATAATCATAGGCACTCCATTCACTAAAACAAGAACCTTCGCAGGTGGAAAATGCAAAAAGTAGCCTGTCATATTCATTATCTTTTTCATATAATCGCTTTCCCTTTTCTATGATATAACCTTTTGACGGGTGACATAGACCTAATATACATTTCATTAGTGTCGTTTTCCCTGCCCCATTACCCCCAAGTAAACCTACAATCTCACCTTTATCTATAGTAAATTGAATATCCGATAATATTTTCTTGTGACTGTAACTCCTAGATATGTGTTGAATCTCTAACATGATACTCCCCCTTCTGAACAATGTGTGTAATTATTCAGTTGATAATTTACTAACAAATCGTAACTTTTCGAAGAATATATATACTCCTGTATACAACGGCTATAGTTGCAACAGGCACAAGCAAGAAAGACAATATTCCATAACATACATAACTATAACCGGCTATGAAACCTAGCACCAAAACACATACGGTAATGAACCTTTTTTCTTTACTATGTATCAGTAGCATAATTAAGAAAATTATCGCTGGCAGTAAAACACTAAGAAATATTAAAGGGAGAAAGAAAACTGGTTGCTTCAATGGAATCACTATTTTTATATATTCATGATTTATAAACTGACTCCACTGTTCACTCGCTTTTTGATACTTCTGCGTCAATCCTAGGTAGGTAAGGTAATTGATTCCTAATAATATAATTTGACTTAACCATATCCCAATCATAAAAAGGATACTTGGCATTAACTTGATTAGATAAAGACTTTTCTTATTAACAGGTAATCTTAACCAAGTATATATAGTTGAATTCCCTGTATAATGCCTCATTAATAGCCATGCTGGAACACTTCCCACAAAAATCCATGCCATACTACAAATCAGAGGAATACCACATGCGGTAATAAATTTTGCAAAAGGATACGCAGTATAATATACATAGTTTGTTTGCTCATCTAGAATATATAAATCTGGATTGTAAAGAGTGCTATTGGACAATATTATTACCTGGATTATTAATCCAATACCAAACCACGCAAGCAATACAATAGCTATAATACGATATATTTTCCTAGAATCCATTCGTACAAGACTGGTTACTAATTGCCTGTTCATTACTCTGTCTCCTTCCATATACCTTCAATCAACCCCATTAATTCTTCGTGTTCTATATTCGTAGCTTTCATAGCCTTTACATAACGTTTTGTTTCTTCATAAACTAATTCCTTTTGTATCCGTATACAATCTTTGATTGTGTATTGCAGTATGCTTTTTGCTCCTGTTGATGAATGAATCAATCCCTCATCTTCCAATAACCTATATGCCTTCTGAACCGTATTCGGATTAACTTTTAATAATGCGGATAAAGTACGCCTCGATGGGAGTTCCATACTAGGTTCTACAGCATCGGTTACAATTTTAATCTTAACATATCGAATAATTTGCTCATAAATTGGGCTAAAATCATCTAATATTAATTCTGTAAAATCTAACATAGTACCTCCTTCTTCAGTAACTGTATCAGTAGTATAATACGCTTTACAACTGTATTATATTACCAATACAGTTGTAAGTCAATAATTTACTTTACAAGAAATGCCAGTATATGTAACATCTACTGTTACTTATACTGGCATTTCTTGTATAACTATTCTATTCACTACAATTGCTTTATTATTATGAAGATGGCATAAAACCTCTTATTGAAGCAGCCACATTACTAATTGGCATCGTCTGTAATATAACTCTTCCTGGACCTGATACTACGGTATTGAAGATTCCTTCTCCTCCAAATAACATATTCTTTACTCCAGGTACTGCCTGAATCTCCATTGAACAAGTTGCATCCATTGCAGCCAAATACCCTGTATCTATGACAATCGATTGTCCTGCCTCTAGGTTATATTCCACCATATGGCCATCCATCTCAACGAAAGCTTTTCCTCTTCCAGATAAACGTTGCATAATAAATCCTTCTCCGCCGAAGAAACCTGTACTTAATTTCTTCCGAAAATGTACCGATAATTCCACGCTAGCTTCTGATGCAAGAAAAGCAGACTTCTGAACAATAATATCTCTTCCTGGCTCAAGATCAAATACACGAATGGAACCTGGGAAACTTGATGCAAAAGCTATCATTCCCGGCCCGCCTTGTGCAGTGTAGATATTTTGGAACAATGCTTCGCCTGCAAACATTCTTCCTAAAGCTTTACCAACTCCTCCATTTGATGTTGTTTCCATCTTCATGTTAGGAGACATCCAAGCCATGGAGCCTCTTTCTGTAATCATTCTCTCTCCCGGATCTAAATGGCAGATCACAACAGGTAGCGAATCTCCTTGTAATTCATATTTCATATACTTCCTCCTCTTTATATTTAATTCTATCATGCTCCTATAGCACAACATCTTTTTTATAGAACCAGATATTGTTATTATATAATGCGACGTTTTTAATGACAAGTTGATAATTGGTAACTTTCGTTATATGCTAGTATTTACCTGTTTTATACTATGTCCTCTCTAGTTGTCTGAAACATAGTATTCAAATATCCTTCCCGTAAGTTGAAATCAAATGATTCTACTACATAGTAACAAGTATCTATTTGAAACATAGGATAAATAAAAAGAGAATACGTGGTGCTATGATAACTGAAAGATACATTGTTAATATATTCGGAATAAATACACAATATTATACAGATGAATATGTTGCATATCTGTGGGAACAAAGTGCAGACGAAGAATATAAAAGTAGCTCTATATATGTAACCGCTCTAATTGATGCCAGAAGTCTTGTATGTGGAGAAATTAGAGGGTGTGATTTAGGAGATACGGCATATGTTATAACCTGTCTAAGAAATCCAGTTGATTCTCCGAATAAAAATGATTACTGGAATGCATTTAGACGTGTCATGATTTCTATTAGAGAAAAATTATCTAATCCAAGTATGACAGTTACCATTCAGGAAACAGAATATTATTTCTTCCTAAAAGAATAGTGAAAACAAGTGGGGGGTCCACTTGTCTTTTCCCTTGTACAAGCAATATTTCTCGTGGACGCCCCTATATGATTCTCGCATAATTAAGAAAAAATAATTAAGTAAACTTCATTACTAAGCATAACTTACTTATTCCTACACATACTATTTTTAGATAATATATTGTAAAAACGAGGTGAGTAGCTATGTCATACGTAGACCCTAAATTGCAACATCAATTTGAAACTTTGTCCATCGATTTAAAGAATGCCATTCTAGAACGTAACGTACAGATTTATGAGATAACTGATCTGATTCAGGTACTTAATGATATTACGAAAGAAGATAAACCTAATACTCTAACTTAATTCTCTTCTTTCCACTGTGGTGCTACTGACACCACAAAGACATACTCGCAAATCTGCTTATCACCAAATTCACAGGTTACTCGAAATCCTCTATAAGATAGATTCGTATAGGCTTCTGAACTTGAGCTTAAGAATAACGCAGTATGCAGCCCGAAATCAATATAATAGTTCCCGTCCTCACCAATTCTTACCGCTCGTTCAATTGCCCCAATTGATTTGTATTGTTGTTCACCATCTTCTGTAATCAGATAATCTGTTATATAGATTTTGGTAGGAACTGCGTCTTCTATAGTTAGGCATCTCCATAATCTTTTATCTGCACTTCCTTCAATTGTTCGTCCGTATTATATTCTTGCTTATCGATTTCCTCCTCTTCTAACAGATGGACTTCTGTCTCACTTACTTTATTAAATTCTAGATTCCCATACCCACGTTCTGGAACAAAGGAATTCCTATATTTAAGAAGTACTATCTTATTCAAGCTATTAAAAGTAATTGGGTTTTCAGCTTGATATACACTCAAATTAATTCTATATGTACCAAATCCAAATCCATGTAAAGAGAGCAATTCGAATGTGCCGTTCTGATTAAGATCTGCCACACAAGTCTTTTCTAATGAATCCAGAATCCGATATGCTTTCCCTTCATAAATTAAATATGTTCCAGCATCTTTTCCTTGTTTTGTATAGGCACTATACGCCAAGATGTTCGTCTTCTCATATAGATCACTAATCCAATGCTTTACGACTATATCGCTCACTTCAATAGACACTTTATCTTCCGTATCCTGTTCGATATAACCGCTAAATTGGTCATTGTCCCTTATTAGTTGTAATACTTCTTCACTAGATAATACCCCTTCTTCCATCTCCATATCCTGATAGTTTCTAACGATAGAAACAAACACATTATCTCCTGCACAAGCTACTTGAATACGATTATCCCCATTCGTATAGTGATTGTAAGTATATCCCCCTACAATCTCTTCTAGGAATAATCGATATCCCTGCTTAATTAGTGAATCTTGATATTCCTTCAATCTTGTAGCATCCATGTCATAGCATATGTATGTATTATTTAATTTAACTGCTACAGCTCCTGGTAATACGGTTGCATCCTCTCCAAATTCTAGGTTTAGGTCTTGATCTGGAATTGGTTCTGAATCTTCCTCTTCGGTGTTAGAATAACTCTCCTCATTTTTTCCTTCCTTCTTGCTACATGATATCAATACTGCACTAAGCGTTAGAATATAAGATAAATAGAGAATCTTATTTATCCATTTCTTTTTATTCAAACTCCTCACCTCACTTATTAGATAATGTTATAAAGCCTCCAGATTATTCCAGTAGTATATTTTCACACTATCACAATAGTCTAGAGGCGTCAATATGATATTATACCTTTGCATTATGTTTCGCAGGATTGTCAATTAGCTTGCCATCACTTTCGAAACGAGACCCATGACAAGGGCAATCCCAAGTACGTTCATTCTTATTCCACTTTAAAGAACAGCCCATATGAGGACAACGTTTTATAGATGGTGTTAATAGATTGCTTACTGCCTCGACACCATTTATAAGAAGCTGTTGTTTTATCATACTACGATGTGGTGAATATACTTCTCTATATTCGTTTTCTTTGCCCATAACCATATCACTTAATATCATAGCCGCAACCATAGAAGAGGTCATTCCCCATTTATTAAAACCAGTCGCTACATACATATGAGGTGTTTGTTTGGAATAATGACCGATATAAGGAATTCCATCAAGACTCATACAATCCTGTGTTGCCCAAGCATACTTTTCTGTTGCCTCTGGATAATTCTTCTTTGCAAATTCTCTAAGTTCTTGCCAGTTACCACCCATCTTACCAGTTCGATGATCCCCTCCTCCAATTAAAAGCAGATCCTTATAATTACGAAAAGACATTCCCTTTTGTGCCTCATCTACGTACATTCCGTTAACCTCTGGTGCATTCTGGAGTGCAATTACATAGGAACGATGTTGATACATCTTCAAAAAGTAACTTCCATGCTTATTAATGAAAGGGAAATGAGTAGCAACTATAATTTTATTGGCTGTTATCTTCACATCATCAGCTATAGCTGTATGATCCTTAATATCACGTATAAATGTATTCTCAAAAATGTTAAGTCCTTTTGCAATTTCTGATAAGAAGCGAAGCGGATTAAATTGTGCTTGATTTCCCACCTTAATTGCACCTTTGGTCTCAAATGGTAAGGGCAATTTCTCTACAAATTCAGCCTTCAAACCCAGGACATTCACAGCCTTAACTTCGTCTTCTAATTGTTTTTCATCTGAATGTGAATACGTATACGCATCCTTTTGTTCGAAATCACACTTTATATTTTTACAAAGCTCACGAAACTTTGCTAGTGCATCTTCATTTGACTGAAGATACATCTTCGCTTTTTCAATCCCTGCATTTTTTATTAATTTATCATAGATTAATCCATGCTGTGATGTTATCTTTGCCGTTGTGTTTTTGGTTATACCTTGTCCAATTCTTTCACCTTCAACTAATACGTAATCAATTCCTTTTTCTTTTAAGAAATACGCACATAAAATTCCACACATACCTCCTCCAACAATTAGCACCTCTGTGTTAATATCCTTTTTCAATTGAGGAAATTGTGGTATATTAATATGATCCGACCAAACTGAATTCATGAGTAATTTTCCTTTCACTTGCTTGAAGCTTAATTGATATAATAGATGTTCATGTTATTATTACCAATTATGATTAAAGCAATGCAAACGAAATTTATTAGTCATAACAAAATCTATATTTATACATTTCACCAGTTATAGCTTACAAATAAGTATATAATTGATATAATCTTTTCAATAATTTACATTCATATACTTTCCATGTTATAATATTACCAGTTATTACAAGTGATATTAGTGTGAACGATGAATCTCTCATACTAAATATAGAAAGGGTATGGTTATTTTATGAGATTATCCGAATTAACTACGTATAAAGATATTATTATTCAATGTCATGACAATCCAGACGCCGATGCTTTGGCCAGTGGATTTGCTTTATATTCATATTTTAGGGAGAAGGATATACCTTGTCGATTTGTTTACTCGGGTAAGAACCAAATAACGAAATCGAATCTTGTACTTATGATGAAAGAACTAGAGATACCAATTTCTTATGTGAGTGAAATTGGAGAGGTGGATTTACTAATAACTGTTGACTGTCAATGCGGTGCAGGTAACACAACTCTTCTTACTGGCGCTTCTCATGTTGCAGTTATCGATCATCATCAAACTACAGCCGATTCCTTCGAGCTTTCAACAATCAAAAGTAATTATGGTAGTTGCTCAACAATCGTGTGGCAGATGTTACTAGAGGAAGATTTTCCTGTAAACTCTCATCCCGATATTGCTACTGCACTATATTACGGACTCTATACGGATACTAGCCAGCTTTCAGAAATCTATCATCCGGCAGATAAAGATATGAGAGATAGTTTAGAGTATAATCAATCAACCATCTTCCGACTTATCCACTCGAATATATCACTGAATGAATTACAAATTGCGGGTTATGCCTTAACTGATTTTCAATACTCTGATACATACCGTTTTGCTGTTATCATGACAAATCCCTGTGATCCTAATATACTAGGTGTCATTAGCGACTTTGCCTTGCAAGTTGATACCATTGATACCTGTGTTGTCTATAACCGATTAGGAAGAGATTACAAGTTATCCATACGTAGCTGCGTGAAAGAGATCCGTGCTAACGAACTAGCCGGGTTTCTAACGGATGGAATAGGATCTGGTGGTGGTCATATTAATAAATCTGGTGGATTCATATTCGAGAAAGACTTCTTACGTTTGCACCCTGACGGTGATATGAATTCTTATCTGTATCATAAGATGGAAGAATACTATAACAGTTATGATCTTATCTACGCTAAGGAATATGATGCCGATCTAACGACTCTAAAACCATACATTAAGAAAAACATACCAATCGGTGTGGTAATTGCTTCGGAATTATTGGCAGAGCACACTCCTATTCTGGTTCGTACCTTAGAGGGTGACCTTGAAATAACAGTTACTGATTCTCTATATATTATGATAGGTATTCAAGGAGAAGTGTATCCAATCGAGAAAGACAAGTTCGAAAATAGCTATCAGTTTATAGATGGCGCTCCAAGTATACATACCGATTATCTACCTACCATTAAAAATACAATTAACGGGCACACCTACCTGTTATCCAAATACATTCATACCTGTGTCGCACTTGGTACAACTCACATCTGGGCAAAGGAATTACAACGAACATGTAAAGTATTCACCTCCTGGGATGATAGTAAATACATGCTTGGAAAACCTGGTGATTATCTGGCGGTTCGTAGTGACGATTTACATGATGTATATGTTATTGAACGAAACATTTTCTACAAAACATATGAAGAAGATCACTGATGTGGTCAGAAAAAGACAATCTTTCAATTAATTTGAGCGTAAGCCAATAATTCATATTACAAAGCAATCGAAACATACTTCTATTATGCCTCGTTATGACGCTTCGGTTAAATTCTATTGAAACTTACCGGTATAAAAGCTATAATATTCCATGAGCTATGGTTTAATAAATATTATTTTTTATAAGAAAAGGAGACATTACTATGGAATTATTAGATTTAGCACTTTCAATGGAACTTGACTTAGAAAAATTTTATATGGAACAGGCAGAACTAAACAAAGAGAATAGTTTAAAGGTTGTATTTACATTGCTCGCAGATGAAGAAGAAAAACATGCTCAACTTTTAGAGACTAATGCAGATAAACTCACCTTAGCTTTAGAGGATAGTAATATTCTTTCTGAAGTACATTCAATCTTTAAAAATTTGGCTGATTTTACAACGAATATAAAAGATATCCCTGATCAGTTAGATACCTATAGAATGGCTTTAGAAAAGGAACAACAAAGTCTAAAATTTTATCAAGATCTATGTGCGGATGCTACTAAAGAAGAATCTAAGAAAGTATTTGAATTCTTAGCAAAACAAGAAGACAAGCACTGTGTGATAATAGAGGAGCTTGTTAAACTGCTTACTAGACCCGAAGAATGGGTTGAATCCGCAGAATTTGGGGTAAGAGAAGAATATTAATAGAATTTAATTCAATAAGCGATAATGCTACATATGGACAAAAGCAAGTCGGTGACAATCCAACTTGCTTTTCTTTTACATAAACGTTCCCATATGGAGACTATTACCTAGTCTCATCTTCATCATTAATCAACTGATTTTAGTGCATCAATCATGTTAACATTCTTTAGCTTTATATGCATCATAATCATTACAAAGAATGCAAACAATAAGGTAATACAACCAGATATTATATAGCTACTCATATATACATCCCTTAACATAAACATAGGATCTGTCTCCGCTGTATTGATTATAAAATTATAGAGTACCTTTCCCATAAAGGACCCAGTAAGTATGCCTAGTAAAGTTAGTATTATATTCTCTCGAAAGATGTACATCGTAACTTCATTATCGAAAAATCCCAAGACCTTAATTGTAGACAATTCCCTTATACGCTCTGATACATTAATATTAATTAAATTATATAAAACTACAAATGCCAAACAACCCGAAGATAATATAATGAAAATCATAACTACCTGCAAACTTGAATCACCGCTAGTATCTTTCATCTCTGCCATAAGTGTTACATTCATGACCTTATCTGAATTCATTAGCGCCTTTTGTATCTCTTCTGTTTCATATGGTTTTAGGTTTATTAGCTGAGCATTGTATGTGATATCCTTCTTAAATATCTGTTCGAAATATGTTGGTGACATATATATATAATGTTCAAAGTAATTTTCTGCTATGTGCTCAATCTTAACTTCATAAGAGTTTTCATCTGCATCTTTTAATAGAATCATATCACCAACCGATGCATCTAAGAGTTTAGCTAATTTTTCACTGATAACTACACCAGTATCCGACAACTCATACTCCGTACCTGTTTCTCTATCATTTAGTAATACAAAGCCTGATAATTCATCTACTTCCTTGGGAACGTACAGCATGGCACTTTGCTTATTCATCCCCTCTTTGCTAAATGTTATCGCTTCTTGATGAATATCCATGCCTGATTTATACTCTTCTAATTCACTTAACATCTTCGTATAAGCATCATCTGTTTCTATATCTATGTTATCATTGAATACAACCATAGCATCATATTTTAATAACTTATCAAATTGCTTCTCTACAGTCACTTCGTTTGACTTATTCAAAGAAAAACCAGTTACCAATAATGCCATACAACCAGCGATTCCTAATATAGTCATAATCATACGTTGCTTATACCGAAACAGATTTCGAAATGTTACTTTGTAATTAAAATTCAGTCTTTTCCATAATGGTGTTATTCTCTCAAGCAGGATCTTCTTACCCATCTTGGGAGCCTTAACTCTCATAAGAGTAGACGGATTTTCTTTTAATTCAGCCTTCAATACGAACACTGCTGCTCCAACCGTACAAAGTATAGATATAACAAAAGACTGTATGACATCAACTGGATATAACTGCAATTGAATATCAGGTATCACAAACATTCCTCTATATGCATTATTAATTATATAAGGAATAATCGTACTTCCTACTGTTAAACCAATTATAGCACCTACTATACTTGCTAATGCTGCATATATTACAAACTTCCTTGAAATCTCTAAGTCTGTATATCCTAGCGCTTTCAATGTTCCTATCTCTGTTCGTTTTTCCTCTACCATTCTAGTCATTGTAGTTAAACAAATTAAAACGGCAACTAAAAAGAAGAAAACTGGAAGTACATTGGCTATACGATCAAGACTTTGAATAGAGCTTCCATAAGTGGAATACCCTGCATTATCACTTCGATCGAAGATATAATATTGACCACTTCCCTGATTAGCGAACAAGTCTTCAATGTATTTATTGTTTTTCTCCATCGTATCTTTATAATCGTCGCTATATGGAGCAAGATTCTCTACATTCTTAAATTGTACATACACCTCTGTATATACAGGCATAGATATATCCGCGCTATTAAGTACAGCAAAATAATCTATACTACCTTTTCCAACTGTCGTATTGCCTCTAGACTCTGCATCGATATACATTGGACTTTTCACAAAACCAACTATTTTATATGTGTCACGTTTAAAAGAATTCATTGTAACTTCGTCAGACTCTACTTTGTATTCATCACCAATTTGTAATCCTTCGCTATTTTGTCTCAGTTTATCATCTAAGGCGATTTCTCCCTCATTTTCAGGAAGTCTTCCCTCAACTACAATGAATTTATTCATATAACTGCTGTTTTTAGGATTATACTCCATGAATTTAACCACGCTGTTTTGATTCGTTACGTTGGCATCTATACTATGTGTCGGATAATAATCTAAAATATTCTCATCATTCTCAAGCAGTTTTAAATCATCTTCATTAAACCCTTGTCCCGATACAATTTTACTATCCATAAGATTATTCTCGCTAAAGAATGTATCGATTGAAGCTTGCATATCTGGACCTGTCGCCTTGATTCCAGAATAGAATGCCACTCCTAAAAATATGATAGCTAATATAGATATAAATCTCGCCTTTGATGATAAAATCTCTCTTACAATTGATTTGCTATATGCCTTCTTTCGCATGTCTTATCACTCCTACCATTCGATTTCTTCAACTGGAACTGGGTTTTCGTTCACGTCAATGCTTCTAACTTTCGCATCATTAATCCGAATTACTCGATCAGCAATTGGAGCAAGTGCTGAGTTATGAGTGATAATGAGAACAGTAGTACCTGTGTTTTTACATGCATCTTGCAAGGTTTTTAATATCTGTTTTCCAGTATTATAATCAAGTGCACCGGTTGGCTCATCACAAAGCAACAACTTTGGATTTTTAGCAATTGCTCTTGCGATAGATACCCTTTGCTGCTCTCCTCCTGATAGTTGTGATGGAAAATTATCTTTTCGATGGCTAAGTCCTACAAGATCGAGAACCTCATCAACATCTAAAGCATTTCTAGAAATCTGAGTTGCAAGTTCTACATTCTCCCTTGCTGTCAAATTCTGAACCAAATTATAGAATTGAAATACAAATCCTACATCATGCCTTCTATAATTGATAAGTTGCTTATTATTAAACTTAGAGATCTCCATATCATCAACAATAATCTTACCCTCATCACAAGTATCCATTCCTCCAAGTATATTAAGCACTGTTGATTTACCTGCACCACTAGGGCCTAATATAATTACAAGTTCCCCTTTTTCAACCGAGAAATTAATACCATCATTGGCAGCGATGACAGAGTCACCCATCTTATATCTCTTATATTCATCAATAATTTCAATAAACGCCATATAAATAACCTTGCCTTTCTAAAAGCCTGCACACTTTGGGCCGCAGGCACAAATTTACGTGTTTAAAATCTAATTTTTCGCACTATCTCCATTTATGCGATACCTAACTAGTCTGTACTAGATGCTATCAACTAGACACTTCGTCTAATTAATAGTACGATACATAATATAAATAATAATTGGCTTGATATCAATAATCACATATTTTCATATTGATATGAAATGAACAGTTTTTCAATAAATGTTCATTTCAAGTCGAAAAAAATTTTCAATTAAGAGGTGAATACAATGGCAGGAACGAAGGGAAATCGCAGAACACTATATACAAAAAAGGTAATTAAAGAAAGCATCATAGAATTACTTCAAGAAAAAGAAATCCATCAAATTACTGTTACCGACATCTGTAATAGGGCTGATATTAACAGAGGTACGTTCTATACACATTACAAAGATGCATATGATCTTCTACAATCCATGGAAGATGAGCTATTTGATCAAATACTAAAATATGCTCTAGAAACACCACTAGAAACCCATCTAAATACATTATTAATTAAAGTGTTGGATTTGATTGCCCAGAATAAACAACTTTGTAAGATATTATTTTGTAAACAAAGAGGAAGTAAAGTACTAGATCGTATTCTCTATATAGCACATAAATTAGATATTGATACATTTGTAGCTAATCCCAATCTCGATGACGTTTATATGGATTATTTAATTAAATATACTATAGGTGGGATAATATCTGTTATTCAAGTGTGGTTAGAAAATGATTTAAGAGAATCCCCTTCTGATCTTGTTAAATTCTTAAATAATATAGTGGGATATAAGCAATTTCTACAGGATTAAAAATATTTTAGTGATAATATTGCATAGAAAAATACCAGTATAAGCGACTTTCTCATACTGGTATTCTCTCTTAATTGTATTATAATCATTGAATGTATTTAGAGGATATTACATTATCGATATCAAATGTCATAATTGTTCCGGATTCGTATAACTCTAATAAATCAGTGGCTTCTCCATAGACGAAAGCACCATAGGTATTGATTCCATTGGTTTGAATATAGTCGAATGAACTTTGGTAATCATAATTTATTGAATAACCAAGCAAGGTTTCTATTACATCTTCACGATCCACAAGATATTTAAGTAGACTTGTAAAATGTGTTTCATATATATCTGCCATACGGAGCTCATAAGATGTTTTATCATTAGGAAACTTAAAGAGATCAACTAACTGAAATCCTGGATATTTCTCTTTGTTTACTGTATCCGTAGAACTACTATTTGAATTCGTGGAAAATCCCATCAACTTTTGCCCTTGATTTTTTGCTGTACGTACAGCAATCCATTCAAAATTAACACTACTGTATTCATGAATAACTCTATATAATTCTTCCATACTTAAATCACTCGAAAAACGTACCCATGCACTAATGTATGATGTTGATGGTAATTCCTTTATATGCTCAATTTCTATATTAGAAAATTGTTTATTAATATCAAGGTTTTCTTGATATTCTTTGGTCCCTTCTTCGCAATTCCAGAATTCTGTAAATGGAAGATAATCTTCAGCATGAAAATCTTCATAAGGCCCTTCATGTATACCTTTATTAATTTTAGTATTTATAATAGTTTTTTCATTTGTAAATGTATTGTACCTAGTAAATCCTATATTATATTGACCAAAACCCAAATTCTCTACTTTATCAACAGAACCTATATCATACCCTGGCATTGATACTTCGGTTACTGCACTTAAATCAAAATATAAATTAGGTCGATATTCTTGTCCCATAGTTTTCTTTGTGGGGTCATAATATCTACTTGCTACAAGTGGTGATATAATATTCTGTATAATTAATATTATAACAAAAACTGATACTATTGAAAGCACTACTACTGACGCAAGTCTTCTGTTTACCGCCTTTTTAATGGACTTCTTAATTTTTATATTATTTGGGGAATCGTACTTAAAATCTTCTTTTTTTTCTTCCATCTCTTGACCAAAATATTCTTCAATTTCATCTGCAAGATAATCATTAATTGCTTGCGCTTTTTCAAGATCCTGCTCTACTAATGCTTTTTGATCCTCAGATAATTTATCTTCTTTATACAATGTTAAGAGTTCACGATATGTCATAAAAAGTCCTCCTTATTCAATCGTTCTTGTAACTGTTTTCTTGCCCTACTAATTAACATTCTGCTTGCTCCTGGAGTTATATCCATGATTTTAGAAATATCTTTTAAAGAAAGATTGCAAAAATAATATAAGATAATTATCTCCTTATATGTACGTGGAAGCTCCTGAATCTTTTCATACAATTCCTGTTTTGCTTCATTTTGAAATATGCCTTTAAATACATCTTTTTCTGAAACAGTAAGATTATCATCAATTTCTTTATCAGATATATATTTTTTCTTCTTAATACCATCTAACCAGTTGTTTTTACAAACTCGCAATAGCCAGTATTTAAAATTACTATGATCCTTACCTAAATCTAACGAAATCAATGCTTTAAAAAATGTATCACTTACAAGCTCCTGTGCATCATGATAATTTTTACAAAGAGAGAAAGCATAGGAGAATACTTCACTGGAATACTTTATATATAATTTTTCTAATGTAATATGATCCAATATCCTCCCCCCCTCATTATATAAACGATTGAATAGTGAATTTGTCACTAACTTAATAAATTCATTAACTTAATTATAAACGAAATCAAAAGTCCAAAAATCTGAAGAAATGATAGGTTATCTCTATTCTTCTCTATGTATAGTGACATCTCATGTTGAAAATCACATAGTTTTTCTACTTCTGAACGACTATATCCACGTCTCAGCTGGGCTACCTTTAATTCCATATACACTCTACCTCACCATTTTAAATATTCCAGATTTATTGTAGTAAACACTTTAATTAACAAGTAAATCTTATCATACTATAATTTAAATAACTATAACGTAACACTTTATTCTATTCGCCTAAAAGTTGAAGATATAGTAATGCATTCATTGCATCTTGGTTATTTTTATTATATATTTACATTAACCATTCTGAGTGACTTTAATTATATTATCATCCTAGATTATTCATCTAGTTTCTACTAATGGTGCTTCGAACCGCATTGTTACT
>JAHZFJ010000015.1 GCA_019421365.1 Lachnospiraceae bacterium
GGCTGGGGACACACCGGCAGAGCCGGTGGTTTATTTTGCTTCTATACAAAAAAAGTCATTACATCACGACATAATCGTAATGTAATGACTCTCTCTATATGGCAATTACTATGCTAATTTACCAGTATTTAATTTAACTCCAGGTCCCATAGTTGAAGTAAGTGTAACACTCTTCAAGTATTGTCCTTTTGCAGATGCTGGTTTAGCTTTGTTGATTGCACCCATAAGCGTTTGGAAGTTGTCCGCTAATTGTTCTTCTGTGAAAGAAGCTTTTCCCACTGGCACGTGGATAATGTTTGTCTTATCAAGTCTGTATTCAATCTTACCTGCTTTAATATCGGCAACAGCTTTTGTAACATCCATTGTAACAGTTCCAGCTTTAGGGTTAGGCATTAAACCTTTTGGTCCAAGTACACGACCAAGACGACCAACAACACCCATCATATCAGGAGTAGCAACAACAACGTCGAAATCTAACCAACCATCGTTTTGGATTTTTGGTACTAATTCGTCGCCACCAACGAAATCTGCTCCAGCTGCTTCTGCTTCAGCAACTTTGTCGCCTTTAGCAAATACAAGTACTTTAACAGTTTTTCCAGTTCCGTGAGGTAATACAACCGCACCACGAACTTGTTGGTCAGCGTGACGTCCGTCAACACCAAGTCTGATATGAGCTTCTACTGTTTCATCAAATTTAGCAACAGCTGTTTTCTTTACTAAACTAATTGCTTCTGCTGCATCATAAAATGTAGCTCTGTCGATGAGCTTAGCAGCTTCTGCATACTTCTTACCTTTTTTCATTCTATTAACCTCCTAGTGGTAGTATCGGGAGTTAACCCTCCCACGATAAATATCTTTGCCGTATGAAATCTTTTTATTGCTTAAAAACATCGGTTAATGGTTTCTTAAAAGTAGTTGTTGACATACAAACTTGTACGACAATTATATAACAACTATTATAACTAAACGTCATAATATTTATAATCTATAATTAGTCAACTACAGTAATACCCATACTCTTTGCAGTTCCTGTGATCATACTGATTGCTGCATCTAAAGTAGCTGCTGTTAAGTCAGGCATTTTTAATTCTGCGATTTTTTGAACTTCTGCTTTTGTAATTGTAGCAACTTTTGTTTTATTAGGAACGCCTGAACCTGATTTAATGTTACAAGCTTTCTTTAATAATACAGCTGCTGGAGGAGTTTTAGTAATAAAGCTAAAACTTCTATCTGCATATACTGTGATTACTACTGGAATAATCATACCTTCTTGATTTGCAGTTTTTGCATTAAACTCTTTAGTAAATTGTACGATATTTACTCCGTGCTGACCAAGAGCTGGACCAACTGGTGGAGCTGGTGTAGCCTTTCCAGCAGGGATTTGTAATTTAATATATCCTGAAACTTTCTTTGCCATTATAGCATACCTCCTGAATAATGTGGTGTTCGCGGGAATATCCCTCCCACTATCTAGTAATAATTGTATCCTAGATGTTACTTAATTTACATTTTCTTAATTTCTGTAAAACTAATCTCAACAGGTGTCTCTCTACCAAACATATCAACATTAATGCTGACAATTTGTTTATGACTGTTAATTGACTTAACAATACCTGTCGTTCCTTCCCATACGCCTGATGTTACCTCTATGACATCACCAAGCTCTAGATCGATCATGATTTCTTCAGAATGTTTAATTCCCATACTTTGCATCTCTGCATCAGTTAAAGGAACTGGTTTTGATCCTGGTCCAACAAATCCTGTTACCCCTCTGGTATTACGAACAACATACCAAGTGTCATCATTCATCTCCATATTGAGAAGAACATAACCAGGGAACATTTTCTTTTGAACTTGTTTCTTCACACCATTCTTAACTTCAATTACGTCTTGCATAGGAACGGAAACTTCAAGTATTTGATCCTGGAGTTTTCTGTTTTCGATTGTTTTTTCAATGTTGGCTTTTACTTTGTTCTCGTACCCTGAGTACGTATGAACAACATACCAATTCGTTTCTGACATACACTCACCCTTTATCCTATTTTAAGAATCTGTTCTATGCCATATTGAATAGCTACATCTAATATAGCTATAACTACTCCAAGCGCTACCGAAATAGTTACTACTGCTGCAGATTGTTTTGCAAGTGTTTGTTTGTCTGGCCATATAATCTTCTTAAATTCAGATTTTACGCCTTTAAAGAAACTTTTCTTTGGAGCATTTTCTGTATTGTTTGCAGTATCTCCCATGCTTTCACTTTCCTTTCTGCAATACAAAGCATATTACTTTGCATGTAACGGATAATTAGACATAATTACTTAGTTTCTTTGTGTAATGTGTGTGATTTACAGAATCTACAATATTTCTTAGTTTCCATTCTGTCAGGATGTGTTTTCTTATCCTTTGTCATGTTATAGTTACGTTGTTTACATTCTGTACATGCCAATGTGATTTTTACGCGCACGACTTCCACCTCCGCTAAATTTCGTTTTCTTTTGATTTTTTCGTGATTTAATCTTATGCAGATTATCACGAATATCAGTTTTTAGGCATAAAAAAAAGACCTCTTCCATCGCTAGTCTAATATAGCATAAACAAATCACTACGTCAACATTTTTTTCGATATGGGTATAATTTCTTATATGAAATAAAAGTGTTTACTATGAATTTTGTTCATCTGCTATCGACATTTCAATTACTTCATATTATAATGAAGTAAGACACACAATTTTCACACTTTCGAAAATTACGTTACTGCTTTGTTGCTAGTTTTAATCGTTAGCGACATATGAAATCATATCACTAAGGAGGTGACTGTTCAATGGTAACATCTACATATAATTATTTTGCAGAAAACTACGAATCACAAAGACCTGTTCGCTATACCTCTCACAAAACTAGTGAGTTGCAGAAGATCTATAATACTATTGTACATATCAGTAAGCAGTCTCCCCTATATCTATTAGATATCTCTCTCGAGCGTCAAACATACGCTCTAAATGTAAAAGACGCCGCGATGTCTTTATATACCTTGTTAGAAAACTTTTCAAGAGACGATGAATCTTCTATATTTAATAAAAAGAAATCCATATCTTCTAATGAAGACGCAGTATCTGCTACCATTATCAGTGATAATGAGCCTTCATTACCAACTGAATTCAATATTCAGGTTATGCAATTAGCTACTAAACAAAAGAATGTATCAAATTCCTTTCGTCCCGACACACAGCAATTGCAAGCAGGCACTTACCAATTCTCTATTGACGTAGAAGACCATACTTATAATTTCCGTCATACAGTAACTGCTGGATCAACCCACAAAGACACCCTGAGGCAGTTATGCAAACAAATTAATAAATCCGATATAGGAGTTAATGCCTATGAATCTGCAGAACAAGGTTCAAACGGACTTAGAATTGTTCTCGAATCTGATTCTACTGGCAATTCTGGTTCTCCAATATTCACACTTCAAGATGATGTATACGTGGGAGGCCGTGGCATTGTTGAATACTTTAACTTAAATCAGATTTATCAACCTTCAACAAGTGCCAAATTCCAAATTGATGGTAAAGCTAAAGAATCTCTATCGAATCAATTTACTTTTAATAAATCATTAACTGTATCACTACATGCAACTACAGATTATCCTGTACATATAACCTATGCCCCTAACGCAGATAAGATTGTCAATGAGTTAAAGACTATAACAGATAGCTATAACCACTTACTATCTATCGCTAGTGAGCACTCTACTGAACAACGACGTGCTAACAAGTTAATCTATGAGTTAGATTCTATCGTTTATCATTATATGAATGATTTAGAATCTTGTGGAATAATACGTGATGAAACAGGCGAATTATCTATCGATTCATTCATCGCCTTACAAGCTGCGACTGATGGTACTATTAAAGATTTGTTTACCCATTCGGACAAAATAACCGCTGATTTACTTGATCAAACTAGTCAGGTAACAATCAATCCTATGGATTATCTTGACCAAAAAATATGTACTTATCCTAACTATGGATCTCGCCACTATCCTAATCCTTATCTTACTTCTGTATATAGTGGTATGTTGTTTAATTTTTATTGTTAATCAAAAATCCTATTGTAAAATAATTAACTTATTTAGTTCTAGACTTCTAACTCAAGCTTCGCGCTTGAAGATTTCGTAGCGGTTAGCTACTCCTCGAAATCTTCAAGCGCGAAGTTTGCGTTATTGGCCTATCTTATGCTTAACACTATCTCTAAAATCTGATGGTGATACTCCGACTACACTTCTAAATATCCTACTAAAATAATTGGGATCTTTATATCCAACCATTATTCCTACTTGCTTAATTGGTTGATCTGAGGTCTGAATAATATCTTTGGCACGGTTTATTCGTAAGGTTGTTAGATATTCAACAAAAGTTTGCCCTGTCTCATCTTTGAATATCTTACTTAGATATTGCGAGCTTACTCCTACTCGTTTAGCCATCTCCTCTAAAGTTATATTCTTTGTATATTCGCTGTCAATAATAGTAATAGCGTCACTAACTGCTTTCGCATATAGACGATTCTGATCCACTTGACTATATTGAATAAATTCAAATGTCTGGTGTGCCCAAGCTTTAAGTTCATCTATTGGTATAGTGCTTACAGACAATAGATATTCTGTAAAGTTATCTTGAGTATATGTTTCCCAATCAAAATCTGTCATTGTATGACGCGTAAGTGCTAACAACTCAATAATCTTACTTCTTCTTACTTCATCACTAAAATGATCCATACAATCTAGTAAGTGATTTAAATCATTTGAACTCTCATCATCTTTTAGCCGTAATGATGTAAGATATTTTTTCTCTAGATCCTTATATAGATTGCCATAATAGGATTCCGTATCCTGAATACCATTGGTATCAAGTACATTTCTCTTTTCTCGCAAATTACGAATCGAATCTTGATATGAAGCATAGATATTAATGATTTCTTCCACTTTACCTATACCTATATATGCGTCAATTAATAACTTCGTCTTAATATCTTTTACTATAGTTTTAAACAGGTCTTTAAGCTTACTGTTATTTTCCTCAGTTTCTTCGCAAAGATAAGATACATACAACACAATACGCCTATTAATCTTCGGTCCAACTACAAACCGGAACATTCCCCCGTCACATTCGTGTATGCATTCGTATATCTGCTGTAGAATCGTCTGCTTGTTAATCTGCTTCGTATCATCTGATTCCAATTCCATGTTAACCATACAGCCCTTTAAACTAACCCCTAATAACTCTGCATATCTCTTAATCTCTCTACTTGTTAACTTACTAAAAAGTACTGTATAAATATAACTATACTCTATATATTGCTTTGCTTCTTGATATTCTGTTGTAACACTACAAATCTTTTGCTTGTAATGATTCATCCTTACAATCTCATCAAGGCAAAGACGAATAGCTTCACTTATTTCGTTCTCATTCGCCGGTATTATAATATAATTATCGACTTTTAATCGTATTGCCTCCTGTGCAAATTCTAGATAATTAAACTCTGATAATATCAAAATTCTTGTTTCAATATTCTTTTCTCTTATCTTCTTAATAGCTTGTAAACCATTAACACCGGTAAGTTTTATATTAATAATAGCAATATCTATGTTCGAATCCTCTTTCCCCAAAAGCTCTATAACCTCTTTTGACGTTCCTACAACATTCGCAATTTCGCAATTACGATATTCTCTATTAATGATACCTTTTAATTGGTCTACGTATTCCCTCTCTCTTTCTGCAATAAGTACCTTATACATCTTAATCACCTCCTTCTGTTACACAACTAGCATACTATAGGAACTAAAAAAGGGCATTGCTTATCACAATTCCCCTATTCAGTATTAACCTACTTGTTTCGATTTATCATCTAAAATATAATCAAATTCATCCTCGGCAATAACAATATTTAATTCAGTAATCAAGTTAATATCATAAATCTCTTTCTTAGTACCATCCGCTTCACCTAGGATTCTGACAACAGGTCTAAGTGGCATTCCTGGATTTTGTTCTTTCACAATCCCAATTCTTCCATCTGATAATCTTACCTGTGTTCCATTCGGATACACAGCGATTAGTTGCAAAAATCCACCTACTAAGTCTGTGTCAAATTTTGTTCCACAATATTTTATTAACATATCCATAGCTTGTTTGTTTGACCATTTTGGTCGATAGCAGCGCGTAGATGTTAACGCATCGTATACATCGGCAATAGATACAATTTTAGAAAATTGATGCAATTTATCTCCTACTATCCCCCTTGGATAACCAGTTCCATCGATATGTTCATGATGTGTCAATGATATAATTCTTGATAACTCTGATAATGAATCACAACTCTTTAGAGCATTGTATCCTAATAAAGTATGTTTTTTAACATACTCATATTCTTTGTCAGTTAGCTTGCCTTCTTTAAACATTATATCATGATCAATATAGATCTTTCCAATATCATGCAAAATCGTCCCGGTAGCGAGTTTTTTCATCATTTCTTTCGAATAACCAAGCCGCTGTCCAAGCATCAAAGCATATACCGTGGTACTTACTGAATGTGTGTATGTATATTCATCCGCTGTCCCAATATCATTCAAACTAATAAGTACATCTTTATTTTGTAAAATCTCCTCAATTACCAAATCAATAGCGCTTTGTATATTATCTACTTGGATTTTCCCTCTTTTAGTGAAATCTTTAAATGTATTTCTTATTGTTTCTTTACAAATATTACGTGTTTTTGTAGTTATTACATCCGGAACATCAATTCCCTCACTTATTGCGTCTTCAATATAGATTTCACTTATTCCTAATCGATTAAGACTTTTAATATAGCGTTCTAAATTATTTGTTCCTTCTGCTAAGATCAAGCATCCGTCATTATATATTGGCCTAGCCAATACCATATCTGATTGTATTTGTGCCGTTGATATTAATCTCATGCTGTTCTCCTATATATACAGTCACCATGCATAATACCGCAGGTGACTGTATGTTCATGAGTTCTCCACTACAATAAAATATAGTAGTCTCAATTCTTTAACTATAACTTTCCCAAAGGCACGCGTTCTTTTGTGACGCGCTGCAAAAAGTCCATATTTTTACACAATTACCTTTACTGGGCATTTTTCTGCGCATTTACCGCAATTTGTACATTTATTATAATCAATATGGGCGATATTATCAACTACAGAAATCGCATTATCTTCACAATTTTTAACACAAAGCATACAACCAATACAACCTGCTTTACATGCAAGTTTTACTTCCTTACCTTTGTCATGAGAATTACAACGTACTCGATATTCTGCTTTATAAGGAACAAATTCAATTAAATTGTTAGGACATTCCTTAACACATTTTCCACAAGCTACGCATTTTTCCTTATCTACTACTGCAATACCATTCACAATATGTATTGCATCGAATGCGCACGCCTTGATACAACTTCCATATCCCATACAACCATACGAACATAATTTATCGCCTTTTCCAGGAATTAATGCTGCTTTCTTGCAATCTGTGATGCCATAATAATTATATTTTACATTTGTTTTATCACAGGTACCTGCGCACTTAACAAAAGCTACTTGTTTTTCTTTCTCTTCACTTTCTGTTCCCATGACTTCGCTAATTAGTTTGGCTGTTTCCGTACCTGCTACTGGACAGGCATTAGTAGGTGCTTCTCCAGCTGCAATCGCTTTCGCCAATCCATCACAACCTGCGAACCCACAACCACCACAGTTATTACCTGGTAACAAATCTCTAACCTGTAACTCTTTCTCATCGACCTCTACCTTAAACTTCTCTCCAGCAAGACCAAGAAGCAGACCTATTACTAAACCAGTAACACCAACTATTAGTGTCGCTACAATAATTCCTTGTATACTCATATCTCTGCCCCCCTATAGTAATCCTGAAAATCCAAAGAAGGCAATTGCCATTAGACCTGCTGTAATTAATACAATCGGTGAGCCTTGGAAGGATTTTGATATGTCATTATGTTCATTACGTTCACGGATACCTGCCATAATTACAATCGCTATTGTAAAACCAACGGCTGTTCCAAAACCGTTCACAACACTTGTTATAAAATTATAATCTTTTTGTACATTAATTAAAGCAACACCAAGAACTGCACAGTTTGTTGTTATCAACGGTAGATACACACCAAGCGAATTATATAGACTTGGGCTGATCTTCTTAAGTACCATCTCCACAAACTGTACTAAAGCTGCGATTACTATAATGAACACGATTGTCTGCATGTATGTCAGATTCGCTGGTGTTAATATAAATTCATAGATTACACTTGTGAAAGCAGACGCAATAGTGATAACAAAGATTACTGCTGCTCCCATACCTGCTGCTGTCTCAACTTTTTTTGATACGCCTAGGAATGGACATAGCCCTAAGAACTGACTTAAAACAACGTTATTAACTAAAGCTGAGGCAATCAATATTATAATTAGTTCTTTCATCTATTTTTGTTCCCCTTCCTTAACCTTTGTTAACGTTTCACGGTTAGCAACACAATCAGAACCATGACAGCTACTACAGTTTCCGCCACATGCAATTGCTTCTTCTTTTCCTTCTCCATTCGTAGCTGAAGGTGCTTTAAATTTGTTTTGAAGCGCCGTTAACATTGCAAGTACGAAGAATGCACCTGGTGCTAAGACAAAGATTATTGCTGGTTCATAAGAACTTGGCATAATATTTGCATTGAAGATTGAACCATTACCAATGAACTCTCTAAATGTACCGATTAATGTTAGGCCTACTGTGAATCCTAGACCCATTCCCATACCATCAAAGATAGATAATCCTACCGGATTCTTTGATGCATAAGACTCTGCTCTACCTAAGATAATACAGTTAACAACGATTAAAGGAATATAAATTCCTAATGTATCATATAACGATGGAATATATGCTTGTAATACAAACTGTACGATTGTTACGAACGAAGCAACAACCACGATGTACGCTGGCATTCTTACACTGTCTGGTATCATCTTACGTAACATAGAAATCAGCATATTAGACATAATTAATACTACAGTTGTTGTTAAACCCATCCCCATACCATTTATGGCTGATGTAGTTACAGCTAATGTTGGACACATACCTAGCATTAACACGAAGGTAGGGTTTTCTTTGATAATACCATTATATAAACGTTCAAAATACTTATTCATTCCCAAACCTCCTATTGAAATAAGCAGTTCTTAGCAAAGAAGATTCCTGCATTCACTGCTCCTGTTACAGCTTTTGTTGTAATAGTTGCACCACTAATTGCGTCAATTTCGTTTTCAGCAGTTGCACCAACTTTCGTATATGCAAACTGTTCAACATTCTTATCTTTGTACTGATTCTTAAATGCACTCTCGTCAGCTTTCATTCCAAGTCCAGCAGTCTCACTAATTGAGAGGATTTCCATACCCGTTACAGTCCCATCAGTACGAATACCAAGAGAGATTTTGATATCTCCACCGTATCCATTAGCTGTTATAACATTCATTACGTAACCAACTAAAGAATCGGAAGAATCATACGCCTCTAATGCCTCACTGATTGTAATACCTGAATAATCAGCACCTTCTGTAATTGTAGAATCCGATAACACTTCAGATGATTCCTCTACCGCCATATTCACGGTATCATTTTCCTTAAATGATGCAGCGTCTGCGAATACCGTTTGATATGCTCTCTGCTTTGTTTCCTGTTCCTGTTTTTTAATTGGTTCTTTTGTTATCTCATATACGAATCCAAGTAATACTCCGGCTACTAATGTTATACAAAACAATGCCAATGCATCCTTAATAATTGTGTTCTTTGCTTTTGCTTTACTCATGTTTTGCACGCTCCTTCCCAAATGGTGTTGGTAACGTAACTTTCTCTATTAAAGGCACTAATAGATTACAGAAGATAATCGCGTAAGAAACACCTTCCGCAGAACCTCCGAACAAGCGGAATATTCCTGTTAATACACCAAGTAGGATACCAAATATAATCTGACCCATTGGAGTAATTGGACTTGATACATAATCCGTTGCCATAAAGAAGGCACCTAGAATTAAACCACCACCAAAAAGATGAGTTAATAGGAACGTTGTATTAAATCCTTCTCCACCAAAGATTAAGATGAAGATCATAAAGCTTCCTATATACGTTAAAGGAATGCGAAGCGATATTACTTTTCTAAAAAGAAGATATGCTGCTCCAAGTAATAATGCAAGAACTGATGTCTCTCCGATTGTACCCGCAATATTACCTAAAAACATTGTTGTAACAGATGCCGTCTCTTCACCACTCTTAAGTAGTGCAAGTGGTGTTGCACCTGATACTCCATCATATGTAAAAGTGGTCATTCTTCCTGTGAATGATATTAATAAGAAACATCTTGCTGCTAATGCTGGATTCATAAAGTTTTGTCCTAATCCACCATATAATTGTTTAACAATTAAAATTGCAAACACACCACCAATGATTGGTATCCATAAAGGAACACTCGATGGTAGATTCAATGCTAGTAATAATCCAGTTACAAGTGCACTGAAGTCATATGTTGTAACTTTTTTATGCATACATTTTTGATATGTATACTCTGTTAGTACACATGTTGCTATAGTTACTATAATAATTAATAATGCTTTCAAACCGAAATTAATAATCCCAGCTATACTGGCTGGTATCAACGCAAATGCCACATCTCTCATAATTATGCTTGTAGAATCCTTACTTCTTACATGTGGCGATGCGGATACATTCAACAAATCGTTCACGATTTTGCACCTCTCATTTCATTTTCTATATTCATATAAAGCAATAGCGTTGTTATACACTACTTCTTTCTACTATCTATTACACTTCTTCTTGTCTGCTTAAATGCTTGGGTTAATCTACGTTTAGCCGGGCATACATACGTACAGCAACCGCATTCATAACATTCCATACCATTCACTTTTACAAAACTTTCATTATCAAAGTTCTCGGAATATTCAAGCATCTTCTGAGGAACTAATTTACTTGGACAGGCTTGTACGCAACGTCCACACCTGATACACGCTGTAGGCTCATGCTCTGCTACCTCATCTTTGGTCAGACAAAGAAGTGCTGATGAAGTCTTCGTTACTGGTATATCTAATGAGAATAATGCAATACCCATCATCGGTCCACCCGAAACAATCTTTTCTGGTTTTGTAATAAATCCTCCCGCTGCTTCAACTAACTCTCTATAGTTCATACCTGTCTTAACGTTAAAGTTTTGTGGATCCTTTATAGCATCACCTGTAACCGTAATTATTCTTCTCATTAGAGGTGTCGATTCACATACAGCCATATATACTGATATACACGTATCAATATTATTAACTACGCAACCTACATCAGCAGGAAGCATTGTTGAATTAATCTTCCTTCCTGTAGACATATAGATTAGTTGACGCTCTGCACCTTGTGGGAATTTTGTCTTAAGAACTTTAACTTGGATTTTCTCTTCATCCTTAACTAATTCCTCTAACTTCTTAATTGCTTCTGGTTTATTATCTTCAACCGCAATAATTCCCTTAGCATTTTCAAATAATGCTAATATTACTTTTAAACCTTCAACAATCTTATCTGTCTCTTCCATCATCATACGATAGTCAGATGTAAGATATGGCTCACACTCTGCTCCATTTACAATTACATATTCAATCTTACTATCATCTTTTGGCGTAATTTTTACATGGGTAGGAAATCCTGCTCCACCCATACCTACTAAACCAGCTTCCTTCACAATACTACGTATCTCTTCCTTTGTTAACGTAGTATAATCACGCTTTTGTCCAATAGTCTGGATTGTCTCATACTTCTCATCATTCTCTACCACTATTACTGTCTCTTTGTTTCCAGATACAACTAGTCTCTTCTCGATTGCCTTTACGGTACCTGATACCGAGGCAATTACATTCACAGATACATAACCTTGTGCTTCACCTATAATCTGTCCAGCCAAAATTCGATCTCCAACTGCTACTATAGGTTTCGCAGGTGCCCCAATATGTTGAGACATCGGATAAACTAATTCGCCCTTTGGTAGAACCATTTTGACAGGCTTATCCATGGACAATTTCTTGCCTTCATAAGGATGAATTCCACCTTTAAATGTTGACAATAACATTCTTATTACCTCTTTTCCTTTATTGTAAAACGGACTTTGCAACCCGCTCCACTTCTTGCTACACTATTAGCGAAAACAATATGTATATTATAATAAAATTTTCCTTTATGTTCAATAAATGTTATTTATTTAGCAATGTTTTGTTGAAAATAGTCGTATATTGTATTAGTTAATAGCAGACAAAGAAGCCTTGTCTATTAAATACTATATACCTAATAAACAAGGCCAATATGGCACACGTGTCCCATAAAAATCCATTAAAAAAGCTCTTCATAGAGCTAATTCAAAACGTAATCACTTACATTGAAAATTTTATCATATTTTGTAAAATGTGTCAAATTTTATTCTTTAAAGGCTTTAAGAGTATATTTAATGACTCTTTAAAGTATTCCAAACTTGATTTCTCATGCTCTTGTATATAATGCTGTTCTCTTGGTATCACTCTTTGCGCTAATCCCCATAACAAGGTCATAATAATCCCTACCTCATCAGAGCACTCCTGGTTTTTTCTTATACTTCCATCCTGTATTCCCTCGTTATAATACCTAACTGCAGGACATCTATATGCATTATTGAAAGAAACATACTCATCTGCTTCTTCACTATCTGGATACACATCTGTAAATATTTGATCAAACTCATCTAGAAAACGCACCTTATCCGGATTATTAATCATTGTCTCAGCCATGCTATTTAGATACGATACAAGCTTATCATATCCATTCATGTTTTCTGCTTCTTGATCATCAACTGATATTTCCTGCAATTCAACTAATATATCCTTCGCAATGTAGAACGATATGGCTTCTTTGCTCACAAAATGTCGATATAAGGTACTTCGTCCTATCCCAGCCTGCTTCGCTATGTGCTTCATCTCCGTCTTTTGAATCCCATGTTTTAAAAACAAGTCTCTTGTCACATCTATAATTCTCTTATCAACTTCATCAAGTGTCCTCATACCTCTCCCCCTTCCTATGTACTGCTTTTCGTATCTTAAGATACCTCTTGGATAAGCGAGCGTTCGCTAGGGTTTAGGACTATAGTACTATTCCTAAACTATATTTCATTATAGAAACACAGTCCTTATCTTGTCAAGTTTCTAGTTTACTATGACATAAGAAAGAGCCATCATACTAAGATTCCCTAGCACGACAGCTCTTATGAATTATCTTTCTCCTACTCTGTGTAGGTATTTCTCTCTTGTTGCAAGACCACCTCGAATATGTCTCTCTGACTTGTTCAAATCAAGTACGACACGTGCTCGTTCGGCAAGAGCGCGATTAATAAATGGTAGTCGCTCTGTTACGTCTTTATGTACCGTCGATTTGGATATCCCAAATTTCTTTGCGGTTTGCCTTACTGTTGCATTGTAATCGATAATATAGTTTGCTATATCGACTGCTCGCTCTTCTATGTACCCTTTCAAGAGGAGTCCCCCTAGTAACCTTGTTTTTACATTGTATTCTTACCCTAGGGATTTTATGCAACGCTAATTATATAATTAAGAAGTAACTTGAAAGGCACCAACAATCTCATCTAAGTCATTCGAGGAATACTCTAACCCCTCAAGAACTTTTTCTAATTTTTCTACTTGTCTCATGATATCCTGGATCTTATCTTTAGCCAACTGATTACTTTCTTCCCCGATTTGAACGCTCTCTTCACTCTTACTAGCCATATCAGATATATTACTACTAACTTCCATTATGACTGCATTCTCATCCTCCATAATATCTAGAATTGTAGATATACTATTCGATACATCAACAACAAGTTCAACTGCTTTCGTACTTTCTCTTGTACTCTTAACACTTACTTTTACTTTTTCATCAATTACTTCAATATTGGAATTAGTGTTCCCGATTTCTTTTTGTATTGCAAGGATTAATCCTTCTATCACCTTTGTAGCTTCTTGCGTATCCATTGATAACTTCTTGATTTCCTCTGCTACCACTGCAAATCCACGACCTGCCTCACCTGCTCTTGCTGCTTCAATTGATGCATTTAGCGCAAGTAGATTGGTCTGATTGCTAATACTTGCAATGGTACTTACGATATTGGTAATCTCCTGTGATTTTAAGCCTAGTTGTCCAATACTTGATACAGCATTTCCCATGGCTGATTCCAACTCGTCAATTGATGATAAGACTTGTTTCGTTACATCTTTAGCCGATTCAGCAGCTTCACTTGTACTTGCTGTTTTGCTTTGAATCTCTTTCATCATAGTCTGAAGTTCTTCATTCTTTTGGAACGATTCTGCAATCTTTAAAACTTCAGTTTGCGTATTGCGAAACAACGAATTCTGTTTAATAGAATTATTCGTTAATACATTAATAGTATCATCAATACTAGCAATACTTCCTTCTATCTTCTTAGATGCTTTTGTTACTCTTTTAATAGCATGTTGTTCTGATTTAACAGAATTACCAACACGTCGTATCATATGCATCTGGTTACTTATAAACTTATTAAACCACCTGCCTAGTTCGCCTATTTCATTTGGTGCATTAATAGTTACACGTTTTGTAAGATCTCCCTCGCCCTCTGCTATATTTCTTAGAATCTTAACTGTACTATTAATAGGCTTAACAATTAATCTCTTAGTTAATATGTACATAGCTACCGATACAATCCCTATATATAAGATGCTAGCTACCGCAGTTGTAAGATATTTTTCTGCTAGCAAACTAATTATAGCAACCATAGCTGTTATGAACGCCATGCTAATTGGCATGATTTTAGTTAATCCGTTAAAATGATAAATCTCAGCAATATCCCCCTCACACATCATACCCCATACTTCATCGGAATAAGGTGGTATAATTTGCGTCCCTTTACCACCCACTAGTATGTGACGATAGTCTGGATATCCAGGCCAACAATCAAGATTTTCCCCATTATCTATAGTTGCCTGCACTCCTTTATGAAGCTCATTTGTTGCCGGGTCAGTAAATTGTATCTCAAATTCAGTATGTTCCTTAATCTTTACCGTTCCCCATCTTGAAGTCTTAACCCCATCTTTCAGATTCTCACCGTGAGTAAATGTCCGATCTTCAAATCTACTTCGTGATATGGCCGTACCTGGTAAAATTCCTCTGTTATTGTGAATCATAAAGAGATAGTTATCTCCTGATTCCTTATATACATGGGTATCCTCTTCCTGTATTATATTAGACATATCATCATTGAGAACTCTTACATATAGAATATACTCTATGTTATTATTCGCAAAAGGTTTAGAAAACATCAATGTCACTTCGTCTGCAAATAACTTATTCTCCGATATAATATCCAACGTTTTCTTATCACAATAAGGCCCATACATGTATTGTTCGTTATTCTTGCCTTTTTGGTAATTTGGAAAGGCACTATATACATCTCCAATATGCTTTGTAAATGAGGAAGAAATAACTGTTCCTTCCCCATCCACAATGAAAACTTCTAAGAAATCTTCATATCGATTCTGCATATCCCAAACAATTTCACCAAAAGCCTCTCGTTCGTCCGAAGAAGATCGTAATGTCTTTTCGATACCATCAACCTGTCTCCATTGATCCTTAAACCAATTGTCCAAAGCTTTCTTTCTACCTTTAGAAATTCCTTCAAACACCGACTCTGATTTTCTATGTAATCTACGATTACATAGATACCTCATCTTCTCTTTTAACATATTCCTATCACATCCCATTTGTTAGTTTAACTCGTTAAAGTATAGTCAATTAATTATATTGTCGAACTAATTAGTTGTCAATTCTTTCTAATAACGCCTAATAATCGTAATCTATCTGTCCTTATTTTCTTTATTTTCTGATAACTTTTATTTATTTTATTTATAAAGTAACTCAAACTGTCCCATTGTTTTACATTGTAAATTAATGTATAATATAAATCAATCGATAGCAGAAAGGACGTGAATTATGAAGTGTCTAAGGACGAATTTGCCCGTAGAAGCAATCCAATATGAGCTTGATCAAGGTATCGAAGATGGATTTGAATTATGGAGCAAAATGGTTGTTAATGGTTGGATAAAGACTGACAATTTAGTTGCGGTAACTCGTAAAGATGGTACTGTTGTATGTCCATACATCGATACACAGCGCGGTCGTTCTTTTATTAAGATTGGCGATTTCATTATTACAGAAGAAGCTGGAGATAGAATTGTATGCGGAAAAGATAAATTCTCTGAGCGTTATGACGTAATTGAAGATTAATATACCTATAAAGCTTAGAATACACTCTCATAATCTTTCTATGAAGTAAGCAAAGGAGCTATAACAAATCTAACAGTAAACTAGCTTTGTTATAGCTCCTTCATAATAATTATTCCCTTATGATAACCTTCCTTTAAAGTCTTCATAACCAAATGTTTTAATCACTTCGATTCCTCTTTCCCTACTATACAATACAATAGAAGGTAAATTAATTCCATTGAACATATTATTCTTTACCATGGAATAATGGGACATATCGCAGAACAGAAGTCTATCCCCCTTTAGCAATGGCAAATCAAATGAATAATCTCCAATTACATCGCCCGCCAAACACGTGGAACTGGATAAACGATACGTATGCTCTAATACTTTCGCCTCAGCCCCACCAATGATTTGTGGTCGATATGGCATCTCTAGTACATCAGGCATATGGCACGCTGCCGAAGTATCTAACAATGCGATATCCATTCCATTCTGTACAAAATCAAGCACTTTCGTAACCAATACACCTGTATCGACTCCTATTGCTTCTCCGGGTTCAAGATATACTTCCACATCATACTTCTCTTTCATATGTACAATTAGTCTTTCTAATAACTGGGTATCATAATCAGGCTTCGTAATATGATGCCCTCCACCGAAATTAATCCAACTCATCTGTTTCATATAAGGCGAGAACTTCTCCTCCACTGCTTTAAGAACACGTTCTAATACTTCAGAACCTTGTTCACACATAGCATGAAAATGAAATCCCTCTAGACCTTCTAACGCATTAGGATTTTTCTCAATTTCTTCTTCTAATCGCTTAAGAGTAACTCCAAATCTTGAATACCTAAAACATGGATTATATAGATCCACATCAACCTCTGAATATTCAGGATTAATTCGAAGCCCACACGATACCTGTCTATCCACAGACTGTACTCGATTCCTATAAGTTATCCACTGTTCAAAGGAATTAAACACAATATGATCACTAATACTTAGAATCTCATCGAATTCTTCTTCCTTATATGCCGGGGAATAGATATGAACTTCTTTACCAAACTCTTCCCTTCCAAGCTTTGCTTCAAACAGTCCACTTGCCGTTGTACCACTTAGATACTTAGCTAATAGCGGATACACAGAAAACATAGAAAATGCTTTCTGTGCTAAAAGTATCTTACAACCTGTTCTTTTAATAACACCCTCAAGAATCTGAGCATTACGCTCAACAAGCTCTTCAATTACAACATAAGATGGAGTAGGGAGTTGTTCGATAACATCTAAGGGAATCTCAATTCCCTCATATATTACAACATTTCTATCTTTAATAAATGTATTCATGAAATCTGCATCCTTATCTATTATCACTATATATAGTAACCTCCTTTATGCAGGCCACCTATGTCACCCTTATAAAGTAAATTACAATTATTCGTCAATGACATCTATAAATCTCGCTATTATTCACTACATGATTAAACAGCAAAACTCTCTACACATAACACTGGCTTCTTAACTGATGTACTATGGTAAAAAAACGATAGCGAAACACCTTTAGTACTTCTTAGTGTGTACTCAACAACCTAGGAAGGCGAGGCAAGGACGCCGAGCCAGCCGTGCGCTGAGGCACGGATGCCGAATCGCCAGCGGTTCCGTATCTCATAATGCACTTATCGTACACACTTAGACGCACTTAGGTGCGCAGCGTGTTTTGTGCCATAGTCCGTTAGTTAAGAAGCCTTGAATACATATACGAGTTTTGCGTCCCCATTATTAGTCTACGAGTGTTGGGTTGAAGTCTTCAATCCATGGAAGCCCATATTCATTCAAGGCATCCATGAATGGATCAGGATCGAATTCTTCTACATTATAGACACCTGGCTTTTTCCATTTACCTGTCATAACCATTGCAGCACCGATCATTGCCGGAACACCTGTAGTATAAGAGATGGCTTGAGAACCAACTTCTTTGTAACATTCCTGATGATCACATACATTATATACATAGTAAGTCTTCTCTTCTCCATCTTTAAGACCCTTGAAGATACAACCAATGTTAGTTTTACCAACTGTTCTTGGACCTAATGATGCAGGATCAGGTAAAACTGCTTTTAGAAATTGTAATGGGACAATCTTCTTACCTTCGAATTCAATTGGTTCAATTGAAGTCATTCCAACATTCTCAAGGCATTTAAGGTGTGTTAAGTAGCTTTGTCCGAATGTCATAAAGAATCTAATTCTCTTAATTCCCTTAATATTAATCCCTAAAGACTCTAATTCTTCATGATGAAGAAGGTACATATCCTTCTCTCCAACTTGATCGAAGTTATATACTCTCTTGATTTCCATAGGTTCTGTCTCAATCCATTCTCCATTCTCCCAATAGCTACCTTTAGCAGATACTTCACGAATGTTGATCTCAGGATTGAAGTTTGTTGCAAATGGATATCCATGATCTCCACCATTACAATCAAGTATGTCGATTTCATGAATCTCATCAAAATAATGTTTCATTGCATAGGCAGAGAAAACACCTGTTACACCTGGATCGAATCCACAACCAAGTAAAGCCGTGATTCCTGCTTTTTCAAAACGTTCTCTATAGTCCCATTGCCACTTGTATTCGAATTTCGCGGTATCAAGTGGCTCATAATTTGCTGTATCCATATAATCTACTTTCGTTTCTAAGCATGCATCCATAATTGTCAGATCTTGATATGGAAGTGCTACATTGATAACGATATCAGGCTTTACTTCATTTATCAAAGCTACTAATTCCTCTACATTATCTGCATCTACTTGTGCAGTTGTAATTTTTGTCTTTCCACCATCTAATTTTTCTTTCAATGCATCGCATTTTGATTTTGTTTTGCTTGCAATACAGATTTCTTCGAACACCTCTGAATTTTGACAACATTTATGAACTACTACGCTAGCAACTCCGCCAGCGCCAATGATTAGTGCTTTTCCCATATCTATGTTTGGAACCCTCTATCTTTAGTGATTACCCCTCGTTGATAATCACTAATGTGGTTCCTTCCTCCTTTTCTATTTGTAATATTTATGATACCAAGGTCAAAAGGTCATGTGTTTATTCATATATCTCACAGTGTACACAAACTCTTCCTTCATCAGGGCATTTTGCTTCAAATATTCTTCTACGTTCTGCCCCATAGTCTAATGTTGCACCATTTTTGATTGCATACAACGATGGGTATATAGTATTCCATAACTCATGACAAATTGGTGGACACAAATCATCTACTATAAAATAATCCCCCTTCTTCAGGTATCCACCTCTACATCGACTTTCCGTTACAGATACTTTTACCTTACTCATAAACTACTTTCATCAAGTAAATCTATCACATAATTCGGTAATGCAAATGCACCAAGATGTAAGTTCGTATTATAATACTTTGTCTTAAGGCCTAACCCATTCCACCTCTCAGCCTTCAAATCCATAATCGGCGATAAATCTTTTGAAGCGAAACCAAATAACCAATGCCCCGATGGATACGTTGGTATATGAATCTGATAAACCGTACTTATAGGAAATACGGACTTAATATGCTTGTGTGCGCGTTGCATTGCCTTTAAATCATTCACATAATAAGGACTTTCATGTTGGTTGATTAAAATTCCATGCTCTGTTAATGCCTTAAAACAGTTACCATAGAACTCTTTTGTAAAGAGTCCTTCCCCTGGTCCAAAAGGATCTGTAGAGTCCACGATAATTAAGTCATATTCATTCACTGGCTTCCTAACGAACTTCAAACCATCTTCATAATGAATATGAACTCTCTCATCCTCTAATTTGCACGCGGTTTGTGGTAGATATTCCTTACAAACCATAACGACTTCCCTATCAATCTCAACCATATCAATATGCTCTATAGTCTCATATCTAGTTAACTCACGTATAGTTCCACCATCTCCTGCACCAATCACTAAGACCTTCTTAATATCTGGGTTTACTGCCATTGGCACATGTGTAATCATCTCATGATAGATGAATTCATCTTTCTCCGTAACCATAAGAAAACCATCTAATGTTAGTACTTTACCAAATTCCTTTGTTTCGAGTACATCGATTCTTTGAAAGTCCCCTTGTCTACTAACAAGCTGCTTATCTACCTTAATGGAGAATCGAACATTCTTTGTATGTTCCTCTGTAAACCATAATTCCACAGACTTCATTCCTTCCTCTTATTCACAACTAGTAATTGCAAAATTCTTGAGGATATTGAGAACTCGCAATTACTATAGGTCGACTGTTCAAGTTGGAACCATCTACCTAATTATCAGTTTCTAACTTTCTGTAACTACGTTAATATTCTCAATTTTCATATCTTGTGTACCCGTCATAAAACAACCTTTTTCCTTCGCATACAGAATATAGTTCACAATATCATCTGTGATTCTCTCTCCTGGTGCTAAGATTGGAATTCCTGGTGGATAGCACATTACGAACTCTCCACATATTTCGCCAGCACTCTCTATAATTGGGACAGAATGTTTCTCTCCATAGAATGCTTGTTGTGGTGCCATAACGATATCTGGGTTAATATATTCATGGTCAAACAGACCTGTTTTATCCTTTTCATACAGACGCTTAATCTCAGACAAAGCAGAAATCAATCGTTCAATCTCTAGATTACGATCACCTGCAGAAACAATTGCTAAGATGTTTCCAATGTCTCCAAATTCAATTTGAATATCATATTCATCACGAAGTAAATCATACACTTCAATTCCAGCAAGTCCAATTGCTCTTGTATGAATGGATAATTTAGTTTTATCAAAAGCGTAAACCGCATCCTTATCAATAAGCTCCTCGGAAAATGCGTAATAACCGCCTAATTTATTAATCTCTTCTCTTGCATATTGTGCAAACTCTACGGTCTTATGAAACATCTCCTTACCATTCATACTAAGGTTCTTCCTTGCTATATCAAGAGAAGACATCAAAAGATATGAACCACTTGTTGTCTGGGTAAGGTTAATAACTTGTCTTACATAATCTGCATTCATGCTTTTGTTGCATAATAAAATAGAGCTCTGCGTAAGAGAACCACCCGTTTTATGCATACTAACAGCAGCCATGTCAGCACCTGCTGCCATAGCCGAAACTGGCATGTCTTCACCAAAGTAAAAATGTGTCCCATGGGCCTCATCAACTAATACAAGCATATTATTCGCATGAGCTAAAGCAACAATCCGTTGCAGGTCAGAGCAGATACCATAATATGTTGGGTTGTTAACTAGAATTGCTTTCGCCTCTGGGTTATTCTTAATAGCCTCTTCTACATCTTTCACAGACATACCAAGAGGTATTCCAAGTTCCTTGTTAATACCCGGATTAATGTAGATTGGTAATGCTCCACATACAACTAATGCGTTAATTGCACTTCGATGTACGTTCCTAGGCATAATAATCTTATCGCCTGCCTTACAAGTGGACATAACCATCGCTTGTACTGCAGCCGTTGTTCCGTTCACGATAAAGAATGCCTCATCTGCACCAAATGCCTCCGCTGCTAAATCCTGTGCCTCCTTTATAACCGATACCGGATGGCACAGATTATCAAGAGGTTTCATTGAATTAACATCAAGACGAAGACAATTCTCTCCAAGGAAATGTTTTAACTCCTTGTTTCCTCGTCCTCCCTTATGTCCTGGCACGTCAAAATGGGCAATTCGTTTGGAATCATGTTGTTTTAAAGCCTCATATAAAGGCATACGTTCTTGTGATAGTCCTGCCATGATGTCCTCCTAATAGATATTCATACCGCTAAAAATCTCAATCATCTCCTTACGAAGACTGTCCGATATGGCAAGTCTTTGTTTTGGTGGAAGTTCATAAGCATCTTGATTGAATAGATAATTTTGTAATTCAATCTCTTTTATTAGCATCTTGGTATGAAAAATATTTGACTGATATACATTTACATCGATGGCATCATAACGCGTAAGCGTCTTCTCATCAATGTAATTTTGTATTGAGGTAATATCATGGTCAATAAAAAACTTTTTACCTTCAACATCGCGCGTAAAACCACGTACTCGGTAATCAATAGTTATAATATCCGAGTCAAAGCTTGAAATCAGGTAATCTAAAGCGTTTAGCGGCGATACTTCGCCACACGTAGATACATCAATATCTACACGAAAAGTGGAAATTGCATTATCCGGATGATATTCAGGAAATGTATGTACTGTCACATGACTCTTGTCAAGATGAGCATGTACCATGTCTCGTTTTTCTGTAACATATTTGCCCAAATTGCAGGATTCGTCAATATTCTCAGTTGCAAGTGAATCTTCAGCAATAAGTATATTTACACTCGCTCCCTGTGGTTCATAATCCTGCTTGGAGATATTAAGAATATGTGCACCAATCATATCGGTTACATCGCATAATATCTTCGTTAATCTGTCCGAGTTATATTGCTCGTCAATATATCTAATATAATCTTTTTGCTCTCGCTCACTTTTTGCATAGCAAACATCATAGATGTTGAAGCTAAGTGTTTTTGTGAGGTTGTTAAAGCCATACAGTGTCAGCTTTTTTTCCAACCCTAACATCACAACCTTTCTTATATGATTGCTCTAAACAACATGTTTCTTATATATTTAAATTGTTATATTCTTCACGTTATTAGTAGCTTTCATTAGCTTACCATGTTTTTGTTTAAATTACAATTGAAGAAATTATTATTTTATTGTCTAATTTTCTTACTAGTTATATAACCTAAAACTATAATATCAACTCTAATTTCATCTTCCCTCCTGCCTCTTTCCGACTTAAAAAATACATACTTTATAAGAATACACAAAAACATTGTAATATCCCTCATGGTTATTTTATAGGCTTTACATTATAATAAACTCATACTTATAAACTGACTAAACTTCATAGAACCTTGTCAGTATTACAACTGACTAAACTCTATAAGAAAGGACAATATATTATGAAGCAAATACAAAGAAATGATTTTTTCAAATACCAATTTCTATCTGGAATCACCTATTCACCAAACGGTAAAGCTACTGCTATGACGGTCTCTAACTGCAATAAAGAAGAAAATAGTTATAACAGTAACATCTGGGTAAAAGAACAAGGTGACTTCTATCAATTAACAACTATGGATAAAGAACGTTCTTTTATCTGGAAAGATGAGGAGACTATCCTATTTCCTTCTGTAAGAAGCGAAGCAGACAAGAAACGTGTTGCTGCTAAGGAAGAGTTCACACCTATATATGAAATCAATATTCACGGTGGAGAGGCTAGAAAAGCCTTTGAATTACCATTTTCAGCTCAGAAACTACAATTAATAAAAAAAGACTTATATCTTGTGACTGGTTCTATTGATTGTACATATCCTGATTACTACCGCATGAGTAAAGAGGATAAAGAGGCTGTAGCTAAGGCAAGAGAAAAAGAAGCTGATTATGAAGTATTAGATGAGCTTCCATTCTGGTTTAACGGAGGCGGATTTATTAACAAAACCCGTACTAGACTGTTCATATATAATGCTGAGACAAATAAATGCAAAGCAATAACCTCACCTGATTTTGACGTATCCATGGCAATTATAGAAGATGATATCATTTATTATGTTGGTTCTGACTATACTAAGAAACGTGAAGCATATGATGCCCTCTACCGTTATAATATAACAGCCAAAGAGACTACACCTTTATATAATGGAAAAGAATATTTTATTAATCACATAGAAGCATTCGATGATAGCATTGTACTCTTCGCTTCTAAAGGTGACCGTTATGGCATCAATGAGAATACAGATTTCTATCTAATTAATAAACAGACTTTAGAGATGACTTTTTTGGCAGAGAATGAAGAAAGTACACATTCTTCTGTTGGAAGCGACTGCCGCTACGGTGGTTCCTCCTCCATGAAGATGTATAATAATGTACTCTACTTCGTAACCACTAGAAGAAATGCTTCACACATCTATTCTCTTACTAAGGAAGGTGTGATTACACCTATTCTTACTAAAGAAGGTTCTGTAGATGGTCTCACAATTGCAAACGATACAATCACTTGCATAGGTATGTATGATAACAAATTACAAGAATGCTACACTTGCAACTTAACTGGTGAAGCTTTTACGCAAGTTAGTAATTTTAATACTGACATTTTGTCCGATGTGTACGTTGCAACACCAGAGAAAATCACCATCACCTCTGGCGACCTTGACATAGACGGCTTTGTTCTTCGTCCTTATGGATATGATCCTTCAAAAACATATCCGGGAATTCTTGATATACACGGTGGTCCAAAGACTGTATATGGGGAAGTTTTCTATCATGAGATGCAATACTGGGCAAACCAAGGATACTTTGTATTCTTTTGCAATCCAAAAGGTTCCGATGGCCGTGGGCGTGATTTCGCAGATATCCGAGGTAAATACGGTACCGTTGATTATCAAAATATCATGGATTTCACGGATGCTGTATTAGAAAAATATCCTCAGATTAATACAAATCGTATTGGCGTTACTGGTGGTTCTTATGGTGGATTTATGACGAACTGGATTATCGGACATACGAATCGCTTTGCGTGTGCCGCTTCTCAACGTTCGATTTCAAACTGGATTTCCTTCTACGGAACATCTGATATTGGATACTATTTTGCTGAAGATCAGAATGCCTCTAACATCTATGAATCACAAGAGAAATTATGGTGGCACTCCCCTCTTCGTTATGCAAATCAAGTAACTACACCGACGCTATTCATTCACTCTAATGAAGACTATCGTTGTCCAATGTCAGAAGGAATGCAGATGTATACCGCTCTCATGGATCGTGGTATTGATGCAAGGCTTTGTTACTTCAAAGGTGAAAACCATGAACTAAGTCGTTCTGGAAAGCCACTTCATAGAGAACGTCGATTAAAGGAAATCACAAAGTGGATGGACAACTATCTTAAGAAATAATTTAAAAAGTAAAAGGGGAGACAGTTAATAATTTCAATGGTCTCCCCTTTTATTTAGGTACTGGTATCGACAACATAACTGCTCTTTAAGATTCCTTTTACAATTTTCTTATAAGACTTTTAAAATCTTTTAACTCATTCTTCGAAATAATACCTAAATCATTTGCCTTGATTGTTATCTTCGTAAACGGAAGAGGTATCTTGTACTGGTCCCATCGTTTTTTTATAGTTATACAATGACTATAATAAAACTGTAGAAATACCATCTCCTTTCTCGCTTGTTCCGCAAGAAAGAATACCAACTTCTTAGGTTCATGATAAGGACCTAGAGGACCATCTAATGAAGTCGCAAACATACCTTCCTCATCCTTTACATGTGCAATAATATCTCTATATGCCTCCCTCATACCAAAACCATCATGTGCTCTTAACACATTCCCGTTATATCTAGCTAGCATCCGTTCAATATAGTCCCCACGACGATCAGCTGTTATAAGTACTGTAACTTTATTACATCTTCTTCCCATATGACGCATAAGTAATTGACTCGAATAGCTGTCTCCATGCCAATATCCCGCTATTTTGTTGCCAACCATGTTCTCTTCTCCATCAAGTCTAATAGTGCACGTTCTGGCTACTAGTTCTAGATATATATAGGATAGAATGGCGAGACTTTTTTCTTGTATTTCTCTTAATCTTATTACCAACTTCACTTGTAACCTCCTTATTCACAATCATATCATTGTAATACGCGGCCGCTTGATTAGCTATTTGAATCATACTATAATCACCTGCTGTTACACTTGCACGGCAACATAAACTATCTCTAAGTTGTTGATTTATTAATATCAAACTAATCTTTGCTACCCATTCATCCACTGACTCTTCTGTCATAAAACCATTTTCACCATTGGAAACTATGTCTTCTACACCACTTGCCTTAATCGCCACCACAGGTAAACTGGCTGCCATAGCTTCTAATAAAACAATTCCCTGTGTTTCCGACTTAGAAGCAAATACGAATGTATTACAAGCTCTGTAATAGTTTGTTATCTCATCTTGCTGCAATGTTCCTAAAAAACTAATTTCATCTTCTAAGTCTAATTCCCAGACCATTTCTTCAAGCTTTTCTCTTTGTGTACCATCCCCTATTATCAGCAAACGGAATATGCCTCCGATTCTTTTCTTTAACTCAAACATTCCTCTAATTATGAATTCTATATTCTTTTCTTTCTCTAATCTTGATACTGTACAAAGCAAATACTTCTTATTACCTATATACTGTTTTCGTATTCTTCCAGATAATTCATCATTATTTTGATATGCCTCTTCACCAAGTCCTGTTGGTAGAACATTCATCTTACTCTTAACCTGTTGTGATACCAAAAACTCTTTCATATTGTTAGTAGGTACAATAATACGATCACAGTGATTCATAAACACACGATTATGGAATGGTACAAACTTATCCCTTCCAAGGTGGATCAGTTTCCCCTCTACTGTTTTTAGTAAACGATGGTTCTCTTCTTCATACTTATCTACTAATTTACTATAACTCTTGATATGGTGAAGATATTGTTCATATCTGGTATGGTAGGTATATACGACTGGCACTTTGTACTTATGTCCGAGATAAATTGCAGTATATCCAATTAAAAATGGATGATGTACATGAATCACATCAAAATCGCCTTCCCGAAATTCTTTCTCTATAATCGGATCTAAGCAATTACCAACAATCATCCCATCACCAATGGTTTTCTTTAGTGATTTATATCTTACGATATCTTTTTCCGCTGAATCTTGCTTGCCCTCCATATGACTTTCATAGTCTGGAGCAAAAATTGTAACTTGGTGACCAATCATTCTTAGCCCCTTAGCAAGACGTTCAATCGATATCGGCACTCCTCCAACAAATGGTGCATAATTGTTTGTAAAAATGGCTATCTTCATACTTTTTCTTCCCCCTCATTATTAACTTAATACCCCAATCACCTTTTCACCTAGAAAGTATCCAGCTCCAATAAACAATCCATTCCAAATAAGAATTCCAAGACCTGAATAAATGGTAAAATGTAAAAAGTTCATCTTAATAATTCCTGCTGGAAAAGATATTAATGTTCTCACAACGGGAAGTAATTTACTAAGAAATATATATAAATTCCCTTTAGCCTCAATCTTCTCAATTAATTTCTTAATCTTAATCTCTTGCTTCGGGAATCTTTTATAGTATTTTGGTAGAAGTACATTCCCACCAAATCTTCCAAAAAAATATAGCATCCAACTTCCACATAAACCCGCGAGCAAACTAATAACCATAGTTGTTACAATTCCAACTTCTCCCTTAGAGGCCCATATACCAGCTAGAGGCATAACCAAACCTGCCGGGAATCCAGGCAAATTCAAATATTCACAAAAAACAATTAAAAATATAATAAGTACTCCATACGAATTAAAAAACTCTGTTAATGTCGTTATATCCATAGTAATTGACCTTACTCCTTCTCTCTCATTCTCCCATCATCCTACAGATTATTTCTAAATCTAAACGACATAGAAATCATAAGAATTTCTAAAGATTTCATGAAATAAAAATGTAAGTTAATATTTTCATAAAAAAAGGATTGTAATAAAACTACATTAAATGGTAGTTTTACAACAATCCTTACTGTCAAATATGTTTGTAATTAATTAATTAATTAATTAATTATCTAGATATGTTTATATTTATCTTCTTGAATCAAGATGATACATAGCCTCATACATCTCTGGTCTTCTATCACGGAATACTCCCCAACCAATTCGTAAATCCCAGATTTCATCCAGATCAAACTCGGCTACAAGTACACCTTCCGATTCCCGGTCAGCACTTACAACTATAGCTCCTGTCTCATCTGCAATAAAAGAGGAGCCATAAAACTTCATGCTACTATCCCCTTCTGTCTCTACCCCAATTCGGTTGGAAGCTACAACAGGCATAATGTTTGCCGCTGCATGTCCTTGCATACAACGTCTCCAATGTTCCATACTATCAACTGTCATAACAGGCTCTGAACCAATTGCAGTTGGGTATAACAATATCTCCGCCCCCATAAGAGCCATACATCTAGCTGTTTCAGGGAACCACTGATCCCAACAGATTCCTACTCCAACTTTACCATATTTCGTATCCCATACCTTGAATCCTGTATCCCCAGGTGAGAAATAGAATTTCTCCTCATAGCATTCCCCACACGGAATATGAGTTTTTCGATATGTTCCAAGGACCCTTCCATCTGCATCAATCATTGCCACGGTGTTAAAAGTAGTATTTCCTGCTGCTTCATAGAAACTAACTGGTATAACAACACTTAGCTCCTTTGCAATACTCTTAAAATGATTAACCGCTGGATTCTCCTCAAGTGATGTTGCTAAACGATAATATTCATAAACTTCCTTCTGGCAAAAATAAGGCATCTCAAACAACTCTTGCAACAAGATAATGTTCGCTCCCTGCTTAGCTGCCTGTCTTACAAGCCATTCTGCCTTATGCAATGTCTCTTCTCTATCCCAAGTGCATGCCATCTGTGTCGCTGCTACTTTAACTTTTCTCATACTAAATCTTCCTTTCCCCATTCTTACTTCCGTGATGAATTAGTCGGTTTCGAAACTCATACAAAATGTTACTTATACTTTCCACTTTGGTACTATACAAAAAAACAATAGCGTAGTACCTATTGTACTTCTTTGTATGTGTAAGATACATAGGACGACGAGGCAAGGAAGCCGAGTCAGCCTGAACACGACAGGATGTCGCGTTGAAGGCACGTCCGTATATTATGAATAGCTTTACCACATGCTTAGAAGTACTTAGGTATGCAGCGTGTTTTGTGTATAGTAGCAAGGTGGAAAGTATTTTAAAAACTTACCGAGTTTCGAAACCGACTACCTCCCCAACGGAACTTGTTGTGTAATGCAGTGAATATTCCCACCGCCTATAAGAATATTTCTAGTAGGTAATTGAATTACTTCTCGCTCAGGGAATAGCCTTTCAATAATTTCTTTTGCTTTCACATCCATTGGATCATCAAACCCCGGCATAACAACACATGTATTAGCAATATAGAAGTTTACATAAGACGCTGCTAGGCGTTCTCCCTCTTCTCTTGTTGGTTCATCATTACACCACGCAATCCCTTCGCAATCCTTTTTGGTCATATGAATTGGAGCCGGTAGTGGTAACTTATGTATCGTTAATTTGCGCCCTTGGGCATCAACTTCTTCACTTAATATGTCATAACAACTTTTAGACATAGCATACTGAGGGTCCTTCACGTCATCCGTCCATGCAAGGACAACCTCACTAGGCCTAACAAAAGCACAAATATTATCTACATGTTCATTGGTCTCATCAAGGTAGATTCCATTCTTTAACCAGATAACCTTGTCTACATTAAGATATTCTTTTAACGTATCTTCGATTTCCATCTTTGTCATCTTTGGATTACGGCCTTGGCTCAATAAACACGCTTCCGTAACCATGGCTGTTCCTTCCCCATCTACATGGATTGCTCCACCTTCTAATACAAAATGTCTTGCATTATACACATCCCTTTGTTCCAAGTCACATATCTTTCTGGCAACCTTATTATCTTTATCCCAAGGGAAATATAGACCATCTTCAAGTCCTCCCCAGGCATTGAAGCACCAATCCACTCCCCTAATTTCACCTTTATCATTCACAACGAAAGTAGGTCCACAATCTCTAGCCCACGCATCATTAGTCGACATCTCTACAACACGTACTTCATCTGGTAACATACGTCTAGCAGTATCATACTCCATTTCACTAACAAGCATGGTAACTTGTTCTGATCTTTGAATGGCGCTTGCTACTTTAGCAAATTCTTTTTTTGCTTCAATTCCTCCGTATTGCCACGAGTCAGCTCTCTCTGGCCAAATCATATAGCACCCCTTATGTCTATCATATTCTGCGGGCATATGAAATCCATCTTCTCTAGGTGTAGATTTTAGTATCTTCATTCTTGCCAATCCTTTCTCTTTATTATTATAGTCCAATGTTAAAAGATTTTTTTCTCTTTGTTAAAGTTACCATATTCCTCTTTAAACTGTCAAAGATATTGCAATATAAAACACGTATATTTTTTATTAAAAATGCCGCCTATATTAGTCATCTTCACAATTGACGTCCATCCGTAACTGTGATAGGATGCAATAGAAAAAATATCTACATATACTATTAACAACGCCACTATAAATAGGAGACTTTCAAATGAAATTATTAAAACAAATCTTTATTATCTTTGGGCTTTGTTTGGCAGGAATCGGTATCTCCTCCATACTTCCCTTTACTTTTCCATCAAGCTTAATCAGTATGATACTACTTCTAATCTTAATGATAACTAAGGTTATTAAACCCGACATGATTAAAGAAACATCTGAATTATTACTGGGAATCATGGCATTCTTGTTTGTACCCGCCGGCGTAGCAATTATAGAACAATATTCTTTTCTAAAAGGTAAGATTTTGATTCTTATCATAATATGTATATTCACTACTATTATTACATTTATAGTGACGGCGTATACGATTACAGCTGTAATGAAAATTATGAACAAAGGAGAAAAAAACGATGAACGAATTTCTAAATAGTCCTTTTTTTGGTCTAACATTAAGTTTTGGTCTCTACATCTTTTGTAAATATCTAAGCGATAAAACAAATCTTGCAATACTAAACCCACTGTTAATAACAACTGTATTAATTATAGCATTCTTAACTATCTTTGATATCCCTCTTGAATCTTACAATGCAGGTGGAGATGTGATCTCTATGTTTCTTGCACCAGCCACTACTGTACTTGCTTACTCAATTTATAAACAAATCATATTACTTAAAAAGCATTTTATTCCTATCGCAATTGGCTGTCTTGTTGGCAGTATAACTTCAATGGGGAGTACGTATTTACTATGTAAGGCATTCGATATCGAATCTTCAATTACCGCATCTATGATACCTAAATCTGTTACAACTCCAATAGCCATGGAAGTAAGCTCTTCTTTATCTGGTATTACATCTATTACTGTTGCTGCAGTTGTTGTAACAGGTATCCTTGGTTCTATATTATGCCCAGTTTTAATGAAGATTTTTCGTATTGATAATAAGGTAGCCGCAGGTATTGCAATCGGCACATGTAGCCATGCTGCAGGTACTTCAAAAGCCATCGAGATTGGCGAAATAGAAGGTGCCATGAGCGGTATAGCAATTGGTGTATCCGGTATCGTTACTGTAATAATCGCAACTTTTATCTAGATTATTCCCAATTCTTTTGCCGCCTCGTTCCAATAACGAGGCGGTATATGGTTCCAGTCCACCTCTTTCATCTCCTTAGCAGCAATATCATATGCTTTCTTTACACATGTCGGAGCGTAATTCACACCATCTTCTATTGAACGCAAGATACAACGCATCCATAAGTATGCCTTCTCCTTCATTTCACTCTCTTCAAATTCATTAACTAACTGCTGATAATCATATGGTATCGTTTGGAATTCAAACTCCCACTTATGGTTTGCCCATTCCATTATAGCCATATGAGCGCTTTTCTTGCACCCAATCGGTACACCAACCGACCCTGGATTCATAATAACCTTACCCTTGTATTCATAAGAAAACTGTTTGTGGGTATGCCCACATAACATGTATTTGTATGCTATACTTTCTAATACTGCTTTTGTATTTTCATCATGTTCATACAAAAGTTCTCGCGAGTTCTTAAGGGAACCATGAGCAAGTATAATCGGCTCTGTCCCCTCTATCTCTACAATATCCGTATTGGACAAACTTTCAAACCATCTAATATCTTCACTTTGGAGATGATCATATGTATATAATAGATTTCCAGTATTGGCTTCATAGACCCAACCATCTGGATATCCTTCATCGTGCTTGATAAAATATTCTTCTCGATTTCCTCTTATACACCAAACTTCATAGGTTTCTCTAATTTTTCTTAATAGTTTTAAGGTTATCTGTGGATTAGGGCAATCACTTACATAATCCCCCAATAATATTAGTTTTTTAATTCCTTGTTTCTCTATATAACGAAGACAGGCCTCTAACGCCAAATGGTTACTGTGTATGTCACTTAGAACCGCCACCTTCATAACAGGATACCTCTCTTTCTTCGTAATTTCCTTTTACTTTGTTACGGTTTTAAACTTCGTATAAGACTAGCTCTAGGACTTCGTTCTAGAGTTAACTTATCGGGTAAATTTTCTTCCGATAAGTTACATTATAATTGATATTTCTTATATTATCAAATCTTCTATGTTTTGTCTTTTAGATTCTTTACTTTCCTAAAAATTAAGAAATCTTAAGTTTTTTTCACATTTGTATCCATTGCACCCCTATCTATCTTATGCTATAATCACCTAGTGCATTAGTTTATTAGGCAGTAACTAACCGTTATGATTACTTATAGAAAGGTGGCATACCGTTGAGTAAGATAAGCCAGAACAAGCATTCCCATTCCCCCCTTAAGGGTAATGTTATAACAGAATTTCTAAAGAAATATAAACATGCTTGGGTAATACTTTATATGTTTATTTATTTTCCTTGGTTCTACTATTTAGAGAGAACCGTAACTACTAACTATACTTCGGTACACATTCGATTAGATGATTTTATTCCATTTAATGAATTGTTTATCATCCCTTATTTCCTTTGGTTTATATATGTAGCCGGTGTGGTTGCTTACTTCCTCTTTACTTCTAAGGAGGACTATTACAGATGTTGTGCATTTCTCTTTATCGGTATGACAATTTGTCTAATCATCTACACAATTTGGCCTAATGGTCAAGACCTAAGACCAACTACATTTGCAAGAGACAACTTCCTTGTAGATATGGTGAAGACTCTATACTCAACGGATACCTCTACGAATGTCTGTCCGAGTATACACGTGTTTAATTCCATTGGGATACACATAGCAATTATGCATTCTGCTAAATTGAAAAACAAACATTGGGTTAGACGTTCTTCCTTTGTTCTTTGTGTATTAATTTGTTTAGCCACTGTATTCTTAAAGCAACATTCAGTTTTCGATGGGATTGCAGCTCTGATTCTATGCGTAATTATGTATTTTATCGTATACGTACCAAATTATTCGAAGATATTTAATAAACAACAAGCTTTATCTGAATCTCGTACAGAAGCATAAATCTAAATATAAATCTAAGGCCATTTTCAAGTAATTGCAGATGGCCTCTTTTATTTCTATTCCTAATTATGATAACTAGTCATATCATATACGTATAGCACACTTCTTGACATACCTAGCCATTCAATTATATAATGTATCTGCTAACAAAGCAAAGTAGAATAATATGCGTTAAGTGTCTAGTGAACGGGGAGTTGTCACTAGAACGAAAAGCTTAGGCTTGCGGTATATTGTTCGCATCCCGTTGCTGCAGTTGAGTGAGACATCTCATATTGTAGCCAGGTATACCTTGTTAACACGTAGTAACGTAGCAGTCTACCTTGGTTTTTTTGGTATCATACGTTGCTACCAACTACATTATGGAGGTGTTTTTATTATGCTTTTTATAAGTAAAGAGGCATTAAATCTTAAGAAGCAGATTACAAGCATGAGCAAATTACGTAATCTTGTATTCTGTGCTCTCATGGTCGCCATGTATATTGTCGTATCTTTCTTTGATATTCCAATTACACAATCAATTGAGATTCGTCTTGGTTTTATAATTATCGCTGCGGCGAGCATGCTTGGTGGGCCAGTCATGGGCCTTAGCGTTGGTGCTTTAGGCGATGTTGTGAAAATGCTCATAACTGGTGGAAAAGGAAGCTCTTTCTTCTTTGGCTTTACCATTACGTATGCGCTAATGGGCTTTTTATTCGGTATTGTTTTTTACAAATGCAAAGTAACAATTCCTAGAGCTATCGCAGCAAGCATCTGTGAATTTGCAATCTCAATATTATTAAATACGTTTAACCTATCTATTTTATACGGTACACCATATAATGCATTATTCCTGAGCAGACTTCCTAAGTCATCAATTATGCTTGTAATTAATGTATTCCTATTGTTTATAACAATGCGGGCCTTACAGGTTGCATTCCGTCATAACAATATAGCTGTGGAATCCTAAACATTAATGTGTATGCTTTACATTCTTGTAAAGTTTTTATATAACTAAAAAAGGTATACAACAAACTGAAAGTTTTTAAAACTCCCATAGTTGTTGTATACCTTTTTTAATCAATTGAATCCAATTATCTTTTGAGATATGCGATATCCCATCTTTATAATTGCATGTCCAGTTGCTCCTGGAAGATGCATACTATGTCCTAGTACACTATGACGTATCTTAATATACATCGCTGGTTTCGTTGTTTTAAGATACTCCCATAATTTTTTCTTCTCATTCAAACTTTCTTTCGTCCCAATCTTAACAAGATACACAGAAGATATCATCATCATTACAGTTAAGTATTTCAGCATGTAATTTTGAAGTTTTTTGCTCTTAATATCATATATATCTGTTGAATCAATCATTAACTTGGTAACTCTTATCTGTTGATCAATTCTACTCATCATTACTTTCTCGTTAACAGATTGATCTTCTCGACCTATATAATAACGATAGAAATCCTCATCCATATAGTAAATCGTATTCACATAAGGTAGTGGTTGATATACAAATATATTATCCACATAAAAAGTATGCTTTGGTAATTGTAATTCACAATCACGTAATAACTTCGTACGATAGAAAACAGAATGCATTAAGATATTTTGACTTTGTTTAAAATGCTTCAAATCATCCCAACCAAATATAGTATCTACTGGCATTGCACTCTTATAATCAATTACCTTTTGCTTATTTAGATATGCGTTCTCATATACATAATTAGCAATTAATAAATCTAACTCTTTATTTTCATCACGCATCTTTCTAAGTAGATTCAGAACTTTCTTTAATGACTCCTCATTCACCCAATCATCACTATCAACTACTTTAAAATACAATCCTGTTGCATTCTTAAGACCCGTATTGACAGCTTCCCCGTGTCCCCCATTCTCCTGGTGGATTGCTCTAATAATGGTAGGATACTTTTCTTGATATGCATTTGCTATTTTACCGGTTCCATCCTTTGATCCATCATTTACAATAATGATTTCAACTTCTTCTCCACCAGTTAATAAGGTTTCAACAGCTCTGCCTAGGTATTCTTCCGAATTATAGCTTGGTATTGCTACTGATAATAGTTTCATAATTCCTCCTCTGCATATTGCAAATCTTAATCTTATTCACCCTCTTTGGTGTCAACTAGCGTGATACTTCCAATTAATTTTCATATATAGTCAACTAGGCAAAATGTCTAGTAATAGTCTTCCTCTCAGTCAAGTTTTTCTATATAATAGTATTCTCAAATCTAACTAACATAATTCTATCATTTTTTTACATGCACTCCTTGTTTTATCAATTTTGTATTCTCCAAGGAGTGCTTCTGTATATACTTGTATTATTAAAGCTTGTTATAAAGATACATTAAAATTAATGATATAATAATATAGATTGCAAATATTAAGAAAGATATATATACACGTTTATTCTCGTCTTGGATCGAGCCATCATCTAACGCAGTATGTACATAATAATAGCCTAAGATTCCACCTAATACTATAGCAACAACTGAAAGCGGTAGACTGAATAAAGACGTAATAATAGCAACTACTATAAAAGGTAAAAATGCGGCACTCTTTGTTGCTGCTATACATATTGCTTCTTTAAAATTCTTATTTGCTTTACCAATTTGCTTTACAATAAGCATTGTTACACCAGCAAATATACATGCTCCTAATGCTGTTCCTATTAAAGTACTAAAAATTGTGCTTAGATAAGGAACTTTTATTTCCCCTTGAAAATAATAAGACATTCCACCAAATATGCTCATAATCATGGAGTAAAGTTTCTTTAATATAAGGCTTGAGAAAATTATCATTAACACAGCTTCTGCACCAATTAGTATAAGTGCATTAATAAAATTACTATCATTAACAAAGTTCTTCAAATTATCAGCTGGTGCTTTCCATATATCCAATAGAATCTGCCATATATTCTTCGCATACTTACCAGCTACTGCTGCTGCCTGAGACGCTTGTTGGCTGAATTGATTCGTTTGATTATCTGATTGACCTTGTACTGTCTGTCCTTGCATTGGTTGTCCTTGCACCGGCTGTCCTTGTACTGGTTGTCCCTGCATTGGTTGTCCCTGCATTGGTTGTCCTTGTACTGGCTGCCCTTGCACTGATTGTCCATACATATATCCGCTTACACCTGCTTGTTGCTCGCCTTGAATAGGTTGTGAGCCCATTATCTGCACAGGTTGTACATTAACCTCTACTGTTTCTTCTTTCACTTCATTTACTTCTGAGGATATAACCTGGTCTTGTTCACTCCCCAGAGAACACGAACAAGTTTCTCCATCTTGTAAAGGCTTACCACACTTACCGCAAAATTTTGCCATATTGATTTCCTCTCTCTCAGTTTATTTGATGACTGTATTTTTTAAGTATAAACTTCTTTAACCATTTCACAGTCACCAAATAAACTATACCATAGATTAGGAATACTTTTCAATTCCTTCTTTACTAACTCTGGCAAATATTAGGGGCTCGATTACAGGTTTATCTTCCGAAATCGTATAAGCTTCTAATAAAAGTTTCTCTACATCTGCAAACATCTTCTCATCTGATGCATATAATGTGGCTAGCACTTCGCCCTTCTTAACAAATGCACCGATTTTCTTATCTAGAATAATACCTGCAGAATAATCAAGTAAGCTTTCTTTCGTCGCACGTCCTGCACCTAACTCTACTGAAGCAATACCACATTTCTCTGTATTCATATGTGTAATGTACCCTTCACGATCAGAGCGAACTTCATAACAAAATGGAGCTTTGGCAAATGCATTCGTGTCTTTGATTACCCTTGAATCGCCACCTTGTGCTTCTACCATATCTATTAATTTACCTAAAGCTTTTCCTGATGTAATTGCCTCTTTAGCCATCTTTTCACAAGTTTCTACATCACCCTTACCCGTTAAGTGAAGCATATTTGCAGCAAGTTTAATACAAACACTTGTAAGGTCTTCTGGCCCTTTACCTTGTAATGTATGGACAGCTTCAATTACCTCTAGAGAATTTCCTATCGCATTTCCTAGTGGTATATCCATATCAGTAATTAATGCAACTGTCTTTCTTCCTTCATGTTCACCGATAGCTACCATTTTACTTGCTAGTAAGATAGAATCATCAATCGTCTTCATGAAAGCACCACTACCAGTCTTAACATCAAGAAGGATACTATCACTTCCAGCTGCGAGCTTTTTACTCATAATAGAAGAAGCTATTAGCGGAATACTTCCTACCGTAGCTGTTACGTCACGAAGAGCATATAATTTCTTATCTGCAGGAGCAAGATTACCCGATTGTCCAATTACACTTAAACCAATTCTATTAACAATATCAAAGAACTCTTCTCGTGGAAGAGAAGTCTTCATACCAGGTATCGCTTCCATCTTATCAATCGTTCCACCAGTATGACCAAGTCCTCTGCCGGACATCTTAGCTACTTTACCACCACATGCTGCAACAATTGGAGCAATTACAAGTGTTGTTTTATCGCCAACGCCACCTGTACTGTGCTTATCTACCTTAATACCATCAATAGCTGATAGATCAATCATATCGCCTGAATGAGCCATCGCTCCTGTCATTACAGCCATCTCATGATCTGTCATGCCTTTAAAACAAATTGCCATAAGCATCGCTGACATCTGGTAATCTGGAATCTCTTCCTTAACATAACCATCTATCATAAATTGGATTTCTTCATCAGTAAGGATTTCGCCTTTCTTTTTCTTAGTAATTAAATCCACCATTCTCATACTTATCATCTCCGTTCTAATCAAGTATATCTTAGCCAATTGCGAAACTCTTCTCCATTACAAATAGTTTTGCAATTGACGTCAAGTTTTCAATCTTAATTCTCGATTAAATCTCCAGGACCAAAACCAAGTGGTAACAACTCTTCCAATGTGAACTCCTTATACTCTTCTTCCGATTTTGCTAAGATAATATTAAATGTTTTAGGATCACAAAACTCCATCATTACCTGTCTACATACACCACAAGGTGCTGTAATATTCTCCACTTTACGTCCCTTACCAGCAACTATTACAATCTTTTCAAACTCTTTGGTTCCTTCACTAACTGCCTTAAAGAAAGCCGTACGTTCTGCACAATTTGAAGGCGTATAGGCTGCATTTTCTATATTGCAACCGGTGAATATGGAACCGTCTTTAGCAACTAATACTGCCGAAACATTGAAGTTAGAATATGGCGCATAAGAATATTTCAATCCATCAATCGCCATTCTAATAAGCTCTTTATTATCCATTATAAGTCCCTTTCTATGATTACCTAATTATAGATTCAGATAGAAGAGAGGGTATTATAGAAGTCATAATCTATCCTTCGTAATACCCTCGTCTTTACCTGCTTATCTTAATATCCTGTACCAGTTTCATTCTTTGCTAATTTAACAATACGGCTTGTTCCAAGTCTTGATGCACCTAGTTCAATGAATTTCTCAGCATCATCAAATGATGAAATTCCACCTGCTGCTTTCATCTTAACGTGTTCGCCGATGTTCTTAGCAAACAACGCAATATCATCAAATGTAGCACCTGCTGTAGAGAAGCCGGTTGAAGTTTTGATGTAGTCTGCTCCTGAATTAGTAACAACTTTACACATCATAACCTTTTCTTCTTCTGTTAACACGCAAGTCTCAATAATAACTTTAAGGATCTTATCTTTACATACTTCTTTTAGTGTTTTAATTTCTTGTTCAATTAAATCAAAACGTTTATCTTTAACCCAACCAAGATTGATTACCATATCAATCTCATCTGCTCCATTATCTATTGCATCCTTTGTTTCGAATGCTTTAACAGCTGTTGTATTATATCCATTAGGAAAACCAATTACAGTACACACTGCCATCTTGTCTCCCATATATTCTTTTGCTTGCTTAACATAAGAAGGCGGAATACAAACGCTTGCTGTTTGATAATGCATCGCGTCGTCACAAATTGTTTTAATATCATCCCATGTAGCAGTTGTCCCTAACAATGTATGGTCAACTTTTTCAAAAATATTCTTCTTATTCATCGATACATATCCTCCCTACACAGTAATTATTCAGCGATTTCTAAAGCGATTTCCATCATCTCTCTAAAACTTGTTTGTCTTTCTTCTGCTGGAAGTGCTTCTCCTGTGAATACATGGTCAGATACAGTAAGAATACATAATGCTTTCTTATTTGCTCTAGCTGCAATCATATATAGAGCTGCTGCTTCCATCTCAACTGCTGCCACATTCATCTTTTTCCATAATTCATTAGTCTTCTCATAATCATTATAGAAGTGGTCAGATGATAAGATGTTACCTACAACTACTTTGATGTTCTTTTCTTCAGCTGTTTCTACTGCTTTACGAAGAAGTGAGAAATCTGCTATTGGTGCATATGTTCCTGGTAATTTATATTGTTCTGCATAATTAGAATCTGTTGATGCACCCATACCAATAACAACGTCACGTACTTTGATATCATCTCCAATACCACCTGCTGAACCGATACGAATAATACTTTCTACATCATAGAAATGATATAATTCATAGGAATAGATACCGATTGATGGCATACCCATTCCACCACCCATAACGGATACTCTTTTACCTTTATAAGTTCCTGTATATCCAAACATATTACGTACAGTATTGAAACAAGTTACTTCTTCTAAAAAATTATCTGCAATGTATTTTGCTCTTAATGGATCTCCTGGCATTAATACTGTCTTTGCTATATCTCCTGGTTTTGCTGCATTATGTGGTGTTGCCATAATAGTACCTCCTAATTAAATTAAATTGGACTTCAAGTATACAACATTTTATTGATTTTATCAATGAAACTGAGTTACTTTCCTTTTTTGCTAATGTTACTCAAACTTCGCACTTGAAGATTTCGAGGAGTAGCTAACCGCTCTATCCAACGAAAAACCCGCTCTCGCTTAGCTTCACACGTAGCAGTACTAAGATTTCGCGTTGCTCAATCAAGTGCTGACGTGTTCAGATAGTTTTTCTTATGAATATAGCAATTCTCCACTCTAAATGAACTTCTTTATGTGCGAAGTTTGCCTAATGTTAATAGAATACTCACTTCTTCTTATATAATCTCTGATAAAAGTGATTTTCCTGATACTTTAGAATCAACATTAAAGTAATCTAAGATTGTTGCTGCAATATCAGCGAATGAATCTCTTGTACCTAGATTCGTATTCTTCTTAATCTTATCTCCGTAGATAACTAGTGGTGTATATTCACGTGAATGATCAGTAGAAGGGGTTACTGGATCACAACCATGGTCAGCTGTAATCATTAGAATGTCATCTTCTTTTAATGCTGCTAATAATTCAGGTAATCTCTCATCAAAGTAAGTAAGTGCCTTTGCATAACCTTCTGCGTCATTTCTATGACCATACAACATATCAAAATCTACTAAATTAGTGAAACATAAACCATTAAAATCACGTTTCATATATTCAAGTGTACGTTCAATACCTTCAGCGTTATTAGCAGTACGAACCATCTCACCAATACCTTTTCCTGCGAAGATGTCATTTATTTTACCAACAGCTAATACATCTAAGCCAGCGTCTAATAACTGATCAAGCATTGTAGTATTTGGCGGAACTAATGAATAGTCATGGCGTCTTGAAGTACGTTTGAAGTCAGGTGCTTCCCCTTCGAAAGGTCTTGCAATAACACGGCCTACGCCATATTTTCCTTCACAGATTTCTCTGGCTATCTCACAATATTCATATAATTGCTCAATTGGAACAACTGATTCATGTGCCGCAATCTGGAATACGCTATCTGCTGATGTATAGACGATTAAGGCACCTGTTTTCACATGTTCCTCTCCATAATCACGGATTACATCTGTTCCTGAGTACGGTTTATTACAGATAACTTTTCTACCTGTACGTTCTTCGAATACATCAAGTAATTCCTTAGGGAATCCATCAGGGAATGTTGGAAGTGGACTTTCTGAAACAATACCAGCAATTTCCCAATGTCCAATTGTTGTATCCTTACCTTTTGAAGTTTCAGTCAATCTTGCATATGCACCGACTGGTGTAACTTCTTCTTTCGCCCAGTCTTCCTCTGGTCTTTCAATTTCAACTCCGTCAATGTTGAAGAAACCTAATTTTTTCATATTAGGCATACGGAAATATTTACTTGTAGAAGCTGCTTTTACTGTGTTGCTTCCAGCATCTCCATAATTTGCTGCATCTGGCATTTCCCCAATGCCAAAACTATCTAAAACTATTAAAAATACACGTTTCATACTTTACCTCATTTCTTTTACTTAAGATTCTCTGGGTTTAAACACTCTAATTCTTTCACAACGAACTTGCCATCTTTACGAACAAGAACATCATCAAAATAAATCTCGCCACCACCGTACTCAGGCGTTTGAATACATACAAGATCCCAATGGATAGAAGAATGATTACCATTTGGTGCATCATCGTAGCAGTTTCCTGGTGTGAAGTGGAATGATCCCATAATCTTTTCATCAAATAAAGTATCCTTCATTGGAGTTAATACATATGGGTTAACACCAATCGCAAATTCTCCAACAAAACGAGCTCCTTCGTCTGTATCAAATACTTTATTAATTCTTTCTGTATCGTTAGCTGTTGCTTCAATAATCTTACCATCTTTGAAAGTTAACTTAATATTCTCAAAGGTAAATCCTTGATATACTGCAGGTGCATTGTATTGTAACGTACCATTAATTGAATCTTTAACTGGTGCTGTAAATACTTCACCGTCAGGAATATTCGCATCTCCAGCACATGGAATTGCTGGTATATCTTTAATAGAGAATGTAAGATCTGTACCAGGTCCTACAATGTGTACTTTGTCTGTACGGTTTAGGTACTCTACTAAATTCTCCATAGCTTTACCCATCTTAGAATAATCTAAGTTACATACATCAAAGTAGAAGTTTTCGAATTTCTCAGTACTCATATTAGCTAGCTGTGCCATAGAGCTGTTTGGATAACGAAGAACTACCCAACGTGTTTTAGGAACACGAATGTCATGGTGTACTGGAGTAGAATATAAGCTAGAATATAGTTTCATCTTCTCTGCCGGCACATCTGAGTATTCTGTTACATTATCACTACCACGAACACCAACATAACAATCCATCTTAGCCATCTCTGCTGCATCTATTTCAGCCATAACCTTTAATTGCTCTTCTGTGCAATTAAGAAGCATCTCTCTCTCCACTATAGGATCCGTGAAATGTGGAAATGGATTACCTCCCACTGCATATACTTCTTTCACTAATTGTTTTGCTAACATCTGCGTAGCCGGTCCAACGTAGTGGATATATACATTATCTCCTTTTTTAACTTTCATCGAATAATTTACAAGGTTTTTTGCTAATGTTTTAATTCTTTCATCTACCATATTATCACTTTCCTTTCTTTTGTTAATGAGTTTTACAAAACTCCTATTCTATAAAGCTAACAAAGATATTACCTGCTTTTTCAAACATTAGAGAGCTATCTTTGTAGCCTTCTTTCCATGTATTACCTCGTTCAGGATCAATCATGGTAATATTGAATTCATCATATCCAGTTATTAATACTGCTTGCCCATTATTCTTCATAGCAATAACTGCTCTACCTTCACTGACATAGTAAAGGACTTCATCTAGTGTACTTCCAGTAAGATTGATCGGTTCTTTCTTCATATACTGTGTTAGTATATCCATAATTGAACGTTTTTTATCCCCAATCTGACTATCTGTAACATTAACTCCTGAATTTGCTAAAAGCATCTTGGCACAGGCTTTTATACTCGTTAGTCCGCTGTTTGAATAAATCGGTGTTATACTACTTATATTTGCCCTTGTGGTTTTCTTTCCACGTTCCCAAATTACTTTAAAATTCTGATTAATAACAGATCCCATTTTCTCATCTGCTAATGTGATAGCTTCTCCTGCATTATCATATACTCCAAGAATCTCACCTAATGCGTACACATAATAACGTTCCCTATTGCTACGGTCAATATCAAGTCGTAATGTTTTATCTTCCTTAATTACTGTATTCACTGTAGATTTAATATCTGGTTTCTTAGTTAATGTGATAGTGCTTGGAACTGTAAGATATAGTTCCGTTAACATCTTTTCCGTTACTCTAGTTGTTACTTCAATCTTAGATGTATTAGTTTCAGACCTGTTGAGAATAAAATCAGATTCAGCTGGAGCATAATTTGTTTCACTACTTGCAGTTTTTTTCACTCTCTTCAATTCAATAACGTTATCTTTTACTGTTGCACCTACAGTATAATATTTCTTAACCGAATACGTTTTTAATTCTTCTTGTTCTTTACTCACTATAGAGACTTTATATGCTGGGGCTAGAATTGTTCCATCTGTATCTGTCGATAAATCAGAATCCTTTACATATCCCAAAATTAGATTTTCATTTATCTTGCCAAAGATGCGAATACTCTGCCCTTCTTTTGCCTTAATATAACTCTTAGCTCCTGTTTCTAAATCAAGTAAGATAATACTAGTTGCTTTACCAAGTTCGTTGTCATCTGTCCAAGCAATATACGAGCCTTTATGTGAAATCATTATATTATCGGGATTTGCATCTTCAACGATTGTTTCTAACTTCTTGGTAATCATATTATATGCAAATATCTGATCCTGTAGCGAGAAGTAGAATACACTTGAACGATTAACATAACTAAATCCCTCTAAATCCTGTTTCATAACTTCATACGGTATATTCATTGGAATATATACTTGTTCCTCTATACGATTTTCTACAGAATAGAATCGGTATAGGATAACTGCAGTACGCCCTTCATATTCCCCTCGATTCATATAACCATATACAACAAAATCTATATTACCATCTGCATCAATATTCAATATCTTAATATCATGTTGATCATAGCAATCCCTTATGAAATCTGATTTTTCTTGTTCAAAAGTGAATACTTTAACCATGGAATTAGCTATCATATCGTAATACCACAATGTTTTATTACGTACAAAACAAAGTTTAGTCTCTGCTTCATCCGTCAAGAAAGGTAAATCATAGAGATTAGACACACCAATCTTAAGTTCCCCTTTCTTAGTACTGATGTAATCAGGATTAAAGGCTGCTTCTGCTTTTCTTTCATAATAAAGTAGATACATTCTGGTTGGTGTATATTTTACACGGAAGAATTCTGAAACCGTATATTGCTCCACTCCCGTATCCGTTTCCACTTCTACTTTATATTTTAGTACAAAAGAAGCTGTATCTTGATTCATCTCTGTTACTCGAGTTATTACATCTGTTATAAGAGTAGGTTTTAAACTTCCCCACATAACCATATCGTAACTAGAATTGATATTCACATAGGCATAACTAGAATTATCCATTGTAGAATTTGTTTCTATATAATTCTCAATTCCCGCATTCTCATCTTTGTTCAGAATTGCCTCGTGTAGCTGTTCTACGAAATCATATTTCTCATTCAAATGCGCATTAAGAATCTTCTTAATCCTTGTATAAAAATGTATTTTTTCCCCCGTTGAAGTTACCGCAGTAATCTTCATGGCGTACTCTTTATTCTCTGCTAATATCTCTTTGATTTTAATCTTAGCTAATTTACTATCATCTTTCTCCGTAAGAGCACTGATAGAACCTTGTTCAATTAATGTGTACTCATTGCTATCACGTATTTCGTAATTAATCTTCTTAACAACTGATTTTTTTTGATCAATACTAATAGTAACCGATTGGTCATTATCTATTAGTGTAATTGTTTCACGTATCATATTAGCATCAATATTGGTACTATAACCATGTAATGGATTCATGAGCCCTCGGTCTGTCTCAATATACATTATTGGAAATGTGGTCGATGCCATTGTGGTTGTTGCACCGCTTTCAACTTCTTCTTCCTTAATATTATTCCCCATGAGGAAGATTGCTGCCACAAATACTATTACTAATACTAAAAATCGGTATATGTGTTTTAACATACTATTCCTTCCATCTATTTTATTTATTTAGGTATTTGCGAACTCTTTTCCATGTCGACAACATATCTGTGTTTTAAGATCGCCTACTATAAATTCTATCTCCGAGAAAAATCTTAGGTTACATAATTGATAAGTTATCTTTAAACAAATTATATAATGTTGGTTCGATATCCAGATATTCTTTACAACGTATATATTCTTGTAATAATTCCTTTTGATTATTGCCTGGTCCAGTTTTGACCGCACGTATTAGTATATTCTTTGGTGTATGTTCCATATCAATAAATTCCAGTATCTGCGTCTTGTATCCAAGAATCTCAAGTAAAGAGGCTCTCATAGAATCCGTAATTAATGCTGCTGTTCTTTCCTGAATCAAACCATATTTAAGTATAGGTTCTAGCACATCACACTGAATCTGTTTATTTACCTCATGCTGGCAACATGGTACGGATAAGATTACTTTTGCTCCCCACGTAACCGCTTTATATAGTGCATAATCCGTGGCAGTATCACACGCATGTAAGGTTACCACCATATCTACAAAATCTACTCCTTCATAAGTTGCGATATCACCGTGTAAGAATTCTAACTTTTCATAATTGTATCTCTTTGCTAAATCATTGCATTTATTAATTACTTCATCCTTTAGATCTAATCCGATTACATGAATATTATAGCCCTTCACTTCATGTAGATAGTAATACATAGCAAACGTCAAATACGATTTCCCACAACCGAAATCGATAATTGTTAACTCATCCTTTTGTTTCAGAACCGCTTCTAGGCTCGGAATAATATCTTCTATAAACTCAAGATAACGATTAATTTGCTTGAATTTATCGTATTTGGCATGTACAATTTTACCTTCTGCAGTCATAACACCAAGGTCTACTAAGAAAGGAACTACTGTCCCTTCTTGTAATAGATACTGCTTTTTACGATTATGTGTTAGGTTTTGTTTAACCCCAACCACTTTTTGTTGTTTTTTCTTGATTGTAACCTTCCCTTTTTTGCTAATTAGAATAATGTATTGTTTCTCTTTCGTTCTTATTTCTACTTGTTTGAATTCCTCGCCTATCCAGCTTTCTGCTTTTTTCATAATAACGTCTTTTTCATCATTACTATGAAAAACCTGCTTTCCGTCAAACTGTTCTACTTGAAACAATAATGTCCCTTGCAAAAGGATTGGTCTTATCTTAATCTTTGTAACCCCATTTTTATTAATTGGATTACTAATAATAATATCTAATAAATCTATATTTAAAGTCTCTTCAAGTACTGAGACAATGTTGCTATCCATCGTTATTTCTCCTCTCGACAAGTGAATCCCGTTCTACTTTAGATTTGTTAACTTATAGCTCCTAAAAGTCAAGCTCCTTGACTTTGCAACGGTCTTACACTTTGTGTAATCCCTAAGCTCTAGAACTCCGTTCTATCGCTAACTTAGTGAGTGAAATCAAATACGAACTACGTTAGTGCTTGATTTCCTTCCCCTAAGTTACATTGTACCTATTTTCCTACTATTCTACAACTATATAATTCTTAAAATACTCTTATTTTTATACTTTTTCGCAAACAAAAGCTGTTGCAATCTCTTGTTTAACTACAACCAGAACTTGCAACAGCCTCTTAACTGTTTAGCTTATCTCCATCTACGATAACGATATCTTCTTCTACGATTAGTCATCTCTTGAAAGAACATCGTTTGGACCATCTGGTATAGCCAATTTGGCGTACCATCTTCACAGCAATCTATACAACGGTTATATGGGCAATACCTATCATTACAAAAATGTTTAATCTCTACCTCGCGATCTTTATTATCTTCTTCATTTACATTCATATTCTTAACGTTTTCATAAATACGAATAATTATTCTGCTGATATTCGTATAATCTGGATATTCATCAAACATGCAACTACCAGTATACTCTAACTTATCACACTCATCCTCAATACACTGTAAAATTCGTCTTGCGGCTCTTGGATACATGCTCTTCATGTAATCAATATCATCATCTAGTCTATCTTCTTCTATTTCTCTAGGATTAGGGCGAACGTAATTTGACATATCATCTTGATAATAAGAATTTGGCATGCTAACTCCAAATGGCATACGATAAGGATCGTAACCACCATTCTTATATTCATTAATTAGTGATTCAAAATCTATATCATCATTTGATCTTGCTTCATCATAAAAATCTTCTTCTTGCTCATTCTCCATGTTTTCTGACTCTTCTTGCATATCATTTTCCAGAAAATTATCTATGATCTCTTCAATCATATCATCTTCATCTTGAATTTCATCAGTATTTTGATTTCTGCTGGCAGTATTTGCATTAACCATCTGACGGTACATATCATCATAACTCAAATAATTATTGGTTAAGAAATCAATGTACTCATTAGATGTTTCACTGCATTTACATTTATCATTACTCATGATTTATCTCCTCATTACTATATCACTATCTAATATATGAGGTAAAAAATGATATGTGCTACCTAGTAATCTTGATTTAAAATTGGTGTTGCTACATACAGATTGGTTTTATTAGTCTTTTCGTTATAGGTAAATGCAATATTAACATTAATCTTATTGCCTTCCGACTTAACATAATCACTTATTAGTCCTGTATATGCATAGATTGTATATAATTCATCGCCACGCTGCTCTACAACTACACTGGCTTGTAAGTCTCTAACAAACTGATTAGTAATTTTATTCCGCTCATCTATACTTAATTTCCCATCGTACGTTCCTTTGAAAGTCACTTGACTTTCGAATGTAAGCGCTTCTAGTTTAGAAACAATCTTTTCTGCTTTTTTCTTATACGAGAGTATACTGTTAACATCTTGATTAATAGTAATATCTAATATCAAGTATCTTCTTACCACGTTCGTATCATTTTTACTCTTTTCACTATTTCTTACTAATTTGATAATTGTGGTAGATTGGTCCGTTTCTGTCTTAGTTAAAATTGTGTCTGTATCATCTTCTCGAGTAATTTTGCATTCATCCATTAATCCAATCCCCGAAAACACATACTGCAATAGATTCTTCTCATCTTCTTCGCTCATATAATCTGTTCCCATATCAGCAACTAAATATAGATTACTATTCATAACTGCCGAGTTAGCTTTTGTAAATGCATCAACTAATTTACTATCATCTGTAAAAAACCGATTAACAAGTAACTGAGATAAAACGGCAATCCAAAGGATAGCTACTACATAGGTAATACTCTTTACCTTTTTACTTTGTCTCTTAAGTAACTGTGGAATCTTCTTAATAGTATCTAGGATTACAGTAATCCAGTTTTGTGAATTTTCTATATTATGATTCATGAAATCGCCCCCATATTCTTTTAATAATTAATATTGTGATGTCTTAATTATTTCCAGAATTTATCTATTTAAACACAAGGGGTTTTATAAAGCAAAAAAATAGCTACACAACTAATACAGTTGTGTAGCTATTTAACTTACCTAGCGTCCTGACTTTTCGGCTAATTCAATACGAATTAACGAACGGCGTAATGCCATTTCGGCACGTGTCGTATTGATTTGTCCCGCATCTGTTCCCATCAGGCGACGTTCTGCACGAATCTTTGCTTCATTGGCACGATTAATATCAATCTCATCTGGCCATTCACAAGTTTCAGCTAATATAATTACTTTATCCTGAAGAATCTCAAGAAATCCACTTAGTAACGCAGCTTCCTTTACCTCTCCATTGTTTGTAATCTTAAGTACACCAGGTGCAATGATTGCAGTTAAAGGAATATGATCTTTATAAACACCAATGTCACCTTCTGTTGTCTTAAGTTCAATCATCTCAGCATCGCCTTCAAAGAAGATTCGGTCAGGTGTAACAATTTGTAGATTAAATGTTTTTGTATCTGCCATTTAAGCACCTCAACTTTCCAGTGACAATACACCTTCACACTGATCTCACTTACTTAACGCGAGCAAGAACGTCATCTATATTACCTGCATTAAGGAAATGACTTTCAGGTATATCATCATGTTTACCTTCAATAATTTCTTTAAAGCCTTGGATTGTTTCAGCGATTGGTACATATTTACCTTTTAAGCCTGTAAACTGTTCTGCAACATTGAAAGGCTGTGAAAGGAATCTTTGTACTTTTCTAGCTCTAGATACAATAAGTTTTTCTTCTTCTGATAATTCATCCATACCAAGAATAGCAATAATATCTTGTAATTCTTTGTATTTTTGAAGAATCTCTTGAACTCCACGAGCTACTTTGTAGTGTTCTTCACCAACGATACGTGGATCAAGAATTCTTGAAGTAGATTCAAGTGGATCTACAGCTGGGTAGATACCAAGCTCTACGATTGAACGTGAAAGTACTGTCTTCGCATCAAGGTGGGCGAATGTTGTTGCTGGAGCTGGATCAGTTAAGTCATCGGCTGGAACATATACAGCTTGAACAGATGTAATAGAACCATTCTTAGTCGATGTGATACGCTCTTGTAATGCACCCATTTCTGTTTGAAGAGTTGGTTGGTAACCAACGGCACTTGGCATACGTCCAAGTAACGCAGATACCTCGGAACCAGCTTGAGTAAAGCGGAAAATGTTATCGATAAATAATAACACGTCTTTTCCTTCTTTATCACGGAAGTTCTCAGCGATTGTTAGTCCTGTAAGACCAACACGCATTCTCGCACCAGGTGGTTCATTCATCTGACCAAAAACCATGGCTGTCTTATTAAGAACTCCAGATTCCATCATTTCATAATAAAGGTCATTACCTTCTCTTGTTCTTTCACCAACACCTGTGAATACAGAGTATCCACCGTGTTCTGTTGCGATATTGGTAATAAGCTCTTGAATAAGAACTGTTTTACCTACACCAGCACCACCGAATAGACCGATTTTACCACCTTTAAGGTATGGACAAAGTAAATCAACTACCTTAATACCAGTCTCTAACATCTCTGTAGATGTAGATTGTTCTTCGTATGCAGGCGCTTTTCTATGAATAGGATTAAACTGAGCGCCATCTGGAACTGGTTTATCATCAATTGGTTGACCAAGTACGTTGAACATACGTCCAAGTGTTGCTTCACCAACTGGTACAGATATTGGTGCACCTGTAGCAATGGCATCCATACCACGAACTAAACCGTCTGTAGGACCCATGGCGATACACCTAACTGTATCATCACCAAGATGTTGTGCTACTTCTACAACTAATTTGCCGCCATCTGCTGTAGGGATATCAATTGCATCATATATTTCAGGAAGTTTACCTTCACTATACTTTATATCAAGTACCGCACCGATAATCTGAGTGATTTTACCAACATTTTTATCTGCCATTCTTTTGTTTCACTCCTTTTTAATTAATTGCAGAAGCTCCCGCAACAATCTCTGTTAATTCTTGCGTAATCGAGCTTTGTCTTGCGCGGTTATAACTTAACGAAAGGTCGCTAATCATATCTTCCGCATTATTTGTCGCAGAATCCATGGCCTGCATTCTTGCACCGTTTTCACTAGCAAGTGCTTCAACTAAAGCACCATAGATTAAGCTATTCATATATTTAGGGATAATCATATCCAATGCTTCCTCTGCACTTGGTTCATAGTTCATTAACGTAAGAGCCTCTACAGAGTTTGCTTCTGATTCTTCTTTTTTTCCCATACTTGGGTCAACAGGAAGTAATTTAATCAATGTAGGGATATGAGTAACCGTATTCTTAAATCTAGTATAAGCAAGATAAATCTCGCCAACTTCGTTGTTTGAGAACGCTTCTAATACCGCAGCACCTATTTCAGCTGCATCCTTGTACATAGGTTCATTTATTACTTCGGAATAATCCGCTTTTATTTCATAGCCGTAGCGTGCTAAGGAATCTCTTCCTTTTCTTCCTACTGCATAGATTATAGCGTCTTCTTTCTTAATATCAGAATTCTTGATTAACTTTGTAATATTTGAATTGTATCCACCAGCAAGACCACGATTTGAGGTAATTACGATAATTGCCTTCTTTGGTGAATCTCCTGCTTGTAGATATGGATGCGAGATGTTACCAGATTTCGCGAGCATCGAGCTAACCGTATCATACATATAATCAAAATATGGTTTGGAGCTCTCTGCTCTACCTTTTGCTCTTTGAAGTTTTACAGTCGAAACTAACTTCATGGCTTTGGTTATCTGTTGGGTGCTTTGTATACTGCCTTTACGTCTCTTGATCTCTCTCATTGAGGCCATAACGTCACCCCTCTATCCGCGATTAAATTCTTTTTTGAATTCCTCAATAGCTTTAACAAGTATGCTTTCTGTCTCATCGCTAATTACTTTTTCAGCCTTAATTGCTGATGGTACTTCTGGATATTTTGTATCAATGAATTCAAAGAATTCTTTTTCAAATTCTAAGATTCTACTTACTTCGATATCAAGAAGATACTTCTTAGTAGCAGCATAGATGATAATTACTTGGTATTCTACTGGCATTGGATTGTATTGTGGTTGTTTTAACATCTCTCTGATTCTTTCACCTTGTGCAAGCTTTTCTTTTGTATCTGCATCTAGATCAGAACCAAACTGTGCAAAGGATGCTAATTCACGATATTGAGCTAAGTCAATACGGATTGGACCAGCAATCTTCTTCATTGCCTTGATTTGTGCAGAACCACCAACACGAGATACTGAAAGACCTGGGTTAACGGCTGGTCTAAAACCAGCGTTGAACATTTCTGTTTCCAAGTAAATCTGTCCATCAGTGATAGAGATTACGTTTGTTGGAATATATGCAGAAACGTCACCAGCTTGTGTCTCAATGATTGGTAATGCTGTTAATGAACCGCCACCAAGTTCATCTGAAAGACGTGCAGCTCTCTCAAGTAGTCTTGAATGAAGGTAGAAAACATCACCTGGGTAAGCTTCACGACCTGGTGGTCTACGAAGTAGTAAGGAAAGTGTACGGTAAGCAGTTGCATGCTTACTTAAATCGTCATATACGATTAATACATCTTGTCCAGCTTCCATCCATTCTTCACCCATAGCACAACCTGAATATGGAGCAATATATTGTAATGGTGCAAGTTCACTTGCTGTAGATGCAACTATAGTTGTGTAATCCATTGCACCATGTTCTTCTAATGTTTTAACAATTGTCGCAACAGTAGACGCTTTTTGTCCGATTGCTACATAGATACACTTAACTCCTTGTCCCTTTTGGTTAATGATTGTATCTAGAGCAATAGCAGTTTTACCTGTCTGTCTGTCACCGATAATAAGTTCACGTTGACCACGTCCAATTGGAACCATGGCATCGATTGCTTTAATACCTGTTTGTAACGGCGTATCTACGGATTTTCTAGAGATAACACCAGATGCAACTCTTTCAATTTGACGATATTTATCTGTATCAATTGGTCCTTTACCATCGATAGGTTGACCAAGAGCATTAACAACACGACCTAGTAATGCATCACCAACAGGAACTTCTACTACTCTACCTGTTGTTTTAACTGTATCACCTTCGTTGATATTCTTGTTATCACCTAGTAATACGGCACCTACATTATCTTCTTCTAGGTTCAATACCATACCATAAACGTCGCCAGGAAATTCAAGTAGTTCACCTTGCATTGCTTTTTCAAGACCGTGAATACGTGCAATACCATCACCAACTGTGATTACAGTACCTACGTCAGATACTTCTAACTTTGTACTATAATTTTTAATCTGTTCTTTGATTACAGAACTAATCTCTTCTGGTCTCAAATTCATGATACATAAGCACCTTCTTTCCTGTTCTTATCGTTTATAACTACTCGCCTCTCCAATACGTAGTCAATACGATTGGGATTGGGATTCGTTACACTTTTTGTCCTTCGTTTGTTTACACAGTTGCATTTCTTAAGTCTTTTGCAAGCATTTGTAGTTTTGTTCTTATACTACTATCCACAACTCTGTCACCAATACGAATAACTAATCCACCAATTAAGTTTTTATCCACATAAAAGGACAATTCAAATTGGCTATACTTTGTAGTCTGAAGCAACTTTTGTTCTACTTGCTTCTTTTGCTCCTCTGTTAATTCAACAGCGGATGTAACGGAAGTTACTCCAATATTCTTGTATTCTCTAACTTTAGCTATAAAATACTCGAATATACCATCAAGGTCATCGTATCTGTCCTTCTGTACAATAATAACCAAGAATCCTACCAAAGAATCCGATACTCTTCCTTTGAATATGTTCTCAATTACAGATATTTTTTCCTCTTTATTAATCTTAGGATGACTAAGAAGTTTAAGTAGATCTGGATTTTCAGCAATTGCTTCCTTCACTATATTAACTTCTTCGATAATGGTAGTAAGTGTTCCATCTTCCAAAGCAAGATCAAATAATGCTTCGCCATAGGTTTTTGAAACTAACTTTGCCATGTATCATCACCCATTTCTGTTAATGTGTCTTCAATTAGTTTAGCTTGTTCGCTTGCATCAATTGAAGTTGATATAATTTTACCAGCCATAATAGAAGCAACGGATATCATTTCTTGCTTTACTTCATCCTTCATCTTGCTCTTCTCAAGCTCAGCTTCTTTATTCGCTCTGTCAATGATACGAGTAGCTTCTGCTTTCGCTTCATCAACGATTTCTGTTTCTTTTTTAAGTGCTTTCTTTCTAGTTTGGCTAAGAATTTCTTCAGCTTCTTTATTAACAGACTTTAATTTACTGTCATATTCAGCTTTATATGCAACTGCATCTGCTTTTTCAGTCGCTGCAAAATCCATTTCAGATTTAATCTTTTCTTGGCGTTTTCTTAGCAGTTCCCTTGCAGGATTAAATAGAAGATAAGACAACAAGGTAAATAATGCAAAAACTGCTAATGCAAGAATTCCTGCGTCAACAAATAACTGCATATCCAAACCAAAGATTCTTCCTGCCATACCTCCACTAGCTTCAAGTACACCTGTACTTGCAAGTATTATACTACTCACTTTTTGACCTCCCTCCGGTTTAGTCTAGGCTTTTATCTTAAAGTTTACCTAAAAGTGGGTTAGCATATAATAAGATAATAGCTACAGCGAAACCGTAAAGACCTGTAGTCTCGGCTACGGCTTGTCCAAGTAACATTGTTGACATGATATTTCCTCTTGCTCCTGGGTTACGACCAACTGCTGCTGCACCTTGTCCAGCTGCATAACCTTGTCCAATACCAGGACCAACACCTGCGATCATTGCGATTCCTGCTCCAATAGCTGAAGCTGCTAATACGATAGCTCTTTCCATAATTAAGTTCCTCCTTTGATTCTAATCTTCTTCAAATGTGTTTGATACAAAGACCATTGTTAACATGCAGAATACATATGCTTGGATAGTTCCAGAGAATACGTCAAGATATACATGTAAAGCACCTGGCCACACTAATGTGAGTAATTTTGGTAACAGTCCATAGATAAGTCCCATCAAAACTGTACCAGATAAAATATTACCAAATAAACGTAAGGACAGTGATAATGGTGTTGCAATTTCACCGATGATATTAATTGGCGATAACAGCAACGGTTTAAACAAATTTGTTATATGGCTTGCTTTTTGATACTTAAATCCATTGTAATGGATCATACCAAAAGTAATTAAAGCTAATGCCAACGTTGTACCATAATCGGCAGTTGGTGGTCTAAGGCCAAACAAGCCGGATAAATTGGATAACAATATAAACATAAATAATGTTCCGATATAGTTGGAGAACTTATGTCCATGCTTAGAACCCATATTGGCCACTGTCAAGTTATCAATTGCTTCTACAATATACTCAATAATATTTAAGAAAGTACCTGGTACTTTGTTGGGATCAGCTTTCTTAATTACTCGATTGGCAACTAAGGCAAATATAATTAATGCTAGCATAACAACAATTATTGAAATATGCGTTGTTGTGAGATATAACTCATGCCCAAACAGCGTATATTCCTGGTACCCAGTAATTCCAAAGTCAACCTCCTGAGATGCACGAAGCATTCCCATGTTGGCAAAACTACCGGACACGGCAGCTATCCCTTGATACACGTTCTCATCCTCCTTCGTTAAAATATTTTTTTAGTAATATATCTATTAGTTAACGGTTGTAAATAAGCACTGATTTTAAGACCTAATATACCTAATAATGTACCTATCAGATTGAACACCTCTGGAAGTGTTAATGCTACTACAACTGCGCAACCCATAATAATAAGGCGAAGAATAGACATTCTCTTCGTATACTTCGCAGCCCCTTCTTCATTCATATCAAGGGCTCTTGATATTGTTGCATTCAAATGAATTGCAAGCAAAATTGCAATTATGGAACCAAGGATATCGCCTAAGATAAATGATAATTTATTATTTGAAACTATAGCACCAATTATGCAAACAATCACCATAGACAAAACGATACCAACGATTAAATCTTTTAATGTTTCATTCATATTCTTCATACAATTAATCTCCTACTTTATGACTATTATAATGGAAGTTTCTTATATTATTTAGCTATGCAAAATTGCAATTATTTATTCGGATTATCCGATTTCTTAGCAGAATTGTGACTCTTTAGACTTTCAAAATATGCTAACTCCTTGTCTTCTTTAACCTTATCTTTAAAATAGAATCTCTTAACAAGGTTATAAATATTCTGAAATCCTGCTAATAATCCAAGTATTAACCAAATAGGAAACCAAAAACTTGTTCCAAACTTTTCATCCATCTTATATCCGATAAATATACATAAAAATACAGTTGTTAATAGTGTAAGTCCTATCTGAGAAATTAAACTCAAGGCACGGAACACTTCTCTATTCTCTTTATTCATAGTTACTCCCTTGCATATTGCTACACACTAAAATAAATCTATACATAGATATTTCATATTTACCATTTATAAATCGACAAATTACACGAATATTATACAAATACTTCCATGTTGTATGAAATCACAAATTAATTATACCATTTATTTTCTAAAAGTCCATAAAATACAGCTTAAAATAACATCTAATCTTTTCCAACTGCTTATTTTACTGCAGTTTCACTGCTATTGTTTGACTTTTATTGTGACTTATTTACTATAATGTCAATATTAGAGTATTTTGTATCTATTTTTTTATTTGCTTATATTTTTACAGTTTGTCTGTAATTGTAAAAATTATGTATCCTTTACAAACAAAAAAGTCAGCCAAAAAAATGTATCGCTAGAAATAAATAAATGACGTCAACTTGAATGGATTCAAATCAACGCCATTTATTCACTTGTATTATACTGTTAAGAGATAATTTAATTACTCTTCAATTTGACTAATTCTACAAATGTGTCTTTCGTCACCAGAAAACTCTGAATTGAGGAAAGTATCAACGATCTTAATCGCTAATCCAGGTCCAACAACTCTTCCACCCATAGCTAGAATATTAGCATTGTTATGAAGTCTTGTCGCTTCTGCACTGAATACATCATGGCATAATGCTGCGCGAATACCTTTTATTTTATTAGCGGCAATGGAAATTCCAATGCCAGTTCCACAGATAAGAATACCCTTATCGCATTCGCCATCTAAAATTGCATGAGCAACCTTTTTAGCATATACAGGATAATCAACTGCTTCCGTGCTATCACATCCAAAATCTTTATAAGGAATATTGTTCGCTTTTAGATAGTTCACAACCTCCTTCTTTAATTCATATCCACCATGATCACAACCTAACGCTATCATTAGTTAGTCCTCCTCGTTTAGCTTATATACTGTTTTCTTAATTAGTCTGGCTAGTTCAACATAACATTCTTCATAGTCTGTAAGAGTTTTTCCATAAGGATCACTTACGTCACCATCTTCTCCAATAAATTCTTTCAATGTATATACATTCATGCTATTCTCATAATCACGCTGTACTTTTTCCTTCTGTTCTAGTGTCATTGTAAGAATTAGTGTGTCTTCATCAATGTCCTCTTGTTCTAGAGGTTTAGAAATATGATCTCCAATTGATAGATTATGATTTCGTAATACCGTATCCGCTTTCGGATTTGATGGTTCTGGGAATAAAACCACCAACCCTCGTGACATTACCATCATATCGCTCTCTGTATCTAAGCTTCTGAAAATCATTTCAGCCATAGGTCCTCTGCACGTATTCCCCGTACATACAAAAATCAGTCTTTCATATTTAATCAATAATATCCACCCCCGTTGTTACACTTCCACTACATGGTAACCCGCTGCTTTTAGCAATCTATTCATAATAGCTTGACCTAGCTTATTATCAGCAAATCCCTCTGAATATATGACATCCACCTGTTGCTCGTCAAAATCCCTAAGAACTGCATATAAACCTCTAGCAATTTGCTCTTCATCGTGTCTCGAACCAATTGTCTTCACACAGCTTGCCTTATACCTAGCAAATGTTTCGTCAGTTGCAATAACTCCTACTTGATATCCATCTTCCATCTTCTGTGCTGCATAATCATTGATTTTATCTACCACTGCTTGCTCTGCACCTTCTACAATAGTTAAATCTGCCTTTGGTGCGTAATGTTTGTACTTCATACCAGGTGCTTTCGGTTTAAGATTTGGATCCATTTTCTTTGCTATTATTGTTTTATCAATCTCAACAACTCCAATAACCTCTTCGAGCATCTCTTTCGTGATATAGCCCGGTCTAAGAATCGTTGGTATCTCAGATGTCATATCCACAATTGTAGATTCTAATCCTATCCCTACAGCTCCGCCGTCAATAATCATATCTATCTTACCATCAAGATCCTCAATTACATGTTCCGCCTTCGTTGGGCTTGGCCTGCCGGAGGTATTAGCACTAGGTGCTGCAATACAGACACCTGATTCACGAATTAATTGAAGTGCTATTTTGTTACTAGGCATACGAATGGCTACTGTATCTAATCCACCTGTTGTACCATATGGCACTTTATTACTCTTACTCATAATCATAGTCAAGGGACCTGGCCAGAACTTATTAGCAAGTTGATATGCTTTTTCAGGTACTTCTTTTGTAAGTTCCCTAAGGCTATCGAGATCTGCAATATGAACAATTAACGGATTATCCGATGGTCTTCCTTTTGCAGCATATATCTTCTTAGCAGCTTCCGTATCTAGTGCATCCCCGCCAAGTCCATATACTGTTTCAGTGGGGAAAGCAACTAAACCTTCTTTTTGTAGTATGGAAGCCGCATCCTTCAAACAACCAGGTTCCATGTCTTTTTCATTTATCTTCTTAACTATAGTTTTCATATCTTTCATCGCCTTTTCTATGGTAAATCTTTTATCTTACCTATACGTGACTGATTTTATCAACTCTATTATAACACTACTTAATATATTTGCACACCTTTGTATATTTTGCAAATGTTTTTTAAATATCCGCGTACTTCTCCATACTTATTCATATACATATGTATTAATATAATTCATAATTCCAAGGTGAATTGCCCATGCCATTTTTGCTTGATATTCATCATCTATGAGTAACTCCGCCTCTTTCCAATTTGATAGGAAACCACATTCAACGATGACAAGCGGAATTTCTGTTTTCTTTAACATATAATAACTTTCATTGGACTTTGCAACACGGTGATTACCATCTCCGATGGTTTTCTTAATCTGTTCTTGTAGGATATCAGATAGGATTTTCCCCTCCGGTGATTTAGCATGATAAAACACCTGCGCTCCTGAAGAGCTCTCCTGAGGAAATGAATTCTGATGAATACTAACTGCAATTACCGCATCACTAGAATTAATAATCTCCACTCTTTTTTTTAAATCTGCATTCTTTTTGTTTGAATCAGATTCTTGATACAAACCCGCATCTGTCTCACGTGTCATAAGGACCCCCACATCATTTTGCTCTAGCAGGGTCTTCAACTTTAATGCTATTGATAAATTAATCTCCTTCTCCAAGGCATTATTAACTCCTACTTTACCAGGATCAAAACCTCCATGACCTGCATCAATAATAATGGTACACTTAGGAATGAGTGGCACTGGATTTTGATCTTTCTCACTGAATACATTAAATGTTTTTATGCCAACAGCTGTGGAAAGCCCTATCAGAAAAAGTGCAGCCGCTGCCATTGTAATAATTTTTTTCTTGTTCATATCCTGTCTTATCCTGCCGATATATTCTCATCCTATCTTATGATACGTAGAGTGTAACTATTCAACAAAAAGACATTAGAACGTAGGCTTACTTTCATAAGTTTACGCTCTAATGCCATAAAATGATCTTATTTCTTGGAGATCTCGAGGAGTAGGTAATTTCAGCTTTTTATGTGCGATGTTTGAGTTACTCATAAATCGGATATTCTCTTCCTTCTCTTACGAATAAAGGAATTGTATCAATCGGTGCATCTACTGTAACCCACTGTCCGCCTTCATATTCTTTGCCCGTCTTTGCATCAGTCCAATTAAGTCCTGATGGAAGATATACAGAGCGCTCTGTTATGTTTTCTTCCATAATCGGTGCAACTAAGATATCCGGTCCAAACATGTATTGGTCTTTCAGACTCCAGCAAGCTTGGTCCTCTGAGAATTCATAGAACATAGGACGCATAACTGGACTTCCCATTTCATGGGCTTGTTTCATACATTCACGAATATATGGACGAAGACGCTCTCTCATAAACAAAAACTCTTTTAAGATTTCGTAATTCTCTTCACCAAAGGACCAAACTTCATTATCCTGCCCAGATGAGAATTGACGAACACCATCAACAAACTCTTCTTCTAATTCATAGAATGGTGGACGTTCTCCATGAAGACGGAATACTGGACAAAATACGCCCCATGCAAACCAACGAACTAATAATTCATGGAATTTCTCATCTGTAATATCACCACCTAAGAAACCACCAATATCTGTAGTCCACCAAGGAATACCTGCCATAGCCATATTAAGTCCTGCTTGTAGTTGCTCTCTCATAGCACGGAAAGAAGAATGAACATCACCGGACCATATTAGTGCACCATACTTTTGACTTCCTGCCCATGCGCAACGAACTAAATTAACCAACTCTGTCTTACCTTCAGCTACCATTCCATCATAAAAGCCTTTTGCGTACATAGCAGGAAAGATATTACTACATTGTAGAGCACTTCCTTGATGAAAACGATAGATATCATAATCATATGGTCCGAATTCTGGTTCTGCCTCATCTAACCAAAACAGATTAACGCCTTTGTCATAATAATTCTCTTTACATCTTTCCCAAACATACTTACGTGTTTCGGGATTGGTAGCATCAAAGAATACTGTCTCGCCCATCCAGTTCATATGAATACTCACTCCACGATCACAAGTAACTAACAATCCATCTTGATTCATCTTTGCAAAATTCTCACTTCTTGAATCTACTGTAGGCCATACAGAAGCCATTAGTTCAACACCATATGATTTCAGTTCTTGTGTCATTGCTTCTACATCTGGCCAATACTTTGGATCAAATTTGAAGTCACCTTGTTTTGTCCAATGGAAGAAATCCGCTACGATTACGTCCATCGGAAGTCCTCTACGTTTATGTTCACGTACCACATTCAACAATTCTTCTTGTGTACGATAACGTAATTTGCATTGCCAAAAACCCATACCGTATTCAGGCATCATAGGTACACGGCCCGTTACTGCTGTATACTGTTCAATAATCTGTGCAGGCGTATCCCCTGTAGTTATAAAATAATCAATTTTCTTCGTACTTCTTGCAAACCACTCTGTTTTATTCGTACCAAATGATGCCGTTCCAATAGCAGGATTATTCCAAAGCATTCCATAGCCTCTACTTGATACCATAAAAGGTACACTTGCTTGTGTATTTCTTTGACATAGGTCTAAAACTGCACCTTTTTTATCTAGATTTCCTTCTTGATATTGTCCCATACCAAAGATTTTTTCATCTTCGTATGCCTCAAAGCGAAGAACAGCGTGATAATCGCTACCACCTGGTATCGCTTTTAACTCTCTAGCATCTACACAATAAGGTACACAGTATCGGTCAATACGGTAACGGTTTCTCCAATACTCTTCTAATAACACATTGCCTTCTTCATCATAAAAAGATAGCCAACCTTCATGATTAATCTTAGCTGTTAGCTTACCATTACGAATACTTGCAATCTCAAATTGTTGAATATGTTTTTCTCTTTCTTCACCCTTGTACCAAGGTTCAACAATATCAACCTGGTCAATATGTATCTCCGCCTTACAATCAATAGGTTCCTCTGTTAACGCCCAATCATTTAGATCCATATGAGCTTCTCTTGTAACACGTACACGAAGGGAATTCTCTCCCCAAGGTTCAATCCACATTCTTTCTGTTTGATTAATACAAACTAATCGATTGTTCTCACTAATAAAATGCATACCTTATTCCTCCTGTTCTCTGCCTTCCAAAGGGCTAACTTATAAAAAAATCCCATGCAAAATTTTATATTTTAAATTAAAATCTTGCATGGGAATTTATATTTTATAATGCTCTGGCGGCGATACAATTAATTAATATAATTAATTAACATATTTTAAAATAACGCTCCAGACACTGCTTTTTTCTAGTCCAAGCTTCCAACTTGCAATACCTGCAACGTTGTTATCCATAATAACCTTAAGCTTTTCTTCTAAGGATTTCTCCTCTTCCAACCAGATCTTGTATATGTTTCCACCACTTTCATACTCTGCATAATACTGCATTGTTTCGTTATCCCAAGTAGCTTCTGCATTATTCTGATCAAGAATCGCTTGTGCTTGTTCCATAGAATAAGCCTTTGCTGTTACACCTTCTGCTGACTCTTCCCATAATCTAGTATAGAACGGGATTGCAATTATGTTTTTCTCAGCCGGAACTTCTTTTAGTACATTCGTAACTGCATCTTTCACAAAATCTATGGATGCTACTGAACCACTTCCGTCTGAACCATTGATATGTTCATCATATGCCATAGTTACTACATAATCCACAAGTACACCCTGTTCTGCTCTATCATAATAAGAAGTATACGCACTTGGAACATAATTATCTACAGATAAAATTATACCATTATTACGGCATTTTACAGACATTTCACGTAAGAACTGAATATAATGATTACCTGCAGCTTGAGGGATCTTTTCAAAATCCATATTTAGACCATCTAAATTATATTTGATTGCTAATGAGATTAATTCATTGGATAATTTGTCTCTTCTACTTGTATACGATAACAATTCTTCCATATTGATACCATTGGTGAAATCATCCACCAATGCCCAAACTTCAACACCGTAGTTATGAGCACGTTGCACATATGTCTCACTTGCTAGTGATTCTACATCCCCTTCAACACTTGATACCTTAAACCAAGTAGGTGATATAGTCGTTACCCCTTTTGTGTTACCAAGTAACTCTAGTACATGATTATTAGCAGTCTGGTTCGTAACTTGATGGAATGTCAAATTAATCTTATAATCCTTAGATATACTCGTATACTCAGGTGCCTTGAAATTACTCTCTTCAGCTACATAGTAGGAATTCTTCGTCATAGAATTTTTGACATACCCTACAATTCCATCCTCTGTAATTACCTTTGTAAATTTCTTATTAATCTCTTCTTCATCGATAATTATCTCTACTTGCTCGCCCTTCTTCAATTGCTTCAAGATGTCCCCTTTAACCGTTGGTTCATATCGTAATTGAGTCTCTTCTTTAACATCTGCATACAAAAACTCTTCTCCCCATACGTAAGAGATTACCACACGATTTGGTTCTTCATATAACGTGTACCTAATATCCGAAAATTCCTTAACGTAGTCAAGAGCAATATAGACTTTCCCATCTTCTACCTTCGATATGGAATAATCCATTGACTTCTTACTTTTATTTATATAATAGTCTTTGCCTCCAACTTCAGCCTTAATAATTTCGGTAGGCGTAGTATATATTAGTAGACTTTCATTATTATCTAGGTAAAATCGTTTATTAAAATATGTTGTTACAGTGTCATAATCAACATAGATATGTCCATCAATTAATTTTCCCTTTTGCTCATATATTTTATTCTGCAGAATAAGGGTAACGTCATTATCTTCCGTCTGGTAATATTCATAAAGATCCATAACTTTCTTGCTCGGCGCAAATTTGCTATACATCATAATTCCGGCTGTAATGGCAATTGCCAAGAATAAGATTATACTTATTACGGTTAATCTAATCTTCTGTTTCATCTATGTTCCTCCATAATTTATTACGATGTTTTTATACGGTACTCTTCCACAATTATAACAGTATTTTCTTGTTATTTCTATGTTTTTCTCGCTATTAATTCTTATTTTTTTATTATTATAACTATCCTGTTACTCAAATTTCATTATAGTGAGAATCTCTGCTGCCTCTACATCATTAAAAATTGGAATCTCAAATACCGTTTTATCGCCTTCATAAATCTGAAGGAATTCTTCATAACCTAGCTTTACAAAACCATATGCCTTTTTTACTTTTGATACTAATTCCACTTTTGATATTAATTCTCTTTTTCCTAAATATATCTTGCCATTAAAAAATGCTATAAGATAATTCTTGGTTATCTTCATATTAACAGAATCATATTCTAATTCTTTTTCAACTTCTTTGTTGATACAATCTAGCACATGATCAATCTCACCTGTGCTGGCTAAATTTCTGACTTCTTTTCGTTTATATATATTCTTTAGGTTATAATAAGATGTAATACAATAAACAAGACATAGTAAGATAACACAGACAATTGCCCCCCATATTATATACATTCTTGTAATCTCCGCATCTGCTTCATCTAAAACTATTGTGGATATTACTCCTGTATCGATCCATTCCTGGGTGGTCATCTCATAATCTTGTGCCACCATACTTAGCAAATCGGGGTCGGTATGCATGCGTGCTGTAAACGAATAATTTGTAAGAAGTTCGTCTGGATGTTCTACATCCTCTCCTGACCGACTAGTCGGTACGAACACAAAGAATTTTTCTTCTCCAATAACAGTTGCATAACAATTGTAAAGATTTTTACCGCTCTTATCTTCTTTATAATATCCAGTAAACTCTAATGTAGCGTTAGTTACTTTAACATAATCAACTCCTGCTTCATACTCTTTCATTAAGTCTTTCCCATTTTGCGCATCTAATACATGAAAAGGGTTGTATAACTTACCTACAAAGATGAGACAGAATACAATAACTAACAAGAATAAAACCATTCCTACTTCGCTAATTAGTTTGTTCTTATTTTCTTTTTGTATTTGTTTTCGAATATCATATGTGCTCATAATTACTCCTATCTGTACAAGGCTATTAAGCCTCTGTGTGAATAAACACTAATTTCATTTTACTAGGTCTTCGCGGGTGTGACTTGGCGCTTTTTGCCTAATGTCTGTGCATTATTTTCTGCCAAACAGTACTAGTATACCATATAATTTCTTAAAAGTGTAACTATTTAGGTCCATGGTATATGGCGTGGTATTAATCCTTCGAGGTGCTTTTGGATAAGAAGGTTGTATATTGTGATATATTTAATCCCGCCATATACCATATAGGTTTTCTAATTCTAACAGTCCAGTTGTACTTCCCATATAACTCAAATTAGCCACGTCACCATAACAACTGACTAAGCTTTAATCTACATAGTTCGCATCGATATAATCGGTATCTGTTGATCCTATGCTCTCTTCTACCGACTTACCCTCAGCATATGTAGAACTAGTATTGCTTACGTTTTGATCCGAGTATTCCTTTATTTGCATAGTTACACGTTCTCTAACCCGATTTTCCATATGCTTTATTGCTTTATCTACTACATTCGGATCCTCCCCTATCAATGCATGAACGATATCATTCTCCGGATAGGTTACAATTGCTTTTTCTTGATCTTGCGATACATACTGTATTGCATAGATTTTTGCCTGATCATTGAAATACGCATCCACGGCAGCACTTGATAGGAATAATATCTCTTCTTCAGATACTTCTATCCATAAAGTATTATCTGTCTGTGCTACTTCATCATACAACGAACAGTCCAAGACACGCTTCTTAGAGAGTACTATGTAATCTGCACCATTTGGAAACTGAATACGAATATCTACATAATCGCCTCTACTTAAAGCCTCGGTCATCTCAATAAAATGATACGCATGTTTTCTCAGATCATCTGCCACAAGTTCCCCTTTATCAATCATTTCAGGTGATAAAACAGTATTCGACTTAACTCCGTATCTTAATTTACTATTAACTGCATCTTCTAAACTAACAACATTCAACTGTTGCTTTGTTTGTGTCAGCGGAACGGTCGCCAATTGCTCTTGTTTCAATATTTCTCCTTGTGCTAGATCTTCCAGAACAACTACTCCATGTGTAATAGGAGTCTGCTCTTTGTCTTGATTTCTAGAGGTAACGTTGTTATATATTGCAATGCCTCCAAACACCAATACAAATCCTGCAATTAAACATACGATACCTATTATTACAATTTTCTTCTTTGCTATCTTTCTTTTGCCTTTTCTAATTATAGACATGAACCAGTCCTTTCTCTACAGATTACTATTTTATCAATTGCATGACTCAGATGGGGAACCTTCTCCAAAACTGTATGATATCTTTTACCAACAAAAAGGGATCATAGATACAGGGAATACCATATAATTTTATACCAAACTCACGATAAAATTCTCTGATATCATATCTCTGACCTAGGGTTGCAAGATAGAAGCTTATCTCTAAATCTGTCCTCTCTCTGCGTATGATTTCTTCATATGCATCCCTTTTCCATTCGCACAAACTACCTATAAGCAAACGATAATTACATCTAGCATATTGGGCCTGTTTAACCCCTTCGTATACTCCATAGTCAACAAGTACATAATCGTATGATATTCTTTGTAACCTAAGCCAAATATCTTCATCTGCCCTAGGATAAAAATCAACTTTCCCTATGCAAAAGTAATCTGCTTCTCCTGTAACTCCTGCAGCTCTTTTTATATAAGAGAAATGCATATTATCATTACCTTCTACTAAAGCAACTCGATAGTGACAATAATGTGAAAGGTATGTACCAAGTGATATAACAGAATACGTAACGCCTACTCCAGGCACGGTTCCCATCAGCGCTATCACGGTCTTATTTTGTTTTTGCGAAAGCACTGAACGTCTTGAACTTTTTCCACCAGACATCCTTTTCTCCTTTCAACAAACTTGTTGCTGTCATATCCGTAAGCATTGCATATATCAATTCCCATATAGCTTTATCATAACTATAAAACAGAAGGTCAGGTATGTATGAAAATCGGTAGACATGTTCAAAGGTTTTGTTAGCAAGCACATATTCATACTCCCTAGAAGATGTTAAATTCAATATAATAGCAACCTTCTTATCAATGCTTTGTATTATATCCTTAATAGAACTGCTTATCTCCCATGGCTTAGATGTGATTACTAACAAACGTAAATCAGCCCTCGCAAACTCCTCTTTGTTTTCCTTGTTCAACACTCCATAATCTAATACTATGGTGTCATAATCCTTTTCAAGTTCATTCATCTCACCTGTATCCTTGAGGAGAATGTGCAGATATTTTGATACATAGACTCCTTTCTCTAGAATGAAATCTCCTTTACTGTTGATAATATCAACACAATGCTTACTACTATTGCGCTCAATATACAAACTTTTTTCAAGATATTTATTGAGATACTTGTTTAAGGTAAGTGCTACTTGTGTCGTCCCTACTTTAGTTTGAACTCCTGCAACTGCAATTGTAAGAGATGTCGTCTTTTTACACATATTGCTCTTCGTTCTTCTTTGCATCTTGCTTAGTGCAAGTATTACTTGTTTAATACTTTGATACCGTAATCCTGGATTTTCCCTGGTACATCGATTGATAATCGTCTTTAACCCACTAGAACATCTTCCCTTTAAATCTACATTCTCGATATGGGAGTTGCTCGCAAAAAGGCAGCCAGTTACCATAAAGTACATCACCATACCGATTCCGTATATATCCGTTCTCTCATCAAGAATTCCCCCTGAATATTGCTCTGGAGCTGCATATCCAATGGTTCCTGCAATAGCTTCGCCCTCCTTATCTTCGTCTCTATATCTTGCAGAGCCGTAATCAATTAATGTGATTCCTTTCTCAGAAACAAGTATATTATCTGGTTTTAGATCTAGATAAAGAATGATTTTTTCTTGATTATGTAGGTATTGAATTACTTCACAGATTTGTAATGAAAATTGTAGAATACGTTCCTCCGAGATAGACTCCTGAGTTCGTATCAAAGATTTTAATGATTGGCCATCACAGTACTCCATAATAAGATATGTATTCTGGTCATCTTCTTCCCAGTCATACATAACAGGTATTCGACTATGATGTAATTGACTTAAAATAATGGATTCTTTCAAAGAATTTTGATTGACTATCTTGCTTTTACTTCGGCATTTGATGACGCGAAGTGAATGTAGCAGACGATGTTCTGCTAGGAATACAGTACTAGTGCCTCCGCTACCTAGCTTCTTAATTAGTTGGTATCTCTCTAACAAACGATAATTCGACTCACTCCTTTCTATTACTCCAAAGAACTTGTAAAATTATTACATCTCGTATCCCATTATATCCTTTACTGTCCAAATATGCAATTGTAATTTTATGTTAATTTTACACAAAAATAAATATGTTTATTAGTCACATTTTACATATAGTTTATCTTAACTTTACATGCGCTTGCTATGTTTATCCTATAAAACTTTATTCTATAAAACTTTATTTAATAAAGGGGAGAAATTTTTATAAGGGAAGGAAAAAGAATAATGATAAAAGAAATTAATCAGAAACGAATTAGTCTCAAGCAAATAAAATCAAAAAGTTCGGACAAACTACATAACCTATCTATTGGAAAACAACTACGCTATAATACATTGCTTATTCTAGCTCTTGTTTGTATTACTGCGATTATTGGTCTAACCAATCAACTCAACATGAATATTCGTTTATTATCATTTTACCAAGATTCTTACACAATTCATACTACTAGTCTATACTCGAAAAATTCAGTCTTATTAATTCAAAATTACATGTACCGCGCTATTGCTACAGAAAAAGAGAACTTACAAACCAAATACATTAATGAATCAGAAAATGCTTATATAGAAATGGAGAGTTCAATTACTTCTATCTGTAACTCTGATAAATCAATAAAGAGCCTTTCTGCTGAAGATCGTGAAGAACTTACTCTAGAATTAGAGAAACTACAGCGTTATCGTAAGCAAGTAGTAGCATCAACACAATCCGGTGATGTAGAAGGGGTATTCAAGACCTATAAGAATGATTACATTCCAATCTTAACTTCTATAACTACCACGCTAGACCACATTATCTTGAATGCACAGACCTATGCGGATACTTATATAGATTTATCGAAAAAGCAAACATATACTTCGGTAGTGCTTTATATCACACTTTCTATATTAGGGGCTATTGTTGCAGTATGGCTTTCTAAGAAAACTTCCAATGGTATTCTGACTCCTATGCATGAAATCGAACTTTGTATGAATAATATGGCACAGGGTAACCTGCAGAGTCATATCACATATAAATCCAAGAATGAACTTGGTAATGTGTGCGAAGCAACTCGGATTACACAAGAAAAGCTAAATCGTTATATTGAAAATATAACTGACGTATTAAAAGAATTGGAAAACAAAAATCTTACTCATGCACCTGGAGATGATTATGTGGGTGATTTTATCCCTATTCGAGAATCCTTAATTAGTATTATTGAATTCTTACATGGAAACATCGGACAAATTCAGGAGAGTTGCCAAGAAGTCAAAGAAATGTCCCTTCAAGTACAGATTCAATCAGAGACAATCGGGTCCGGTGCCAAAACACAGACCAATACTATAACATCACTAACAGATAGTATTCACACTATCTCAGACTATGCAACCGACAACGCCGTCCAAGCGACAAAATTACAAGAGATCTTCAGTACTATGATTTCTTGTGTTTCTGAAGCACAGTATAAGATGGATGGGTTAATGGACCATGTTACATCTATTGAAGAACAATCAAATCAGATTTCTAATATTGTTCAGGTCATAGAGACAATTGCTCGTAAGACAAGGCTTGTTGCGTTGAACGCAACGATTGAAGCCGCCCATGCATCAAATGCAGGCGGAACATTCTTAGTTGTTGCCAACGAGATGACTCTGCTTTCCGCACAATGTATGGAAGCCGCCGCTACAATTAAACCATTCATTCAGAAAACCCTAGATAACATTAATAAATGTTCTGACTCAGCAAGTGTAACAAAGGAATCTCTTGGGTATACTGTCAACATATCAAATCAAATGCATTCATTAGTTAGTAGCATTCATTCTTCAAGCCAGATGCAACACTCTCTTGTAGAACAAATAACAGCAACACTTCCAAGCGTCACTCAAATTGCAAACAAGAACGAGCACTCTGCCGAGGAAAATATGCGTTCCATACAAAAGCATATTTCTGAAATGGATAATCTATTATACTTTGTAAACTGCTTCCGTCTATAGAAAACGGAAGTATTTTATGTTATTGACTTTATGACAGGTATGAATTATACTTTGTATACGGATGAGTGCACTATTTTATCTATACCAGTTATTACTGTAACTAACAACTAGCTGAATTTTCAATAACATAGAAAAGGATGTGATTCTATGAAGATAGAAAAAATCAATGACAGCCAAATTCGATGTACTTTGAATAAAGATGACTTAATAGATCGTGAACTCAAAATTAGCGAACTCGCATATGGAACAGAGAAGGCCAAAGAACTTTTTCGTGATATGATGCAACAAGCTTCTTGCGAATTCGGATTTGAGGCAGATGATATTCCATTGATGATTGAGGCAATCCCAATCTCTAGTGAATGTCTGATTTTAGTGATTACTAAAGTAGATGACCCAGATGAACTTGATACTAGATTTTCTAAGTTTACTGCTGATACAGATGATGATTCTTCTGATTCAGATTCCGATGATGAACCTTATGCAGATGAAATCATTAATTGTTTTGACCAACTAAATGAATTGCTTGATGATACAATGAAAGAAGATACAGAGTTAGATGACTTTATTCCTCTTCCCAAAGCAATTAAATCTTCAGATACAGAAGAAGCACCTACAGAAGCAGCTGAGCCTTCTAAAGCTCAAAGTTCTGTTACAATCACAACGAATATGACTAAGGTATTCTCCTTTGATAACCTTGATACTGTTATATCCGTATCGGAGATTCTTGCTTCTATGTACAATGGACAGAACACTTTATATAAGAATCCATCTAACTCACGTTATTATCTATTAATTACAAAATCAGATCACACACCTGAAGAGTTTAACAAGGTATGTAACATCATAACAGAGTATGGAAAGTCAGAGAAAACAACATATGCCACTGCGAATTACTATGCAGAGCATTTTGAACCAATAGTAAAAGATACTGCAATACAGATTCTATCTGTTATGTAAAGTTTAAGGCTATTGCAAAAAGATAATACTTTTTGCAATAGCCTTATTTTTAACTTATCCTATAGCTTGACCTAGGTCGGTTGCGACCTTTTTATTATTTTGTTTCTAAATAATCATTGATATCATCTACTAATGCATCTGCATCTAAACCATGAACCATAGCTGCTTCTTCAATTGATTCACCTTGAGCAGATGGACAACCGATACAATGCATTCCAGCATTTAATAATATAGGTACTGTTCCTTGATCTAAAGCGATGATATCTGCAATAATCATATCCTTAGTTACTCTAGCCATAATATTGACCTCCTTATATTCTGAGTAAATTATGCTTAAATTAGATCTGGCACACTACTCAAAAGTCTTTATTTTACATTGTTTACAAATCTCTTTTATTATATTCTAAGATAGTTCTAACGTCAAGTTATACGGATATTTTCGCTTTTTCTAAGTTAAACCTTTTGTACCCAAAAAAATACATTTTAAATCGATAATTTTTTAACAAACCCTTGACGTGTATACAGTATTCATTATATAATAGATATACGAGGAAAGCCAATATCTGATAGACAAATCCGCTACATAATTCGTTTGCACTATCGATATTTTCCTTAAAATTTTAAGAGTAAATATATCGTCTTTTGCTATATTAAACTCGATATATTTCACTATTCAGTGTATCAGCTCTTTTGAGTCAAAGCATAACGGCAACTCATTCTATATTATATTGAGATGCTCGGCAGGCATACTGATTTTCGAGATACTGAATGGTTGTAATATAAAATGCATAACTACTCACTATTATGTTACAGACAGGAGGATTATTATCATGTGTAAACCACAATGGGAAGGCTTTACAACTGGCGACTGGACGAAAGAAATTGATGTCCGTGGCTTTATCCAAGCAAACTATACACCTTATGAAGGTGATGACTCTTTCTTAGCAGGTGCTACAAAGAGAACAGAAGAACTTTTCAACCAAGTTAAAGACCTTATGTTAGAAGAAAACAAAAAGGGTATCTTAGATGCCGAAACTAAAGTTCCTTCTTCTATCACAGCATTTGGCCCTGGCTATGTTGATAAAGATAAAGAAGTAATCGTTGGTTTCCAAACTGACAAACCACTTAAGAGAGGTATTTTCCCTAACGGCGGTATTCGTATGGTTAAGACAGCTCTTGAGTCTTACGGATATGAATTAGACAAACAAACAGAAAGCATCTATACAAGCAGCCGTAAAACACACAACGACGGTGTATTCGATGCTTATACTGAAGATATGAAAAAAGCTAGACATTCAGCTATTATTACAGGTCTTCCAGATGCTTACGGACGTGGACGTATCATCGGTGACTATAGAAGAGTTGCATTATACGGTGTTGATCGATTAATCGCAGAAAAGCAAGAGCAAAAGAAACGTCTTGAAATCAACTGTCTTGAATCTCCAGACATCAGACTTCGCGAAGAAATTTCTGAACAAATTAAAGCTCTTAAATTATTAATCGCAATGGGTCAAAGTTATGGATTTGACTTAACTCAACCAGCTAAGAATGCTGTAGAAGCTACTCAATGGACTTACTTCGCATACTTAGCAGCTGTTAAAGAACAAGATGGTGCAGCAATGTCACTTGGTCGTGTATCTACATTCTTAGATATCTATGTTGAAAGAGATCTTAAGAACGGTACTTTAACAGAAGCTGAAGCACAAGAGATTATGGATCACTTCGTAATGAAATTACGTATGGTTCGTTTCTTACGTACACCAGCATACAACGATTTATTCTCAGGAGATCCTACTTGGGTTACTGAATCAATCGGTGGTATGGGTATTGACGGTAGAACATTAGTAACTAAGAACAGCTTCCGTGTACTTCACACATTAGTTAACTTAGGACCAGCTCCAGAACCAAACTTAACAGTTCTTTGGTCTACTTCTCTTCCAGAAGGATTCAAGAAGTTCTGTGCTAAAGTTTCTATTAATACAAGTTCAATCCAATACGAAAACGATGATTTAATGAGAGACTATTGGGGAGATGACTACGGAATCGCTTGTTGTGTATCTGCAATGAGAATTGGTAAGCAAATGCAATTCTTCGGAGCTAGAGCAAACCTTGCAAAAGCATTATTATACACAATCAACGGTGGTAGAGATGAAAAAACTGGAGAACAAATTGCTCCATTATTCGCTCCAATTACTTCAGAATACTTAGATTATGATGAAGTAATGACTAAATATGATCAAATTCTTGAATGGTTAGCTGAATTATATGTTAATACATTAAATGTAATTCACTACATGCATGATAAATATAACTACGAAAGATTACAAATGGCTCTTCATGACCTTGAAATCTTAAGAACAGAAGCTACTGGTATCGCTGGTCTTTCTGTAGTAGCTGATGCATTATCAGCAATCAAATACGCTAAAGTTAAACCAATCAGAGATGAATCTGGTTTAGCAATTGATTATGAAATCGAGGGAGACTTCCCTAAATACGGTAACAACGATGATAGAGTAGATAGCATTGCTGTTCATATGGTAGAATTATTCATGAACAAGATTCGTAAGCAAAAAACTTACAGAAAAGCTGTTCCTACACTTTCTATCCTTACTATCACTTCAAACGTTGTTTATGGTAAGAAAACAGGAAGCACTCCAGACGGACGTAAAGCTGGTGTACCTTTAGCTCCAGGTGCTAACCCAATGCACGGAAGAGATACACATGGTGCTATCGCATCTATGGCTTCTGTTGCTAAATTACCTTACAAAGATGCACAAGATGGTATTTCATACACATTCTCAATTGTACCAAACGCACTTGGTAAAGATGAAGATTCTCGTGAAAACCACTTAGCTGGCTTACTTGATGGATACTTCCATGATGGCGGTCACCACATCAACGTTAACGTATTCGATAGAGAAACTTTACTTGATGCTATGGATCACCCAGAAAAATATCCTCAATTAACAGTTCGTGTATCAGGATACGCTGTTAACTTCATTAAGTTAACAAAAGAACAACAATTAGACGTAATTAGCCGTACTTTCCATGAAAGCAACTAATTCGTTTAGTTTCTAGTAACGAATTAACTTAGGGGAGGTACTGTAACTAATGTTACAGCCTCCCTTTTATAAACTGATTCTTATATCAAAGCTTCTGATAGCAAAGCATTCCGTTTTACTTTTCCAGAGATTTTGATATGAAAATCAATTTTTGATCTATAGGAGGATATCACAATGACTATTGGTAAAATACATTCCATCGAAACCTGTGGCACAGTAGATGGGCCAGGAATCCGTTTTGTTACTTTCTTACAAGGTTGCCCACTACGTTGCCAGTACTGCCATAACCCTGATACATGGGATGCTAAAAAAGGAATCGAATATACTCCAGAGAGCCTTGTGAGTGAGATAATTAAATATAAATCTTATATGAAATTCTCAGGCGGTGGAACTACTTTTACTGGTGGTGAACCATTACTTCAAGCTGACTTTGTAAAAGAATGTTTTGAATTATGTAAGAAAAATGATATCTCCACAGCGCTAGATACATCGGGATTTATCTTCAATGATAAAGTAAAAGAAGTATTAGAATATACTGATATTGTATTATTAGACATCAAAAACTTTGATCCTGAAGTTTATAAAACGGTTACTGGTGTAGCACTTGATAATACTTTAGAATTTCTAAATTATATACGTGAAAAGAATATCAAGACATGGGTACGTTATGTACTAGTTCCTGATTTAACAGACAATACCCAGTCTATTACTGAATTAGCGAATCATCTTAAAGAATATCCTAATGTATCTCGTATTGAATTACTTCCATTCCATAAGATGGGTGAATATAAGTGGGAAGAACTTGGCTATACTTACGCTCTTAAAGACACAGTAGAACCCTCTCTTGCTCTAATTAAAGAAGTAAAATCGATTTTTGAAGCAAGCGGAATTTCGGTGTATGCTAATATATAATTTAATACTGTGATTTATCTGTTATATTTTTAACACACTTCAAAAAGTATGTTACTAGATAAGGTAATACGCTTATTTTATGAGTGCACTTTTATGCAAATTTGGCTTAAAATAAACCATTATTTTCATTTAGTTTGTATAAAATTAACTTGTAAAATAAGCTTGTTTATATTACAATTATACTATCAAAATTAAAGGAGGATAATATACTATGGCACATGTAATTAGTGATGTATGTGTAAGCTGTGGAGCTTGTGCAGCTGAATGTCCAGTAGATGCTATTTCTGAAGGAGCAACTCAATACGAAATCAATGCTGATGTATGTATCGATTGCGGAGCTTGTGCAGCTACTTGCCCAACAGGCGCAATTTCTCAAGAATAATAGTTATAGACATATGTAAAACCCCCACGATTAATCGTGGGGGTTTTTTGTAGTATTAATCTAAATTAATTCTTTCCTTTTGAATATAGTCTTCTTCTTCCCTCCCTCTGATTGGGCTGCAGCAATCTCTGCTCTACCTCTCTGGAATGAACGAATTGTTTCATCTAGATGCTTATAGCGTTCCTCCTCTCTTTGTTCTTTTTCTCTGAATTGATAGTCTAATTCTTTTGCCATGCTTAAAGAAACGACTTTACCGATATTACCCGCTAACTCATCCGTACTTTCACGGAGAGCATTTATAATCAGTTCACTCATAATGCTCTTAAACTGAACCATCTTGTCCCCACGATGTACAACTTCCTCTTCCATTGTGTTAACGTTATCTAGTGCCGTGTCATTTTTCTCTATATTTGCAGAGCAAATCTCTGTAGTTTTCTCATTTATCTGTTCTTTGTCTTCTGATCCCTTAGCACTTTCTTCAGAATTCACATTCATGTGCTCTCCCCGTACCTCATCTAAATGGATTAAATTACTACAATCATTCTCTGATTGCCTTTCCACCTTGTGTTTTGCTACTTGTAATTCTTGTAGTTCTTGTCTACTTTCTAGTTCGAATACTCTCTCATTCAATTCGTTTCTTAGTAATAACATACTTTTTGCGTCTAGTGTTTCGATTTTATGTATATTGGGGAGTATCATCTTAATTGCTCTTAACTGGAATCCCTGCTCTTTTAAAAGCTTCACATTCTTAAGTATTTTAATGTCTTCCTCTCTATAATATCGATGCCCCATTTCATTTCTAGGTATATTAAGACTTAGCTCTTCTTCCCAATATCGTAAAGCATGTGGTTCCACATCTATCTTCTTCGACGCATCGGATATAATATAACGAATCTCACCCATGAATAATCCTCCTCTGTTATTTTCATAATTCGCATATATTTTGTGACATCTCAGCCACACAGCTTGTACTACTTACTGTTATTCGTAGCTGGCAACCAACTATTCCACTAACTACCCGCCTTGATTGCCATTTATTTACATTATAACATAGTGTTTTGATATCGCAATATTTTAATCTTAAATTAAAAAAGAAGTTATCGACAGATAACTTCTGACTTCTTGGTAACTTTCTATCGTCTGACAGTAAGCTTGGATTTATCAGATTTTTCGTATTTTCTTATACTAATATACGCATAAGAAAAGACTGAAGATGTTTCTTAAATACCCTTCTAAACATCCTCAGTCTACATACTTGTATTATAATGATTCCTTTGGTGTACCGTATAATACACCTCTAGATCCTGTTGCTATATAGAATCTTCCTTTTACCCTAGGATCTCCTGTAATACTCATAATATCACCATACATTTGTTTTTCAGTATTAAGGCGATTATAAGTTCTACCTTCATCTTCAGTAACGTAAAATCCATATTCACCATCTATTGTACCGCTGATATAGATAGCCTTCTCACCATGTGATCCTAAGCCCATTCCCTGGCACTTCACAGCATCTCCTTCTTTAGTAATACGTTCTGCCTTAAATTCCTCTACAGCCGCATCGTACATTACTTTCCAAAGTCCATGTTCTCCTAATGCCATCCAGATGACGCCTTCTTCCTGTGCCTCAACTCGAATCTCTGCATAGTTATTACAATCAAAACCTGATAGTACCATGATAGGGAAGTCGTAAGGTTTATCCTTCTGATTAAATGTAACTCCACCATCTGTACTCACATAGAATTGGGAAGCCTCTCCAAACCCATAGAATACATTAGGATTCACTCGGTCTGACATAATCTTTATGTTACGAATGGAATTGCAATAGGAAAAAAACTCGTCATATGTCTTCCAATCAGGAACTGATGGGCATTCATAGGTCTCACTAATGCATTCTCCTTCTTTATCATAGATCCTACATTTGTGATAGCTCTTACCACCGTCCTTTGTATAAACAACTGCATTCACTGGTAATGATAATACCTTAGCGATAGACCATACAATTGTTTCACTATCTGCTGACATGGAAACCCAGCCCGCATTCACATTCGGCCTCACGATTTCATCTAGTAATTCATCTATAAATGGAGATAAACCGTATGGTTGAGGTAGATGCTCAAAGGTCTTACATTGATCTTTTGATACAATTAATCCCCCTTTTGTCTTACCAGTCCAATTACCTCTTGGTGTTACAACTACATACTCTTGGTTGTCTTCACTATAATCAGCATTAATACACGTTATATACCGATTCCCTTGTTCATCTGCAAATGTGTTCTCAGCTGGTCTATCTAAGTCTGTGAATGCGAAACCACCTAAATCACCTAATATATCTATTAACTTAACATCACCCTTACTTGGTGCATATAGATTTAGATGCACAGTCTCTTCAATACCATTACACTCTGGCTCCCATGTACAATCATCGGCAAGCAAGTTATATGTTACAAACGCTCCTGTTCCACTATTGAACAGTGCATGATTTGGATTGAAAGGATTAATCTTCACATCTGTTAACCAATGTAGTAAAGATTCATGCCCATTATATTCTGGTTTCATATAAGGAACTGTAAAATTAATATTCCCTATCTCCAAGCCTTGAAGAATCTTCTTCCAGGTCTGACCGCCATCTCTTGATAGGAACACAATATCTCCAGGATGTTGATAACATATCGTACTACATACTAATACAGGAGTATCTTTTACTTTATCATAGGTTACTGCAATACCTCCCATACCAAAGGAGATATCATCTAAGCTATCCACACCGAAATCCATAGCAGTCGGTGTTATATCTTTGTACTCTATAACCTTACCACTTGAATCTATATGATAACGCACCACCTTACCACTCTTTTGCATTCCGCAATCACAACTATAGCAAGCGAAGCTCCAACCATACGAAGCTGCTTCAGACATAGTCACATAGAGGTATTTGCCGTCAAATGCATACCTGGCTCCAACATATCCTGTAAACCCTGACTCTTCTATATTCGGAAGTAAGGATTCCGGTTGTTGTAGAGGTTTAAATGTCTGGGCTCCATCCGTCGATATGTATAAACTATGCCCACGGAATTTCCCTTCAGAACTCCCTTCTCCCGACGTACCAACTACGATAGTTTTAGAACGACCTTCTATGGTCTCTCTTGGATCAACCCATACAAATGTAATCTCTTTCTCATTCTTCCCCTCTGTACCATCAATAGAAACGTTAATAAACTCCCAGCTGTCTCCTTGATTATCAGAACGCATAAGGCCTTTTGATTGTGAACCAAAATACAATAGGTTACTGTTATTCGGATCTACTTGAAGTCTCTCGCCAGTACCTCTACCCGGATTATTGCCGTGTATGCTACATGGAATTTCCTTATAGATGAATGTTTCTCCTTTATCCATAGATATACACAACTTACCTGTATTTTTATTACTGTATCCACAAACTAAGTATAGTAATCCACTATTATTGTTATCAACTGCGAAAGAGAGTGGATAAGTTTCCGATACATCTTCCTGTCTAACATGATTCATTAATGACTTCCATGTACGAGTCTCAAAATCAAAACGATATGTACCGCCTATATCTGTTCTTGCATATAATAGATTCTCTTCTTTCTTATGAAACAAGAAACCTGTTACATAACCACCCCCAGGTATCGGTATATTCTTATATGTATACTCTCTAGTCCCTATAACTTTTCCCATAATACATTCTCCCTTCACTGTTTCAATAGTTATGATTCAAAACTATATTATCTCTACTTAAAATACTAACATAAACACAAAATTAGAAACACCGAAAAAAATAGTGATTCTTTGCATGAAAAAAGGCAACTTATAACCTGTCATCTACTAATCCAGGTTACAGTTGCCTCTAAGTAAAATCATTGCACTTGTTAAACGGAGGAACAACGTTCCAATCGTATAACTTTCAACAACAAATCAAGTTTTTTTATCCTTATCCCACATATTAACCAGCAAAACTCTCATCAACGTAAAACAAGCTTCTTATCCTATGTACTATAACTAAAAAACAATAGCATAACAGCTATAGTACTTCTTAGTATTTGCTGTAAAGTACAGGAAGGCGAGGCATGGAAGCCGAGCCAGTCCGAACACGACAGGATGTCGTGTAGAGGACGATTCCGTAACTTCTAAAATACATTCTGCACATACTTAGAAGCACTTAGCTGTGAAGCGTGTTTTGTGTTATAGAACATAGGTTAAGAAGTTCTCATTAACCCCATTGAGTTTTGCACCTAATACCATCTATTGTCTTTCAAGATTTGCAAACTTGGTGAATTGTGATAACCACGCAAGCTTTACTGTTCCCGTAGGACCATTTCTTTGCTTACCTATAATAATCTCAGATACGCCCGCATCCTCAGAATCATGATTATAATAATCATCACGATAGATAAACATAACAACGTCGGCATCCTGCTCGATAGCTCCAGACTCACGAAGGTCAGATAGCATAGGACGTTTATCAGGTCTTTGTTCTACTGCACGGCTTAACTGAGATAGTGCAATTACAGGTGCACTGATTTCCCTAGCTAAAGCCTTTAGCGAACGTGAAATCTCTGAAATTTCTTGTTGTCTTGATTCAGCTTTTTTACCACCGGACATCAGCTGTAAGTAATCGATAATAACTAGTCCTAGATTGTGCTCTAATTTGAATTTACGACACTTAGAACGTAACTCACCGATAGAGATACCAGGAGTATCATCAATAATCAAATTAGAATTACCAATGGATCTAGCACTCTCTACAAGTTTTACCCAATCATCATCTTGCAGTTCACCACTACGAATGGCTTGAGAATCAACCTTAGAGTTCATTGATATTATACGCTTAACTAACTGGTCCTTTGACATTTCCAGTGAGAATATTGCAGTTGTAATATTAGACTTTACGGCCACATATTCTGCGATATTTAATACGAAAGCAGTTTTACCCATAGAAGGTCTGGCCGCAACCAGAATTAAATCTGATGGTTGTAATCCTGCTGTTTTATAGTCAAGATCATAGAAACCAGTTGCAATACCAGTTACACTACCTTTATTCTTAGCAGCGGATTCAATACTCTCTAAAGACTTAATAACAATATCTTTAATGCTTACAAAATCGCCGGAAGACTTATTCTGTACAACATCGAATACTTGTTTTTCAGTTTCCTCAAGTATGACTTCTAGCTTTTCACGATTTAGATAACACTCATTAGTGATACTCTCTGTTACTTTAATCAAACGTCTTAATGTTGCTTTCTCTCTTACAATATTAGCATAATACTTTACGTTTGCCGAAGTAGGAACCGCGGTCATAAGATCTCGTATGAATTCGATACTACTTAATTCAGAAGGTAATTCCTTCTCTTTCATCTTCTCTTGAAGCGTAATTAAATCTACTGGTTTACCTTCATTAAAAAGTTCAACCATTGCATCAAATAACAATCCATACTGATGTTGGTAAAAGTCTTCAGATGATATAATTTCTGATGCAGTCGTTATTGCATCCTTATCCATAATCATAGATCCGACTACGGATTGTTCCGCCTCTATACTATGTGGAGGTACTTTCTTAATTAATGACTCATCCATGACTTACTCCTATCTAAAATATTAGAAATTTGTAATATTTTTGTAGTGAGTAAAGTTATACCAATGTTTTTTCTGTCTGTCGTTACTGTTTTAAATAAACTGTAGCGCCAGCCTGAAACGCAGGCATACTTTACTTACGGAAAAATTCTCACAAATTTCTATCTAATCTACCTATTGTTCAGTTACTCTAACTTTTAATTCACCTGTTACTTTTTGGTGTATCTTAACTGGTACATGGAATGTACCCATGTTCTTAATTGGTTCTGCTAATTGTAATTTCTTCTTGTCAATATCATATCCTAATTGTTCTTTAGCGGCAATTGATATTTCTTTTGTTGAGATAGAACCGAATGTTCTACCATCTTTACCAAGTTTAATTGTAAGAACAATTTCTTTTTCCTCTAATTCCTTAGCAAATGCTTGTGCTTGCTCAAGTATCTCTTTTGCAATTCTTTCTTCATTTGCTTTTTGGAGTTTCATATCATTTATATTTTTAGCACTTGCCTCTACGCCTAATTTTTTAGGTAAGATATAGTTTCTTGCATACCCATCATTAACCTTAACTTTGTCTCCCTTTTTACCTAGAGTTTTAACATCTTCTAATAAAATAACTTCCATTTATAATTCTCCTTCCTGTTGCATCTTCTTTAATGTCTCTTTCACAAGTTCAATAGCCTCTGCCATAGTAGAATTAATTATCTGGGCACCCGCAATAGTCATGTGACCGCCGCCTCCTAATTTCTCCATAACAACTTGAACATTCAATTCATCAATTGATCTTGCACTTATATATATCTTACCATTAAACTCTGTTAATACAAAGGATGCTTTTACATTCGTAATATTCAGTAATTCATTGGCTACCTTGGCACCAATAATAGTTGGACTCTCTACTCCATGTCCAACACATTCCGTTATTGCATAATGGTCAAGAAATACCTCTACATTACTTACGGATTCGGCTTGAACTTTATAATCCATCATATCACAGCGGAATGCTTTACGGATTTTAGTAACATCTGCACCACTACGTTTTAAGAAAGCAGCTGCTTCAAATGTACGAACACCAGTCTTGGACAAGAAATTGTTAGTATCAATCATAATTCCAGCATACAAGGCATCTGCTTCCGCTTGTTTTAAGCGTAGGCCTTCTCCAATATATTGTAATATCTCTGCTACCATCTCACAGGTACTTGAAGCATATGGTTCAATATAAGATAATACTGCATTCTCAACCGCTTCTCCAGTTTGTCTATGATGATCAAGAATTACAATTGTTTTTGTAAGAGACAATACTTCTATACACTCAGTATAGTTTGGCCTATTTACATCAACAATAACCAATAATGTGTTATTATCTACAACTTCCATAGCTTGATCGCTTGTTAGAATCATATCGCTTTCATAATCAGGGTTATCTTGAAAACGATCCATTAAAGGTCGTACAGAAGTTGTAACCTGATTAATAATAATATGCGCACGCTTATTAAGGGTTTTAGCAATACGATATATACCAATTGCTGCACCAAATGAATCCACATCACCCATAGAATGTCCCATAATAACAACTTTATCTTTTGCTTCTACAAGTTCTTTAAGGGCATGAGCTTTAACTCTTGCTTTTACCCTTGTATTCTTCTCAACTTGCATGCTCTTACCACCATAGTAAAGAAGTTTCTCTCCTTCTTTAACAACTGCTTGATCTCCACCTCTACCTAAGGCAAGATCAATAGCTGCTCTGGCATAATCATAGCCAGTGGTATACGTATCTGCATTCACGCCAAGACCCATACTTAATGTGACAGCCATATCATTTCCAATATTAATTCCACGAACTTCTTCTAGCAAAGAGAACTTGTTGCTTTGAAGTTGGTTTAGATATCTATATTTGAACATAAATATATACTTATCCTTCTCAAGCTTCTTAACAATAGCATCTATACTTTGCATATACTTATTAATCTTACGATCAACTAGTGCAATTAATAACGAACGACGAACCTCATCAATAGATTCAAGAGCTTCTTCATAGTTATCAATATAGAGCAAACCAACAACCATCCTCTGTTCTTGGTTTTCCTTAATATATGATGTAATTTCTGTCTCATCATACATATACAAAGCAATTAATGAATTCTCTAAATTACTCTTTTCATAATTCATATCATATTCATCTTCGCCTTCATTGAACGATTTTGCAATTGTTCTACGAAGAACAAGACGATAACTGCGATTTTGAAATTCCACATGTAAGATTGTATCTTTATCAATATGTGGTAGATCGTCCTTTGTTATCTCCGGAAAAATATTCATTATTGATCTTCTGGCTGCACGTTCATTAACAATAACGTCTAGGAATTCATCATTTCCCCATAGAAGGTGTCCATCTACATCAAGTATTGCATATGGAAGGGATAATTCCTTCAATAACTGCTTCTGGACTTGTCCATATTCAGCGGCATATCGTACAATTTCTCCGAAGATAGTTACACGTTTGGATCTATCCAAAACTATTGCGATAATCATATATACTAATACATATATGCTCATCATTGCAGCTGCTCTTTTATCAATAAAATATATGCTTATGTCCATTGCTACCAATAATAGTGATAACCAGACAGGCCATCGGAAGTATGATTTAATCATTGCAGTAAGTTTACTTTTTCTATTCATCTTAACTCCCAGCTTTCCAATTCTTCATTCAATACGTAACACTATATAAGCTATCTAATTATTAACTGTACCTTGCTCATTGCTCTCATTATATCATTATATTGAATTTAATAAAAGTACTTTTTAGTAACGCACTAGAAACGACCATTTGTAGAATTATGAAACAATTTGGAACTATTATTAATAAATATTTTTCAATTTCGCTTGACTTGTTTTTTTATTTAAGCTATAATTAGTTTGTATTTTATATGAGGTTATGATTCACATGTTTTTGTAAGTCATTAATTACTTGATGATTTACAAAAACATGTGTTTTTAATTTTCACCTAAAATATCAAAGAAATGAGTAGCACATTACTTTGTTATGATTTACAATTGCTACGATAATATTATTTTAGGAGGTATCTTTCATGAATAAAGGTACAGTTAAATGGTTCAACTCTCAAAAAGGTTTTGGTTTCATCACTAACGCTGAAGGCGGAGAAGATGTATTCGTACATTTCTCAGGAATCGCTGGAGACGGATTCAAATCATTAGAAGAAGGCCAAGCAGTTACTTTCGATTTAGAAAACGGTAGCCGTGGAATGCAAGCAGTTAACGTTAGATAATTGTTTTTAACGTAAAAATATTACTGTAAGATTTATCTTACGTAACCAAAGAGCACTCGCTTTTGCGAGTGCCCTTTTTTATTATGGCTCTTTGTCAACTGCTGGGGCACGAGGTGCGTTTTACCCGCACCAATACTGACAAAAGAGCCATTTTTATAAAGTAGCTCTATT
>JAHZFJ010000016.1 GCA_019421365.1 Lachnospiraceae bacterium
AACTAACCAAACTGGCTATTTGTTTCCGTTTTGTCTTTCGACATTAAAGTAAATTCATTTACTTTGGGTACTTAAAAGTACATATATTTTGAAAATCTTTTTCGTATTCTATCAAGTCAAAGACTTGTGAACACGTTAGAATTTTCAGGGTTGTTTCACTGTTTAGTTTTCAATGTTCTGTTTGAATCAGCTTGAATAGTTTATCATATTCATTTAAGCTTGTCAACTATTTTTTTAAGTTTTTTTCGAAGCCCTTTGAAGTTGTACGGAGAAGGTGGGATTTGAACCCACGCGCCGCTATTAACGACCTACTCCCTTTCCAGGGGAGCCCCTTCAACCTCTTGGGTACTTCTCCAAGTAAACCAAGCTGATTGACTACAATTAATAACACGTTTATGTTATAATTGTTCACAATCTTACATTGCGACGGAGAAGGTGGGATTCGAACCCACGGCCCCTTTCGGAGTCACTGGTTTTCAAGACCAGCTCCTTAAACCACTCGGACACCTCTCCATGTGTTGCTTGAATAGTATATCATTTCAACTTTTCGTTGTCAAGCACTTTTTTTGATTTATCACTGACCAAAATCATCAATTTTTTCTCAAAAACGTAATTGCATCAGCAACGTAAGTTAGTATATCATCCTCTAAAAACAAAGTCAACACTAATTTTTTAATTTTTTTTATTTTTCAAACAATTGGCTATTCTCATGCAATTCAATTAAAATCATACACGGATTATCCTGTTTTTTGACATTAGATTAATAGTATTAACACTATATTAACGCCTTAGCTTCTATACTTCCATTAGCATTTCTGCTATCTTTATATCTTCTGGAGTTGTTACTTTAATATTCTTATAATTGCCTTCTACTATCTTAATGTGATGATTACTACCATGTTCAACGATCATCGCATCATCTGTTATTTCGATGTTGGAACATTTCATTACCTCTTGGTATGACTTCATCAATAAGTCGAATTCAAAAGCTTGCGGTGTCTGGATTATATAAGTCAAACTTCTTTTCGGTGTGTATTCTATTGTTCCTGTTTCATTGGCTATCTTAATAGTATCCTTGGTCGGAACTGCTACTACGATTGCTTTATTACTTACTACCCCTTCAACGGCGTCTTCTATTATCTGTTTTGTAATGAGCGGCCTAGCCGCATCATGTATGAGGACATACTGATTATCTCCGTCAAGATCACCTCTGATGATTTCTTTTTCCACAGTTTGTAGTGCATTATATACTGATAGATATCGTTCATTCCCACCAGTAATAATAGATTTCACCTTACTAAATCCATAGCAATCTACAATATGCTCCTTACAGTAGTCTATTTCATCCTCTCCGCCTACTACGAGTACAACCTCATCAACTACACTTTCCTGGAATGCCTTTAATGAATAATAAAGCATTGGTTTTCCATGAATATTCATATATTGCTTTGCTACTTTAGACTGCATTCTTCTTCCTTGCCCTGCTGCCAATACAATTGCTATATAGTTATTCTTCTTCAACATAACAATATCCTTTCACACAGTTTTATCCTACTGCCTTTGACCAATCTTTAAATTTGGAATAGCGTTCAAATCAAGACCATGTCTTGTCCCATTTTTATATTCATAATAAGCTGCAGAGGCTATCATTGCTGCATTATCTGTGCAGTAGATTGGTGATGGATAGAATAGGGATAATCCATGCCTTTTACACGCTTGTTCCATTCCATTTCTCAATCCCTTATTAGATGCAACTCCACCTGCTAATGCTATCTTTGTCATTCCGTATTCTTTGGCTGCAGCCATCGTCTTAGATACGAGTACATCTACAACTGCTTCTTGGAAAGATGCAGCGATATCCGCGCGATTCACTTCTATCCCTTTCATCTCACAATGATTAATATGATTTAAAACTGCAGACTTTACTCCACTGAAACTAAAATCAAATGGTGCTCCTTCAATATGTGCACGAGGAAACGCAATAGCCTTACCATTTCCCTCTTTTGCTAGCGCATCGATTTTTGGTCCACCAGGATATCCTAGCCCGATTGCCCTCGCTACTTTATCGAATGCTTCTCCTGCTGCGTCATCTCTTGTTCTTCCTATAATCTCATACTTTCCATATTCCTTTACAATTACTAAATGTGTATGTCCACCTGAAACAATAAGGCATAAGAATGGTGGTTCTAAATCTTTATTTTCTATATAGTTTGCAGACACATGTCCTTCTATATGATGTGTACCCACAAGAGGAATTCCGGTTGCATAGCTAATTGCTTTGGCTTCCGCTACTCCGACTAATAATGCGCCTACTAAACCAGGTCCATATGTTACACCAATTGCATCAATATCATCAAATGTAACCTTTGCTTCTTCCATAGCTTCTTCAATAACTTGATTAATCTTCTCTATATGTTTCCTTGATGCGATTTCTGGTACTACACCGCCATATAATTTATGAAGTTCGATCTGAGATGAAATTACATTTGACAAAACTTCTCTTCCGTTTTTTACTACAGCTGCTGCAGTTTCATCACAAGATGATTCAATTCCTAAAATCAATATATCTTTTTCCATTTGTTATCTCCTAACTAGACTGTTTACTATATTATAACTTAATAATACATTCACAATACTTTCCCTTTAGTTGTATATCAACAGACAGGGCACTCATGCAAAGTAACTCTTTACATTCATGCCCTATTATACTACTTTATACTTTATAATCAACTTCCTGTTTCATAGACCTTCACCAATTTCTTAATTACTCATCAGTAGCAGGTGGTGAGGTCACTTCCCAACCTAATATTCTCCACTTACCTTCATCATCTTTTCTCAATACATATGTCTGGTATGTCTTAACAACTTCACTATCTTTCAACGTATAGCTTGCAATTATACCTGCATAATCCTTACCATCATCACTCCAGTATTTAACTGTACTACTCTTTGCTACAGAACTACTTACTATTACCCTCTTAGATTCTTGATAATCAAGGATTTCTTCTTTTAAGTCCTTTAATTGTGTGTCAATGGAATTCGCTTCTAGTAACTCTTGATCAAACAATAGCCTTTGTTGATTCGCAACTTTTTTTAGAGTTTCATCATCTAACTTACCTTCATAATAACAAGCTATTATCTTATTGAACTCTACTATCACTTCGCGCGGTGTGCCAGGGTAATCCATCTCTAAATCAGTACCAAGTACTTTTTGCACCTGTTCTGTCATTGCTGTTTGTTCTATTTTTTTATTGTTTTTATCCGTGAAAAAGAAATATAAAGCCACCAATACAATTGTTCCAATAATAACAACTAACATCTTGTTACGACGTTCCCTTTTACTTACTTCCATAACTCTTCCTCCTTGTTCAATCCTTAGCAACTGCTAACTCCCCAGATTTCCAATGCAAGTTCACAGTAATTATACTAAGCACATTCACCTTGGCACTAACCTAGGACACCATGAATAGTTTACAAGTAACTACTCTTCATCAAACAGTAAGGTTGTAGACTTTCCATCCTTTGCAGTCTTAGTATTAGCAAATACTTTTCGTGCCTCATCTACAAACTCCTCTGGACGAATCAATGATGGACTATAATGTGTAAGCCATAATTCTTTTACATCTGCTTGATTTGCTAAAGCCGCCGCTTCCCCAAAAGTCATATGTTTATGCGCTATTGCCTTTTCTTCCATACCTTTCTCACCGTACATACCTTCACAGATAAACAAATCAGAATCACTTGCATTCTCTGCGATGCTTGGAACTGGTCTAGTATCCGTACAATAGGTTAACTTAATTCCCCTTCGAGCCTCCCCTAAAACCATATCAGGCACAAATCTTCTTCCGTCTTCTTCAATCACTTCACCTTTTTGTAAACGGCTCCAGTACTTTTGTGGCACATTATTCTCACTAGCCTTTTCAGGTCTAAATTTGCCTGCTCGTGGTACACTAATACTATATCCATAACATGTAATATTGTGACTTACTCTAAAAGCCTTAATAACATAATCATTAATATGAAAGGTCTCTTCTGCACCTTGTATTTCTTTAAAAATAATCTCAAATGGCAATTCAGGAGCTATTACTCTTAATGAATTAACAACACGTTCAAGTCCCTTAGGTCCAATCATTATAACAGGCTCTGTACGATCGGAATTACCCATCGATAATAACAATCCCGGTAATCCACTAATATGATCTCCATGATAGTGTGTAAAGCAAATCACATCGATTGGATGTACGCTCCATCCCTTTTCTCTAATCGCTATTTGAGTACCTTCGCCACAATCTATCAATAAACTGCTTCCATTTAATCTCGTCATCAGTGCCGTTAACCATCTATTTGGCAATGGCATCATACCACCTGTTCCTAACAAACATACATCTAACATCTATTATCCTCACTTACTGTAATTATCGGTTCTTATCTCAATATTATTAACATTTCGACTTCATCTTAACACATTTTAGTAATTTCTTCAATGAAGGCAGTAATAAAAAAAATTGTATATGACAGTTTGTCCACTTAATTTATGGCAATTTGTCATATACAATTCCTTTTCTTATATATCATATTCAATTGTGGTATAGCTCCGTAATCATTAACTTACCCTTACATAACTTCTCTTTTCATAGAGATATCAACAGGGATCACGAAGTTCGAAACCATTTTATTATAACATTTCTCACATACATTAAATGTGTGTATTTGCAAATCTTTATGAGAAAAATATCCCCATTCTTTCTCAGCGGTAAAAACATCTTCTTTTAAGATGCCGTGTTCAATTCTTAACTTCTTCCCACATACATTACAATGCATTTCTTTAAGCTTCAATTCCTGTACATTTTTCAACCACTTCACTACCTATCCCTCCTGCTATTGCACACCCACCAGATACCTATATTATACAAGGAAATCCCCAAATATTGTAGTGGAAATTACTTGTAAAGCATCATAATAACTGCATCTTCGACGGGTTTTTCATAGAACTTTTTTCTAGTCCCCAATTTCTTAAAACCTAGTTTTTCATATATATGAATTGCTGCATTATTACTTGCTCGTACTTCCAGGGTAAAATTACATGCACCTTTATCCATCGCATGCTTTATCAGCTCATTTAACATATCTGTAGCTACATGGGCATTCCTATAGTTTTCCTTAACAGCTACATTCGTAATCTGTCCTTCGTCCTGAACAACATATAAGCCACAGTATGCAACTACTTCTTCTTGATTTTTTACTACAAGATAGATACACATATCCTGATTCAAAGAGTCCAAAAAGGATTTCCTGCTCCACGGATCCGAAAAGATATTCTTTTCAATCTCTACTACCTGTTCTAGATCACTCTCTTCCATCAATTTGATATCAAACACTTCAATTTCTCCTTTACACTAAGCCTTCTTATTTGCATTCTTTTCAGCAAGTTCTCGCTCAGCTTGAGATAATCTTAGATATTCTGGTTTATGGTCACGCGCTGTAACCATTTTACCGTCTTCATAATATCTACATGCAAGTGCTCCTATCGCGCCTGCTCTTTGTCTAGCCAAATGTGCGGAGGCAAAGATATATGGAACCTTTATATATTCAGTAATTTGTTTTTCATAAACAGGTACGCCATCTCCTAAGAACAAGACTTTCTTTCCTTTTATATTAATCTCATCAAGTATGTCTGTAAGCGATACAGCACATTCTGGCTTTACTACTTTAAATTCTCCATCTATATACTCATAAAGGCCTGTATATACTTGGTTTCTCTTGGCATCCATTAAGGGACAGATAGTATAATCCGTGACGCCAATATTATAGGCAAGTCCATCTACTGTAGGTACTTCAATAATTGGTTTGTTAAGTGCTAATCCAAGGCCTTTTGCTGTAGAAGATCCGATTCTTAGTCCTGTAAATGATCCAGGACCCATGGCAACTGCAATTGCATCAATATCTTTCAAATCCAGTTCCACCATCTTCACTACAGCATCTAACATTGGTAGTAATGTTTGTGAATGTGTTTTTTTAAAGTTAATTGTGTATTCACCTATTAATTCATTCTCTGAGATAATTGCTACTGAAGCAACTAATCCCGAACTATCTATTGCTAAGATTTTCATATTTACTCCCATCCACACTAAGTTGTGTTCATACAAAGGCTACCAAAAGGAAATAATCATTCACTTTCTTCGCACTTGCTTTTTATAGACTCTCATCAATTGTTATCTTTCTATAATCAAATCCTTTTTCTAGGTCCTTTTCAATCTTGATTACAGTAAGGTCAGCCGGCAAAATTTCTACTATAAGGTTCGCCCACTCAATCAGACATACCCCTTCTCCATAGAAATAATCTTCATATCCGATCTCTTCCATCTCGTCCACGTCTGCTATACGATATACATCGAAATGATAGAATGGAATTCTTCCCGACTGATACTCTTGTACAATTGTAAAAGTAGGACTGCAGATGGGTTCTTCAATCTGTAAACCATCTGCAAATCCTTGAGTAAAAACGGTCTTACCAACTCCTAGATCTCCTAGGAGACAAAATACATCTTTGGGATTCGCTTTTCTTCCAAGATCATATCCAAGCTGATATGTCTCTTTTTCACTATAACTTTCTATAACCATACTAACTCCAATCTATTTATTACTCTTAAGTTTACATTTTCTCTCATCTACATGGCTTTTAATCAATTCCGTTAGGTCTGATTTTTGTTCGCCCATCTGAGATTTCGGAAGAATATAACCTGTTACCTTCGAGAAATAAATAATAATCAGATTCTTGGTCTCCACTACCTTATAGGTATCATTCCAAGATAATTCAGCTTGTTGATCATTCTGCTTAACAACAATTCCATTATCGCTAAATTCATAATCAAGAGGAATCTTGAACATAGGATTTAGACATACTTGTTGTCTCGCTTTAAAACGTAACTGGATTGGATTTACTATAGTAAATAACGAAGCTATTAATAATAACAATATATTCTGATAAGTATCTGATTTATTAAGTCCTACAAGGAAAAATACAAATGCCAACAAACTAATACCGACTCCTACCAACCCTGCTACACTCGTATATGCATGCCTTAGTAAGAACTCATACATCTCTGATACCTTCAACTCGATCTTGAGGTTTACCTTTTTGTCCATTTTCAAGCTCCTGCCTTTCCTAATAATTGACGCGTGTTTCAATTTCATTCAAAATACGTCAACTTACTTTCCTATTTGTATTATAGCAGATACTAGCAAAAAGACAACGGGTAATCCATTAAATCCTACTTCTAAGTGGCTTATAAATATAATAACTCACAATTCCAAGGATAATCCCCTTTACAATGTTAAATGGTGTAATACCAAATATTACGATTGTTCCTAAGTCTTTGATAGCAGGTATCATCTGTGATGATAAATTAATAACTGCATCCATTCCCCCAAACACCTTCGCGTATAGTGGAACCATTATAAAATAGTTTATTAACGCACCAACAACTACCATCGATATAGTAGCAACTCCAAAAGACACAAGTGCACGACCTTTTCCCTTCATTCGTCTAAACAAAATTGACGCAGGTAATACGAATGATGAACAGATTACGAAGTTTGCAAGTTCTCCAACACCACCTGTCGTTGTGGCTGTAATTGCTTTTATTAAATTCTTAATTAATTCAATGATAACACCAACTGCCGGACCATAGAGAATCCCGCCTATGATAGCAGGGACATCACTAAATTCTAACTCTAAGAACCCAATGAATTTGATTGGAAAATGTAACAGCATCAATACATATGCTACTGCTGATAAAAGTGAAATTAACACAAGGTTCTTGGTTGATAATAACTCCTTACTGGCTACGGTAGTACCCTTTTTTAATTGATTTGTCTTTTCTGTCATTACAATCTCTCCTTATTATTTGCTTTCTCTTGCACAAATTATGTAGTGTGACCCTATGCAAGGCAACTAAAGAAGGTTCTGGAGCGTATCATCTTATGCCAGCTTATAATAGCTTGATAAGATAAAAACGCCCTGAACGTAAACATTCAGGGCGTGTGCTATTCATCTTCAATTATTACTATTCTCAGCTATAACAATCTCATTATAGCGTGATAATAATATCAAATGTCTTCTTCTCTCATCCAGACTCTACTGTCGGTTTTGGAATTGCACCAAATCAACTGCTTAACACAGTTCGCGGACTTTACCGCCGGTCGGGAATTTCACCCTGCCCCGAAGAACTATCTTATTCTTTTTTTGTTACATCTTGTAGCTATTTCAAACCTCAAAGTTATCTAACAGTAAATGATTTTTATTCATTTTGTGTGTAGTCGAGACTGAAACAGCCTGGTAACTCACTAGCTACCACCATAATTATAATATACAGTTTCTTCTATTTTGTCAACACGCATATCTATACATTCACTATACACTAGCCTTTTATTAGACCTTGCTTCCGATAAAGAAATCGCTACTATTGTCCTATGCTACAGCTTCATTGTTAACTGAATTCTCTTCTTAGCTAGATCTACATCCATAACCTTAACATCAACAATATCCCCAACACTTACAACATCAAGTGGGTGCTTTACGAATTTCTTATCTGTTAATTGCGAGATATGAACTAAGCCATCTTGGTGAACTCCTATATCAACAAATGCACCAAAATCAATAACATTTCTTACAGTACCTTTCAAGATCATACCTGGTGCTAGGTCTTCCATTGCAAGTACGTCAGTACGTAGAATTGGTTTTGGCATCTCTTCTCTAGGATCCCTTGCTGGTTTTTCTAACTCCTTCACAATATCCTCTAAGGTAATAGTTCCTATCCCCAATTCATCTGCGGTTTTATTCTTATCAACAATCTTACTACTTAATTTTGATAATACTGGTTTACCAGTTTCATCTTTTTTCTTAATATCAGCTAACGCATATCCTAAGGTAGCTAATAATGATTTCGCTGCATCATATGTCTCTGGATGAACGCTTGTTGCATCTAAAGGATTATCTCCTTCTGTTATTCTCATAAAACCAGCACATTGTTCATATGCTTTCGGTCCAAGTTTTGCTACCTTTAATAACTGTTTACGGTTTGTAAATCTTCCATTTTCTTCACGATACGCAACGATGTTCTTTGCTATTACTTTCGTAATACCCGATATATACTCAAGTAGGGAGGCACTTGCCGTATTCAAGTCTACACCTACCTTATTAACACTGTCTTCTACAACGCCAGATAAGGCTTCACCAAGTTTTTTCTGGTTCATGTCATGTTGGTATTGCCCTACGCCGATTGCTTTTGGTTCAATTTTAACAAGTTCAGCTAACGGATCTTGAAGTCTTCTAGCAATTGATGCTGCGCTTCTTTGTCCCACATCAAAGTTAGGGAACTCTTCTGTTGCTAGCTTACTTGCAGAATACACACTAGCACCTGCTTCATTTACAATAATATATTGGACTGGTCGATTCATCTCTTTGATCATCTCAGACACAATTAATTCTGATTCTCTTGATGCAGTACCATTACCAATTGAGATTAATGTAATGTTATATTTTTCAATTAATGCTTTCACAACTTTCTTTGATTCCGCTACCTTATTCTGAGGTGCAGTAGGATATATAACTGTTGTATCAAGCACTTTTCCGGTTGGGTCCACCACAGCTAACTTACATCCAGTACGGAATGCAGGATCCCAGCCAAGTACGGTTTGTCCTACAATTGGTGGTTGCATAAGAAGTTGTTCTAAGTTCTTTCCAAATACTTTAATTGCACCATCTTCTGCCTTCTCAGTTAACTCGTTTCGAATCTCACGTTCGATAGCCGGAGCAATTAAACGACTATAACTATCTTCAACTACTTTAACTAATAAATCCGTAGTGTAAACATTGTCCTTACGAATTACTTGTTTCTCTAGATATCTTAAAATCTTCTCTACAGGAGCATTCACTTTAACAGTCAGAATCTTCTCTGATTCACCACGATTCAGGGCAAGTACACGATGTCCTGCAATCTTTGCAATTGTTTCTTCAAAGTTATAATACATCTCATAAACAGATTCCACTTTCTCATCTTTAGCAACAGAAGTAATCGTTCCTTCTTGCATCGAAACTTTACGTATATAGATTCGATAGTCTGCCTCATCTGAGATACTTTCAGCAATAATATCCATTGCTCCTCCAATTGCATCTTCTACAGTAAGTACTTCCTTTTCCTCTGATAAAAAAGCTTTCGCCTCTTCTTCAACCGGCTTAGTAATCATCTGCATTACAATTAAGTTAGCAAGTGGCTCTAACCCTTTTTCTTTAGCTATTGTAGCTCTGGTTCTTCTCTTTGGTCTGTAAGGACGATAGAGATCTTCTACTAATACTAATGTTGCTGCTTCTAGTATTTGTTTCTTTAATTCTTCTGTAAGTTTACCTTGTTCTTCGATACTAGCTAATACAGAAGCTTTTTTATCTTCAAGATTACGTAGGTACAACAATCTCTCATGCAAATTACGTAATACTTCATCATTCAATGAACCTGTTACTTCTTTACGATATCTAGCAATAAACGGTATCGTATTTCCTTCATCAATCAACTTAACAGTAGCTTCCACCTGCTCTAGTCTGATTCCCAATTCGTCTTTTAACTGTTTTAAAATATCCATGTAGGTAAACTCCTTTACGACTTTCTTATAAATTCTTCCTTACATACCGGGCAAGTAATACAGATTTTACCTTTCCCTTTTGGAACACGGACAGTCTTTCTACACTTTGGACATTTAAAAAACCGATGTGTTTTATCCTTGCTACGTTCTACCTTCTTCGTAAATGTATTACGAATTGGATTCCAAAAAGATAAGAACTTTTGGTTCTCTTCATATCTTTTTCTTATATTCTTTGAAAATGCTCTAAAATAACAAAGAAACAACGGTATCAATGTCAAAGCTGAAAATACTTGTGTCTTTGGAAAAATTCCCACTATTGTTAGTATAACCGAAATCACAAGAAGTGCAATAGACAATTGATCCACACCATACCTACCATTCATAACTCTTCTTAACCAATCCATTCCAAATCCTCACTTTCTATTATTTCCTATTAAATAATCGCAAAACTCTATACCGGTGCTACAAGCTTCTTAGCTGACCTACGATAACACAAAACACGCTACACATTCGTAGCTCAGCTAAGAAGCAAATCTACATTATTGAGAGTTTTGCTAATCTTCACTTCGCATAAGCACAAGTGTAAGCAACTATACGATTGAGTAAATATGCTTATCCTTCATCATCAACCATAATTAATTACTTTTATACTTCCGGAACTAAAATTCCTCCGTATAACTAGTTCTAGAATTTTCTTCTATCTCTAACTTATCGAGTCAGATTAAAACCTTACACCCTCGTGTTTGATTTTCTTCGATAAGTTATACTAAGTTACTAGAATGATAATGCTAAATTAACAGAATTACAATTAAATAATTATTAAAAAAGTATATAACTAGTTAATTCCCAGAAAATATATCACGGAACATAATTCTACGATGTTTTTAGCTAGTATTTATTTGCTTTTTTTCAAAATCTACCGATTTGAAGTGATTCTGCAAAATCCCCTTTATACAGCCTTGACTGTTTTATAGAAGGCAATAACCAGTTAGTAGATGGATTTTGCAAATCACTTTTGAGTACACTTTTGTATTTTTAGCGACTGTGTACAATGATATGCAACATCAAAAAAACAACCTTCCATATTGGAAGGTTGTTTTTATTGCCGGCGTGTGAATGTACTCAGTTGTTAAAAATAAACTGAGTAATCAATTTGCAGAATCTTATTATAAACCTAATGCAAATTTTTCATGAACTGCATTGGTTGCAATTTCTACGGATTTATCATCAATTAATACAGTAACGCGGATTTCTGATGTTGCAATCATCTTAATGTTTACTTGAACTCCATATAATGCTTCAAACATCTTAGCTGCTACACCTGGATTTGACATCATACCTGCACCAACGATAGATACTTTGGCAACATTTCTTTCAACGTCTACCGATTGACATTTTAAGCTTCCTTCACTGTGTCTCTTAATGATTGCAACTGCTTCATCTGCTGCATCTTCTGTTACTGTGAAGCTAATATCTTTTGTTCCTTCACGTCCAATTGATTGTAGAATAATATCAACATTGATGTTATGATTTGCTAAGTGATTAAATAATTTGAATGCTACCCCTGGTGTATCTTGTAATCCTACTACTGAAATACGTGCTACGTTTCTATCTGCTGCAACTCCACTTACTAACATTTTTTCCATTTTAACTTCCTCCCTGACAACAGTTCCTTCTGATGTGTTTAAACTTGAACGCACTACTAGTGATACTCCATACTTCTTAGCCATCTCAACTGATCTGTTGTGTAAAACTCCAGCTCCTAATGTGGCTAGGTCTAACATCTCATCATAGGTAATCTCATCAAGTTTCTTTGCATTCTTTACTATTCTTGGATCTGCAGTATATACACCATCAACATCCGTGTAGATTTCACATGCATCTGCATGTAACGCTGCTGCAAGAGCAACTGCTGTTGTATCGGATCCTCCTCTGCCAAGTGTAGTGTAGTCATCATATTGATTTATACCTTGGAAACCTGTAACGATAACGATCTTCTTATCTTCAAGTTCATGTTTAATTCTTTCAGTATCAATACGTTTTAATCTTGAGTTTCCATATACTGAAGTAGTGTGCATAGCTACTTGGAACGCATTTAACGAAATAGCTGAAACTCCTAATGAATCCATTGCCATAGCCATTAAAGCTACAGAAGTTTGCTCGCCAGTCGTTAACAACATATCTAACTCTCTCTTAGAAGCTTTTGGATTAATATCCCTAGCCATATCTAGAAGTACGTCAGTTTGCTTACCCATTGCAGATAATACAACAACTACTTGATTGCCTTTTTGATAATCTTCAATACATCTTTTAGCAACATTAAAAATTCTTTCCTTGTTAGCTACAGATGTCCCGCCAAATTTTTTTACTATTAGCATAACTGCCTCCTATACTATATACATATATTTAGAACGCGTAACTAAACACTTACGCAAAAAACACACTCACTATTCGACACACTTTAACATAGTAGTCTATTAAACAATAAATTATTCTGTACCATCTGTCAATAATTTATTTACCATTTCATGTCCTTCTGCTACATAATTTCCGCTGTCCTTTGCTTCTCTTTCATTATAATGCCATGAAGCCTTCTTATCAATCGTGCTATCATAAAGCAAATATGGGACTGGATCACTTGTGTGTGTTCTACACCAGATTGGCGTAGGATGATCTGGCATAACCAACATTCTATATGGCTCACCTATTACATCCATCTCTTCCTTCACTACTTTTATTACTCTTTCATCTAGTGATTCAATTGCAGTTATTTTGTTCGGTATACTTCCTTGATGTCCCATCTCATCTGGTGCTTCTATATGGATGTAAACAAAATCACAGCCATCTTCCATTAATGCTTTAACAGCAGCATGTGCTTTACCTTCATAATTTGTATGTAATGTACCGTCTGCGCCTTCTACTTCAATGTTCATCATGCTTGCTCCAACAGCAATTCCTTTTAATAAATCAACCGCTGAAATCATCGCACCCTTTTTACCTGTTTTCTCTTCGAAGGAATCTAATTTCGGCCTAGTACCTGCCCCCCAAAACCAAATTGAGTTTGCTTTATTCAAGCCTTTCTTGGCCCTTTCAACGTTCAGCGGGTGGTTATTCAGTATGTCATAACTCTTCTTCATCATTTCTCTTAAGTTATTATCTTCTGGCAAGTAAGCACCAACTGTTTTACCAAGTATATCATGTGGGGGAGTTAATTCTACAACTTCTCCTTTATCCCATATTGTCAAATGTCTATAACTTGTTCCTACATAATATTTATATACATCTGTTTCTAGTTCGTTACGGATTGCTTCTAGCAATATAGCTGCATCTTCTGTTGATATCTCACTGGCGCTATGATCAATAATTGTTTTTTCCTCATATGGAAAATCATCATCAGAAAGAGTAACAACATTACAACGTAAAGCGATATCTGTTGGCTCCATATCAACGCCGATACTCAACGCCTCTAGTGGTGAACGTCCTGTATAATATTCTTTAGGATAGTACCCAAGTACAGAAAGGTTAGCTGTGTCACTTCCAGGTTTCATACCTTCTGGTATTGTTTTTGCAAGACCAATCTCTGACTTCCTTGCTAATGCATCCATCATAGGTGTCTTGGCATATTCAAGTGGCGTTTTCATTCCCAACTCTTCTAGTGGTTCATCCGCCATTCCATCTCCTAATACAATGATATACTTCATGTTTTCTCTCCCTTTCATTAACAACATAGCTTCCTACTACATTACTCCTAGAATTAATCTTCAAAAGTACCTGTTAACAAACATAGATGTAATGAGCTACACTAAAGCTTGTGAACTGGTACTATTAAAGATCTATCTACATAACGAACGGACTATCCATTAGAATCCAACACGAATTCTATTAAGCATATTCGTTAACGCTTCTTGTTTCTTGGCAAACTCACCTTCCGTGATATCTTCTGTAATGAAAGCATATTCACCAGCAACAACTTCTTCCACATCAGTAACTGTTCCAAAAAGTTCATTTACTTTAGCAATATTACTATTCTTATCTCCAGATAAGCGAACAAAGAATTTTTGTTTTGCTTTCTTAATATCAGATAATTCTAATTTCTTACTACTCCATATAGTCATTATATTCGTACCTAGATGTTTTGCTGCATCTACAACATCAGCAACTACTGCACTTGCTGTAGGTAATTTACCTGCACCACTACCATAGAACATAACATCACCTAGTACGTTACCTCTTATGAAGATTCCATTGAATACATCATTAACGCCTGATAAAGGATGTTCTTCACTAATCATCATAGGTGCAACCATAGCATATACTTCGTCATTCAATTTCTTACTTGTGCCGAACAACTTAATACTTGCATTCAATGCTTTTGCATACTTCATATCAACATCTGTAATTTTTGTGATACCTTCTGTATAGACATCTTCATAATCAACTTGCATACCAAAAGCTAATGAAGATAGTATTGCAATCTTTCTACATGCATCATATCCTTCAACGTCAGCCTCCGGATTACGTTCTGCATAACCTTTGTCTTGAGCGTCTTTTAATACTTCATCAAACGCAAGACCTTCTTTACTCATCTTAGATAAGATGTAGTTTGTTGTTCCATTAAGAATTCCTGTAATTTCTTCAATCTCATCTGCAGTTAATGATTGATTCAACGGACGAATAATAGGAATTCCTCCACCAACACTCGCCTCAAACAAGAAGTTAATATGTTTGCTCTTAGCAATTTCCAATAACTCCGCGCCATGCTTTGCAACTAACTCTTTATTAGAAGTACATACGCTCTTTCCTTCTAGTAATGCTTTCTTAACAAACGTATACGCCGGCTCAACGCCACCCATCACTTCTACAATAATTTGTACATCTGGATCATTAAGAATAACATCATAATCATGAACTATTTTTTCTTGAATTGGATCTCCTGGAAAATCTCTTAAATCCAAAACGTATTTTATATTAATTTCATTTCCGGCTTTTTTATTGATACTTTCTTGGTTGGTACCTAACACTTCAACGACACCAGATCCAACCGTACCATAACCTAACACACCTATATTTATCATATTAATAACCATGCCTTTCCATAGCCGTGCGAAAGATCCATCTCTCACACTACTCTCTAGCTAATATTTTTAAATAATGAATTCCATCTAAACCATCAACTGCATCTATTAATGCAGACAAGCTCACACTTGACGGAAGAACTTCTACACTGATTGTAACCATTGCTATTCCATTAACAGGAATACTTTGATGTATTGTTAATATATTTGCTCCATTTTGCGCAACAAGACTGAGAACCCTAGACAATAAACCAGGTTCGTCATCCATTTGCAACATAAATGTAATTGTCTTACCTCTGGAATTATCATGAAACGGAAAGATATCGTCTTTATATTTATAAAACGAACTTCGACTTATGCCAACTGCATCCGTTGCTTCTTGAACAGTAATAACCTTTTCTGAATCCAGCAAATGTTTTGCTTCAACCACTTTAAGAAGTACTTCAGGAACTGCTTTTTTCTTTACAATAAAGTATTTGTCCTCTTCTAACTTATTATTCATAACTGCTCCTATTCACCCGCTTTGGTGTTTGTACAGGAAACACACTTGTTTTTCCTAGGAAGATATTAACACACTTCATAAGTGAATGCAATACTTTTATAAATATTCTCCAAAATGCATAAAAAAAGATAAGTTTTTGACATATATTCTCCTAATAAGGTAAAAATATACATCAAATCCCCATCTTTTTATTTATATACCACACATCAATTCTTATTGAACGTCTTAAGCATGTATTATTATAAGCTATTCCCCTGCTTCTAAAGCGACTTTTTCGAGCGCCCCTTTTTCAGCATCACTCAATATACCGTCCAAATTTAACAATACAACTAAACGCTTATCCACATCTGCTACATAATTTATATATGCTGTACTCTCAGCACGAATAATAGCCGGCGCTTCATGAATATCACTTCCTGCTATTTCAACAATCTCATTAACTGAATCAACCTCAAATGCCATCATTACATCTTTGGATTTTGTAACGATTAATTTCGTATTCTCATCAACCGTCTTTTTAGGAAGTCCAAATTTACTTCTCAAGCTATATACAGGAATAACATCTCCTCTTAGATTAATAATCCCTTCAATATAACTTGGAGCATTTGGAATCGGCACAATGTCCATATACTTTTCAATTGCTTTTACATGCAAAATCCCTAAACCAAATTCTTGATTACCTAATTTAAATATGACCTGCTTCGTGTTATCCATACTTACTCCTCCTTATTTCTCCCCATGCTTTTCCATTTCAAGTATGCATTAATAAAAGGATCAATATTTCCATCCAGAACACTAATTGCATTGCCTACTTCCTCATTTGTCCTATGATCCTTTACCATTGTATACGGTTGCATTACGTAGGAACGAATCTGGCTTCCCCAGCCAATTTCCTTTTGTTCTCCTCGAATGTCAGATTCTTTTTCCAAATTCTCTTGTTGCTTAAGCAGATATAGCTTTGCCTTTAACATCTGCATAGCCTTATCTTTGTTCTGAAATTGTGATCGTTCATTTTGACATTGTACTACTATACCCGATGGCATGTGAGTAATACGTATTGCTGATGAGGTCTTGTTAATATGCTGTCCTCCAGCACCACTTGATCGATATGTGTCAATTCTAATGTCATCATCTTTAATCTCAATATCTATATCTTCTTCTATATCCGGCATTACATCACAGGAAACAAAAGATGTCTGACGTTTGCCCGCAGCATTAAATGGTGAAATACGCACAAGACGATGTACCCCTCTCTCTGACTTAAGATACCCATATGCATTCTCACCGTTCACCTGTAACGTAACAGATTTCACACCAGCTTCTTCTCCATCTAGATAATCAAGAACTTCTGTTGTAAAACCTTTCTTATCTGCCCAGCGCTGATACATTCTGAATAACATATTAGCCCAGTCACAACTCTCTGTACCGCCAGCTCCCGCATGTAAAGTAATAATTGCATTATCTTTATCATACTCCTCTGATAGCAATGTTGCAACTCGTAAACTCTCGAATTCTCGTATAAATTCGTTCATTACTTCGTCTACTTCAACTATTAAATCTGGATCATTTTCCTCGTACCCCATCACAATAAGAGTCTGGGCATCTTCGTAAGTTTGGACTAATTCATCATACTTTTCAATTATTGCTTTTAACTCTTTAATCTCCTTCATATAATCTTGAGACGCTTTCGCATCTTCCCAGAAGGATGGCTTCTCCATGATCTCTTCAATCTCTTGGACTCTTAGCTTTTTATTAGCTAAGTCAAAGTGAATCCCCCACTTCTTTTAGTGGTTTCTCATACGTACTTAACGTATATTTGTATTGATCTAATTCTACCACTGTTTTCACCTCTTTCATTTTAATAAACTTAGCAGAGTTCATAATCTTCTCTGTTGTTAACCAGTATGAATAAATAAGGTAAAAGGGACGTTTTAATCTCCGTCCCTTTCCATTATATTATTTGTTTATTTAATAATTCTTACCACAACATTGTTTGTATTTCTTACCGCTACCACATGGGCATGGGTCATTTGGTTGAACCTTTTTTCCGGTACGCTTTACAGGTCCTTTAGCAGATTCATCTTTATTTGTTCCAGTAACTTTCGCCACTTCTTCTCTTTCTACATTCTGCTCAATTCTAACATGCATTAACGCGCGGATTGTATCTTCAGAAATCGCTTCAATCATTTCATCAAACATTTCAAATCCCATGAATTTGAATTCTACAAGTGGATCTCTTTGACCGTATGCTTGTAAACCAATACCTTGACGTAATTGGTCCATATCGTCTATATGATCCATCCATTTTCTATCAATAACTTTTAACAAGATAACACGTTCAATTTCTCTTAACTGTTCAATTTCAGGGAATTCAGCTTCTTTTGTCTCATATAATTTAACAGCTTTTTCTTTTAACTCTTGAATTAAAGCGTCTTTCTTCATTGTTTCTAATTGCTCTTTTGATAATTCCACTTCTTCAATTGGAATTACAGGCAATAACAACTCGTTTAACGCTGTCAAATCCCAATCTTCCGGTAATTGATCATCACTTATGCAACGGTTTACAAACTTCTCAACATTGTCAGTAATCATTTTATAGATAGCATCTCTCATACTTTCGCCATCAAGAACTTTTCTACGTTCAGTATAGATAATCTCTCTTTGATCGTTATTAACTTGATCGTATTCAAGAAGATTTTTTCTAATTCCAAAGTTATTGTTTTCAATCTTTGTTTGTGCTTTTTCGATTGCATTAGATAACATCTTGTGCTCGATTTGTTCTCCATCAGGAAGTCCTAATGAATTGAACATATTCATTAACTTTTCAGAACCGAATAAACGCATAAGATCATCTTCAAGCGAGATGAAGAATCTTGATTCACCTGGGTCACCTTGACGTCCCGCACGTCCTCTTAACTGGTTATCAATACGTCTTGACTCATGTCTCTCTGTACCAATAATCTTAAGTCCGCCTAAATCAGTTACTCCTTCACCAAGTTTGATATCAGTACCACGACCAGCCATGTTCGTCGCGATTGTTACTGCACCTAGTTGACCTGCATCTGCTACAATTTCTGCCTCCAATTCATGGAATTTCGCATTTAAGACTTTGTGTGGAATACCTTTCTTTTTAAGAAGTTCGCTAATCTCTTCAGAAGCCTCAATTGTTATAGTACCAACAAGTACTGGCTGTCCCTTCTTATGGCTTTCGATAATATCATCAACTACTGCGTGTAGCTTCTCACGTTTTGTTTTATATACAGCATCTTGTCTATCAACTCTGGCAATTGGAACATTAGTAGGAACTACAATTACGTCCATACCATAGATATCTCTGAATTCTCTTTCTTCTGTTAATGCTGTACCAGTCATACCTGATTTCTTTTGGTATTTATTAAAGAAGTTTTGGAATGTTATTGTTGCAAGAGTTTTACTTTCTCTCTTAACCTTAACTTTTTCTTTTGCCTCAATAGCTTGATGTAAACCGTCAGAATAACGACGTCCTGGCATAATACGACCAGTGAATTCATCTACTATTAATACTTGATCATCCTTAACAACATAATCTTTATCTTTGAACATTAAGTTATGTGCACGTAATGCAAGAATAATATTGTGTTGGATTTCTAGATTCTCTGGATCTGAGAAGTTTTCAATATTGAAGAATTTCTCTACTTTATGAACGCCTTCTTCAGTTAAGCTTACATTCTTATCTTTTTCGTTAACAATGAAATCGCCATCTTCTTCTATCTCTTCTTTCATAATGGCAGCCATCTTTGTTAATTCAGCACTTTCTTTACCACGCTCTAGTTGTCTCGCTAATAAATCACATGCTTCATATAACTTAGTCGATTTACCACTTTGACCAGATATAATTAATGGTGTTCTAGCTTCATCGATTAATACAGAGTCAACCTCATCGATGATTGCATAGTGTAATCCACGCATAACTAGTTGTTCTTTATAGATTACCATGTTATCTCTTAAGTAATCAAATCCTAATTCATTGTTAGTTGCGTATGTGATATCACATGCGTAAGCTTCACGTCTCTCGTCATTTGTCATACTATTAAGTACAACACCAACTGATAAACCTAAGAATTGGTGAACTTTACCCATCTCCTCAGCATCACGATGTGCTAAGTAATCATTTACTGTTACTATGTGTACACCTTGTCCTTCTAAGGCATTCAAGTAAGCTGGTAATGTAGATACTAAAGTTTTACCTTCACCAGTTTTCATTTCGGTAATTCTACCTTGATGTAGAATTACACCACCGATTAACTGAACACGATAGTGTCTTAACCCTAATACTCTCTTTGAAGCCTCTCTCACTGTTGCATATGCTTCAACTAATATATCATCAAGTGTCTCGCCTTTTTCCAAACGAGCTTTAAATTCTTTCGTTTTATTCTTTAATTCTTCATCCGTAAGTTTTATATACTCCGGTTCTAATGCTTCGATTTTATCTACAATTGGATTTATTCTTTTTAATTCGCGTTCACTATGTGTCCCAAATACTTTATTTATTAATCCCATTACTTTTCACTCCTATAATATTGGTGATATTCAAACTATTTTCTATTGTAACATTAGTCCCTACACTATTCAACTAATTTTTTTAAACAAGCCCCATTCTTTTACATTGTATATACATAAACTTTACCTTTTTCCCATTATGCCACAAATAACCACAGTAAAAGTCAAAAGAGAAGGACTTTAACAAGTGCCTTCTCCCTTGACCTATATTAATATATAATTAGCTACTCTAGAATTCTGGTTCTATCAAACCAAAGGTATTACCTTTACGCTTATAAACAACATTAACTTCCTCAGTATCTGCGTTTCTAAACACGAAAAAGTTATGTCCTAACAATTCCATCTGAATACATGCTTCTTCTGCATCCATTGGTTTAATTGCAAATCTCTTAGTACGAATGATATTAATCGCTTCGTCTTCGTAATCCTCATCCTCAACAAATGCTTGATTGAAATTAATTGATGCTTGTTTTTGTTGGATTAATTTATTCTTATATTTTCTCAATTGACGTTCAATAACTTCTTCAACTAAGTCAATTGATACATACATATCTGTACTAACTTGTTCGGCACGAATAATATTCCCTTTCATTGGAATTGTTACTTCTATTTTCTGTCTTTCTTTCTCAACGCTTAAAGTTACATGAATCTCTGTTTCAGGAGTGAAATACCTTTCTAGTTTACCAATCTTTTCGTAAACTGCTGTTTTAAGTCCTTCTGTCACGTCAATGTTTTTACCACTTATAATATAACGCATAATGTCCAACTCCTTTTACTTTAAATTTGAAATGACATCTGCTGTTTGCTTATGTCCTTCCCCTTATATATATTAATTAGCTTTCGCCTATTAATATCCATCTTAATAATAAAGTCTTTTCATATTGTATAGGTTGTTTTACATCAAATACTTATATAATTAATATGTATTTCTTATAAATGTATTATACCATAATTATTGAATTTATCAAGTGAGTTCACTGTATTTTAACAAATATATTTTATATATATTTGTAATTGTCTGATTTAACAGGTTAATAGTCAATAGTTAACCCAATATTCTCTGATTTAAAAACACATTCTTAATATTATTTGACAATAATAATGTCAAGAAAAATAACGAAAAAATTATGTCGAATGCGTTTTTTATCAAAAAAAACAAAACACACATTCTATATTGACATAGTTATCCATACACTAAATTCACCTCATACACTGTGGATAATGTGGATAACTCCGTGCATAACTCAAAAAGCCTATAAAACACGGCTTGTACATTGTGGATAACTTTCTCTATAATCCACATCACAAGAAAATATTATTTACATTTTTTACTAATTTATAAAATAAAATTGTGCATATTGCTAGTATAGATAATTTAGATAGCTTTCTGTAGTTTTAAATTGAAGTTCATTTTATATTATTGTCACATATCTTGTCCTATTTATTATACAACTCATCACTCTAACCTAATATAATCACTATCTAATGTTTAGTAATTACAACTATAACAGCAGTCTAAAATAAAAACGGATACACATATTATTATATGCGTATCCGTTTATTATATTATATTATATTATATATTTACTGTATTCAATTATATTCTTACTAACGTACAATTCTTCTAGCTGTATAAGGTGTTCTATAATTTACAGAAGAAGTCTTAATACCTGATCTCGGATTACTAGCATGTACTACTCTTCCACCACCGATATAGATAGCAACATGATTGATACTTCCTGATCCACCAGTATAGAACACTAAATCTCCTGGTTGTAAAGATCCCATATCTACTCTAGTACCTACTGTAGCCTGTGATGAAGATGTTCTTGGTAAACTATAACCAAAACTCTTATAAACTGACAATACAAAACCTGAACAATCAGCTCCATTTGTTAAGCTTGTACCACCATATACATAAGGATTACCAACAAATTTTTGTGCATATGCTGCAATATCACTACCAGTTCCTGATCCCTTAGGTGTTTCCGTATTAGAAGATCCACTTGATGAACTTGAACTGTTTGAACTACTTGAACTACTTGAACTTGAACCACTTGAGCTTGGCTTATTCGAATTGCTTGAAGACGAATTCGAGCTATTTGATGAACTTGAATTACTTGATGAAGAGCTATTTTGTTGCTTTTGCTCTTCTTGTTCTCTTTGTAACTTAGCTGCTTGTTCTTCTTCTGCCTTACGTGCTTCTTCTTCTGCTTTTTTCTTAGCTTCTTCTTCTTCTATTGAAATAGCAGTTTCGAATTCAACTGTAATATCCACAAATTCTTTTGAAACATATCCAACCACACCATTAACTTCGTCTTCGTCAGAACCGCCATCAATAGAAACTTTAACCCATTTATCATACTCTTTCAGTACAACATAAGATTCTCCAATTGGAATCATAGTTAAAACTCTAGCATCGGTACTTTTCTTTTCTCTAACCTTAAGTGTAGTTGTATTAACTGTTGCGATCTTAGTTCCGTATTTCTCTACTAACTCTTCCGCGTCAAATCCAATTGCTAAATATTCCGCATTGATGTATCCTTCTACGTCACCAGATTTAATTTTAACCCATTCACCTTTTGTTTCAAGGATGGTTGCCGCACTACCTTTATATAATTTACCTAATATCTTAGAGTCTGTATTCGCTTTCTTTCTTACATTAACATATGTAGGTGCAACTGAGATACCAACATTGGCATATTCAGATACTGGTTCTTCAACTTCTTCTTTTGTTTCTTGTTCCTTTGCATCGTCTGCTGTGGAATCATCGTTTTTTGTTTCTTCTGTTGAAGCGTCTTCTACATCCTCAATTGTTGCATCACTATTATCTGTAATTGCAGCTTCTTCACCAACCATTCTAGCGGAAAGAACACCAACAACCTCACTATCTCTTACTACATTACGAGCACTACTATTATCACTAAGCGAGAGTTCAATACCAGCTACTCCTGTCTCACCTGTAAATGATACTGCCTTCGTATTCATGATAGAACTAGTACATAATACTACAGTTGCTGCTAGACAAATTGATGTCCGTTTTAAAACTGCTTTCTTCATTCGAATACCTCCATTTATTAAATATCTATTGTAATTGTTACGAATTTGTTAATTAATCACTTGCTAATTATAACAAAATTTATCATTTTTGTCAATACTATGTCAGCTTTTTATTAAATTAAAGTAACAAATCACTAAACAATTGCAAATAAGAAATTATCAGATTAATCAATTAATTCCTTATTTAATAAGTGTTCCGGCAGTATCTTTACATTATTTAATTATTAAACTTCGTTCAAATATTTTTCTACAGCTGTAATCGCATTTGCTCCATCAGCTGCTGCCGTAATTATTTGTTTTAATTGCTTCGTACGAATATCGCCTGCTGCATAAATACCAGGTACATTAGTTTCACAATCTTCATTGGCAACAATATATCCAGCTTCATCCATTTCAACTACACCTTTGTACACATCACTGTTTGGTTGATTTCCTACAGCAATAAACACACCATTCGTCTCTATTCTTCTTTGCTCTTTTGTCTCACGATTTGTAATATGAATAGCTTCAACAAGATCATTACCTTCAATCTTATCTACAATACTATCCCATATTATTTCAACATTCTCCATTGACATAAGTCGATTGCATAAGCTCTTTGCCGCGCGGAATTCATGTCTTCTATGAACAACGTAAACTTTCTTACAAAGACGAGCCAAGAAGATTGCATCTTCAACAGCTACATCACCACCACCTACTACAACAGTTGTCTTGTTTCTGAAGAAAGCTCCATCGCAAGTTGCACAATAAGAAACTCCCATTCCAGATAATTGTAACTCACCATCAACACCAAGTTTACGATAAGCAGCACCTGTTGCAATAATTACCGCTTTTGCTTCAAACACTTCATCATTATCAAGTGTAATTCTCTTTACATCATCAATTACTTCAAACTTCATAACATCGCCGGTTACAAACTGCGCTCCAAGGCCATCGCAATGAGTTCTGAACTTCTCAGCTAATTCAAATCCACTGATTCCAGGTAAACCTGGGTAATTATCCACTTCATACGTGTTGATAATTTGTCCTCCACTAATTGCATTTTTCTCAATAATAAGGGTTTTAAGCTCTGCCCTTTGTGCGTAAATACCTGCAGCTAATCCAGCTGGTCCTGATCCAATAATAATAACATCGTATATCATAATAACTTCCTTTCTTTTTTCCATTATTCTAATTCTTTCTTATATCTATATCCAATTGCTTAAATCTGATTCACCATCTATACTTCCTAACTAGATACATATATCTCTGTTGCTATCATCAACATAAGACATATGATAATACCAGCTATTAGTGGCAAAGAGAACATACCACCTTGTTTCTGCTCAATTGCCTCTAACTCTCTTAATTCTTCTGGTTCATCTGATTCTTTAATAAGTGCCCCTGCTTTTTTCGAGAAGATAGCCTTCACATGGTCCCACCTGTTTGTATTTTGCGCAATTGTTTTATAAACAATATACGCTAATACAGATGCAATTACAGCTGACACAAAATAGTATCCCATACCAGCCATGATCGTCTCTCTTGTAACTGGAGTATTAACAATCTCTTCATATTCCTCTACACTACCACTTACATCTTGCATTACTTCAGTCATCTTAGGGAGCAAATACGTCATGATCACCGAGTTAGCATTGATAACAAAATGCACCACCATCGTAGATACAATAGAGTCTGTTGCTTCAATTAATAGTGCAAACACAATACCCATAGCAAATGCGTAAGTAAACTGGTTAAAATTTTGATGCATTAAACCGAACAAAAATGCACTTAAAAATATCCCCATTTTTATGTTCGATTTACGATATTCATTATAGAATACTCCTCTAAATATAGTTTCTTCAAACAAACATGGTATTAACGCAACAACAAAAACACTAAGAAATAACGTATTGTTACTAACGATATCTGTTACCGTACCTTGAATCATATTCTGTGAAAATAACAAGGAAATTGCATTAATTAAGTTCATTACTGGCATAATTAAAATAGCAAACATGATACATAGCACTATATTAAATGGACTTATTTTCTTAAGGCGAATTGCTCTCTTAAGATTCTTCCTAGACGCTACTATGTATACCGCTGACGGAATCAACAGCAACAATTGGCTCACTAACATCAACAGAAATGAATTATCAGCAACTAAGCGTATCCCTTCTATAATATAAGCTGATGCTATGCTAACTAATACGGTACATAAAAAAACAACTCCTACCATCTTCTTATTATTCATAAACTTTTGCTCCTACAACTTTCTAATATATATATTAATCCATTCATTATCAAGGAACTCTTCTCTACCGTCCTTCGTTATGAACATATCAACGATCTCTATATTCTGTTTTTCTCTACATTGTTCTAATATACTACCAAATGTAGCTTCTGTGTATGCATAAAAATTAATATCACTATTAAAACCTACAAAGTCCCCATAGCGAAAAGACATATACATAACGCCTTCTGATTTTAAGCAATCAAATACTCTTTGCAAAGTTATTGGCAATTTTTCTGGCTCCTCATGAACTAAGGAAGCACATGCCCATATCCCGTCAAATACCTCTTTAAAATCTAGCTGATCATAGGTTAAGTTTAAAACTTCCTGACCCACATGAATCTGTGCTAATTCACACATATTCTCTGCACCATCTAAAGAAGTAACATCAAATCCTTCTTCTACCAAGAACAAACTATCTCTACCAGAACCACAGCCAAGATCCAAAACAGCTCCTCCAATTGGTAGTAAATCTGTAAATTGTTTTAATTGCTCTTCCATAGTCGCGTTCACTGTCTTTTCATAATACTCTTTAGCGAACCGATTATAATAGTCTATCGAGTCCAACACAACTCCTCCTTTCAATTTATCTGTATTATAACAAATATACTATTAGTTTGCACTATGATAATTCAATCATAATAGTAACATTACATTAATGGGGACTTTCTGCGAAAGCCCCCATCGTTACCTAGATGTATTCTATTGTTGATTATTTGATACATATTCCTCTATGCGTTCAATATCCTCAGGCTCATATGCAATAATATCCAATTGATCAATTATTCCATCTGAAAAAACACGTGCTAAAGACACGTACTGAGATAACTTTGATTTCAGATTAAGTCGATCCCCTTCTTCTGAAACTAATTCTACTTTTCCTTTGCAGGAATCAATCATTCTAAAAAACGCTTCCGGATTTGATATATTCGTAATCTTCAAATTAACGCCTACTCCTTCCACTACTAACATCAGTACTCATATATTACACGATAATAGAACTCAGTGTGTGCTCTATTATTTAATCGCTATTGCTTCTATTTCAATAAGTACATCTTTTGGTAATCTAGCGACTTCAACACATGAACGTGATGGATAGTTATCTGTAAAATATCTAGCATACACTTCATTGATCTTAGCAAAATCATTCATATCTTTGATGAAAACTGTAGTTTTTATTACTTGCTCCATGCTTGAACCAGATTCTTCAACAAGGGCTTTCAAATTCATAAGAGCTTGTTCTGCTTGTTCTTCTACCGATCCTTTAACTAATGTGCCATCAACCGGATTAATAGGAATCATACCTGATGTATAAATCATTCCATTGACTTCAACTGCCTGTGAGTAAGGTCCAATTGCTTGTGGTGCTTTATCTGTATTAATAATTGTCTTCATTCTAAATCCTCCTATATAAGTCCATAATTCTATTACTTATTATATACTATAATTTATAATTTTACAGTACTAAATTGAAATTGTTTTAATCCTATGCCCTTATACACAGCCACACAGTCACTTCGAGATAAATTCTTTGTATCTAAAACACCAAAATAATGTTATAATGTAACTTATGGAAAGTAGCAAAGCTACTTTCAGGTCTTTCATATATGAAAGACCGATACTCCGTAGGAGTCATAAGTTAACGAGGGAAATTACAAGACAGGAAGGTATGATTAGTAATGTATAGTTTTACAAATAGAGTTCGCTATAGCGAAGTAGACATAAACAGACAGTTAGATCTAGCTGGAATAATAAACTATTTTCAGGATTGTACTACCTTTCAATCTGAAGATCTTCATGTAGGAATTGATTATATGGACGAGGTAAATCGTGCATGGATGTTAAGCTCTTGGCAAATCATTGTTAACCGCAATCCTATTTTCGGAGAGACTATAACAACTTCTACGTGGGCATATGATTTCGATAGTATGTTTGGTTATCGTAATTTTACTATAACAGATAAGTCAGATGACGTTTGTGCTTATGCAAACTCAATTTGGATTCTAGTAGATTTAAATACTGGACATCCTATTAAACTTAACAAAGAACTCACATCCGCATATCCACTAACTGATCGTATTAATATGGATTACGCACCTAGAAAAATCCAAATCCCACCTGATTTGCAAGAGGGACAACCTATTATAGTTGTCAGTTCATTTCTCGATACTAATAATCATGTAAATAATGGACAATATATTAAGATAGCGGAAGAATTCCTTCCAGAAGATTTTATTACACATGAGATGCGTGCAGATTACCGTGCATCAGCTCTTCTTGGCGATACAATTATACCTGAGTACATGATTTCAGATAAGGAATGCATTGTTACACTCTGTAAACCAAACGGAAAACCCTATGCAGTAATACAATTTATTGCATAATAACTTATTATAGAAAGGATTAACTATATGCATTTAGGAGAAATACAAACATTAAAAATAAACCGCTTTGTTGAGTTCGGTGCCTACCTAGTAGATGTAGATAGCACCGCTAACGGTTCAAGCGTTAAGAACGGTGAAGTTCTATTACCAAAAAAGCAGCTTCCCGCAGAGGCTAAAGAAAACGATATGATTGAGGTCTTCCTTTATAAAGATTCTGAAGACCGTATGATTGCAACCACAACAATCCCACCATTAACTATCGGTAAACTAAGTGTTCTTACAGTAAAAGAAGTTGCGACAATCGGAGCTTTCCTTGATTGGGGTCTTTCAAAAGATCTTCTTTTACCATTCAAAGAACAAACTTCACAAGTTAAGGTCGGAGATGAAATTCTTGTAACTCTTTATATTGATAAGAGTAACCGTTTATGTGCCACAATGAAAGTATACGAATATCTACAAACCAATTCTCCATACCAAAAAGACGATAAAGTCGAAGGTATTGTTTACGAATTAAGTAGAGACTTCGGTACATTCGTTGCTGTAGATAATATATACTCTGCACTTATTCCTAAGAATGAACTATTCTCAGATTATAAACCAGGAGATTTGATTACTGCCCGTGTTATTAACGTTAGGGAAGATGGTAAATTAAATCTAAGTACAAGAGAAAAATCTTATCTTCAACTTGATGAAGATGCCAATATCGTTTTCGAAGCACTCAAAGCCAATAATGGGTTCCTACCTTACAATGATAAATCAGATCCTGAAAGTATCAAAGCTAAATTTAATTTAAGTAAGAACTCTTACAAGAGAGCAATCGGCAGACTCTTTAAAAACAAACAAATCACAATTGAAGATGATGGTATTCATTTAGTATAGGATGCAAAAAAGACAATTTTCTATGAGATCAAACTCATTGAAAATTGTCCTTTTATTTACTAACTTTTCATCAGCATTTCCATAGTAACTAGTAATACATCTGGTTCAATTGGTTTTGGAATTAGAAATTTTAACCCCAAGCTCTTAACTTCATCTATTGTCTCTACATCGCATATAGAGCTCAACATAAGGATCTTTGCCCCTGGCTCTTCTTGTAATAAGACAGAGGCTGTCTCCATTCCATCGATTCCAGGCATAACTATATCTAAAATAGTAAGATCCGGTTTCATCTCTGCAAACATACGGATTCCTTCTTCACCATTTACTGCGTGTCCCATTACCCTATAGTCGTATTTCTGTGTTAACTCTGTTATCTGTCTCTTAATGAATGGAGAATCATCTATTATTAAAATTGTTTTGCTCATAATAATAACCATGCCCTTTCCATAGCCTGCAAACTTTGGGCCGCAGGCTCAAATTTGCGTGTGAAAGATTCATCTCTCACACTATTACCTCCTCTTAAGTTATGCACGACCCGCTAATTCCAAAATATCGTCAATTGTGTATGCAACCTTTAAGATCATTTCCCCGTACTCACTTGTAAAAAAAACACTAGTATAACTCCCGTATTTATCTACATTACTAATATCTATTTTTTCGTTCTGAACTTCCGGAATACCAAATCTAGCTGATTTTCCTATAAGATTATTAATTGTTGAAATAGCCTGCCCGGTTGCAATATTGATATACTCCCTTATATATATCATAATATCTTCCCGCGAATTAACCGTTTCCTCACTCATGTCACTAACAATTTGATTTGCTAATTCCTGCGACATACAGCAAATCAGGACCAGCTCATACGGCGCACCGGGTTTTATCTTAACTCTTCCTGATATACAATCCTTGTCTAATTCAAACGGCAATACCTCTTCAAGTTCAACGCATGTTAAAAACGCTGTCACATCTTTATATCTGTTGATAAACAATTCCCCAACATCCAACGTTAATTGATTCATTACAAGCTCCCCCTCTACCTATAATAATTCTTAGTTGTCTAGGAAACGCATCTTTGCCCTATCATGAAATTCCTTTTTACCCTGTGGCTCTTGGACTTTTTCTTGATATAAATTCCCTAAGTTATTTGCCATCTTGTCCTTACATTTTTTACAAAAACGACCAGTCTTAATAGTTATTCCACATGACTCACAAGCAATACCGATTGGTGAATCATCAGCAAACGCAAGTCTTTCCTCTCTAATCCATTTCCTAATCTGCCCTGGTGTTACGTCATTCTCCTCTGCAACCTCTTGAAGCCCTGCTCCCGGATGGTCATAGACATATTCTTTTACTTGTGTAAACTTATCGTCTAACTTCTTCAAACAGGCTTGACATAAAGGCGCTCCTCCAATATAATTAAATAATTTACCACAATCTTTGCAATTTCTTACATCCATGTTATCCCTCCTAAAAACCCTTTCCTATACTTAAACTGACAAAATTAATTTCTTTCATTCCCGTCTGTAATAATACTTTGGCACATGCATCTATGGTACTACCGGTTGTATATATATCATCAACCAACATAACCTTACTATATGGTGCTGTATTGTAAATAGGATTCACAATAAACGCCTCATCTAAGTTTTTTGCTCTTTCCCTATCATTCAATCTTTTCTGTGCCTTGGTTTTATAACAACGTAATAGGTAATTCTCTATGACTGGAATCCCTACACTTTTACCTATTCCCCTCGCTAATAGATATGCTTGATTAAACCCTCTCTCTTTTAACTTTGACTTATGTAAAGGTACTGGAATGAGTACCTCTGGTGCAACTCTTATAATCTCTTCTTTATAATAATGTAGTATCTCTTGAATATAATACTTACTATATTCACGCCTATGATGAAACTTGAAGTTAGCGATTGACTTCTTAACCTTTTCATCATAGATCCACAGCGAAATTCCTCTATTGTAATTGTGAGTTGTTTTCGTACAGTCAAAGCAATACTCTTGTTCTTCTTGCTCTACTGGTTTTCCACATTTCAAACACTTAGGATCTTTTATTACCTGAAATATATTAACACATCCAGGGCAAACAATTTGTTGCCTTGGTGTAATAATATTCCCACACACAGGACAACGGTTTGGATATACGTAATCAATTATACTAATAGCCTCGTCTCCCTTTTACTTTAATTAACAATATATATTGACATTATACATTATAATCTGAGATAATGCACCATAAAAAATCATGTTTTGTAAATTTTTACTATAATTTTCATGGTTATTGTTACTAACTTCCTATATGATAAAATTATTTCATGATCTCTTTCAATCTTGTGTCTAGACTTGTATATCTCTCTTGTTCACTTACATTATCAATCATAGACTGTACTACAGAACTGCTCCCTACCAATGTTACACAACTCTTTGCCCTTGTTACTGCTGTATATAATAGATTCCGATGTAAAAGCATCTTCGGTCCTGATAATACAGGAATGATTACAGCTGGATATTCACTTCCTTGTGATTTGTGTATCGTAATTGCATATGCTAACTCCAGCTCATCTGCCTGTTGAAAAGAGTATTCCACATATCGAATCTCATCGAATACTACTGTTATAATTTCTGAGTACAAATTAATCTCTTTAATAATGCCGGTATCTCCATTAAAAACACCGGTACCTTTCTCAAAACTCAAACCAAATTGACTCTTACATTCCCATTCAATCTGATAGTTATTCTTAATCTGCATTACCTTATCTCCCTCACGGAAGATGCGCCCTGATATCTCTTTCTCACGTTTTCCCGTCTCAACCGGATTAAGATACATCTGTAACACCTGATTCAATCGATCGACACCTAATTCGCCTTTTCTCATTGGTGTAAGCACTTGAATATCATATGGTTTTGCATTCACGTATTTTGGCATCTTATATTTGATTAGGGTAAGCATTACTTGTATAATCACCGTAACATCATCACGCTTTAGCATAAAGAAGTCTCTACTCTTATTATCAAGTGTAATTGGTTCCCCTTTATTAATCTTATGAGCATTTACAATTATATCACTTTCCTTCGCTTGTCTAAAAATCTTGTTCAATTTGACAACGTGAAAAGCATTAGATGTAATAACATCTTTTAGAACATTTCCCGGCCCTACGGAAGGTAGCTGGTTTACGTCACCTACTAAGATCAATCTAGTACCCACAGTAATCGCTCGTAGAAGTGCATTCATTAAACTGATATCAACCATAGACATCTCGTCTATAATAATTGCATCCGCCTCTAGCGGGTTCTCCTCATTTCTCTCAAAATTAAGCCTTGAGTTAGAGTCATCTGGAGCCCCTGATAATTCTAAAAGTCTATGAATTGTCTGCGCTTCATATCCTGTAGTTTCACTCATTCTCTTTGCTGCACGCCCTGTAGGTGCTGCTAAAAGAAAATCTAAGCCTTCTGCCTCAAAGAATTTAATAATCGTATTAATTGTAGTTGTCTTACCAGTACCTGGTCCACCTGTTATAACAAGTACACCATTACGCACTGCTTCCACAACAGCATCTCTTTGCATCTCATCTAATTCAATCTTTTCGATCTTCTCAATTTTCTTAACTCTATCTATAATTTCATCAATACCCACATCATATTGTTCATTCAGATCATGAAGCATACGTGCTACATTCAGCTCACTATAATAATAGTTAGTACTATACACTACCTTCTTATCATCGATTTCTTTGATTACAACTCTCTTGTCAATCATCATATCCATGATATGTTTCTCAATCTTATCGGGTTCAATTATTAACATCTGTGCCGTCTTCGCTATTAATAAATCTATTGGTAGATATACATTGCCAGATTGGGAAGCTTGTAACAATACATATAATACGCCTGCTTTAATACGAAACTCTGCATCGCCACCAATACCCACTTTAGAAGCAATCTCATCTGCAATTCGAAAGCCTACTCCACTGATATCATCTGCTAATTTATATGGGTTTTCTCTAAGCACTTCATACATGCGGCTTCCATACTGCTTGTATATCTTTACGGCTAAATTGTTCGTAATTCCGTACTTTTGTAAGAATAACATCGCATCACGCAAATCCTTCTTATCTTCAAACTGAGTACCAATCTCTTGCGCTTTTGCTATACTAATTCCCTTTACTTCAGCCAACCTCTCTGGTTCTTGCTCTATTATACGAAATGTATCTTCTTTAAACTTACGAACAATTCGTGCCGCTAGAGCAACGCCAACACCTTTGACAGCCCCAGATCCGAGATATCGCTCCATTGACATCATATCTTCTGGTTCTTTAATATCATAGCTCTGTACTTGAAATTGATCTCCATATATTTGGTGCGAGATATAATTACCTTGTAATTCTACATATTCTCCTTCATTAATAAAAGGAAAACTTCCCACACAGGTTATATCATCATCTTCTCCGGTTAAGCTTAGCACGGTATAACCATTTTCTTGATTACGATATACTATTTTTTCAACATAACCCTGAATTGTTTCACTCAACTATTATTCCTCCATACTCGTGCTTTTTCATCATAATATCATTATACATATTAATAACAAAAAAGAAAAGTGCTATTATGTTACAGGCAACCCTGCAACTATAATAGCACTCGTCTTATCTATTGACGTTTCATAGATTCATATAACATCTGAGCGATTCCTAGTTCACCTGTTTCACTCATATTTTTTGCATACTCTTGATATATTGTGTCCCCGAAATACTGCATGTATTCATTGTTATCATCTTCGCTCTCAGGAACCATGCTTGTCTTCATTGATTTGAAAACTTGTTCAACAAGATATGATTCAAAATCCTTACAGACCTCCATAAGTTCATCATCCGAAGCTGTAGAAGCATTCGTATTACTTAATTTATCTTTTAATTGTGTAGCTTGCGTATTTTGTTTATTTAATTCTGATATAGTACTATTATACGAAGCTAAAGAATCGATTGACATGTCAATTCACCTTCTCTTTCCGATTATCTAAGGTTATTAGCTTGTTGAAGCATCTCATCTGATGCTGTAATAATCTTCGAGTTCATCTCATACGCCCTTTGAGCCACAATTAAGTTAACCATCTCATCTGCTGTTTGCACGTTAGAGCTTTCTAGGTAACCTTGTTTAATAGATACATTGGAATTTGCTGCCGCATTAACTCCCCAAATAGCTTCCCCTGAAGCATCTGTTTCTTTCACAATACTGTCTGAAGATTTTAACAAGCCAGCTGGATTATTGAATTGTGCAACTCCAATTGTAATACCTAATGATTGTGCGTTATTGTTCTCATCTGGATAACAGAAGTTACCATTTGCATCAACTGTTAATTTAGAAGTATCATACTCTGGACCGAATACTATTGGCTTGCCATTAACATCAAGCACTGGATTACCACCTGAAGTTGCAAGTACCATACCTTCACTTCCAGTTGCTAAATTAAAAGACCCACTTCTTGTATAACCTACAGAACCATCTGCCATCTGAACCATGAAAAATCCTGAACCTTGAAGAGCAAAGTCATATGTATTACCTGTCTCTTGTAACGATCCTTGTGTATAGTGTGTTGTAATTGCTGAGTTACGTACTCCTAGACCCACTTGCGCAGATGTTGGTTTAGCATCCCCATTATTATCTGTTGTTGTATCTTGTATTGTTTGGTACAACAATGTTTTAAATTCTGCCGACTCTTTCTTATAACCAACTGTATTAACATTTGCTAAGTTATTTGCAATTGTATCAAGGTTCGTCTGTTGCGAAACCATACCAGACGCTGCTGTCCATAATGAACGCATCATATCAAACACCTCTTTCTAAATGATTTTTATCTATATATCATATCCCGGATTAAATAGTAACTGATCCGTTTCCCTATCATATCTTCTTAACTATACCTTACCAACTTGATTAACTGTTTGGTCTAACAATTGATCTTGTGTTTTTATTACCTTTTGACCAGCTTCATAGGCTCTAGTAATACTAATCAAATTAACCATCTCTGAGATAACATTAACATTTGATTGTTCTGTGTAACCTTGTCTTATAGTACCAACGCTATCTTTTTGAACAGCACCTTCTACAGCCTTGTAATTATTATCTCCAGCTTTCTCTAGATAATCATAATCTTCAAAGTCTGCTAACTTTACTTTATCAATATATTGTTGATCTGCATAGATTGAACCGTCTGTATCAATAGCCACTGTTTGCGCGTTCGTAGGTATCTGAATATCCCCACCTTCACCTTGAAGATGATTGCCATATGCATCAACTAAATATCCGTCTTGTGTCATCTTAAAAGAGCCATCTCTTGTATAGCCAAGAGACTCATTACCATTCTTATCAGTAATTGATACAGTGAAAAATCCATTACCTTCAATAGCTAAATCGTATGTATTACCAGTTTCACGAAATGAACCTTGTGTATAATCGGTATAATATTCACCAAGTTTTACTCCTAAGCTCATCGTGCCAATAGGTCTATTCGTATAGGCTTCTGATGCATCATTTATCTTGATCGTCAATGCTTCATCAAATGATTGGCTTGTTACGTTTTCTTTCTTATAACCTACTGTAGCCGCATTAGCTAAGTTATTACTTATTGTATCTAATCGTTTCTGCTCATTAATCATTCCTGTATAAGCAGTGTATAATCCTCTAACCAACTCTTATACCTCCTACTGTAAATCTATAGGTCACTACTGACACTATCTCTTATCCTATATTTCGTCATATTCTTCTAATTTCTTTATAGTGCTTATTATCTATATGGTTTCTTTAAAAATACCAATAAGATTCACATTCCACCCAAGATGGAATGTGAATCTTATTATCTAGTCTCTTTTACCACTTAAAAATTCAACGAACTTTCCTGTTCCAATTGCAACAGCTGTCATTGGTTCTTCTGCTGTCATCGTATTAATTCCTGTCTTTTCTTCAATAAGTTGTTCTAATCCATATAATAAACAACCGCCACCTGTTAAAACTATACCACGGTCTGCAATATCAGCTGCTAATTCTGGTGGTGTTTTTTCTAATACACTGTGTACTGCTTCTACGATCTGTGAAGTAGTTTCTTTTAATGCTTCTTCTGTTTCATCAGAAGTAACTGTGATTGTCTTTGGAAGACCTGTAACTAAGTTACGACCACGAACATCTAAAGTAGCCACTTCTGGTCTTCTATAAGCAGATCCAATCTTAATCTTAATATCTTCAGCAGTTCTTTCACCGATTAATAGATTATGTTTCTTGCGCATGTAGCGTACGATTGCTTCATCAAAATCGTCTCCAGCAATTTTAATTGATGTACTAACTACAGTACCTCCTAGTGAGATAACTGCTATATCAGTAGTACCACCACCTATATCAACGATCATGTTACCACATGGTCTTGAAATATCAATACCAGCTCCAATTGCCGCTGCAATAGGTTCTTCTATAATAGCAACATCTCTTGCACCTGCTTGGTATGTTGCATCTTCAACTGCTTTCTTCTCAACTTCTGTTACTTGGCTAGGTACACAAACACTAATTCTAGGTTTTCTAAAACGTTGTTTACCAACTGCTTTTTGGATAAAATACTTAAGCATCTTCTCTGTTACTGTATAATCAGAGATAACCCCTTGTCTTAATGGTCTAACAGCTACGATATTACCTGGTGTTCTACCAAGCATTAATCTAGCTTCTTCACCGATTGCTTTAATTTTGTTAGTATCTCTATCGAATGCCACAACTGAAGGCTCTTTTAAAACTACGCCTTTTCCCTTGACGTAGACTAGTACGCTTGCTGTCCCCAAATCAATACCAATATCACTGCCCAACATATGAAATCTCCTTTCAATTCCAATCATTTATTATAATATAATTTTTACAGTCATTATCTAATTTTTTCCATTATTCAACTAATTAAACATATTCAATATCATTATATACGTATTAGTTAATTAAATCAAAGGAAATTTTTATTTTCTACAATTTTCTCGCATTGTTACATATTAGAGTATCATAAAATGCATCTTTCTGCAACTCATTAGCAAATCTACATTATACATAAAGAAACATTGTATACTTATTATAACCAGTATACAATGTTTTATAAGTTGATTTATTCTTCTTTACCAGCTCGTATAAACAATCCCGATTTAATTAATGCTGGCCTTAATGCTACATATAATAATGAAGCAATTATAACTGAAGTAATAGCATTTACTAATGTTGTAGCAGCTGTGATCGTAGATAATGTTTTTGCCAAATTAGCCTCTAGTCCAAGTAGATACCTTTTATAGAAATATCCAACAATCGGATCAGCTACTACATTAAATGCCATCCCAGCAATCGCCGATATTATAGTCCACCTCATAATATATGTTCTATCATGTTCTTTGCTTAAATTTGCAATCTTATGGGCAACAAATCCTACGATAAGTCCTATACATAATTTTAATAAGAAGGTCTTCGGTGCATATGTAACATAATCAGAGGACAAATCTGCAATTGTCATCCCAACAGCGCCTGCGAGGCCCCCCCATACTCCACCAATTAAGAGTGCACCTAAAACACAAAATGTATTTCCAAAATGGATTGCTGTTTTTTCCATACCAATAGGAATATCAATACGTAGGAACTGAAATCCTATATAGCACAACGCAGCCATCAAAGCAGTCTGTGCAAGTTTTAATGTTGTTTGTTCCTTATTCATACTACCACCACTTTCTCTGTTTTTAAGTAGTATACGAATTTACTGGCTTATTGTAAAATACCAATTACCAACTCTTTAATGGTGCCAGATTTGTTGACATGGGTCCCCCCATGCCAACACAAACATGTAATTACTCATTATTAAACTACTAATATTTAATGTTAAAAAAAAGAATCATTATGCAATCGATCTACTACTTCTGTGATTCTATCTTTTGCTTCATAGCCCGTAGTAGAATTTTTGATATAGTTAACAAGCTCTTCCTTCTTACTATCAGTAAGTGCTGAGAAATTAGCCATGGCTTTCATATCAAGAGCTAATGACATTCCGAGTCCAACAGGTAGTTCACCATTTTCTGTAAATGACATTGTTACACCTCCTAAATTACTCATTAATTAATTTCTACCTAATTATTTTCTGTAATTTAAGGAAAATTATGAATGTACTTTTTACCACTTACTATTTCAAAATTACATTTTTTTAACATTCAATAAAGTTAATTACTTTTTAATAAAAATATGATATAATAACTATAATTACAACATACTTGCCCTTTAACAATTGTTTTAACGGAGGATTTTATGAAACCATATAGAATTTTTAGTGATAGTTCTTGCGACTTAACACAAGAATTATTAGATCAATACAACATAACTACAATTCCTTTTTATGTATCATTTGATCAAGAAACATACCAAAAAGAAATTGTAGAAATTTCTATATCTGACTTTTACCACCGACTAACTACAGAAAGTGTATATCCGAAAACCTCACTTCCATCTGTTGAAGATTACTGTGACAAGTTTGAAGAAGCAATTTTGGCCGGATATGACGTTCTTTGTTTAAATATTACTCTTAAATTTAGTGGTTCTCACCAATCAGCAATGACAGCAAAATCTATTTTACAAGAGAAATATCCTGATAGCCGTATAGAGGTTATTGATTCGTTATTATGTACAGGTTGTCAAGGGCTTTTATTGCTTGAAGCTGCTAAGATGCATGAAGCTGGCTATTCTCTTGCTGATAATGTTGCTAAACTCCTTGAATTACGTGAAACAGGTAGAGTAATGTTTACTTTAGGCACTCTTGAGTACTTACAAAAAGGCGGTAGAATAGGTAAGGTTTCCGCACTTGCAGGAAGTTTATTAAATCTAAAACCACTGATCGTATTAGAAGATGGCGAACTCGCTCCTTACGGTAAAGTTCGTGGTTTCAAAAAAGCCATTGATAAAGTGTATGATATGATAGCAGAATATTTCAAAAATAATAATCTTGATTTTAATGATTATGAATTTTGTGTTATTACTGGTACAAATTTTGATGAGGCATCAATCTTCCTCGAAAAATTACCTTCTGTTATCAATAAAACAATTATTCATCCTATTTTCACACTAGGAACAACAATTGGTACCTATACGGGCCCAGATATAGTTGGTGCTTGTTTTATACGAAAATATGACGCGTAGTAGTAGAGTTATTCTAGAAACTTTAATATCATAATGATTTCGCATGCCAGCAAGGACAATATTTGTTCTGCTGGCTTTTTTTGCTATTTCTTCAGTTGCCTGTGAATGTAAAAAACACCCCTTATAAATAAGGGGTGTTTAATATATCAATCTATTCGATTAATTATTCGATTACAGTAGCAACTTTACCAGAACCTACAGTACGTCCACCTTCACGGATAGCGAATGATAAACCTTGTTCCATAGCGATTGGGTGAATTAATTCAACTGTAATTTCTACGTTATCACCAGGCATACACATTTCAACACCAGCTGGTAACTCGATAACACCAGTTACGTCAGTTGTTCTGAAATAGAATTGTGGTCTGTAGTTGTTGAAGAATGGTGTATGACGTCCACCTTCATCTTTAGTTAAAACGTAAACTTGAGCAGTGAATTTTTTATGGCATTTGATTGAACCTGGTTTAACAAGAACTTGTCCTCTTTCGATATCTGTTCTTTGAACACCACGAAGAAGTGCACCGATGTTATCACCAGCTTGAGCTTCATCAAGAAGTTTACGGAACATTTCGATACCAGTAACAACAACTTTACGAGATTCTTCTTTGATACCAACGATTTCAACTTCTTCATTTACATGAAGGATACCACGTTCAACACGTCCTGTAGCAACAGTACCACGTCCAGTGATTGAGAATACGTCTTCGATTGGCATTAAGAATGCTTGATCAGTAGCACGTTGAGGATCTGGAATATGAGCATCTACAGCGTCCATTAATTCCATAACTTTATCTCCCCAAGGACCATGAGGATCTTCAAGAGCTTTTAAAGCAGATCCTCTGATGATTGGACAATCAGTGAAATCATACTCTTCAAGGTTTTCAGTGATTTCCATTTCTACTAATTCAAGTAATTCTTCATCATCAACCATGTCACATTTGTTCATGAATACAACGATGTAAGGTACACCTACCTGACGAGATAATAAGATATGCTCTTTAGTTTGAGCCATAACACCGTCAGTAGCAGCAACTACAAGGATAGCACCATCCATTTGAGCTGCACCAGTGATCATGTTCTTAACGTAATCGGCATGTCCTGGACAGTCAACGTGAGCGTAATGTCTCTTTTCTGTTTCATATTCAACGTGAGAAGTAGAGATAGTGATACCTCTTTCTCTTTCTTCTGGAGCTTTATCAATGTTTTCAAAATCTACAGCAGCGTTACCAGCAACTCTTTCAGAAAGTGTTTTAGTGATAGCAGCTGTTAATGTAGTTTTACCATGATCTACGTGACCAATAGTACCAATATTACAATGTGTTTTCGTTCTTTCAAACTTAGCTTTAGCCATTTTTAAGTGTCCTCCTTTAATATGCGCCCTTTGGGCTACAATACTGAATTCTCTATAGTGAGTCAGTTTATCCGACTCTGTTATAATCTTCTTACGAATGTATAACCCATTGAAGATTATTGCCTCATATCACTAATTATATTTCATATTAGGGATATTTTCAAGAAAAATTTTACGTAAATACAGTTTTAACAAGGTTCTTAGCACCTCTCGTATGAGAGATTTTGTCACTTATAGTCAACTTATATTTACTCTCACTTGGCAAGTGCCAAGTGAGGATTATTTATTGTTTAATAAATAAATTATTTACTCTTTGCAGCAATAACTTTTTCTTGAACTGATTTTGGAACTTGTTCATATTTTTCAAAGAACATAGAATAGTTTCCACGTCCTTGAGTCTTAGAACGAAGGTCAGTTGAGTAACCAAACATCTCAGCAAGTGGAACATAACCTTTAACCATCTTACCTCCACCGATGTCTTCCATACCTTCAATACGTCCACGACGTGAATTGATATCACCAATTACATCGCCCATGTATTCTTCTGGCATAGTAACTTCAACTTTCATGATTGGTTCAAGTAATACCGCTCCACCCTTATTCATAGCATCTTTGAATGCCATAGAACCAGCGATGTGGAAGGCCATTTCACTTGAATCGACTTCATGGTAAGAACCATCATATACTGTAGCAGAAACACCAAGTACTGGGAATCCAGCGATGATACCAGCTTTAGTAGCTTCTTCAATACCAGCACCAACTGCAGGGATGTATTCTTTAGGAATAGCACCACCAACAACTGTTGATTGGAATTTGAATGTTTCTTCACCATTAGGATCCATTGGCTCAAATTTAACTTTACAATGACCGTATTGTCCACGACCACCAGATTGTTTTGCGTATTTGCTATCAATATCAACTGCATTAGTGAATGTTTCTTTGTAAGCAACTTGAGGAGCACCTACGTTTGCTTCAACTTTGAATTCACGAAGAAGTCTATCTACGATGATTTCAAGGTGAAGTTCACCCATACCAGCGATAATTGTTTGACCAGTTTCATGATCAGTGTGAGCACGGAATGTTGGATCTTCTTCAGCAAGTTTTGCTAAAGCTTCACCCATCTTACCTTGACCAGCTTTTGTCTTAGGCTCAATAGCTAATTCGATAACTGGTTCTGGGAATTCCATAGACTCAAGAATAACTGGATGTTGTTCATCACAGATAGTATCACCAGTTGTTGTGAATTTAAAACCAACAGCTGCTGCGATATCACCAGCATAAACTTTATCAAGTTCTTCTCTCTTATTAGCGTGCATTTGTAGAATACGTCCAACACGCTCTTTTTTATTCTTAGTAGCATTTAATACGTATGAACCTGAGTTCATAGAACCAGAGTAAACTCTGAAGAATGCTAATTTACCTACGAATGGATCAGCCATGATCTTGAATGCTAATGCTGCGAAAGGTTCATCATCAGATGAATGTCTAACTACTTCATTACCATCTTCATCAACACCTTTGATTGATTCAATATCAGTTGGAGCTGGCATATACTCAAGAATAGCATCAAGTAATCTCTGAACACCTTTGTTTCTGTAAGCAGAACCGCAGCATACAGGAATTGCTTTACACTCACAAGTAGCTTTTCTAAGAGCTGCCTTTAATTGTTCATTAGTTGGTTCTTCACCTTCAAGGTAAGCCATCATTAAATCATCATCTAATTCGCAGATTTTTTCAACTAATTCACTTCTATATAATTCAGCATCATCTTTTAAATCTTCAGGAATGTCAGTTACTGTAATGTCTTCACCTTTATCATCATTATAGATGTAAGCTTGCATTTCAAATAAATCAACGATACCTTTGAAGTCATCTTCTTTACCAATAGGTATTTGAAGAATAATTGTATTTTTACCAAGTCTTGTTTTGATTTGATCTACTGCACCAAAGAAATTTGCACCTAAGATATCCATCTTATTGATGAATGCCATTCTAGGTACGTTGTATGTGTCTGCTTGACGCCATACGTTCTCTGATTGTGGTTCTACACCACCTTTAGCACAGAATACACCTACAGCACCATCAAGTACACGTAAAGAACGTTCTACTTCTACAGTGAAGTCAACGTGTCCTGGTGTATCAATGATATTGATACGGTGTTCTTCAGCACCTGGTTTTACACTAGTTTTTTCGTGTAAAGTCCAGTGACAAGTTGTTGCTGCTGAAGTGATAGTAATACCTCTTTCTTGTTCCTGCTCCATCCAGTCCATAGTAGCAGTACCTTCATGAGTATCACCGATTTTATAATTTACACCAGTATAAAATAGAATACGCTCAGTTAATGTAGTTTTACCTGCATCGATATGAGCCATGATACCTATATTTCTGGTTCTCTCTAACGGATATTCTCTTCCAGCCAAGGGATTTTCCTCCTTTAAATAATCTGTGTTTCTCTTGCAATTCCTCTCAAATATACAAGATAGCAAAGAAGATACGGGTATCTGCTTCGCTTGGTTAACTGTAACCTAGTTTTATTATAACCTCTTACATAACCAAAGTTACGTAAGAGGTTACCTAACATGTTATTGGCTTATTCAGTTGATTAAGAAGCCCTGCAATTAAGCAGAGAATCTTACCATCTGTAGTGTGCAAACGCTTTGTTTGCTTCTGCCATTTTGTGCATATCTTCTTTTTTCTTAACAGATGCACCAGTATTGTTAGCTGCATCAAGAATTTCGTTTGCTAATCTTTCTTCCATTGTTTTTTCTCCTCTTTTACGAGAATACAATGTAATCCAACGAAGAGCTAGCGCTTGTCTTCTATCTGGTCTAACTTCGATTGGTACTTGGTAAGTTGCTCCACCGATACGTCTAGCTTTAACTTCAAGCACTGGCATAATGTTGTTCATAGCTTCTTCGAATACTTCAACAGCATCTTTTCCAGTTTTTTCTGCTACTCTATTAAAGGCTCCGTATACGATCTTTTGTGCAACACCTCTCTTACCATCTAACATAATGTTATTGATAAGCTTTGTTACAACCTTGTTATTGTATAATGGATCTGCTAATACATCTCTTTTTTGAACATGTCCTTTACGTGGCACGGTGCTTCCCTCCTTAATACGTGCTGATTGGTTTAACCAATCAATACACTTGTTAATTCATCGGTACTCACATATTGTGTCAATTACAAATAATATCTGCAATTGTTTTTCTGTGTTCGTAACCAGCTTAATATATAGTCACCTGCAACCTACAGGAATAAACTCATTAACCCGGCACCTCTTAAATCAGAAAATTGCGATAATGTGGTTACTTATGATTCTTATTTAGCGTCTTTTGGTCTCTTAGCTCCATATTTTGAACGAGCTTGGCGTCTCTTAGCTACACCTGCAGTATCAAGTGTACCTCTAACGATATGGTATCTAGTACCTGGTAAATCTTTTACTCTACCACCTCTGATAAGAACAACACTATGCTCTTGTAAGTTGTGGCCTTCACCTGGAATATAACTAGTTACTTCAATTCCGTTAGATAAACGAACTCTGGCAATCTTTCTAAGCGCTGAGTTAGGCTTTTTAGGAGTTGCTGTTCTAACTGCTGTACACACACCTCTTTTTTGTGGTGATGATGTGTTAGTAGTTTTCTTGTTTAATGAGTTGAAACCTTTTTGAAGTGCTGGAGAAGTTGATTTCTTCTCTACAGTTTGTCTTCCTTTTCTTACCAATTGATTAAAAGTTGGCATTCTTTTCACCTCCTGCGGTAATGATGTTTTTTCTGTGGTTGCTGTTTTCATCAGCTTTAGCGGTACAAATATACTATACTAGTAAATTGCACACTAGATGAGTATAATTCAAAGTTTTCGTCTTGTCAAGGGCTCACAAATAAAATTTATAGTATTTTGTATTTTCACACTAGCTTAGCTATATGCCTTTACTACCGCTGATATAATCACTAGCCCTAACGGTCCTAATAGAAAGCCAAGGATACCGAATAATTCAACTCCGATTACCATGGCCATCAACAAATAGATAGGTTTGATCCCAATCCTATCCCCTAGTAACTTAGGCTCTAAAAATTGTCTCATTAGTTCACAGATTAGATAAATTGTGATGATTACCGTAGCATGCAAAATATCCTTTGACAACAGCTCTATTATAGCCCATGGAATTAACACTAGTCCACAGCCTACTGCTGGAAATGCATCCAATAATGATACGAGAATACCAATTAATAGTGCATACTTATTCTTTATAAGTAGTAACCCACATGTCATAATTGCCGCTGTTATCATCATTATAATAGCTTGTGTCTTTAGATATGCAATACCAGTTTCAGATAACTTTCCAGTTACTTTATGAATATCTTCATAAAAACGTGAATTTTCATAAATCTCCTTATATTCATCATAGTCTTTCATCATCATTAACACTCCGATAAATACAATAATAACTTTACTAATAATACTAATCATTAATGCTGCAATTCCGAATGAACGTTGCGTGATATTAGTTACCATTTTCTCTTCGACTCCAACAAAAAATTTAGTGCCGTTACTATAGATAAAATCGTATGCCTGACCCTTCTCTAAGCCAAACATCTTATCACACGCACCAGAAATCGTTTGCAATCCGCTAGTAATTACCTCTTGATAAATCGGCATATTGGATACTAAGCTACTAATCTGCTCAATTAACTTCTTTCCTAAGAAAAATAGAGCCGTAGCGATTATTCCTACCAAGATAATTAACAATATTGTGGTACTAATCATCTTTAACATCTTAATTTTGTTATATAACCAGTTAACAATAGGACGCAACAGCTTTGTAAAAAAATAAGCTAATATAAAGGGCACGAACATCAGTAAGGCGTAACGAAAAAAAAGATACACTACGATGCTTGTTCCTATTATTAATAATACAGTCTTTATCTTAGTGCGTTTTATATCTTTTTCCACTACAACACCTCTGCCACTTATCATCATACCTCATGCTACACTTCCTTATATAGTGTCTGTATTTTAGTATAAATTATGCGACTAAAGTGCTAAATTTCTCGCCTTCTTATCTTACTCTCCCATAAAGAAAAAGCAGACCTGTAGTCTGCTTTACTGTATATTAAAGATTAAATTGCTTAAAAACTCCATCCTTGGGACTCGCATCAAACTGCATTCTTTTCTTTGATATCGGATGGGTAAATGCTAAAGCATGCGAATACAATCCCACATTAGCCCATCTCATATCTGGGTTTTGTTTCTGTCGTTCTATGAATGCATTGTTGTATTTTGTATCTCCCCATAATGGCATCTGATTTCCCGCCATCTGTACACGTATCTGATGATGTCTTCCCGTCTTAAGTGTTACCTCTATTAAAGATACCGGATACCCCTTCTCATCCTTAGAAACTGCTAAAACTTGATAATATAGCACTGCCTTCTTGCCATTCTTATCATTTGCATTCGTAATCTTTGAAGTATTTGTTCTTGCATCTTTTACTAGATAGTCCACTAACTCTTCTGCTTCTTTACCTAATTTGTCTGATAGGTCTTTATCTACCACAGCGTAATACTTCTTTTCCATCTTTGGTAGTTGATTCTTACCACTTTGTTCACCACTAACCTGACTGCTTAAAGATTTTGCAGCGACAGGTGTTTTACCAAAAACTAAAACACCACCAACTGGTCTGTCTAGACGATGAACTAGTCCTAGGTAAGGTTCTTTCTTCTCAGTTTGCTTCTCATACAGATAGTTCTTAAGTTCATTTACCATATCTACGTCCATAGAGCGATCACTCTGCACTAACATACCAACAGGTTTCTCGCAAACTAGAATATGGGTATCTTCATATATAATAGGTATCTTCATTAACTCTCCTTATTTAATTACTTAAACTTTAAATCGATATCCAACACCCCAGATTGTTTCAATATATTGAGGTTTTGAAGTATTTAATTCGATTTTCTCACGTATTTTCTTGATATGAACAGTTACTGTTGCTATATCTCCAATCGACTCCATATCCCAGATCTCTTGGAATAACTCTTCTTTTGTATATACATGATTAGGGTTTTGTGCAAGAAATGTTAATAAGTCAAATTCTTTTGTTGTAAAGATTTTTTCTTCTCCATTTACATATACACGTCTAGCAGTTTTATCAATTTTAATACCACGAATCTGAATCATTTCATTTTCCTTTATGCCAGTTCCAATTAATCGTTCATATCTCGCTAGGTGTGCTTTAACTCTTGCCACTAATTCACTTGGACTAAAAGGCTTTGTCATGTAATCATCTGCTCCAAGTCCAAGTCCGCGAATCTTATCAATATCATCTTTCTTTGCTGAAACCATAATTACGGGAATATTCTTTTCTTCTCTGATCTTCTTACAGATTTCAAATCCGTCCATATTAGGAAGCATAAGATCTAATATAACTAAATTATAATCTTCTGCGAGCGCTCTCTCAACACCCGTGTCCCCAGATGATTCTATATCTACCGTAAATCCACTTAATTCAAGATAATCTTTCTCTAATTCTGCAATTGCAAGTTCATCTTCAACTATTAATATTTTACTCATTCCTTAATTCCTCCTATATCATTCTTATTATCCGCTTTTTTTGGTTTTTCCCTCTGTGAAGAATGCTCTTCTTGAATCGACTTATTATCTTCGGATTTGTTCAAGGAGTTCTTATCTGTACTAGACTTGTCCTTTGCCGGCAAGAAGAAAAATCTATATTTCCCTTCTCCTACTCTCCGGCTTTTTGAGTTTGAATTATCTCCCACCTCAGGTAAATTCTTAAGTTCTTCCTCATTCTCTTCGACCTTCTTAAGCGTAAAACAAATTGTTGTTCCAACTAATTCTTTACTACTTGCCCATATACTTCCGCCATGTTCTTCAATAATCTTCTTAGCAATAGCAAGACCAAGCCCTGTACCACCTTTAGAAGAATTTCTAGACTCATCTGTACGATAGAAACGATCAAAAATATTAGGCAAATCCTTTTCTGCAATACCTTTACCGTTATCCTCCACATCAATACGAACATAATTCCCCAAATCGTTGATACGTACATTAATAATGCCTTTTTTCTTATCAATGTATTTAGCAGAATTTCCAATAATATTGTTTACTACTCGCTTTAATTGCTCAGGGTCTGCAATTACTCGTACATTGTCATCTGTATAGTTAAAATACGCTACATCAATATTCTTAACCTCAAGATCTAACCCCAATTCTTCAATACAATCTGTGAAATACTGATCAACATAGATCTTAGCGAAATTATACGGAATTGTATTACTGTCTATCTTCGTATAAAACGACAACTCGTCTACTAACGATGTCATATCTACTGCTTTCGTATAGATTGTTTTTAGATACTTTTCTCTCTTTTCTGGTGTATCCGCGACTCCATCCATGATCCCTTCTGTATACCCCTTGATAGCTGTTAATGGAGTCTTTAAATCATGCGAAATGTTACTAATCAGTTCTTTCGTATCTCTTTCATATTGCATACGAACTTCAATCAATTCCTTAATTTTATATCTCATATCCTCAAAGTCTTCACATAGTGCCCCAATTTCATCATCCTTCTCTGCTTTTACAGAGAAATCTAGATTACCACATTTAATCTTATTCGTAGCAACCCGTAATGTACGTAAAGGACGTAATACACTGCGATAAATCCAGAAAGTAAGAACTGCTGCTGTAAAGAAAATTATAAGAATGAATGCAATAGCACACTGAATAATTGAAGACTCTAATTGTGGTATTAATTTATTAACATCTGTTACTACAAATACTGTACCTTCTGTTCCATCTTGATAATAAAAATCTTGTTGTTTAACTAAACACGGATAATCTCCACCTAGATAGATACCTCCATCTGTGCTAATCGTATAATCCGCAAATTCTGGTAAATCCTCACTGATACGGCTTAATTTATATTTATCACCAGTATATTCAATCTTGTCGCCTTTTCGCAGTACGATGAACGAGTACTTACCTACCAATTCAGAGTTTAAACTACGAATATAATTCATATCCTCTAACCGTTCTGGCTCTTTTAAAGCGGTTAGTTTTATCTCATTATATACACCTCTAGTTACTCGATTTAGTAACTGCATAGGATTGGATATAACTTGAAATGTATTCGAATCCACATCATATGTTTGCTGAATGGATATAATTTGATTATTAATAATCAAGGTACCGACCGTCGCAATCATAATAATTGGAAGTGATATAATCGTAATAAATGCAATTGCCAATCTCCCACGCAACTTCATCTTTTCACCCTCTTTATTATCTTTCTAATAATGTAACTTATGAGAAGCAGCTTCACTGCTTCTCATTTCTTATCAGCATCCAATTAGACTCGAGAAATCACTTCGTAATTTCCCTCGTTAACTTATGCTCCTTCGGAGTTTCGGTCTTACACTTTGTGTAATCCCTAGAAGCAGCTTTACTGCTTCTCATAAGTTACATTATAACATAAGGGTCCTTGTTTTACACATAAACTCTTCAATTACTTTCTTAACTTTTTCTAAAAAAGGCGTGCTACCCTTTTATCTGATAGCACACCTTCTATAATTTTATAAATACTTCTTTAAATCATCTACTTTATCAATTCTTTCCCAAGGTAGGTTAAGATCGTTACGTCCAAAGTGTCCGTAAGCTGCTGTTTGTTTGTAGATTGGTCTTCTTAGATCAAGCATCTTGATGATTCCTGCTGGACGTAAATCAAAGTTCTCACGAATGATGTTTACCAAATCGTCATCTTTGATTTTTCCAGTTCCGAATGTGTCAACCATAATAGATGTTGGTTGCGCTACACCAATTGCATATGATAATTGAATTTCACATTTATCTGCTAGCCCTGCTGCTACGATATTCTTAGCTACATAACGTGCTGCATAAGCTGCTGAACGGTCTACTTTCGTACAGTCTTTACCAGAGAAAGCACCGCCGCCGTGACGAGCATATCCGCCATAAGTATCAACGATAATCTTACGTCCTGTTAAACCACTATCACCGTTAGGTCCACCGATTACGAATCGACCAGTTGGATTAATGAAGAAATTTGTATTCTCATCTACTAATTCTTTTGGAAGAATTGGATCAAATACATATTTTTTGATATCTGCATGAATTTGCTCTTGTGTAATATCCGCTGCATGTTGTGTTGAACAAACTACTGCATTTAAGTGAATTGGCTTACCAGCTTCATCGTATTCTACAGTTACTTGTGTTTTACCATCTGGACGTAGATAAGCAAGTGTACCATCTTTTCTAACCTTAGTTAATTGACGAGCTAGCTTTTGTGCTAAATAGATTGGATAAGGCATGTACTCTTCAGTTTCGTTTGTAGCATAACCAAACATCATACCTTGATCTCCTGCACCAATTGCTTCGATTTCAGCATCCGACATTTTGTTTTCTTTTGCTTCTAATGCACGGTTTACACCCATAGCAATATCTGCTGATTGCTCATCTAACGCTACAATAACGCCACAAGTGTTTGCATCGAAACCTTTTTCAGATGCATCGTATCCGATTTCTTTAATTGTATCACGTACAATTTTTTGAATATCTACATATCCTTGTGTAGTAACTTCACCCATTACTAATACAAGTCCTGTAGTAATTGCTGTCTCGCAAGCAACACGGCTCATTGGGTCTTGTGCTAATAAAGCATCAAGTACAGCATCTGAAATCTGATCACAGATCTTGTCAGGATGCCCTTCTGTTACAGATTCTGAAGTAAATAATAATTTTTCCATTCGTATTGTCCCTTTCTTTAATTATTATTTCTTATAGTCGTACACTTTTTTTATACCAATTAAAAAATAGGTATAAAAAAAGTCCACATAAGTGGACTTGATTCTATAATCACCAAATCCTCTTATTGCTCGATTTTACTCGCTCAGGTTGGCACCTTCCGCTTAGGGGGTTGCCGTGACTTCATAGAGCCTTTACTCTCCGTCACTCTGAATAAGAGAAATAATAATATTCTTAAATTGAATTGATTTCTTGTTAACATATTTAGAATACTCTAAAATTAGATATTCGTCAACTAATAATTTGTTATTGAGAACTTTGCAACAACAAATTCATATTTCCTTTTCGATTAACCCTTTAAATCAATATCCCCAGAAACTGTCTTGGCATTAATTCTACTACCTTGATTTCCAAATGTGTAGTGTCCACTCTTACAATCAGATTGGTACATTCCCATATATCCAATGTTCACATCTCCAGATACCGTACTAGCGTTAAGTACATAGCCATTTTGATTATTATCTAAACGAATAGCAATATCTCCACTAATCGACTCATAGGTAGCCTCAGCATCCCTTTGCATTCTTACAGTTACATCACCACTGATACTCTTTAAGAAATACTCTTTAGACAATGCATAACTTTTCACATCGCCACTTGCAGATTGTGCATCTAATCTATCAATAGTACTTTCAGTGATTTCTACATCTCCACTACTACTATTACATTTCGTGAATTTTGAATTTGTATACATTATCTGCACATCACCGCTACTCGACTTCACGTACAAAGTATCTACAGTACTGTTTTCAACACTAAGATCACCACTACTAGAATGTAAATCCGCTTCTGTACATACTGTCTGTCTGATATTAATTTCTCCACTAGCACTATACACAGTTAACTTCTGTAGTTTTATTCCATCTATTTTACAGTCCCCACTTGCTACGTTAACTTTAATATCCTCAACATGGCTAGGTATCTGAACAACTAATAAAAGGTCAACATTTCGTAATATACGGAATAACATCTTACTGAAGTTTTCTTTCACACCTACAAAGAATGTATCTCCTTCTTGATAATGGTAAAATTGATACGCCAGCTTATCTTTTTCACTTCCATTATTGGTATAATCAACTTTGAAAGTATCTCCACTCTTTATTACAATATCTGCACATATTCCGTCTACTTGGACTTTAGTAAATGGTATGTGTGAAGATGATTCCTTTTTTTGTTCAATCTCCTTATTAGCAACTGGAAACGTATTCGCGTTATCTATTACAGTTGCTTTAGAATCTTCCTTAGCCTTTTGATTGACTGTTCCCATTGCACCAATCTCAGCAACTATCTCCTCAACAGAACCTAGCTCAACACAAATCTCTTCTTCTGATTTGTTATATTTTATCCCCATTCTAAAATGCTCTTCATAATCACCAATCACTTCTTCAATAATTCCTTGATCTACTCCTGCCTCAGATAAGGCTGTTTTAATTTGTGATAAGTATTCATCTCTGTTCATATTAATTATCCTCCCTACTAATAAAATAATCTACTGCCTCTACAAATTCCTTCCATTCTTGCTTTAGTTTACCTTGATATGCAATACCACTTTCTGTTAAGTGATAATACTTTCTTGCTGGTCCTTCTCCAGACTCTACTAGATATGTTTCAACATAATTATCATCTTTTAATCGTTTTAAGACCAAGTATAATGTTCCTGTAGCAATTACCATCTTTTGCGAAATCGCCTCTGTTAACTCATAACCATAACAGTCACAGCCCAAAAGTTTCGATAAAACGCATAGCTCTAAGGCCCCTTTTTTAAATTGTGGATTCATCTTTCCTTGTTCCTCCTTTCCTTAACGTATGTATTCTTCCTTGTTTGATATATCATACCACATGCTATTATATAATGCAACATAGTATTCATAAAATGTTATGTAAAAAGAAAAAGCATTCCTTAATATGCATTAAGGAATGCCTTTATATAACCATATTTATTCTTTTCTAACTAAATTATTTGTCGTTTTCATTTTAACAAATAGCGGAACATATTCAATAATAACAGCAGAACTTTCTAAGCCATACCATTGTATTTGTGTTCCTGCCACATGCCGAATGGCATACTTTATAGATATTGCCACTCTTCCGTATGAAGCGATGTCACTTTCTGGTGATATCATTTTTCTAATAATACAAAATCCAAAGCTACCAACATTCCCACCTGTCCCATAAATAGAATATTTTGGTTTCTGCGATGGTAATTCCCTAGATGCGATTAAATCAGTAACTATTTGTCGTAGATATACATTAATTCTTTGATGCACTTTAAATCCAAGGTACAATCTCACTCGGAATACATAATCGGTTCCAAAACTATCCACGGTATATGTGTTCGTAAAAGGTTCATCTGTAACAATAACGCTTACAATCCAATAGGCTTTTGCTCTCTTTGGTTTCTTGTTGAATATAGAATACAGTACATCACGGTCTATTATATCGCTTTGAGTATTATGAGTTATATAAACAAGGTTATCTGCTGTTAACGGCAAGGATTCATCCCCTCGAAGTTTTTCAAACATACCTAGATATTTTTTAATATTAAAATAGTTTGCTTGTGAACGTTCAACCGAGGTTCCATAATACCAAACTAACATAACTCCGAATAGTATTATAGCAATTAGTAATGCAATATAGCCACCCTTGAAAAACTTAGTAAGACTTGAGACAAAGAAACAACTCTCTAGACCACCAAATAAGAGCAGAAATACAATTGGCGATATACGTCGCATTTTAATTTTCCATAGGTAAGTAAATAACAATATCGTAGTCATCAGCATGGTCATCGTTATTGCTAATCCATATGCTGCTTCTAGTCGTGCACTTGAACGGAAATATAATACTACTCCAATACAAGATACCATCATAACTGCGTTCACCAAAGGTATATAAATCTGCCCTTTTGTTTCTGATGGGTATCTAACCTTCAATCTAGGCATCAAATCAAGTCGTGTTGCTTCCGACACTAATGTGAATGACCCGGTGATTAAGGCCTGCGAAGCAATAACCGCTGCCATTGCGCTTAAGATTACAGCAGCCATCCTTACTTGATTTGGCAACATTTGAAAGAACGGATTCATATCTTCAATCCTAGTAAGCGCTACGTTATTCTTATTATTCATAAGCCATGCACCTTGTCCTAAGTAGTTAAGAATTAAACATACCTTAACAAAGGGCCAACTGGCATATATATTAGCTTTTCCCACATGCCCCATATCTGAATACAATGCTTCTGCTCCAGTGGTAGCAAGGAATACACTTCCAAGAATCATAATCCCCTCTTTATTCATAGATGAATTGAATAAGATGTTTATTCCACGTAGGGGATTAAAGGCTCTTAGTACATTAAGATTGCCTCCCATGTTTACTATTCCTGCTACAGCCAGGAAGAGAAACCATATCATCATAATTGGTCCAAAGGTTTTACCAATTAAACTAGTTCCAGCCCTTTGTATTAGGAATAATATACTGATGATAATAACTGTGATAATTACAATTCTTGTTTGACTATCACCCAGAATTTCATAGACCTTTGGTATACTTCTAAGTCCTTCAATGGCTGTAGTAATAGTAACAGCAGGTGTCAATACCCCGTCTGCAAGCAATGCAGCGCCTCCAATCATCGCAGGTACAATTAACCATCTTGCATATTTCTTCACCAAACTAAATAATGCAAATATTCCACCTTCACCATGATTATCTGCCCTCATGGCAATCAAAACATATTTCACAGTTGTTAATAGCGTTAAAGTCCAGATAATTAAAGACAGGGCACCCAGAATAAGTTCATCATTAACTTGATGTATTCCTCCGTTCCCTGCAATTATCGATTTAAGAACATACATCGGTGATGTTCCAATGTCTCCATATACAACACCAAGCGCGACCAGTACGGCTCCTTTACTTAACGGAATAGATACTGAACTTTTCGGCTTTACCATAATAATCTCCTCTTTACTCATATCATATAATATCAATACTAAGCTGCTCGTTTATTGGAATATTAGAATATATTTTATGTACTTATATAAATACCAGCATGAGTATAGCAAACGATAGTTCATTAAGCAAGGTAAGATATCGCCAAGATTTTTCTATCAATCAACGACTCTATATAACGCTTTATTCCCTACTTATTTTAAATTAAAACTATACTATTGTAGAACATTGTAAATTATTGAATACATATATATTATGGATCTTAATAAATTAGGAGAGCAACTTATGAAACAAAATAATATATGCTACACACGATACCAGGTGGATTTACTTAATCAATTGCGGTTACTATGGGAACAACATGTCCACTGGACACGTTCCTTTATCATTAGTACAGCTGCTAACTTAGGTGATTTAGAACCTGTAACAAAGCGATTACTCCAAAATCCAGGCGATTTTGGTAAGGTATTTCAGATGTTTTATGATGACAAAATTGTCTCTACCTTCGTAAATCTCTTTACACAACATCTTCTAATTGCCGCTGACCTTGTAAATGCTGCTAAAAATGGCGACACGAGCGCTGCTAACGAGGCGCGAACCAAATGGTATAAAAATGCTGATGAAATATCAGCTTTTCTTGCAAGCATTAATCCTTATTGGAACGAACAAGTATGGCGCAATCTTTTTTATAGTCACTTACAGATGACCGAACAAGAGGCGACTCTTAGACTTGCAGGAAAATATGCCGCAGACGTAAATCTATATGACATAATAGAACAGGAAGCATTAAAAATGGCTGATTATATGTTCTATGGTCTTATAAATAACTTTAATTATCAATAATCTCCATTAGTTTAAGGCATCACCTTTAGATTGAAGTGATGCCTTATATCCATTGCAATAAATCAACTCCTCTTTGATTCTTTGAAACTATATGGTACAATGAACTTATTTACAAACCAATTTACTCAACTTACTTACGAATACACATAAGGAGATCCCAATTATGAATATAAAACTTATTGCCAGTGACCTAGATGGTACGCTATTACATAATGGTGCACAAAAAGTTAGTCCAGAGATCATAGATTGTATCAAAGAATTATCCAATCATGGAATCCTCTTCGCCGCTGCAAGTGGCAGACAATATGCAAACTTACGTAGATTATTTGCTCCCGTTCAAGATGACATTGCATACATATGTGAAAACGGCGCTCTTGTTATGTATCAAGACCAAATTATATCTAAATCCTGTATAGACCGTACAGTTGGTTTGCAACTAATGGAAGACATCATAGACAAAGGTGCTTGTGAACTTCTATTGTCTGGACAAACAACCTCTTACGTACAACCAAAGAATCCTTATTTCGCTTACTTTTTAGAACATATTGTCCATAATAATGTTACAGTAGTTGAAGATTTTCATACAGTGGATGAACCATTTTTCAAAATATCGATCTGTGAAGAGGCCGGTGTGGCAGAAAACTCAGGACCATTCTTTATCGACAAATGGGGATCAACTTTAAAAGCAACCATTTCTGGTTTTGAGTGGTTAGACTTTACTCATCCTGATACCAATAAAGGTAATGCATTACTTTCTCTATGTGAACATCTTAAACTAACACCTGATCACGTTATGGCGTTTGGTGATAACTATAATGATATTGAGATGATCACCACTGCCAAATACGGTTATGTAATGGACGGTGCAAAAGAGGATATTAAGAGTCTTACCACTTACCATACAACCTCGGTTGAACAAACTATACAAGGATTTTTAAAAACCATATAACCTTGCTGTAAATTAATAAACTTATCAAAACTATATATAAGAGTCCGCCCATGCTGGGCAAATAAGAAAGCAAACAACTTCAAACTTTGTTTGCTTTCTTATTATTTTTGTTGACTTTTTATGCAGACGGATTTATAGTATAGTTTATATATAAACAAACATATCAGTAATATGTTTGTTTAATTAAGCAACAAGCATTTATATTATAGAAAGTTGTGCAACTCAGATATGTTGTCGACAAGAAGAAGAGTTTCGCAATTTTCTAAATATATTAGATAGAAAGGATATTACGATGAACTTACACTATGAAGTTAAGAACTATCTAGATAACCAAGGTCGTTTGATCATATTCCCGGCCAAAAAGAAAAAACAAAAAATAGCTCTCTTCTACCTAGCTTCTAAGATTAATGCCAATCAAATATATACAGAAAAAGATATAAATTCATTACTTGATGAATGGCATACTTATAATGACCCCTGTACATTAAGACGTGAGTTATATAATAATCGTTTTATAGGGCGTACAGAAGATGGCACTTCCTACTATAAGGAAAATCCACAACCAATCCCTACAGACTTTGATATTGACGATTCCTTCTCTCCACCCGATGTTTTCAACAGTTTCAAATACCTTCTTCCTGAATATCGACTAATAAGGTTAACAAAGAAGCACAAAGATGAACTTTATGAACTTGAGGCCTCTAATCCATATTATTTTAGTATTTCACAAGATCACCCCATCACACCTGAAGAATGTATTGCTGATCTAGACGCTATACCTGAAAACTTTGCTCTTAAACAAAAATTTTATTTTGGTATATATAAAGAAAGCCAGATGATTGCTGTTATGGAATACCTTATAGGGTACGACTATGAACATACCTCCAATATTCAGACCATCTGGATTGGATTTTTCATGGTTCACGGAAATCACAAAAATCAAGGCCACGGTAAACACATTATTAACACTTTCATTCAGGCGGCTAGGGAAAATGAAATCCATAAAATTCAATTGGCATGCATCGAAGGCAACAAAGAGGGTAATCCATTCTGGACTAAGTTAGGATTCAAGGAAATTGCAAAGGTGGACACTATTCTATCCAATAAAGAAACACGTTCTGTTAACATAATGAATATTTCACTATAACATATGTGAAGATAATCCTTATACCAAACTTTTATGTTCTTATCGCCCTTGATACGAGCCTCAGCCAAAAAAAATCGAGATCATCGATCTCGATTTTTTGCTGTGTATTAATAATTAACTTCGTACATAAAAACTTGATTTAGAGCAGTTAACTACTCCTCAAAATCTCCAAGTGCGAAGTATTAAGTTCTAATTCTGTTAACTGCACTATGCCAACCCTGTATTCGACTATATCTCTCATCTTGGTCCATATTGGCACGAAAACTTCTCGATAGATGCCAGTTCTCTCTTATCTCTTCTTTGCTTTTGTAATAGCCCACTGCTAACCCAGCTAAGTAAGCTGCTCCAAGTGCTGTTGTTTCGATACATCTAGGTCGCAACACTGTTGTATCCAATATATCAGCTTGGAACTGCATAATAAAATTATTCGCACTCGCCCCACCATCTACTTTAAGACTTCTCAAATTAAGTCCAGAATCACTCTCCATGGCTCGCACAATATCGTGAGCTTGGTAAGCAATGGATTCTAATGTTGCACGTACAATGTGCTTGTTATTAACACCTCTTGTAAGACCTATAATCGCTCCTCTAGCGTATTGATCCCAGTACGGGGCACCAAGCCCTGTGAAAGCAGGAACCACATATGCTCCATTCGTATCTTCCACTTCCATAGCTATTTTCTCTGACATTGCTGCATTTTCAATTAATCCTAATTCATCACGCAACCATTGAATCGCTGCACCAGCAACAAACACACTCCCTTCTAATGCATATTCGATATTACCTTTCATGCTTGCTGCTATGGTTGTTATTAAACCATTCTTTGATTCTACCGCTTTGTTTCCTGTATTCATTAGTAGGAAGCAACCTGTTCCATAGGTATTCTTTACTTCACCTTCCAAGAAACAGCATTGTCCAAATAACGCAGCCTGTTGATCCCCCGCTGCGCCAGCTATCGGTATATTTCCTCCTATGGCCTCTATCTTTGTTTCTCCATATACTTCACTTGATGATTTTACTTCTGGCAACATGCATTTTGGAATATCAAGCAATGAGAGAATTTCATCATCCCACTTACACTCCTTGATATTATATAGCATCGTACGAGATGCATTCGTATAATCTGTTACGAATACTTTTCCTTCTGTTAGATTCCATATAAGCCAAGTATCAACAGTTCCAAACAGTAAATCCCCATTCTCCGCACGCTCTCTTGCACCTTCGACATGATCAAGTATCCACTTAATCTTCGTTCCGGAAAAATATGCATCTGGTATCAGACCTGTTTTCTCCCTAATCATTGAGTCCATCTCCGCCTCAATTAGCTGGTCAATTATATAAGAAGTTCGTCTACACTGCCATACAATTGCATTATATACTGGTTTTCCAGTATGCTTGTCCCATATAATTGTTGTCTCACGCTGATTAGTAATTCCTATAGCAGCAACATCTTCGGCTTTTGCATTAATCTTAGCCATAGCCTCTGTCATAACACTTATTTGAGACGACCATATGTCCATTGGATCATGCTCCACCCAACCAGCCTTGGGATATATCTGTGTAAACTCCTTCTGTGCCATACTTACTATATTACCTTGTTTATCAAACAAGATGCATCTCGAACTTGTCGTTCCTTGATCTAAAGCCATTATATACTTCTTCATGTCACTACCCAAGCTCCTTTCACTACCTTCTCATAAATATCTCTATACAAATAATAAACAACTACATAAGTAAAATCAAGGTAAATTCTATGTTAACATTTTATCATACTTCTATCTGCCCTTTTGATTGCTCTCTATAGTATTATTCCTTCTTATCGGCTTTTTATTTCTTGACTATCTAATGTTCTATGATATACAGTTATATAAGTATAACAATGTCTATATAGTCATAGTTGTACGAAAAATAGCTACTTTTTAATTCTGGTAGCTAAGTAGTTATAAAATCTTATAGAAAGGAACCATGCAATGAATTATTCTCTTAATTATTTGAAAGTAGAATCATAATTATCTCCCGATATGCATGGGTATCAACATGACCAAATTACTTAAGAAAAGAAATCCTAACACCTCACCTACTTATGAGGATCCCCACTTAATGCGACATTACATAATACGAATTCTTATGCTTGCAATACCTATTGCACTTCAGAACTTAATTAATGTAGGTGTTAGTGTAACAGATACTTTAATGATTGGAAGTATCAGCGAGGAGCAAATGTCGGGTATCTCTTATGCCAATCAACCCTACTTCATATTCACTACCGTACTTTTCGGTTTAGCATCAGGGTCTATCGTCTTAACTGCTCAGTACTGGGGGAAACGTGAATTAGAACCCATTCGTGCTATTCTAGGTCTTATGCTTAGAATTGGGGTTGTTGTAGGTTTCTTAGTATCCGTATTCGTTATTACCTCTCCTGAAACAGCTATGTCTATCTTCACTAATGAACCTGAAATCATCACATATGGCGCTAAGTACTTACGTATCGTTGGTTTCTCTTATATGTTTTCAGGATTCACAGGCGTTTATTTGATGAGTATGAGAAGTACAGGCAATGTATATGTATCAGCATGTATCTACGGGATCTCATTCATATTAAATGTGTTCCTAAACTGGGTACTAATCTTTGGTCACTTTGGAATGCCGAGAATGGAAATTGAAGGGGCAGCTACTGCTACTCTAATTAGTCGAATATTAGAAACCACCTTAACGGTTGGGTATATGTATTGTCTTGAAAAGAAACTACACTTCAAATTAAAAGACCTTTTCCACAAAACTCGTAGATATTGGTTAACACTAGTACGGTTTAGTATTCCGGTTCTATTAAGCGAAGTTTGTTGGGGCGTAGGCATCTCAGTTCAGGCTGCAATAATTGGTCGTCTTGGAAAAAGCGCTATCACTGCCTCAAGTTATATCAATCAAGTACAACAACTAGCTGGTATTATCTTAATCGGATTCGGAGTTGGAGCTGGTATTGTTATGGGGAACATCATTGGTGAAGGAAAAGAAGAAGAAGCTTTACAGATTTCTAAAGTACTGTTAAAGGTTAGTGCCATACTTGGTGCTATCGTTGCTGCAGCCGTTCTTGCATTTCGTCCTATTGCCCCAAACTTCATCAATTGTTCAAGCGAAACAGCTGCTATGATACAAAATATGCTTTTTGGTGCAGCATATCTCTTATTCTTCCAGGCTTTTAGCATTCTTACTATGGCTGGAATATTACGTGGCTCAGGAGATACCATATACTGTACAACTCTTGACATGTTAACACTGTTTATATTAAAAATCGGTCTAGGCCTTTTTGTAGCAAATGTATTAAAACTACATCCAGTTATTGTATATATTATCTTATGTAGCGATGAGATGTTCAAAACCCTCCTAACAGTACCTAGAATCTTAAAAGGTAAATGGATTCATCATACAACTATGGATTAAATATATCATGTAACAATCATTCAGAAATGACACAAAGAACTTTGTTCGTTCAAAAAAGAAAAACGGAGAACTTTATGATGTATTATCATAAAGCTCTCCGTTTTCTATATATCATTTATCGAGATTTTTCAATTCTATTCTTCATCATCAGATGCGAACACGAAGTCCTCATCATCATCTGCTATTAACACTGACTCTAAATCTCCATCCATATCATCAATATTTGCAGCAATTACATCATCATCTTCACCTAAGTCATCTGATAATGTTAATTCTTCTGCAACATCACTATCAAGTTTTACTGAACGATATCTCTTCATACCTGTACCAGCTGGTATAAGCTTACCGATGATAACATTTTCCTTAAGACCGATTAATGGGTCAATCTTACCTTTAATAGCTGCTTCTGTAAGAACCTTAGTAGTTTCTTGGAAGGAAGCTGCTGATAAGAATGAGTTTGTAGCAAGCGATGCTTTCGTAATACCAAGCATTACTTGTTTACCTTCTGCTGGCTGTTTACCTTCTGCAGTAAGTTTTTCATTGATTTCATCATAGTCAAGAATATCTACTAATGTTCCAGGTAAATAATCTGTATCGCCATTTTCTTCGATACGAATCTTCTTTAACATCTGACGTACAATAACCTCAACGTGCTTATCATTGATTTCTACACCTTGTAAACGGTATACACGTTGTACTTCTTGTAGCATGTAATCTTGTACTGCACGAACACCCTTAATCTTAAGGATATCATGAGGATTAACACTACCTTCTGTTAACTCGTCACCAGCTTCAAGGATTTGGCCTTCAGTAACTTTAATTCTTGAACCGTAAGGGATAAGATATGCCTTAGATTCTCCTGTTTCACTGTTTGTTACGATAACTTCACGTTTTTTCTTCGTATCACTGATTGTAACAGTTCCACCGAACTCTGCGATAATAGCAAGACCTTTTGGCTTTCTTGCTTCGAAAAGTTCCTCGACACGAGGAAGACCTTGTGTGATATCGTCACCGGCAACACCACCAGTATGGAAAGTACGCATTGTAAGCTGTGTACCTGGTTCACCGATTGATTGAGCAGCGATAATACCAACTGCTTCACCTACTTGTACTGGCTCACCAGTTGCCATGTTCGCACCATAACACTTAGCACATACTCCAATATGAGAACGGCAAGTTAAGATTGTACGAATCTTTAATTTTGCATCATATCCAGCATCAACTATTTCTTTTCTGTTAACAATTCTTGCTGCACGTTTTGGTGTAATCATATGATTTGCTTTAACAATTACTTCACCATTATCATCGCAGATTGTTTCACAAGAAAATCTACCTGTGATTCTTTCTTCTAAGCTTTCAATTACTTCTCTACCATCTGTAAACGCTTTAATCCACATACCTGGGATTTCTTTACCTTCTTGACAGTCAAGTTCACGGATAATTAAATCTTGTGATACGTCAACAAGACGACGAGTTAAGTAACCTGAATCGGCTGTACGTAGGGCTGTATCGGAAAGACCTTTACGAGCACCATGTGCAGAGATGAAGTATTCCAGTACGTCAAGACCTTCACGGAAGTTTGACTTGATAGGAAGTTCGATTGTTCTACCTGATGTATCTGCCATCAAACCACGCATACCAGCAAGCTGTTTAATCTGCTTATCGGAACCACGGGCACCAGAGTCAGCCATCATGAAGATGTTGTTGTATTTATCAAGACCAGTAAGAAGCGCTTCTGTAATTTCATCATCGGCTTCCTTCCAAGTTTCAATAACAGCTTTATATCTTTCTTCTTCTGTCATAAGACCACGACGGAAGTTCTTAGCAATAACTTCTACAGTAGCTTCTGCTTCGTCAATAATTGTTTTCTTTCTTTCAGGTACTGTCATGTCAGAGATAGAAACTGTCATGGCTGCACGAGTAGAATATTTATAACCAAGAGATTTGATTGCATCAAGAGTTTCAGCAGTGTTTGTAGCACCGTGAGTATTGATACATTTCTCAAGGATTTGTTTTAATTGTTTCTTACCAACATGGAAATCAACTTCTGGTTTTAAGAAGTTTTCATCATTACTTCTATCTACAAAGCCAAGATCTTGACTTAAGATTTCGTTGAAGATAAAACGTCCTAATGTAGATTCAATCATTCTTGATTCTTCTACACCATCTTTGTTGATACCAGTTCTCTTTACTTTAATTCTAGCATGAAGAGTGATTGCACCATTCTCATATGCTAAGATTGCTTCGTTAATACTTTTAAAGCAGTGTCCTTCTCCCATATCACCAGGTCTTTCCTGTGTTAGGTAGTAGATACCAAGGACCATATCCTGTGAAGGAACGGCAACAGGACCACCATCAGATGGTTTCAATAAGTTGTTTGGTGAAAGTAATAAGAAACGACATTCTGCTTGTGCTTCTACTGATAATGGTAAATGCACGGCCATCTGATCACCATCGAAGTCGGCGTTGAACGCTGTACATACAAGTGGGTGAAGTTTGATTGCCTTACCTTCTACAAGAATTGGTTCGAATGCTTGGATACCAAGTCTATGAAGAGTAGGGGCACGGTTAAGCATTACTGGATGTTCTCTGATAACTTCTTCTAATACATCCCATACTTCTGTTTGAAGTCTCTCAACCATCTTCTTAGCAGATTTAATATTATGAGCAGTTCCTCTTGCAACTAACTCTTTCATTACGAATGGTTTGAATAACTCAATTGCCATTTCTTTAGGAAGACCACATTGATAAATCTTAAGTTCTGGTCCTACTACGATAACGGAACGTCCTGAGTAGTCAACACGTTTACCAAGTAAGTTTTGACGGAAACGTCCTTGCTTACCTTTTAACATATCAGAAAGAGATTTAAGTGCACGGTTACCTGGTCCAGTTACTGGACGTCCTCTTCTACCATTATCGATAAGGGCATCAACAGCTTCTTGTAACATTCTCTTTTCATTACGAACGATAATGTCTGGTGCACCAAGCTCTAATAATCTCTTAAGACGATTATTTCTATTAATAATTCTTCTGTATAAATCGTTCATATCAGAAGTTGCGAATCTACCACCATCAAGTTGAACCATAGGTCTTAAATCTGGTGGGATTACTGGTACTGCATCAAGAATCATCCATTCTGGTTTATTGTTTGATTCTCTAAATGCTTCAACAACTTCTAATCTCTTAATAATTCTAGCTCTCTTTTGACCAGTTGAATCTTTCAAACCTTTTTTAAGTTCTTTTGATTCTTTCTCTAAGTCAATTGCTTGAAGAAGTTCTTTAACTGATTCGGCACCCATACCTACACGGAAACGGTTACCGTACTTATCATACGCTTCTTTATATTCTTTTTCATTTAATACTTGTTTGTATTGTAATTCTGTATCACCTTTATCAAGTACGATATAAGATGCAAAGTATAATACTTTTTCAAGTGTTCTTGGTGATAAGTCAAGAACAAGACCCATTCTACTTGGTATACCTTTAAAATACCAAATATGCGATACTGGTGCAGCAAGTTCGATATGTCCCATTCTTTCACGACGTACACTTGCTTTTGTTACTTCAACACCACAACGATCACATACTACACCTTTGTAACGGATCTTCTTATATTTACCACAATGACATTCCCAGTCTTTGTTTGGTCCAAATATTTTTTCACAGAATAAACCATCTTTTTCTGGTTTTAATGTTCTGTAATTGATTGTTTCAGGTTTTTTAACTTCGCCTCTAGACCACTCAAGAATCTTTTCTGGAGAAGCTAATCCGATTTTTATCGCATCGTATGTCATTTCTGAAACATTTTCATTGCTTATATCTGACATTTATCTGGCACTCCCTTCGTTCATCTGTGTAAGGACTTTACTGTAAACAGTAAATTTCCGTCCCAATGTCAATTAATTTCAAGTACTTCTTGACGTTCTTGTAGCCTACCCGTCTGCAACTAGATGTGCTACAATACACCAAAAGCTATATCTATGAATAATTATTCTGAGATATAGGCACATCAAAACAAGCAGTTACTGCTTGTTCTGATGTATATACTTCTATCTCTTATTCTTCAAATTCTTCATCACCACTAAGATCGATGTCTTCTTCTGTATCAAAACCGTCGAATACAGTTCCTTCTTCATCATCTAATGAAGTTTCTGTGAAACCTGCATCAGTAAATGGTTCGTCATCAAAGCGGAAATTGTCTTCTCCTTCGATTAATGGAGTTAAGTCTTCTTCACCGAAATCGATTGTTTCTGTCATTTGAATCTCGTCACCGTTTTCATCAAGTACAGTTACATCAAGTGCAAGTGATTGTAATTCCTTAAGAAGTACCTTGAAGGATTCTGGAATACCAGGTTCTGATATATTCTCACCTTTAATGATTGCTTCATAAGTCTTAACACGACCAACAACATCATCTGATTTAACAGTTAAGATTTCTTGTAATGTGTAAGCAGCACCATAAGCTTCTAGTGCCCAAACTTCCATCTCACCGAATCTCTGTCCACCGAATTGTGCTTTACCACCAAGTGGCTGTTGTGTTACTAATGAGTAAGGACCAGTAGAACGTGCATGGATCTTATCGTCTACCAAGTGGTGAAGTTTCAAGTAGTGCATGAAACCAACTGTAACTGCGCCATCGAAGTATTCTCCTGTACGACCGTCACGAAGTCTTACCTTACCATCTCTATTAATTGGAACACCTTCCCATTCTTTACGGTAATCCTTATTATTTTCAAGGAATTCCATAGTTTCTGGATTAAGTGTATCTTTGTGTTTGTTATAGAATTCTTCCCATGAAGTATTAACATAATCGTTAGCAAGTTCAAGAGTATCCATGATATCAAACTCGTTAGCGCCATCGAATACTGGTGTAGATACTTTGAATCCAAGTGCTGTAGCAGCAAGACTTAAGTGGATTTCAAGAACCTGACCAATGTTCATACGTGAAGGCACGCCTAGTGGGTTAAGAACGATATCAAGTGGACGACCATTTGGTAAGAATGGCATATCTTCTGCTGGTAATACACGGGAAACAACACCCTTGTTACCATGTCGACCGGCCATCTTATCACCAACTTGAATCTTTCTCTTTTGAGCAATGTAAACACGTACTGTTTCATTAACTCCTGGAGATAATTCGTCACCGTTTTCTCTAGTGAATACTTTAGCATCAACGATGATACCAAATTCACCATGAGGAACACGAAGTGAAGTATCACGTACTTCTCTTGCTTTTTCTCCAAAGATTGCACGAAGAAGTCTTTCTTCTGCTGTTAATTCAGTTTCACCCTTAGGTGTAACTTTACCAACAAGGATATCTCCCGCACGTACTTCCGCACCAATACGGATAATACCTCTTTCGTCAAGATCTTTCAATGCGTCATCACCAACACCTGGGACATCTCTTGTGATTTCTTCAGGTCCTAGTTTTGTATCACGTGATTCTGCTTCATATTCTTCAATATGGATTGATGTATAAACATCTTCCTGTACTAATCTTTCACTCAAAAGTACCGCATCTTCATAGTTGTAACCTTCCCAAGTCATGAAACCGATAAGAGGGTTTTTACCAAGAGCTAATTCACCTTTTGAAATAGATGGGCCATCTGCGATAACTTGACCAGCCTTAACTCTATCACCTTTGAACACAACTGTTCTTTGGTTTAAGCAGTTACTTTGGTTACTTCTAAGGAATTTAGAAACTTTATATACGTCTCTTGTTCCATCGTCGTTCTTTACAATGATTTCTGTTGCTGTTGCCTTTTCTACAACACCATCTTTATTAGAAACAACACAGTTACCAGAGTCAACAGCAGCCTTGCTTTCCATACCAGTACCAACAACAGGTGATTCTGTAATTAATAGTGGAACGGCCTGACGTTGCATGTTGGATCCCATTAGGGCACGGTTCGCATCATCGTTTTGAAGGAAAGGAATCATTGCTGTTGCTACGGAGAATACCATCTTAGGAGATACGTCCATTAAGTCGATCTTAGATTTTTCAAACTCGGAAGTTTCTTCTCTATAACGACCTGAGATATTACTACGTACAAAGTAACCATCATCATCTAATTCTTCATTTGCTTGTGCTACTACGTATTTATCTTCTTCATCAGCTGTTAAATAAACAACTTCATCTATTACTCTTGGATTCTTAGGATCAGTTTTGTCAAGTTTTCTATATGGAGCTTCTACGAAACCATATTCGTTGATTCTCGCATAAGAAGCAAGTGAGTTGATAAGTCCGATGTTTGGACCTTCAGGAGTTTCGATAGGACACATTCTACCGTAATGAGTATAGTGAACATCTCGAACCTCGAATCCTGCTCTATCTCTTGATAAACCACCAGGTCCAAGTGCAGATAAACGTCTCTTATGAGTTAATTCACTAAGAGGGTTGTTCTGATCCATGAACTGTGACAACTGTGAACTACCAAAGAATTCTTTGACAGCAGCTGTTACAGGTTTAATATTAATTAATGATTGTGGAGATACTACTTCTAAATCTTGTGTAGTCATTCTTTCACGAACAACACGTTCCATTCTTGAAAGACCAATTCTATATTGGTTTTGAAGTAACTCACCAACCGCTCTAATTCTTCTGTTTCCTAAGTGATCTATATCATCATCTGTTCCAATACCATGCTCTAAATGCATGTTGTAATTAATAGAAGCAATGATATCGTCCTTAGTAATATGTTTAGGAATTAACTCATTGATGTTTTTCTTAACAGCAAGGATAATATCTTCATTGTTTGAATTTTCATCTAAGATTGCTTTTAATACTGGATAATAAACATCTTCAGTAATACCTAATTCTTCTTTGTCTACATCAACATATGCTGCTAAGTCTACCATTAAGTTAGAGAGTACTTTAACATTACGTTCTTCTGTTTGAATCCAAACATATGGTACGCCAGCATTTTGAATCTCTACTGCAAGTTCTTCTGATACAAAAGTTCCTGCTTCAGCAACTACTTCACCAGTTTCCATGTTTACAACATCTTCTGATAAAGTAAATCCAGTGATTCTGTTCTTAAGAGCTAATTTCTTATTGAATTTATAACGACCAACTTTAGCAAGATCATATCTTCTAGCATCAAAGAACATACTGTTAATTAAGCTTTCAGCACTTTCAACTGAAAGTGGTTCACCTGGACGAAGCTTTTTATAAAGTTCTAATAAACCATCTTGGTAGTTATCTGAGGTATCTTTTGTGATACTTGCAAGAATTTTTGGTTCTTCACCAAATAAATCTAAAATTTCTTGGTTTGTACCAAATCCAAGCGCACGAATAAGAACCGTAATAGGTACTTTTCTGTTTCTATCTACACGAACATAGAAAACATCGTTTGAGTCTGTTTCATACTCTAACCAAGCACCCCTATTAGGAATAACTGTAGATGAATATAATTCTTTACCGATCTTGTCGTGTCCTACTGCATAATAGATTCCAGGGGAACGTACTAACTGGCTAACGATAACACGTTCAGCACCATTAATAACGAATGTACCTGTTTCTGTCATTAAAGGTAGGTCACCCATGAAAATATCATGTTCATTAATCTCGTCGTTTTCTTTGTTATGAAGTCTGACTTTTACTTTAAGTGGTGCGGCATAGGTAGCATCTCTAACCTTACACTCCTCAATTGAATACTTAACATCATCTTCGCATAAAGTAAAATCAACGAACTCTAAACTTAAGTGTCCGCTATAATCTGCGATAGGAGAGATGTCTTCCAAGACCTCGTATAGTCCTTCTTCTAAGAACCATCTGTAAGAGTCTTTCTGTACTTCAATGAGATTAGGCATATCAAGTACTTCTTTTTGCTTTGAGTAACTCATTCTCATGCCGTTACCAACTTTAATTGGACGTATTTTATTTTTATCCATTGACGTTTTCACCCCTTGAAATTTTTATATGAATGTGCTATAATCAACACATATTCGATTTAAAGCACAAGACACCACAATAGTGCATTTTTCATGTTAGCATATATATTATAACTTGTCAACACCCTTTTTGGGGTGTTTTTTTGTATACTTTTATACACTATTCAAGTCTATTAGTCACACTATCTAAAGTTAGTATTAACTTTATTATTACTACCTTGTTATTTGTCTACTAATATGTTATTCTTCTTATTATATAGAAGAAACATCTGTTTATTTAATTTAATAAATTATTTTTTTCTTATTGCATCACTGGTATCTTTATACAGTAAAATAGCATTCAATATTTAAGTATTCCCCATTTTTTACAGTTTCATAAGTAAATAACTAAATTAAACGAAAGGTTGATTCATATGCATACAGAAATTATTGGTCATTGTCCTATATGTAACGAAAAACTAATTGCAACACGCCTTACTTGTAAACATTGCGGTCTGGAATTAACAAACGATTTCTCCCTAAGCAAATTCAACTATCTTGCTTATGAGGACTTACAGTTCATCGAGTATTATCTCAAATGTCGAGGAAATCTAAAAGAGTTGATGCAACAATTAGGCTTATCTTATCCTGCCGCAAAGAAACGACTTGACCAAGTATTAGAGCGACTAGGATATTCAACTGCTTATTCTGACACATATAATATAGAAGTAATTGTCGAAACTCTTCCTATATATAAGGATGAAAGTTTAGCAACAAAGAAGATCAAAACCAAACTCAACGAATCAAAGGGGCTAGCAGATATAAGCTTAACCAACAATAAAACTTTCTCAATCTATTATGAGGAGTTCGGAAATGGCATCTATGCTTCTAACCTTCCTAAAGGTAATCTATTAACTTGGAAAGCCTTCGATTGCGCTATAGAACTACTTAATAAGACAGGTGGAAGAGCTTCAAAAGGAAATACGATGAAGTCAAAACTCGGCGAAGAGCACCTCACATTAGATACGATAGAAGGATACGTCGCGCACAAAGCATACGGCGTAGCACTTGGTGAATCCGTACTACGCCGCATCTCTGCACTTTCTTCTATATTGGAATGGTGTGGTTTATGTAAAAATGGCTACGGATACTTAGAGCTCATATAACCACTACCTATAGATTAATCATTTCATTAATACACTGTTTAATTACATCAATACCTTCTATCTCTGCTTCTTTAGGGATGAAGGTATTTTCGCGAATATCCTTTTTGAATAAGAATGAATAGATTACTGCTGATAATAAATACCGTCCGTAAATCATGTCCATATGAAACCCATCTCTACATAAGGATCTCTCCCCTAATTCATAACGGAATGGTGCCTTCTTTCTTACAGATTGTATAACATCTCCACTAGGTATTAAACGTAATCCAGTTTTTCTCGCCGCTTCTTCATAGCAATCGCTTAACTGATTATACATCTGTTGTTGATCACAGTTATATCTAGGAAACTCTCCATGATCACTATCTTGTTCATATGCCCATGTTTTTTGTAATAAACATTCTGCACCTGGAGCTTTAGATTTAACATAATCTAATAATTGTTCTAAATAAGGAAAATATGTTTCTTTTATTCCACTATCATGACTTGCTTGTTGCGTTATTATATAGTCCCAATCATCTTCCACTAACATTTCATTAATTGATACATAACGTTCTGTTGATACACCATTCTCTTCATACATGTAATCTTTTGCTTCTGCTTTAACATTGTTCCAATGTCGTTCTAAAGAACAACCCCCTATATATAGATTGACTGCCTTTAATTCAACACCACCAGCCTTTGCCAAATCATGAAGATAATAAAAACTATCTTGTGTAAAACTGTTTCCGATTGCTAGTACTTTAATCTCTTTCATCTCTTTATTGTTTCCTTTCTTTTTTCTATATTAATTAGGCCGACGATACAAAAATGTCTCGCCGACCCGATAATGAACTTTATTAGATATAGTCTGTAACCCAATGCAGATTGCTTTTCTAGATTAATTCAAATGTTACATATTCCTCCGAACTGCTATCTGCACCAATATAAACATAGAATTCTCCTGGTTCACTACCAAAGCTCATATCTGCCTTGCAGAATTGTAACATTTCTTCATTAATAGTGAAGGAAATTGTTTGTTCTTCTCCTGGTTGTAAAGTAACCTTTTGATAATCCTTTAATTCTTTTCTTGGACGAACTACGCTACCAAAACAATCTCTAATATATAATTGTACAGTTTCTGTACCAGCACAGTCACCAGTATTCTTAAGAGTTACACTAGCTACGATTTGCTCATCTACTGTCATCTGGTTCTTGCTTAATGTAAGATCAGAGTAAGCAAATGTTGTATAGCTAAGTCCATATCCAAAAGGATACAAAGGAGTATTTGGAATATCTCTATAATTAGAACGATACATCACTACGTCTGACTTCGGATCGAAAGGTCTTCCTGTAAAATATTCATTATAATGAACCGGAACTTGTCCCACATTGTAAGGGAAGCTCATAGGAAGTTTTCCACTTGGATTAAAATCACCTGTAAGAACATTAGCAATTGCATTACCACCCTCTGTTCCAGGCATCCATACTGTTAAGATTGCTTTTGATTTTTCTGAAACTTCACGTAAATCTAATGGTCTTCCTGTAAACAGAACAACTGCTATATTAGGATTTACTTCATGAACAGCACGAAGTAATCTTTGCTGTACTTCTGGAAGTAATAACTCTGTTCTACTAGCAGCTTCACCCGACATTACTCTGTGTTCACCGATAGCAAGTACTACTTTATCCGCACCTTTTGCAGCTTCAACTGCTTCTGCAAGCATTCTCTCTTCATCTGCTTTTGAGACTTCTTTTACATGATGTTTTGGAATTAAGTTGTATTCCTCTGTTCCTAAAACTGGCGAACCTTGTGTAAACGTCATATCATATACGTCTTCATATCTAACAAAAGCATCTTCTATAGAAACCGAATCCTCGTCTTTAGCAAGCATTGACCATGCACCGTAGATTTCTTTCTCAGATACGAAAGGTCCAATGAATGCTACTTTCTCACCCTTCTTAAGTGGTAAGATTCCATCATTCTCAAGTAATACAAATGATTTCTCAGCAGCTTCTAATGCTGTCTTTCTATGTTCTTCACATAAGATAACTTCTTTTTCCTTAATAGGATCTGCATCTTTATATGGATTTTCAAATAAACCTAATTTATTCTTAAGAGTTAAGATACGAAGAACCGATTCATCTAATAGACTTTCGTCAACTTTACCACTTTCAATTAAAGCAGCAAGCTCTTTGCTATAGATACCTGTCATCATATCAATATCTACTCCAGCCTTAATAGCAAGTTCTGCAGCCTGCTTACGGTCCTTTGCATAACCATGATAGATTATTTCTTCAATTGCTGTCCAGTCTGAAATTAATACTCCGTCAAATCCCATCTCATTACGTAATACATCTCTCATTAACCATTCGTTACCTGTAGCTGGAACACCATTTAATGTATTGAACGATGTCATAACCATCTCTACACCAGCGTCTATTGCTGCTTTGTAGGCAGGAAGATAATAACCACGTAATGTATTCTCAGATAACTCAACTGTATTATACTCTCTACCTGCTGTTGGTGCACCATAAGCCGCAAAATGTTTTACACATGCGCCAATATTATATTGCCCTCCAACATCATCACCTTGGAAACCTTCTACCATAGCTTTTGCAAAATCACTATTAAGCTTTCCATCTTCTCCTGTAGACTCCATAACACGTCCCCATCTTGCATCTCTTACAAGATCAACCATTGGGGCAAATGTTACATGTATACCAGATACCGCTGATTCTTTTGCAGCAATCTGAGCTAGGCGTTTTGAAAGTTCTGGTTCAAATGTTGCTCCCTGTCCTAACGGAATAGGGAATATTGTGCGGAATCCATTGATTACATCAAACATAAACAATAGCGGAATATTATGCGGATGCTTCTCCATATATGCATCTTGAATTTCCTTAAACTTCTCTGCACCTAAGAGGCCTATTACCGATCCAGCCTCCGCAATACTTTCCTCAGTAATACCATTCTCTCTAATTGGACCAGTAAGTATTGCATCATCTATATAAAACCCACTTGTCACTTGTAATAATTGGTTGACCTTTTCTGTTAAGCTCATATCTTTTACTAAATTAATTAAGTCTTGTTGATTCATCGCGCTGCCCTTTCTATGTTGCCACATAACTAAAAACAAATCGTTTAACTATCTTGTATCATCTTAACCGAGCCTCTCTTCATAACTACAGACTCATATACCTTGTGTTGACTCTTTTCTCCATTCATCATACCATGTAACAACGATACTGCAGATAACGCCATCTCCGTTGCGGGTTGATATACCGTATCCAACGCAGGATTATAAAATTCTGTCATCTCAATACCGTCAAATCCTATAATGGATATATCATCTGGAATTTTCTTTCCCATTGCAATAGCTGCTTTAGCCGCTCCAATTGCTAATACATCTGAAAATGCAAAGACAGCTGTCATATCCGGATTTTTCAACATAAGCTGCTTCATCCCTTGGAATCCAACTCGAAAACCAGTACCATTTACAGGTGCGCTTAAAGAAATGAGATTATCATCTAATGGAATTCCATTATCCTCTAGAGCTTTTTTATAACCTTGAAATCGCAAAATATTAGGAGTAATCACATTTCCGACATCTTTGTATAGAAACCCGATTTTTCTATGGCCCATATCGATTAGATATTGTGTTGCTTTATAAGCTTCTTTTTCATCATCAATAATTACACTAGAATATAGAGAAGGATCAACATTACCTTCTGTACTTACGGTAAGCAAAACACACGGAGTTCCCAGTTGTTTAAACTTTGCCTCTGTATACGACGAATAAGAACCACCCATAATCATAACACCACACAGATTTCTATGCATAGATTCACTAATTGCTACATCTAACTCGTCTTTCATGTCATCAACATTTTGGATCAAGAGAGGAAATCCTCTAGAAGCCATCTCGGTCTCTATAACATCAATCATCTTAGAAAAGAACGGATTGGAAATGTATTTTACAAAAAGCGCAATATTGTCCGATTGCGTCATTTTAAGATTCCTGGCGTTATTATTAGGTATGTAATTATATTCATTAATTACATCCATTACTTTCTTCCGTGTTTTTTCACTAACCGATCCTGTTTGATTGATAACACGTGAAACCGTTGCAATTCCTACACCCGATAATCTTGCTATATCTATAATCGTGATATTCGCCATTTTGTTCCTCCCCATAATTTAATTCATAATTACAAATAACGGGCACGCACTTTGTGAGTGTCCGTTTATTAAAAAAGGGCTGCTGTATATATTAATCAGCAGCCCTTTATAGTCTCTTTTACCTATTCAGCAACTGGTGTAAAAGATTCTAGTTGAGATTTTAATTCATCAATAACAGTGTCAATTCCGGCTTTCTTTAATTGACTTCTATATTCTTCAATTGCAGAAGCAACGTCATCTGTTTTACCTAACATAAGTTGAATACCTAGTGTTGAGTTTACATTTGAGATACCAGATAATTCAGTTGCAACTTTTGAAGAATCAAAAGTGAATCCATTATAAGGATTGCTGATGAAATTCTCACTCCATTCTTCTTGCTTTACATAACGGCTAGGGTGTTCTGATCTAGAAGGGATTTTGAATTTACTGTTAGTAAATGCCCAACCAGCAAATCCACCACCATCTACTGCATCATCAAATCCTTCTGGTTTTTCTAAATAGCCATCAACGATTTCGTATTGTTGACCTTCTATACCGTATTGTAATAATCTATAGTAAGATTCATCTGTCATTAATTTTTCAATTACCATTACAGCTCTTTCAGGATATTTTGAATTTGTATTGATAACAGTCATATCTTGTGCTGGTGAGTTTTGCATAACTTTGTTGTTATCTTCAGCAAAGTACCAAGCATCTATATCCTGATTTTCTAATTGACCATGGATTGCTGTGTAGTTACCAGTCCAGTCACCCATATGTGTAATGTAAGCGCTACTTTGAAGATTCTTATACATCTCTTTATCACCTGTTTGAGCTGATAAGATATCTGTAGGCCAGAAGCCTTTTGATTCCCACTCATCAAGCATAGTTACGAACTTAGCAAATTCATCAGTAAATGCTGGATGAACAATATCTTTATAGTCATTGTAATCTTTAGCTACAAGGAACATTTCTGTTTCTGCAATACCAGGTGCTGTTATCCAATTTCCAGTTGACTCAACTAACATTCTGTAGAAATCCATAGCAACTTCTGAGTTACCGTTGATAGGATAGATACCATGAGCTACAGATGCTTCACAATATGCAATCATAGAATCCAAATCTGTAACATAATCGATTCCCCATTCGTCGCAGTTTGCTTTGTTATACACGAAGCCATTTGCTGAATATCCTGCTCCAAGTGAAGGAACACCATAGATACCATCTCCTGACTTAGCAGCTGCCCAACTTGACTCTGGAACCTCAGCGTATAGTGTTGGTGCATACTTTTTCAATATTTCTGAAATATCAGCTAAAGAACCTTGTTTTGCTAACGTATAATATGGTACAGGTGCATTCACAGAAGCATACGCCATGTCAAAACTTTCACCTGATGCCCATAATAGAGGGTATTTTGTAGAAACATCACCCCAATCAATGTACTTGATTTCAATTGAAGTATTGATATCCTCTGTAAGCTTACGATTAATCTCAGCTAGAATTTCATCATTTTTCACACCTGGTGAACCGTATAGATACATTGAAAGAGTTACGTGTTCTGATAAATCCACGTCTCCATCTGCAACTTCGCTAGAAGCTGAGTTCGAACCACTTGATGTGTTATTCTTATCCCCATTAGCACATCCAGTTAGTAATACTGTTGCCATAGCAACACATAAAACACTACTAATTACCTTTTTTAATTTCATAGTTTTACCTCCTATATTTTATAGGTTTTAGCATAAAATGTAAAGCCTATAATATCATTTGAATTAATTGATTTAACCTTTTACTGAACCTACAGTAAGTCCACTTACGAAATATTTTTGCACAAATGGATATAGTAAAATAATAGGTCCTGTAGCAAGTACCGCTGTCGCCATCTTAACTGACTGTGTTGGTACCGAAGCTGCATCAATTACATGCCCCAAACTTGTAAGAGAGTCTATACTTGTTTGGTTGACCATCTTTTGAAGAAAATACTGCAATGGATATTTTGAAGCTGTATCAATATATAAACTAGCATTATACCACTCATTCCAATAACCTAACGCAAGGAATAGTCCTATTGTAGCAAGGGAAGGAAGTGCTAAAGGCATAAACACTTTTAGATAAATCTTAAATGGTCCTGCTCCATCCATCGTAGCTGATTCATATAATTCATCTGGAATCGACTTCATGAAGTTTCTCATAAGGAATATAGACCATGCACTAACAAGACCAGGCAATATAAGCGCCCAGATGTTGTCTTTTAAATTTAGGTATCTAACATAAAGAATATAGGTAGGTACCAATCCACCACTGAAAAGTGTAGTGAAATATATGAAAAATGAAAAGAAGTTGCGGTATTTAAAATCTTTACGATTCAATACATAACCTGCCATCGACATGATAAACAACCCAATTAGAGTTCCCACAACAGTTATAAATATAGTTACTTTATAAGCATCTAACATCTTTGTAGAGTTACTTAATAGATAACGATATGCTGATATACTCCACTCTTTAGGAAAGAGCTTATATCCCTCTGCTACAATTTCTTTTTCAGTCATAAAAGATGATGTTATCATCAATGCAAATGGAAACAAGCATATGATTGCAAAAACAGCTACACACAAGTAACTTAAAGCCATTAATCTTCTATCGCCTTTTCCCATTTTGATAGCTGATTTAGTTTTTTCACTTTGTTTATTCTTCATTTTCTACCACCTTTACTAGAATAACGCACTATCCGGTTCAATTTTACGGACAATCCAGTTAACTCCGAGTACAAGTATCAGACCAAACACCGATTGATAAAGTCCAACGGCAGCACTAGACGAGAAATTGAATGATCCAATTAAACTTCGGTAAACATAAGTATCAATTATATCAGTTGAATGATACAGAATAGAGTTTGTACCGATCAGATTGTAGAATAGATCGAAAGAACCTCTTAAAATTCCACCTAATCCAAACAATATCAATAAGATAAATGTTGGTTTCATAAGCGGTATTGTTATACTCTTAATTCTTTGGAAACGACTTGCTCCATCAATATAAGACGCTTCATAAATTTCAGTGCTTATACCTGTTATAGTAGCCATATAAACAATCATTCCGTAACCTGTAGTTTTCCATATGTAGAAAAATACAATTATGAACTTCCAAACCCAAGGTGTCGAATAGAATGCAAATTTTTCTCCCCCTAGATTCACAAGTATAGAATTAATAAAGCCATTATCAAAATTAAAGAAGTTATATGCGAATACACCAACTACTACATATGAAATAAAATGTGGTAATAAGATAACTGATTGAGAAACTTTCTTAAATCTCTTTCTTGTTATCTCAGAAAGCATAATTGCAAGTACAATTTGAATACTGTGACTTAAAACCAAAAATACTAAATTATAAAGTAACGTATTTTTTGTAATCCTTAATAGGTCTCCATTCTGAACTAAAAACTCAAAATTCTTAAAACCTACAAAATCACTACCAAAGATTCCTTTGTTAGGATTATAATTTACGAATGCTACATATGCACCAGGCATCGTAACATAGGAAAAAATAATGAAATAAACAATTGCGGGTACAAGCATTAAAAATAATACCCAATTCTTACGAATTTCTTTTCCAAAAGCGCGAATTCCCTGTTTTGTCTTCAATATATCCCTCCGTTCCTTCCTCGTTTTACTGTTTTTTTGAAATTGGAAACGTTTTTATTCGTTTTGATAGATTAATCATAATTTATTTCTACATTTTTGTCAACATGTCATTTATATCAATATAACCATGATTTTTTTGTGCAATTTTCACAATATTTTAAGTTTTTTATTATTTACCTCTATATTTCCCATTATTTTCAATACAAATTCTTTTGTAGTTTTCATTAATTCCATTGACTTATTATCGATTTTCTTATATACTTTGAATGAAATTGGAAATGTTTTCACCCGTTTTCATTAAGGAGGAAATCATATGACACATAAAAACACGCCAACTCCAATTACGCTAAAAAACAGCAATAGCACGTTTTCTTTCTTAGCTAGTGGAGATGCTTTTGAATGGATTCACGACTCAGTAATGATAAATGATTTTCACGGAACCAATACTGATGGATCTTCCAATAACATATATCTTCGTATATATAATGACAATACCATTCAATCTTATCCATTAATTGGTGTTCATTCAAATAGTACTATAGAAGCAAGCAATACAGCTCTTCGTTTTACAGGTACTGCACAAAATGTTAACTACACAGTTACATTCCGCCTTACTCCGTTCGGAGTTTGGTTCTGGGATATCTCTTTAACAGGAGAATGTCAGAAAGCTGACGTTGTATATTCGCAAGATATTGGTGTTGCTTCTACAGGAAGCGTTGCATCAAACGAATTATACACTGCACAATATCTAGGCCACAGTGTTTTCGAAGGTAATAATGGCTATGTCATCTGTTCTAGACAGAACATGAGCCAAGGAAATACGAATCCATACTTGCAACAAGGTAGTTTAGGTATTCGAACAAATGCCTACTCAACAGATGGAACTCAATTCTTCGGACTATCTTATAAAAAGACTAATGTTCCCGAAGCACTAAGCGGAGATCTACCAAACATAAACAAACAGTATGAACTTTCACATATTGCGCTACAGACCGAAACATTCTCTGTTAACGGTAGCAAAGAATTCTCATTCTACGGAATATGTAAAGCCGATCATCCTGAAGCAATCAAGGAAATCGAATATCTACAAGAGATAAATGATGCGTATTCATATAGCCCAGCAGAAGAGTTTGTAACTTCCCCAGTTCCTACTCCTATAATTGGCGAACCTTATGCTTCTCCAGAATGGAACATACAACAAATTAACGAACAGTTCCCCGACCGTCGTTTAGAAGAGAAAAACAAAGACACTTTATATTCATTCTTTACACCATCAAATGGACACGTAGTATTACAATCCAAAGAATTAGTTACTGAACGTCCTCACGGACACATTCTCATGACTAACTTTGATATGACTAAAGTTCCAACTGGTGTAGTTAGTTCCACTAACTACATGTATGGTGTATTTAACTGTCAGTTCGTGGTAGGTAATACAACTAATAATAAACTCCTCTCAAATCACAGAGGTCTTTTAAACGTTCAAAAGAATAGTGGTCAACGTATCTTTGTTAAGATAGATAACACATATCGTCAGCTTACATTACCTGCAGCTTATGAGATGGAAGTATCCGGTAGCACTTGGTACTATCAAATTGAAGACGATATTCTTGTAGTTTCATCATTCGCCACATTTGATCGTCCCGAAATTGTTTTACAAGTACGTTCTACTACAGGCAAAGCATATGACTTTATTGTTTCCAACCAAATTACGGCTGGACCAAACGAAGTTGGACAAAGTTTTGAATTAGAGCAAGAAGACTCTACACTAATCATCAAACCTTCAAAGGATTGCTACACAAGATCATATTATCCTGATCTAAACTTCCGTATTCGCACTCCTGAAGGTAGTATAATATCAGATGATAGAGTTTTCTACGATGACCATACTATGGATCCATCAATTATAACAATTAATATTAATCAAAAATCTGACTTTGAAATCGTTTTACAAGGCTCTGAAAATAACGATGCACCAGCTTTTGAAGAATCTTACGATTTCAACACACATAAAGCAGCTTACGAAGTATACTACAACGAAGTAGCTAGTAATTTCAGACTAAGCACTGCTGACACTAATAACATAACAGCTGATAAACTAAATGCAACAATGCGTTGGTATTCTCACGATGCTCTAATACATTTTGCTTCTCCACATGGTTTAGAACAATCCGGAGGAGCCGCTTGGGGTACACGTGATGTATGCCAAGGACCTGTAGAATTCTTCTTAGCAACAGGACATTTCTCTATGGTTCGTGACATTCTAATCCACTTATTCGCTCATCAAATCGAAGAAGTATCTGAATGGCCACAATGGTTTATGTTCGATCGTTATCCAATACACCAAGAAGATTGCCACGGAGACGTTGTATTCTGGCCTTTAAAAGCCATAAGTGATTATATCAATGCAACGGGTGATACTACAATCTTAGATGAGGTCGTAGATTATCGAAGCGGTTCAAAAGGCACTCCTGTTGGAAAGACAGAATCTATATTAGAACACATCAAACGTGCTGTTGAAACAATTCGTAAGCGTTTCTTACCAGGCACTTCATTAATCTCTTATGCCGGTGGAGACTGGGATGATACATTACAACCAGCTAGCAAGCATTTAAAAGAGAATTTAGTTAGTGCGTGGACACAAGCACTTGCACAACAAACACTTAGTTTGTTAAGCAATTCTGTTATCGAAAAAGACGAGACATTCTCGAATGAGCTCAGTACAATGGCAACAGATATCAAAGATTCCTTCTATCGCTATTTAATTAAGGATGGCGTAATTGCTGGCTTCTTATATCGCGAAGCAGATGGTACTTCAAAGGTTATGTTACACCCTGATGATACAGAAACTTCAATCAAATACAGACTTCTACCATTAACAAGAAGTATTATCGCTGGATTGGCTGATTCTGAATTAGCTGCTACTAATGTGGATATTATCGACAAATACCTTGCTTGTCCTGACGGTGTACGTCTAATGGATCATCCAGCTGGCTACGAAGGCGGTATCAGCAAGATATTCCTACGCGCTGAACAAGCAGCTAATATCGGACGAGAGATTAGTTTACAATATGTTCACGCTCACATTCGTTACATCGAGGCAATGGCTACACTAGGTAACGCAGACAAGGCATGGAAGGCTCTTATGCAAATCAACCCAATCCTTGTTACTGAATGCGTACCAAATGCTCTAACTCGTCAAAGTAATGTTTACTTTAGTAGTTCAGAAGGCTGCTATAATGACCGTTACGAGTATGCTGCTAACTTCGACAAATTAAGAGATGGTTCTATCGCTGTAAAAGGTGGTTGGAGATTATACTCAAGCGGCCCTGGAATCTATATCCGTCGAGTTGTCTCTGATCTACTTGGTATTCGCTTTACCAAGAACACCCTTATTATCGATCCTGTAATTGATAACGAATTGGATGGTATAAAATTCAACTACACATGCTTTGGAAAAACTGTTACTTTTGTATATCATACAGACGCACAAACAGATACTCCTTGCATCAAGGTTAATGACCAAGTTATCTCTTCAGAATTATTTACTAATAATTATCGTAATGGTGGAGTATCAATCACAAAAGAAGATTTCTTAAAAGCAACTGAGTTAAATAGTGAACTTCACATTTTTCTTAAATAATCTAATAGTAGTTTAGCTTTAGAACTACAAAAAGGCTGTACAAATTAATTTGTACAGCCTTTTTTATAAAATAAATTCATAACTATTAAGTTATTATCTCTTACTCATCTATTTCCGCGCAAACTGGGTAATGATCAGATAGATACACTCCACCTTCACAATCCGTCCACATTGTACACGCAGAGCATGTAATTCCATCTGTAGCCACTATATAGTCAATCTTTTCGTTCGGCTGCATTCTTCCGTAATCATGGAATGTGCCATCAAGCTTTGATGTAAGGTCTGTTAATCCACCTACTTCACTCATTATACGAATTTCTTTAGCATCTGGATAGGCATTAAAATCACCCATAAGAACCATTTCAATCTTACCATATCCTGCGCGCTGTTTTGCCTCTTTTACGGCCTTCATATGCTCTAGAATCTGTTCCATACCTAATACTCTAGCTTCACTCGCTTCATGGTCAAGATGCGTGTTAATTACATAATAAAAACGATCTGACTTAAGATCTTGTAAAAACAAAGTTGTACAAGTTCTAGGGCAAAAACTTTGTATCTCATATCTCGAACCAGGAACTTCTGGAGTTTCTGACATCCAGAATGTATCCATTGATATTAGTTGGAATTTGTTTTTTCTAAACGCTACACACATCTGCTCATTCTTTAACTCTGCATCTCTGCCGCAGCCCACTATGTAATACTCGTCTAGGTTATCTCTTAACCATTCTGCCACATGAGGTAACACCTCTTGAAACCCTATAACATCAGGTTTCTCTTGCTTCAATTTTTTCAAGATAAGAGGTTTACGATATTGAAACGAATTCTCTCCATCTTGATTATAATCACATCGTATATTAAATGTAACTACTCTCATTTGTACTTTCCTCCATGTATTTTCTAGTAGTATATAACAGTTCTATTATACTATTTTCACGCACTATATTCCACTCTTTTAGTATAATACTTTCCTCGAAATGACACAAAGAGTATATAAAAAAAGAGCTATGTTTACACATAACTCTTTTTTCATCTCTATAATTTGTAACAATAGAAAGTTCGCAATGCTTGTCTCTATTATTTGATACGCAAAATTATTTAAGAGTAACTTTAGCGCCTTCAGCTTCAAGTTTAGCTTTGATATCTTCAGCTTCTTCTTTAGTTGCGCCTTCTTTAACCATTTTAGGAGCTCCATCAACTACTTCTTTAGCTTCTTTTAATCCTAAACCAGTTAATTCACGTACTACTTTGATAACTTTAACTTTGTTTGGACCACATTCAGTTAATTCTACGTTGAATTCTGTTTGTTCTTCAGCTGCTTCACCACCAGCTGCAGGACCTGCTACTACTACACCAGCAGCTGCAGATACACCAAATTCTTCTTCACATGCTTTAACTAAATCGTTTAATTCTAATACTGATAAGCCTTTAATAGCTTCGATAAATTCTTGAGTTGTCATTTTATTTACCTCCAATAATTAATTGTTTATTTTTATTTTCTGTGATAGTAATCACTGTGATAATTATCACTGATATCATATCGCTGATACAATATCATGCTGCTTGCTTTGCAAGCAATTGTACATAATTGTACTTATTACGCAACTTCTTCGTTCTTTTCAGCGATTTGCTTAATAACACGAGCGAAGTTTGTAATTGGTGATTGTAAGCTTCCAAGTAATTTGGAAATAAGAACTTCTCTTGAAGGAATATTTGCAACAAGCTTAACACCTTCTGCATCATAGTAAGTTCCTTCAACTACACCACCTTTGAATTCAAGTGCTGGAGCTGTCTTAGCTACATTGTTAAGGATTCTAGCTGGAGCTGTTGCATCTTCGATACCAAAAGCTACTGCTGTAGGTCCTTCTAAATGTGGTGCTAATTGAGCGTAGTCAGTTCCTTCGAAAGCGAAGTTTAACATAGTGTTTTTGTATACTTTGTATACAACACCTGCTTCTCTTAACTGTTTACGAAGAGCTGTGTCTTGTTCAACAGTTAAACCACGATAATCAACTAAGATAGCTGATTTCGCATCAGCAACGTATCCTTTGATTTCTTCAACTACAGGTTTTTTAATTTCTACCTTTGCCATTGTTTGCGTACCTCCTTATAGATTTGATGAAGAACTAATACTTAGCAAAATAGCTACGAATTAAACTCTTCAAGGCACCGCCGTTAAAACATACGAACACACCTTTTTGGAGTGTCCATATCATCAAGAAAGCCTCTCTATCAAAGACAGAGAGGCTATTATAAGTCATCGTATGATTATCTTATATTCCTCGGTAGGCGTTTTCTCCTTATGCCTTGCGGCACCTACTGTCTTCGGCAGTTATGATTCGTTTTATGAACCTTATTCATAGTATCAGATAATCAGCGTTGTGTCAACAATATTTTGCAATTTATTACTGACAGTTTTTACAAGCTCTATGAGTCACATATCTTATTCCATATTTTGTACTTTTTATCGCTATATATTCTTTACAAACATAATAATATTTTTTAAAGCAGTCAAGACCACCAGCTTAGCTGGTGGCTTGCTCTGCCCCTATAAGGGGCTA